>JANNWJ010000078.1:0-73030 GCA_031414755.1 Pirellulaceae bacterium | reverse complement strand
GCGACAATAAAGGGGGCGACAATAAAGGGGGCGACAATAAAGGGGGCGACAATAAAGGGGGCGACAATAAAGGGGGAGGCAATAAAGGGGGAGGCAATAAAGGGGGCGACAATAAAGGGGGAGGCAATAAAGGGGGCGACAATAAAGGGGGAGGCAATAAAGGGGGAGGCAATAAAGGGGGCGACAATAAAGGTGGCGACAATAAAGGGGGAGGCAAACCCAAATAGACTTTGATGGCAAACTCGATTCATTGCGGTGGTTCTCACGACCGCCGCAATGGACGTTTCACGCCGTCCCTTTATCCCAAATAATTCCGGCACTTTACCGCAATCAATCAAAACTCCAGCGCAACGCGTCGGCCGCTTTCCGCACTCTCGTTGGCGCCAATGACAATGCTCAATGCGCGGTAGGCATCGGCCAGGTCGGTTGTATTTCGAACCAGGCTGGTTACGGCACGATGAAAGTGCATCAACATGAGCTCGCCGACGCTACGATCGGAATCCAGGGATTCGGTGTGTTGTCCTGCTTCATCGAACCAGACGAGACTGTTGGGGAGATCGATAAAAGCAATTCCGTTTTCGCAAAGGACCTGAATCGACGAGGGACGACGAAAGGAGAGGGCTTCATTCCAGCGGGTGGGCACGTAGTAACCAACACTGAGTTGACAACTGGCCGACGGCTCTGAATCGTTGCGAGCGTCAAAACCAAGTGTCGCTGCCTGATAATAGGTGCCGTGTCCCTTGACGGCTGGCCGGTGAATCGTGCTTACGACATTCGTTGGATCCCGTCCTGCCAGGTAGCAACACCAATCGACTTGTTCCATCAGACTTCGCCATGTCAACGGACAGAACTTGCCACGACGCAGGTGCGACGTTTGCGATTCCGTTGTCAAACGTTCATGGCAAAACATTTGAGTTGCCCGTCCAAGTTTGGTCGCCATCAATTCCTTAAGTCGAATTGTGGCGGGAGCATAGCGACGTGGCAACTCGGCCATAAATGCCACGCCCGAGTCGGCAACACGACGGCGGACTTCGATCAGTTGTTCCGGGGCGATGTCCAAGGCCGCAGAGCTGTAAACGGCCTTGCCCGCTTCGCAAGCCGCCAGTATTGGCAAGGGACCAACCCAATCGGGAGCCAGTGCAAGAATCGCTTCGATATCTTCACGACCAATCAACGCGCGAAAGCCATCGATGGCAACGGCTCCAAACTCGCGGGCTACGCGTTGTCCTTTCTCGGCAACCTCGCTGCATATGGCTCGCACTTCAAAACGATCGGCGAGCGCCATCAACGCAGGACGATGACGCGTTTCCCACTGATCGCCTAATCCGATTAATCCAACTTTGAGCTTCATATGACTTCAATTTTTAATGGGCGCAGGGCGCCAAGGCAATAACGAAATTCGAAACCTGACCTGAGACGCATTGAAAACACCGGTATCCACCCCCAATTGACCTGATTCAAACGATAAAAGCGGCATCGTTTACCAGTTCCTCGAGTCGTTGACCGGCAAAAGGGCAAATCCATCCCCATTTGGCCCGACCACTGGACGCTTGCACGACGATAAATGTCAGACGGCAACCCGGAAGGAATGCCTGCACCTTCCTTAACCAGGCAATTTGTCAAATCGATTCCGACTTCCAGTCCTGGTGATCGACAGCGATTTGTTTGTTGCCAACACCCGTTTCGCCATTCCGTTTATCCATCAATGTTCCGCATCCTGAACTTGTCCATTCAAGCGTTTCCGTAAGCAGCTGAAAACGTCTTACGTTTTCGAACAGGAGTCCAGTATGAATTTTGTACCCGTAGCAATCGTCATCGCCGCGATCTCTGGTATTAACACAAGTCAACCCACCAGTTACAAGACCGCGTTTTTAAGAGCACAACAGGATGATCGACCGCTGCTGGTCCTGGTTTCGGCAAAATGGTGTCCACCGTGTCAAATGATGAAGCGGTCCACCATTCCTCAATTGATCGAAGCCAACAAGTTTCAGGGATTCCATTTTGCAACCGTCGATCTCGATGACAATCCAGTCGATGCCCGCAACCTGATCGGGACGCGGGGGGTCCCCCAACTGGTTTTATATGAGCGACAAAATGGACAGTGGAAGTCGCGATTTCTGAGCGGCTTTCACGATGTTGCGTCCGTTGAAACGTTTATTGGTTCGACCAGTGAATTGCGGACGGCACAAATACCCTCGTTAGCTGCTGACAAGTAAGCGCATTGACGTTTCCCGCTAATGATCCCGCGGACAAATGATACAATCAAACGGGCACCGGTTGAATTCGCTTCGATCGGTGCCTGTTTTTTGTAACCTGTAATTCTCGCGAGTAATGTTGCGGTGGTCGTCCCAGCCGAACTTTCTATTTCCGTCATAATTCCGACTTTTAACGAACAAGCCTCCATTGCAAGCGCTGTTCAGTCCGCCTGGGATGCTGGTGCCCATGAAGTGATCGTTGTGGATGGCGAAAGTACCGACGAGACCGTTCGCGTCGCAACATCCATGAATTGCCGGGTGATGGTGAGCGAGCCGGGACGCGGATGGCAACAAGATCGCGGTGCGCGGGGGGCAACAGGCGACGTCCTCGTTTTTCTGCACGCCGATGCCCGATTGGCGGCCGAAGCACTAAGGCAATTGCGAACTATTCTCGATGCTAATAAGGAGTCTCAAAATATGTGGGGCTGTTACCGGCAGTGCATTGATGCTCGGAGCCGGATCTACCGCTGGATCGAATGGGGGAACGAATGGAGGGCCCGCGTGCGGCGCATGGTGTACGGTGACCAGTGTTTCTGGATGTACAACAACACTTATGAACTTTCTGGTGGCTTTCCGCATCATAGCTTGATGGAAGACGTCGCCATGTCGGATCGACTACGGCGTTTCGGTCGCCCGGTTATACTACCCGGGCCAATCACGATCAGTTCCCGGCGCTGGCAGCAGCGCGGCGTACTTCGTCAAACGATTCGGAACTGGGCCCTGTATGGACTTTACAGGGCAGGAGTCTCCCCCCGGCGAATTTCCATGTGGTATCGATAGTCGGAGAACTCGGGAGTCAATACTCGTCGTGCTTTTTGGTAGAAGCCCCTTGACTATCAATTCCGACCGCGAGTCGAATCAAATTCAGGCCCCGCCTAACGAATCGTGCTTCATCCCGTATATTGTTTCATTGCGTATTTTTTAGAAATTTTGACGAGGCACAGGCCAGCGCTACTGAAATCCAACCTAAGAAAACCATGACCGAACAAGAAACTAACCACTTACCCATCGACGACTCGGAATTCCTGGCGGCGCGACGCTCCAAAATGAAGCGGCTGGTCGAATTGGGAATTGATCCCTGGGGGCAGCGTTTCGACGATCGTTCAATGATCGGCGATGTTCGCGATCGAGCGGGCGAGATCAGGTACAAACTGGAATCGGGCGTCGCGGTCGATCTGCCTGACAATATGAATTCGGAGGATTTTGATTTCGGTGCATGGAAGAGCTCGCAAGGCAAAGGGGAATTGTCAGGCCCAACGGTTCGCGCAGCAGGACGAATCATGCTTCACCGCGACAAGGGGAAATTGCATTTCATAGACATCGAAGACTGGACGGGCCGAATTCAATTGTTTATCGGGCGTGGCCAGGTCGGCGAGGATAACTGGAAAGTCGTCGAATGCGTCGACCTCGGTGACTTGATCGGCGTCGATGGAGTCTTGCGGCGAACCAACACAGGCGAGCTTTCGATCTTTGCAACCAAAATCCACTTTCTTACCAAAACTCTGGATCCTCCTCCGGCCAAACATGTTGGAATGACCGACCAGGAATTGCGGCAGCGGATGCGCTATGTTGACCTTGCCTGGAACGAAGGCTCGCGCGACCGGTTCCTTGACAGGACCAAAATCGTCAAGTCGATTCGACAAACACTGGATGATCGTGGCTACTGCGAGATTGAGGGGCCGACGCTGCACACAATTGCCGGCGGTGCGGCGGCCCGGCCGTTCACGACTCACCACAATGCGCTGGACATGGAACTGGTCATGCGGATCTCGCTGGAATTGCACCTCAAGCGATTGATGGTTGGCGGCATGGAGCGCGTTTATGAATTAGGACGCGTTTTCCGAAATGAGGGAGTCAGTCTCCGCCATAATCCGGAATTTACAATGCTGGAAATTTATCAAGCGTACGGCAATTACGAAACCATGATGGACATCACCGAAGCGATCATTTCCAACGCCCTGCTAGCGACGGGAATTGGCCCGGTGATTCCGTGGGGTGAGATGAAGATTGATTTTACGACTCCCTTTGCACGTCGGACGTACAACGAGCTTTTCGCCGGGCAGACTGGAGTTGACCCTGCCGATAGCAATGCGGTACAAGCTTATGCCCGGTCAATTGGCCTGGATACCGACGACAAACACGCAGATGTTATCAAAAGTGAAGTGTTCGAGGCGAAAGTCGAAGACACGCTTGTTGGACCGGTGTTCGTAATCGACTATCCGGCAAGCATTTGCCCCCTGACGAAGCGCAAAACGAGTGACCCGACTGTTGCCGAGCGATTCGAGTTGTTCATTCATGGAATGGAGTTGGCTAACGCCTACACCGAACTGAATGATCCCGATTTGCAGCAGCGATTATTCGAAACGCAACTCGAGGGAATGCCCGCAGACGATTCGATGGCCCGTATGGATCACGATTTTGTGCGGGCATTGCGAAATGGAATGCCGCCTGCCGGCGGATTGGGAATTGGAATTGATCGATTGGCGATGTTGCTGACCAACTCACCGTCGATTCGCGATGTAATATTGTTTCCGTTGCTTCGCGATAGCACTTGAATTAACGGCGTGAATCCCGTTTACATCCCGGACAAAAAAAGCACCCTTCGGCAACGGATTGCCCATGTATATTTTTCTTTTGGCGTCGCGTTATTTGCGAACGCGTTTTATCGCAGTCGCTTCCATCATCAGTTTGACGCTGGGCGTTGCCACATTGATCGTCGTCAACGCTGTTATGGCCGGTTTCGTTTGCCAAATGCACGACCGTTTGCATGGCATCCTGTCAGACATCGACATTACGCCACCGGGGCTGGGCGAGATCCACTATGTCGATTCGCACTTGCAGGAGATTCGCAAGATTGCTGGCGATGAACTCGAAGCGATAACCACGATCGTTCGCGTTCCTGCCTTGTTGCAATACAACTTTGCCGGTCGCCCGATGACGCATACGTTGACGCTCGTTGGCATCGATGATGAAACCTATGGCACCGTCACCGACTTTCAGCCGTTCTTGCTGAACGAACTTAACCGGGAAAAGATTTCGTTTGAATTGCGGGAATCCGGTTATGATCCGGCGATGGGTGACTGCGGCTGGGAGTGGCGACGCCAAATGGCTGAATTTGAACAGGCCTCCCGCCGTCAAATGGAAGAAATCTACCGAATGCGACGGCAGGAACAGGCCAACGAACCACCCCGGCTACCCGGTGATGGAATTCAGTCCTCGATTCGAACCCGGACCACGTTACCCGAGTTGCCGTCAGGCATTCCACTGCTGCCTGAAGAAGGTATCCAGGAAACTGCGATTGCCGGCAATTCGGTAGATCTGCTTCGCTCCACCGATTCATCCGACGTGTTTCGCCCGGCAATTGCACCGGAAGACATTTTTGACAAATCCCGCGATCAGTACGCAGGAATCATTCTTGGCAAGGCAATTTCACATCGCCAGATCCCGGCGGTCGATGGCGAACCCGCTCGTGACATTTATTTGCTTCGGCCGGGAGACGATGTCTCGGTAATGTTGCCGACTGCTGGTAGCAGCTTGAAGCCCATTCTCGAAAACTGCACGGTCGTCGATCTGTACTGTTCCCACATGCACGAATACGACAGCTCATTCGCCTTTATGTCGATCAGCCATTTGCAGAAGATACGGGGAATGATTGATCCGCTCAGCGGCGCAGCGACCATTTCCACCATCCAGATAAAAACCAAACCTGGTACCGACCTTGGGAAGCTTCGCGATAAGTTAACGAGTTATTTCCCACCCGATCTGGCGATGGTTCAAACCTGGCAAGACACACAGCGTCCTTTGCTCAACGCCGTCAACCTGGAACTGACGATACTGAACATACTGCTTTTCCTGATCATTGGCGTCGCCGGATTCGGAATCCTGGCGACGTTCTTTATGATCGTTGTCGAAAAGACTCGCGACATCGGCATTCTGAAATCTCTAGGCGCACCTGGTCGCGGAATTATGACTATATTTTTGGGATATGGATTGTCACTGGGCACGGTCGGCACGGCCGTTGGAATCCTGCTTGGCCTCGTGTTCGTCTGGAACATCAACAAGATCGCTGATGTGATTCAGATGATTACCGGTCAGGAAGTCTACGACCCGATGATCTATTTCTTTGATGAGATTCCCACAATCGTCAGCCCATGGATGGTGATGTGGGTTGCTATTGGAGCAATCACTATCGCCGTGATGGCCAGTGTTTTGCCGGCAATTCGCGCGGCCCGTTTGCGACCCGTTGAGGCATTGCGATATGAGTAACCCGGCACGAAGTCTTGACACAACCCATTTCACTCAAGCAACGGTCAAACCGACTGGCGATAAAAGCAATTCGCGTTTGCGTGTTGCCCAGCCCGTGGCCTTGCGAGCAACCAATTTGCACAAAAGTTACCGGACAGGTTCCAGCGAAGTTCAGGTGCTTCGTGGCGTCGACGTAAAAATTCGCGAGGGTGAGTTCGTTGCGGTCGTCGGCTCTTCGGGGTCCGGCAAAAGCACGCTGCTGCACTTGTTGGGAACACTTGACAATCCCGACCGGGGCGAAATCTGGATCGGACAACAAAATGTAAGTGCTTTGCGTCCGCTGCAACGTGACCGGTTGCGCAATCGTGAGATCGGTTTGATCTTTCAGTTCTACCATTTGCTTCCTGAACTCACGGCACTGGAAAATGTCATGCTGCCTCACATGATCGGCAGCGGGATTTTCAACTACTGGAAAAACCGCGGCACTTTTCGAAAACGGGCTGTCGAACTGCTTGAAAAAGTCGGCCTGGGTCATCGCATGAACCATCGCCCGAGCCAGATGTCGGGAGGCGAGATGCAACGTGCTGCCATCGCCCGGTCGCTGGTTGCCCGTCCTGGTTTGCTTTTGGCCGATGAGCCGACCGGCAATCTGGACAGCAAAAACAGCGACGAAGTCATGCAGTCGTTGATGACTATGCGCGATGAAGAGAACTTGACAATCGTCATGGTCACCCATGACAACGAGATTGCTCAAAAAGCCAATCGGACGATTCGACTATTCGAAGGACGCGTTTCTGCCTGAAAGTCGTTTGATCGGTGACGGCAAATCAATCGAAGGGACGCTTTCGCCTTCTGTGCGCCTGAACCTTGTCGCGATATATTTGCACTTATTCCTTTCGGCAAATATTTTCCTGTACACGCTCTGTATGCGCACTGCAATTCATTCATGAAAACCAACGAAATCCGTGAGAAATACCTTGACTTCTTTAAAGGCAAGGGGCATACGGTCTGCGCCAGCGACGTGCTGGTTCCGAAATGGGACAACACAGTCCTGTTCACCCCTGCCGGGATGAACCCGTTCAAGGATCATTTTCTCGGCAAGGTCAAACTGGAATTCACTCGCGCCACCAGTAGCCAAAAATGTTTGCGCACTGGTGACATCGAAAACGTCGGCCGCACGGCCTATCACCACACGTTTTTTGAAATGCTCGGCAACTTCAGTTTTGGTGACTATTTCAAGCGCGAAGCGATCAACTGGGCATGGGAATTTCTAACTGACCGGAAATGGATGGGCATCGACGCCAAGCGCCTCACGGTCAGCGTTTACCTCGACGATGACGAGGCAGCCGATATCTGGCACAAGGAAATCGGCTTGTCGCCCGATCGCATCGCTCGACTGGGTGAGCACGATAATTTCTGGCCAGCCGGTGCTCCGACCGACGGACCTGATGGTGTTTGCGGCCCGTGCAGCGAGATTTTTTATCATCCCGATAACGCGCCCGAATGCGAAATTTGGAATCTCGTTTTTACGCAGTTTAACCGAAGTGGAAATCCACCCGACAACCTGATTCCACTTCCTAATAAAAACATCGACACCGGCATGGGGCTGGAACGCATGGCTGCGGTCATGCAGGGCGCGACCACCAACTACCACATCGACAGCTTGATGCCGATTGTTCAAGCGGCCGCGGATGCCTGCCACGTCAAATACGATGCGAATTCGGAAAACGGTCGCCGTTTGCGGCGTATCGCCGATCACGTCCGTGCTTGTTCGATGGCCATTCATGAGAACGTTTATCCGGACAGGCAAAAGGAAAACTATGTCATCCGCCGATTACTGCGCCGCGCTCTGTTGCAAGGTCATGAAATGGGCTTGCGCGAGCCGTTCCTTTATCAAATCGTACCAACGGTTGTGGAAATGATGCGCGTGCCCTATCCGGAACTGATATCGACCGTTGACAACGTCATGCAAGTTATCAAGGTCGAAGAAGAAGGCTTTTTGAAAACGCTTGAGACAGGCATCGTCCACGTCGAGCGGATCTTTGATCGAATGAATTCATATGGTTCGACGACCGTCGACGGCAAAGAAGCATTTAATCTTTACCAGGAACAGGGTATTCCTGCTGAGTTGCTCGAATCGATAGCCACGGATCGCGGGTTTGACTTTGACTGGTCGGCATTCAAGAGCGCTTCCGAGGATCACGCGATTAACAGCGGGGCAGGGGAGGTTGGCGTCATGGGCGACTTTGGCCCCATCGACACCATCAAACGCGATGTCAAGTCAACCGAATTCATCGGTTACTCGTGTACCAGCGAAACCGTCTCGATCGTCGGCCTTGTTTCCGGTGAAGAACTTGTACAAGAGCTCAATCCCGGCAAACAGTTGCAAAGTGTTGTTCTTGATCGCACTCCATTTTACGCAACTTCCGGTGGACAAGTCGCCGACACGGGAACGATCTCAGGGCCCCATGGCACGTTCGGCGTCACCGACGTTGAAAAAAGCGGTGACGTTCTGATCCATCATGGCTCCGTTACTCAAGGTCGAATTCAACGAGGTGACCAGGTCGTCGCAGAAGTCGATCGGCAACGGCGACACGGAATTGAGCGAGCCCATACCGCCACGCATATTCTGCATTTCGCATTGCAAAAGTACCTCGGTGAACACGCGCAGCAACGTGGTTCCAAAGTCGAAGACGATCAGTTCCGATTCGACTTTGCCAATCGCCAGGCGGTATCGCCGGACGACCTGGCAAAAATCGAGAACGAAGCGATCGCTCGTATCGCTGACGCGACCGCAGTTCGTGCCGATGTCATCCCCATGAAAGTCGCCCGTGAAAAAGGGGCGATGATGCTGTTTGGTGAAAAGTATCCTGACCCGGTTCGCATGGTCTCGATCGGAGAATACAGCAAGGAGCTTTGCGGTGGTACGCATGTTTTCAATACTTCGGACATCGGCGAATTTGAACTTGTATCGGAAGAAGCGACATCGGCCGGCACCCGTCGTATCACAGCGCTCACCGGTGCCAGGGCACGGCAAAGCGCTCACATTGTCCGTGAAACACTTAAAGAACTGACACGACGACCTGGCGTAGTCGGTAACCCTCTCGATTCCGTTCGCTCTTTAGTCGATCAAGCCAAAGAACTTCGCAAACAAATTTCGTCAGGCAAGTCCCCGTCAACAACGACCGTAGCAAACCCATCGACGTCCAGCGTCGTGCCGAATGACTTTGCAACCCAGCGTGAATGCGTTCGCCAAATCGCCAGAGCCCTTAATGTCCCGATAACCGACGTACTTTCACGAGTTGAAACATTGCAGGCTGAGATCGCCGATTTGACGCACAAACTGAATGAAATCGGGAACACGGAAACGATGTCAGCCGATGACTTGTTGCAACGCATAGCCCATGTCAATGGTGTTGACTTGTTCGTCAGTGAAGTTCCGGGGGGCAACAGTAACGTCCTGCGCGACCTGACCGATCAAATCCGCAAATCCAATCCGGACGCCGCCGTTTTTCTGGCAACGATTCAGGATGCAGACAAAGTTCTGTTGGTTGCCGGACTCGGATCGGCAGTCGTCAAACGGGGAATCAGCGCAGGCAACTGGGTCAAGGCAGTCGCACCAACCGTCGGCGGCGGCGGCGGCAAACCGGACTTTGCCCAGGCAGGTGGCAAGGAACCGGAAAAGATCAACGTCGCCCTCGACGCCGCGCGGCAGTTTATCACAACCGCGACAGCGACCTGAACCAGCTGGACCAGGCCGGTTACGAAATCGGACTGAAACGCCTCTTGCATTTGACGGTAAAAAGAATTCCGAATCGTTCGCAATCGATGTTTGGTTCAGTCATCGTCGTAATATCGAGTACGTGTACGAGTACCGTTTCACTGAGTACGAGTACGAGGAAGGACCGTAATGTCCATAGGCGAGCAAGGCTTTTTTTGCAAATCCGCTTGTCATGGCTCTGCGAAGGGACTTCCATGCAATGGGCCCGTTGAACATTTTCCAACGGACCCGAAGTGACTGGTATACGATCGCGAACTGTGGCAATCAAGCAGAGGCCAGCAGCCCCTTAAGTGCCGACAGGGCCGAATCGTAATTTGGCTCGTGCGTTACTTCGCCCACAATTTCCCCATGGATGATCTTGCCATCGGAGTCCAAAACGTAAACGGCACGCGTCAAAAACTGAAGTTCCTCGATCAGAACACCCCAGCTTGTTCCAAACTCGCGTGTCATATAATCGCTGGCTGTACGCATGTTTTCGATTTTGTTTTCACTACAAAAGCGATTTTGGGCAAACGGCAAGTCAAGACTAACGGTGAGGGCATTGATGGAATCAGACATCTCCGCCAATTGTTCATTGAACTTTTTCGTTTGAATTGCGCACACCCCTGTATCGAGGGAGGGAACGATACTGATCAGGGACGGTTTGCCATGTAAATCAGCAAGCGTCAGTGTTTTCAGGCCATCCTTGAAAAAGTGCAACGTGAACGGGGGTGCCGATTGGCCGACTTGCAGTTCCTTGCCAGCCAACGTCATTCGGTTTCCCTTGAAGGTAATTACATTGGGACGCGACATATTCGTATTTCCTTTTTTCGTATTGATTCAGTTAATTTCCCAAAATCCCAAGGGTTTAATATCAACCGATCAACTTCGAATGGCAAGGAGGGTACCCGTTCGTCCCTTCATGAGATGTCCTCGAACGGCCAGCTAAAACACCAACGACTTCGTCAGATATCAAGAGTCCACGGGGCTTTCAGTTGCGAGAATGGTTCCATACCGGCACAGGCGGCAACCGCCTGCACCCGTGCCCGAATCGAGGGGTGGATCATCGACCGTCGCGACCACGATTCGGGATTGACCATGGCGATTTTGAGCAGTGCGCTGCAGTAGTCTTCGGCAAGTTCAGGACAAGGTTTGCCATTGGCGTCCAGAATGGCAAATCGGTCAGCGGAAATTTCGCAGTATCGGAATATCCGTACGGAAACCAGCCACCAGGTACCGACAAACCCTGCCAAACCCAATCCGAACAGCCATGAATTTCCGGCCGGGAAATTTGAAAACCTGCCGGATTCCAGGATGCTCCACGATGCCAGAGTTGCAACGAGTATCGGACTGATCAGTACCAGCAAACGAATCCACAAGTGTCGTCCGGCGATATGACCCAGTTCATGCCGGAATATTGCCAACACTTCGCGATTCCTGAAATGCTTAAGTAATCCGTCTGTCAGAAACACCTTTCGGGTTCCCGGGATTAGCCCAACGATCACAGCATTTACGATCAAGTCATTGGTGAACCATACACGAACTGGAATCGGTCGCATGCCTCGTTCCATGGCGGTTCGACGTAATTCCGCTTGCAATGATTCACCTGGCAACGGTCCAGTCTTCCATGTTGTTGCGACAATGACCGGGTACAATCCCGTCAACAAAATGAAAAACAATGCTCCTCCGGCTCCAAGGGCCAGCCCCATGTATTCTTGCGGCAAAACCATGGTGACCATGTCTCGAATCAGGAACAGTATCATTACCGGGAGGCAAACGAGCCCGCCGAAAGTTCGCATCTGACCAATGGCCAAAGCAAAATTCAATTGACCGATCCGAAACAAACCGGACAATTCAGATTCTGCTTCCTGCACGGAGCTGTGGACTACAACCCAGGAAAATATTGACGATGCCATCACTGGAATTGCGATGACGATTTCGTCAACGAGTGGAATCTGTCCCAGCGACCAGGAGCCACGAACCAGTGAAGGCCAATCCAGAACGATCATGATGGCGGCACTGGAACTAAACCAGACGAGAAAGTTCGAGACCCGAATTCGACGCAAAATGCCAGGTGCCACATCTTGACGAATGTTTACAAGTCCCCAACGCATGGCAATCAATCTTGACTGGATGCACGCCATAAAAGGGGGAGTGAATGCGGCAAACAGGACGAGCGAACAGGTCCAGAACGCATCAGGCTCGGGCGAATCACCAGCGACATCGCCTGCCAACAAGAGAATACAAATTGAAAAACCAACAAGCCAAATCATGCATCATTCGCCCACAGAAACCGGCCCGGCGACGATCGGAAGCCGATCGCAAATCGAATTCCAGCTTATTCTGACGCAATTGGGGGTCGCACCAGGAAATATCTGGTCGCATGGAATATTTCCCGAATGATCCCGCCCTTGTGCTGATTGAACCAATTATCAGGCGGGTAGACCAGGGGAGGGGGCCCGTAAATCGTTGATCGGAAAATCGGACCGATTCCATTCCGGAGATGAACGAACGCTATCGAGGAACATGCTGGCTGGCGCTGCCCAGGCGACTTTGACCTGGCTGAAGCGATGCTGGCTGCGTCGATTGCACTGTTCCTTGCAAGGCCGCGATTCGTTGTGCCACTTCGGGCTGCATATTGTTGGCGCGATAGGACCGAATGTAGTTTTCCAGTGCTAATTGAGTTTCGCCCGACTGTTCCCGCAAAACACCGAGGGCAGTAAGGGCTCGTGCGTTGTTGGGATCAATATTCAATGCATCCACCAAAAGCTGTTTCGCGGCAGGCACGTTTCCGGACTCACTGCTCATTCGTGCAAGTTCAATGACGGGTTCCGCCGAACCTGGAGAGTTGGCGCGCCAGGATTGGATCAACTGAAATGCTTCCTGTGAGCGATTGCTTTCGACCATTAACGCAGCGAGGCTTCGCCACGAATCGGCATGCCCGGGATCGACAACAAGAGCCTGCCGGAAATACTGATCGGCCGTTTGTAACCACTCAGCGTTTTTTTGACTGCGACCGAGATGATAGTACGTCGCACCGAGATTGTACCAACCGTCGGCACCTCGCGGATTGTTCCTGACTGCTCCCTGGAATGCGTCGATGGCCTGGGCGTACTGCCCCTGTTCGAACATTCGCTTGCCCTGAATATTCTGACCAGTCGAAGCAACTCCGCAGCCGGACAAGCCAATCAACAACAGGATGGCGCACATGGCCAACGTTTTGGCAACGTCGAACGACGGCGATTGGCCAATTCGATTCGGTGTCTTCATTTGTCACATCGATCCGCACAGGAAACATCAGATCAGGGGCCCGTACGTGACACCCGAGATATTCGGTCGGACGTTAGAGAAACTGGTCTATTGTGACAATAGCAGCACGCCAGCAACTTGACCGGATACGGATCGTACAAACCCGATCAAATTGCCTGGATAATGGATATTTCGGCAATGGCGGCTTGTGCCGCATCAAGAGCCTCGCAACCGACAGACTGATTCTTTTGATAGCCCAAATTCACAAGAACTTCGAGAACTTCGCTGCAAGTCGGAAACATTCGGCCATTTCGCCGTTTGTAGTCATCCAATGCTTGCATGAACTCAATTTCAGCTTCGTTGTATTCGCGTTCGCAGGTTGTTGGATCAATTTGGCGGCGCCGAGGTGTCTTGCGTCGTTCGCCAGCAACCGTGACTGCCAGTTTTCGTCGTTCGGATTTTTTTCGATTTCCAGTCTCGTTTAGTTTGGCTACACCGTCTTTTGTCGATGAAAATTTTTCTTTTTTCGCAGGCATGACAGGGACCTATTTGCAATGGTTGGGGGACTATGCAATGCCCAAGTGGGGAATTCCGGGCATGTTGTGACTACGTTGATAAAATACAACGCTTGGGTAAACATGCTCGAAAAAAGCGACGATTCAGATCAGGCAAACAGGGAAAGATGGCCGATTATTCCGCTTGTACGATTTAGCCAGGGATTTCCGGCAAAGTTTGTCGGTAAACAGGGGAAATTCAGCCGGGAGAAAGCGCGAGCGAGCATCGCGTAAAGTCTTGCCTTGGTGAATCAAGAAATTGAATAGCGATCAACAGTTCAACGATCGTTCAACCTCAAAAAACGATCCGAAGCCACCATCGCTCAGAGGAGGAACTGGCGAAACGATCGGAAATTTGGCTCGCAACAAATTCAGTGTATAACTAATGCCGTTAGCCCACTGGCTGACAACGGGAAGTTCCGATGAATACCGATAGATCGGCGCGACCGACTCCAGCGCCACTGGAAAACCTCGAACTGTATCGGCTGGTTTTTTGGGGACTAACGAGACCAGATCGACGTCACCCCAGGAATTGAATTGCACGTCGGACATGTTGGGAAAACGCGTTGGGATCCAGTCGGAAAATCGATCGTTATTGTTATTGGCGTTTGTTTGTCGAACTACGGTTTCATGGATTTCGGTGGGCAGATCGGCAAAAGCCGACCCGGTTTGACCCATCGCCACGGGAGTCGTCCTGGCGGTTCGCATCGGTGCAAAAATGGTTGCACCAACAAGGACCAGCATCACAATCGCCACAGAAAGAACGAGTTGCCGATTCCATGGAGATTCGGGTTCGGTTCGAACTGGCGCGGGTCCAGGCCGCGAAGCAATTACCTTTGACAAGGCAGGGCGGGGCGAATTGTCAATTTCCCGATCGCTGTTTTTGCTCTGGAAGTACCCACCTGTCTGATCGAGGCAAGCATAAAAACCGAGCATTAATCGACAAGTTGAACAACGGTCAACGTGTTGCCGAACGAGCGCATCTCTCCGTGGATCGATGCGATCATCCAGCAATTGCTGTATTCGATCTTCGCATTGTTGACATTTCATGAGTTGGCTCCTGAACCACACCCCTTTGGGATAATCGGGAAACGATTTCGCGACGTGCCCGATGTACCCACGTCTTGATCGTCCCGATCGGCACGTCCATCAAATCGCCGATTTCTTCATAGCTCAATTGATTTCGGTGAAACAAATTAAAAACTTCACGGTACTCGTTTCGCAAATCACTGAGTGCCAGTTGAATTTCTTCAGCCAGCAATTCTCCAGCCCGTTCCAGGTGCGAATTATCGGCGATGGGAATGTCAAACGACTGACAGGCTGGTTGTCGCACCCGTTTTGCCAATTGGGTACGACAACGATTACCAGCAATCGTAAACAACCATGGTTCAATTTTTCGTGTGTGGTCCCAACGGTGCAAGTTCTTCATTACCCGAATCAGGGTCTCTTGCGTACAGTCTTCGGCATCTTGTCGTTGCCGAAGCATGCGCATACAGAATCCGAAGACGGGTCCTTCGAACCGTTGGACAAAATCGACCTGGGCGGACGAATGCCCGGCCACACACCGACGAACGAGACATCGTAAATCTTCTGACACTTTATTGGCCTCGGCGAGTACTCAGGATTACCCGAAGCTGGCAAGCACTGTTTCAGGAATACCCCTGTATTTTGGGGAAACATTTGCAAGCGTGCTACGTCATTTACAAGAAACCTGTTCGCCCGTTATCCCTAATGTTTGGGAAAAAAACAATAAAGCCCGCAAAATAAAGGATCTTGCGGGCCTGGTGAATACCTTGATTGGGAAAGTGCTTTTCTGAAAACAGGCCAAACCGCTCCCGATCAGCGACGATTAAAGAACTTTCTCAACACGTCGTCTGCCGCTCCCTTTGTGCTATCCGATTTGGCAGCTTCCCTGGGCGGCAATTTCTTGTACCGCTCCTTTTTCCCGGACCTGGAATCCGATTCGCCAATCTCGTCCGGATGCGCAGGTGAACTGGATTCATCCGCTATTTCGTCACTTCGGACAAACATTTTGGTCGGAGTATTGTCCAAACTGAAATGCGTGGTGTCTTGCAAGGACCTCCGTTGTTCGTCGACGTTGGATGACAACCAGTCTGTGATACTGTCTTCGTCCAACATCCCGTTACTGGCCGCAGCGGTTCGAGCTGCCGCTTCGGCGACGCCGTCAACCCGTGGCTTTTTGTTTCCGGGCTCTCCATGGTCGACAATTACTTCGAACTGCAAACGACCGACTCGAAGCGTGTCACCGCTCTTGGCCTGATGAGCTCCATCAAGTTTTTGACCGTTGACGTAAGTACCGTTTCGACTACCCATATCGGCAATCGTGACCATTCCGTTTTGCACTTTCAAACTGCAATGCATTCGGCTGATCAAATCACTGCTTGGCTTCAGGTGAGCCTCTTCCCCACGTCCGATTACGAATTCCGGGACACCGATCTTGATTTCCCTGCCATCATTCTTTCCACCAATGACTCTGAGCTTTACCTGCATGAATACCTTCCTGCGATGAAAATCTCCCAATGACGATCGAGTGAATCCACCGACCATCGATCATGATTTTTCCGAATTTGCAACTACCCCAGGGTCAGAGCCGGTTTCCCGCATCCGTGTTACTCTGGTGTACAAAATCCGGATTACAACATGGAATAATGTAAAGCTATAATACCTGCCTGTACGAGTAATTATAGGCAGCGCCGCTCCCCATTCGCAATCCATATCCCGTGGAATTGTGAAGGAAAGGATGGTGGTGATTACGAGTCGACCTGTGAGTTTCACGAATCCCCGCGTTGCAAAATCCGGTTACACGCAGTCAGAACAGACAAAATCGCGGCAATCCATCGAAGTGGTCAATGTCACTTATCGTTTTCTTGTCCAATCGACGCTGGCAAAAACCGATTGTTCGAGAATGCTCGCGCGGGTTGTAACGGCCTTGTCGAGGCCTGATGGAAAGGTTTTCCAGCCGAATTCCTGCTCCAGGTAGCGCGGCCACCTGGACACTAACACCTCAACTTCCAATCCCGGCCCGTTTGCCAATTCGTTGATCCCGGGAAGCTCAGGAGCGGCTTTCGATTGCGAGAGCAGAACACTTCCATGTTGTAACAAGGCATCTTTCAATCGCCGTTGCGCGCTGCCAATGATTTTAAAGCCCTTCAATACGACATCTCCATTGGCACGCCGCTGAAAGCATAAAAACGGCTCGGACCGCGATTCCGCGACCGCTTTATCAAACACCTGGCACCCGGGCACTCCCAATTCCGCCAGACAATTAATCAACGATCGATGAACCCGACGAAACAACTCGGCATTCTCCCTTGTCCAACGATTCTTCCGCGGCAACACGATACTGTAAGTCATTTCCCGATCATGAATAATTGCGCCGCCGCCGGTCGCTCGTCGAACCACTGGACACTCCCGACTGGCAACGTGCGTTTGGCGATAATCGTAGGCCTGAAAATAGCCCAGTGATATTGTTGCCGGTTCCCATTGGTAGATCCGGATCATCGCTACACCATCGCTTGAGGCACTTTCCAGCAATGCGCGATCAACCGCCATATTCCAGCTCCCCCGCCGGGGTGGTTCGACGATTAATCCAATTGCCTCATTCATACCCGGAGACCCAATTGCATTCGATTCCATTTGGGAATCAAGAAACCGCACGAATGACGCCAAAAGAAATACAACTCGCTCTAGCCAGGAATGATACAGTAAGTGAAAATAGTGATACAAAAAGGGGGCAGACGCTTCACCCGCCTTTTATAACGATCCCTCGCAATAACCTGGCGTTCACCTGGTACAACAACTACGGAAACCTCTTTCACTCGTGCACGACAAGAACCGAAATCATGTTGAAAACGAAATCGCCGTTTTGGTGCGCGTCTTGCACAGCGATTATTCAGAATTGGGTGACCCCCTGGAAGAATTGACTGGACTGGCGACAACCGCCGGGTCCGTTGTCCTTGGCGGGTTGGTTCAGCGACGAGACAAACCGGATCCGGCGACATACATTGGCAAGGGCAAGGTTGACGAACTGGAACGGCTCGTTGAATTCCATGCTGCCGACGTCGTGATTTTTGACAACAATTTATCGCCTGGCCAAATCCGAAACCTTGAGCAGCGCCTCGAAATCAAGGTCCTTGATCGAACCGAGCTGATCCTCGACATCTTTGCGACCCGAGCCAAAACTTACGAAGCTCGCCTCGCGGTCGAATTGGCCCAACTCGAATACTCACTCCCCCGCCTAAAACGGATGTGGACACACTTGTCGCGTATCAAGATGGGTGTCGGTATGCGTGGTCCGGGTGAAAAGCAGCTTGAGGTCGACCGGCGACTGGTCGAGAAACGCATTTATGACTTGCGCGCCGATCTCGACAAAATCGAAAAACGCAAAGAGCGAACGGTCGCCGCCCGCAGCGACAATATGACGGTATCGCTGGTCGGTTACACCAATGCTGGCAAGAGCACCTTGATGAATGCCTTGACCGACGCCGATGTTCTGGCGGCCGACAAGTTATTCGCGACACTCGACACACGAACCCGGCGCTGGCACTTGCCGAGTTGGGGCCCGGTTCTGTTGAGCGATACGGTCGGGTTCATTCGCGATTTGCCCCACCGCCTTGTCACCAGTTTCAAAGCGACACTCGAAGAAGCCCACCAGGCAGATCTGCTCCTCCATATTGCCGATGCCAGCCACCCCGACGTGATCCGCCAGATCACTGCCGTCTACAAGGTCCTCGAAGAAATCGGGATTGAGGAAAAACAAACGCTGCTGGTGCTGAACAAAATCGACAAATCCCCAGGCGATAACCATATCGCCGCAGTCCTTCGTCGCTATCCTCGCGCAATACAAGTCAGTGCCAAAACGGGACAAGGACTTGACCTGCTGCATTCGGCTGTCAGCGATGCCCTGAGCCGATCGTTTCGCGATGTCGAAGTCGAAACGGCGATCAGCAACGGACGCTTGCCCGCTTTTCTGGCAGCCAACGGCGAAATCATTTCGACAAAGTACTCGGAAACCCGCGTCACGATCCACTGCCGGATTTCGTCCCGTTTCCTTGGCAAAATTCACGACGCTGACTCGGAGATTCGTTATTTTGATGCTGACCGCATCGAACAAGAGCCCGGTCCCTCACTTTCGATTGATCAAAACAACGATCAATCGATGGATGAAGTTGCCTGATGGCTCGACGCACGATCGAGAGAGCACGAGTCATCGTTACCGGCGCATCGAGCGGAATCGGGCGCGAGCTCGCTTTGCAATTTGCCAGACGTCATTGTAAAGTCGTCATCAATGCGCGGCGCGCGGAAAAACTGGGCGCCGTTGCCGGCGAAATGTCCCGACTGGGTGGGCAACCGGAAATGGTCATCGGTGACATAACAAGCGAACAGGTTCGGGCAAGCCTCGTCAGTACCTGCGTCGAACGATTTGGAGCGATCGATATTCTGGTCAACAATGCCGGCATCGGCGCGATTGGCGAATTCTCACTTGCCGGACCGGAACGGCTTCAGCGAATCCTCGATGTCAACTTCGTCGCTCCGGCCGAACTGACGCGCATCGCAATCCCGCACCTGCTTGAGGGAACCCGACCAATTATCGTCAATATCAGTAGCGTCCTTGCTCATCGCGCAACGCCCATGAAAAGCGAATATTGCGCGAGCAAATTCGCATTGCACGGCTGGTCCGACGCCCTTCGCGCGGAATTGTCCGGACAGGGAATCGATGTCTTGCTCGTCAGTCCCAGCACAACCGCCAGCGAATTTTTCAACAATGTGATCGAGAACTCGACCGGCAAATACTGGAAAATGTCCAATGCCAGGTCGCCCGCCTACGTCGCCCGTCGCGCCCTCCAGGCGATCCAGCGCGGCAACCACGAAATCATTCTAAGCTGGTCCGGCTGGTCCCTTGTCTGGTTCGATCGCCTGTTCCCCCGCCTCGCCAACCAACTCGTCGCCAAATACGGCAAGTAATGAAAAAGGGGTCGGGAGGGCTTTTCACTTGAATTTGATTCGTTTCCCTGAGTAGAATTCTCCATAGCAAATCACTTCGGAAACGAGGACTTCGCGTAACCGAAGTGGTTCCAATCTCCACCCGGGTAATTCGAAGGAGGTGCGGCATGGCACGGCGTTTCACGCATAACATGAATGGCGACCGGTTTCTTGCCAACAAGAGTCCGCGCATGAAGGAAGTTCATGATCTTGACAATGAAAAGTCTGGCGAGGAAGAGTGCATGATCGATGAGATCATTGCTGCCGGACACGACGTGCCTTTCAATTCGCTTCCGGCCGCCAAGTATGCCGGATTCAGTTTTTGCAAACACTGCATCGTCGGATCGACTAAATGAGGTTTGGCGATTGCACATCACTCATCGTGACCGTAGCGTCATGCAGTTATCGCGGCAATTGCCTCAGCACCTTCCGTCGCGTCGATGCCCACCTGGCAGAAGCGGACGAACTGAACCAAAACTAACGATTCCGCGACAGGAATTTTTCGAAGGCTGGCGGCAGCGGAGATTCGAACGATACAAGCTCGCCCGTGACAGGATGCTCAAAGCCCAGGGTTCGGGCGTGCAAGGCAATCCGCTTGCGAATCCAGTGCGGGTGTTTCGCTTGCTCGGTGCCATACCTCGGATCACCCAGCACGGGATACCCGGCGTCGGCAAATTGGACCCGAATCTGGTTTCGCTTGCCCGTCTCGAGTTTGACTTCAACCAGTGTCGTATCCTTCATTCGATCGAGCACCCGAAAATGGGTAATCGCCGTTTCGGATTTTGATGTTGGCTTGGTGGAGTAAACGGCAAGGTTTTTTGCCGTCGTTAAATCTGACCGAAATGTCCCTTCGTCATCAGGCATGACTCCGGCCACGATGGCCGCATAAACGCGAAGCGGTTTGCGCAATTTGAATTGAACAATCAGTTGACTTGCGATCGCTTTTGACTTGCCGAATACCAACAAGCCGCTGACGTCGCGATCCAGCCGGTGGACGACCCACGCCTTCTGACCCCGACGCGAAAAATTCAGATAGATTGATACCCGCTCGATAAGTGTGTTCGACTCGTTATCTTCGGTCGGTACCGTCAAGGTCTCTGCTGACTTGTCGACGACAATCAAATAATCATCTTCAAACAAAACGCCGAATGTTCGATCATCCCATTGCTTCCTTTTCTCGCGATAACGTTGCGACGCGTCATACCGAATGGCGACAACATCCCCAACCGCTACTGCCGTCCCCTCACTTTGACACAGGAGGCCATTGATCGTAACACAGCCAAAACCAACCATCCCCCGAGCCTGACTCCGCGACGTTTCTGTGAGTTGGCGAATCACCAGGTCAACGCGCCCTGCGTTTTCCGTATCGATTGTGGTTGAACGGGTCGTGAGAGGCATCGAGTAATCATTTCAGCTACGAAGTCATTTCAGGTGGACCAGTCCGCGTTCGGAAAATTCGCAAGCGCGGCCGATCAGTGATTGTCCCATTGTCCTGAGTAACTTGCTAGGGCAACGGAATCCCGGTCAGGCTCGATTAACCTGGTCCCGACCTGATTCACAAGCTGTTTTTCCAGTTGTTCGTTGATTAGGATAAGGCACTCAACAATCCGGGCACCGATAATCGATACTTGGTCAAAGGAGGCATACGATGGTCTCTTCGCGAAGAACATTTCTGAAATCGACGGCTGCCGCAGCACCGGCGATCGTAGCCGCGTCGGCTTTCGGCAACATTTTTCGCGTTGCCCCAAGCGACCGTATCACCATTGCCATGATTGGATGCGGCAAAATGGCCTTCGACTATCACATTCCCGAATTACTGAATCAACCCGACGTGCAGATCGTTGCCGTCTGCGAGGTCGACCATGCGCGACGTGAACATGCGACCCAACTGGTCAATGGCAAATATACGACAGGCAAATCTGACTTCAAGGGCTGCGACGCGTTTCCTGATTTCCGAGAAATATTAACCCGGGACGATATCGATGCTGTATGCATTGCCACTCCCGATCACTGGCACGCCATTCCCCTAATCGAAGCGTGCCGGGCGGGCAAAGATGTCTATTGCGAAAAGCCCTTAACACTGACCATTGCTGAAGCGAAACGATGCATTGATGCAGCGCGTAAATTCAAACGAATCGTGCAAACCGGCAGTCAGCAACGGTCCAATGTCTTCGGTCCGTTTCGTGAAGCGGTCGAGTTGATTCGCAGCGGTCGACTTGGAAAAATTCACAAAGTTACCGTAGGCGTCGGTGCTCCCAGTGTTCCGTGCGATTTGCCCGCCGAAGAAATGGAACCTGGACTTGAATGGGATTTGTGGCTCGGCCAGGCAGCGGTGCGGCCCTACCACTCGATCCTCAGTCCACGCGGAGTACACAATCATTTCCCGGCCTGGAGAAACTATCGCGAGTACTCGGGCGGCGGGCATACCGACATGGGCGCTCACCATTACGACATCGCCCAATGGGCGCTGGACATGGACGGCAGTGGCCCCGTCGAGATTATTCCTCCATCCGAGCCAAACGCAACGGAAGGCGTGAAGTTCGTTTATGGCAACGGAATTGAAATGATTCACGGTGGTCCGAGTGGATGCGTATTTCATGGGGACAATGGAACATTGCATATCGATCGCGGAACGCTTGTCAGTGATCCACCGGAAATCGTTCATACACCGTTAGCCGATGACGAAGTTCATTTGCCAAAGTCGCCCGGTCATCATCGCAACTGGCTGGACT
Source organism: Pirellulaceae bacterium (assembly GCA_031414755.1). Lineage (GTDB taxonomy): Bacteria > Planctomycetota > Planctomycetia > Pirellulales > Pirellulaceae > CAJQPP01. Next base: position 50,232 of record JANNWJ010000078.1, on the reverse strand, counting down.
GCATCAAGTCGCGAGAAGCGCCTGTCGCTGAAGTCGAACGAGGAGCGAGAACCGTTACCCTCATCCACCTCGGCAATCTCGCTTATTGGAATAAGAAGTCCTTCCAATGGAATCCGGAAACCTGGGAATTCGCCGATCCGGCCGACAACCTATTCCTCGACCGCCCCCGCCGCGCTCCATGGCAACTGCCAACCATCTAGCCAATAAAGGGGACAGTCCGTAGTTAATGGCGTTCATCAGGTGTTGGTCGGGATTGAATCGAATGCGTCCAGATCGGCGATCGTTCGTGAGGCACGAAGCAAATTGTCGTGGGTGGTTGACGCCAAAGCGCGCTGTATAATGGCATGCAGGGATTTTTTGCGTACCGGGATGGAAAAGACCCTTTCTGAAATACAATACGATGGCATTAAACTGAAAACGCAATGGTCGAACGATGAGCCGATTTACTTTGTTGAAGACCGTGATCGCAGGGCCATTGATGATGCTGGCCGTTCTGGGCTGTAATCGCACGGACGCGCCGTCCGGCAACGATATGGCAGTGGCGGGTCAACCTGCGGTCGTGCCGATTCCCTCGGTGAGCCAACCGCCCGGGCATCAAAAAATGGTGAAAATGCTGCGGGAAATAAACGATAGACTGATTGGAGAAAACAAGTTCCTGGGCGATGAAGACGTCAAGGAATTACGGAAAAAGGTCGGCGCCATACATGCGGGTACGGACGACGCCAGTCGTTGCAAATTGCAATTCCAGTTGGGTGAGTCCGAGTTGCGTCTTGGAAACGAACAAGACGCGATTACGCTTCTAACAGCGGCACACGAGTTACTTGCGTCGCCGGAGGTTGGCGAATCGCTGGGGCCGGAAGGGGAGATGGCTGTGTCGTTTCAGCTTGGTGTGGCCTACATGAGATTGGCTGAGACTCTGAATTGTTGCCGCCGGAATACACCGGACAGTTGCATCTTTCCCATCCAGGGAGAGGGGATCCACACGAACCGGGAACCATCGCTCAACGCGATCCGATTTTTTTCGGAAGTACTGAAGAGCGCCGAGCCGTCCACGCCGTTGCATTTTCGCGCCCGATGGCTGCTGAATATCGCCTACATGACATTGGGTGAATACCCGGACAAAGTCCCTGTGGAATACCTGATTCCGGCGGCGGGGTTCGAGTCCGAGGAACCGTTTCCGCGTTTTGTCAACATTTCATCGCGACTGGGCCTCGACACGTTTAGCTTGAGTGGCGGGGCGGTGGCTGACGATTTCGATGGGGACGACTACATCGATTTGATCGTATCAACCTCGGATCCGGCCGGGCAGACCCGCTTCTTCAGAAACAACCGCGATGGAACCTTTGTCGACCGAACGATCGAAGCCGGTCTGGAGGGGATTTGTGGCGGGTTGAACATGGTGCATGCCGATTACGACAACGATGGCGACATGGATGTGTACATTTTGCGCGGCGCATGGTTCGGCACGGCGGGACTGATTCCCAATTCGCTGATACGCAACAACGGGAATGGCACGTTTACCGACGTTACTTTCGACGCGAGATTGGGCTATGTTCATTTTCCAACCCAAACCGCTTCATGGGCAGATTATGACAATGACGGCGACCTGGACTTGTACGTGGGAAACGAACATGGTCGTGGCGTGGCCGCAGTTTGCCAGTTGTTTCAAAACAATGGCGACGGAACTTTCGCAGAAGTTGCGTCTCAGGCAGGCGTTACCAACTTTCGGTTCGCCAAGGCTGTAATCTGGGGGGATTACAATAATGACCGCTGGCCGGACCTGTATGTGTCCAACCTTGGAGAGGAAAACCGGCTCTACAAGAACAATAGTGATGGAACCTTTACCGATGTAGCCGGCGAACTCGGAGTGACTGGTCCGATAGGGAGCTTTCCCGCCTGGTTCTGGGATGTCGACAACGACGGCGCGCTCGACCTGTATGTTTCGGCCTACTCCAACGGTGTCGAGAATATTGCCGCCTCGTATCTCGGCACGACGATGAAAATGGAGTTGGCGCAATTGTACCGCGGTGACGGAAAAGGTGGGTTTGACGAGGTGTCGGAGGAGTGGAACCTGATTCGACCCACGACGCCGATGGGTTCCAATTTTGGAGATCTCGACAATGATGGTTTTCTGGATTTCTACCTTGGCACGGGCGACCCGCAATACTACAACCTGATGCCCAATGTGATGTTCCACAATCGCCAAGGGAAGAATTTTGCCGACGTAACGACCGCGGCTGGCGTTGGACTTTTGCAGAAGGGGCATGCAGTTGTTTTCGCCGACTTTGACAACGACGGCGACCAGGACATCTTTGAACAACTTGGTGGCGCGTTTCCCGGCGACAAGTTCTACGATGCGATGTTCGAGAATCCGGGGTTCGGGCGGAACTGGATCGGCATCCATCTGGTCGGGACCACCTCCAACCGTTGCGCAATCGGCGCGCGGTTGCGGATTGACGTAACGCAAGGTGATCGGCAGCAAACTATCTACAAACACGTCAATAGTGGCGGGACCTTCGGCGGTAACCCGTTGCGTCAACATGTGGGAGTGGGTGAGGCCACCACGATCGATCGGCTGGAAGTCTTTTGGCCCACTTCCGGCGAAACCCAGGTGTTCGAAAATGTTCCGGTAAATCACTGGATTCGAATCAACGAAGGACAGCCACAATACTCGGACATCGACATAAAGCCGTTCCAGTTTGGAGCGTCTCCGGAGTGACGACTGGCGATCGCAAGCGAGCGGGACGGCTCGAGACCCGGGTTTTCTGCGGGGATTTCTGCGTCCTGGTAATCAATTGAAATTGGTCCGTCGATCTGGGTTGATCAGAGTCGGCTGCCATTCGATGAGCTGGAAGCAAACGGTTGCCGCCATGCAATTTTTTATACAGTTTAATTGCTACCTTTCGATTTGATTGTACAATAGAAAACGCAACTGACGGAATAACTTGCTGGCTTGGGTGCCGCCATCCGTTAGTAACGGGGTAAGGGAATGCTTGCGAATTGTTCTTTCATTTCCATGGAGCGCATAACGATGACCGGTCGATGTGGTATATGCTTGACGTGCTGGTTTGGCTTCAAGACTTCGCGATCGGTGACTGGCGCGGTTACTGCGGCCGGTTCGATTTTGTTGGCGGTTGTGATTACAGGTTGCCAGCCGGAACGTGCGGCGACCCCCGAAACCCCGTCGGTAACGGCCGGCTCAAATGACCGGTCCGCCGCAGGCAATGCTGATGGCAGCGCGAAAACGGTTGTAGACCGTTTTCCCGATGAACCGGCCATTTCATCGGGACTACCTGATCAGGAACAGGCAACCGGGAAAGGCTCCGGCAAGTTCGTCTATCTGGATGCCGCTGCCACCGGGATAGATTTCAACAACAAGTGGGAACCCGACGCCAACAACTATAACTGCCTTGACTCATACGTGATCGCCAACGGCGTTGCCATCGGAGATTACGATGGGGACGGACGTCCCGATGTCTACCTTACGCGCCAGCAGGACGGGGGGCGGCTTTATCGCAATGTGGGTGACATGAAATTCGAGGATGCGACAACGGAGGCCGGGATCGACCCCGCTGGAATGTCGAGCCTCGGCGCGGCGTTCGTGGATTTGACTAACGATGGCCATCTTGATGTGTACGTCTACGCCTACGGAAGTCCCAACCGGTTGTACGTCAATGACGGGAACGGGCACTTTTCCGAGCAGGCCGCAAAATACGGTCTGAACTACAACGGCGCCTCGGTGTGCGCTTCCTACGGAGATTACGACGGCGACGGTGACGTGGATGTTTATCTGGTGACCAACCGCCTGTATTCTCCCAAGGCAAAGCAGTTGACAGGACCGCCGACCTACCAGGGTCCCAATGGGGAAGTCACGCTGAACCCCGAATATCGGGAAAAGTATTTTCTGCTAGGTCACCCGGATGGAACGGTACAACCGGAACTGGGAGGCGAGTTCGATCATTTGTATCGGAACGACGGCGACCGGTTTGTGGATGTGTCGCGGGAATCCAATATTGGCGAATTCGCCTACTTGGGCTTGTCAGCCCACTGGTGGGATTTTGATAATGATGGGCGGTTGGATCTGTATGTTGCCAATGACTACAAGGGACCCGATTTGTTGTACCGCAACAACGGGCCCAACAGCTCGGGCCAGATCACCTTTATTGACGTCCTGCCCCTGATCATTCCCCACACGCCGTGGTTTTCAATGGGCTCCGATTTTGCCGATATCAATCACGACGGGTTAGTCGATTTCATGGCTGCCGACATGGCGGGCACCACGCACTACCGCGACAAACTGGCGATGGGTGCCATGAGCGGGCCCAACAGTGATGCCTGGTTCCTTAACTGGACAACGCCGCCGCAGTACATGCGGAACTGTCTGTACCTGAATACTGGCCAGTTTCGGTTCATGGAGGTGGCAAGGCTGTGCGGTTTAGCATCCAGCGACTGGACGTGGACGGTCAAGTTTGATGATTTCGACAACGACGGACACGACGATGTGTACTTCACCAACGGCATGTCCATAGATAGCACTAACGGGGATCTGCGCCAACAAGTGCGCGCCCTCGATCTGGATGAGGAGGGACAGGGTAAATTCTGGTGGAGCCAGCCGCGCTACGAGCTGGAGAACATGGCATTTCGCAATTTGGGCGACCTGAAATTCGAGAACGTTGGCCAAAGCTGGGGCCTGGATCATCTCGGGGTCAGTACTGGTGCCGCGACGGCAGACCTGGATGGTGACGGCGATCTTGACATCGTGGTCAATGGGTTCGGTGAACCGGCGCGGGTTTATTGCAATGAATTGGGGGAAAACAATGCCATCCGCTTTCGTCTTCGGGGTTCCGCCAGCAACAGCAACGGGCTGGGAGTGCGAGTGGATTTGACCTGCGGGCCAGACATGTCTGTGCAAACGAAATGGATGGCGGCCGGCCGCGGATATGCTTCGAGCAGCGATCTGGTGATGCATTTCGGAACGGGTATTGCCACCGAAGTCCAGCATGTGCAAGTGCGATGGCCATCCGGCGTCGTGCAGACATTTGAAAATTTGCCGGTCAACCGGTTGTATTCCATCATCGAGAAAGGCGAGATCCAGTCTCTGGTCAACACTGGACCGTCCGGTTCCGAAACGGCACCATCGACCCTGTTCGAAAGCTCGCCGACTTTTCGGAATGTCCAGCATATTGAACGGATCTATGACGACTTCCTGCGCGAACCTTTATTGCCCAACCGCCATTCGCAATTGGGGCCCGGGATCGCCTGGGGTGATGTGGACGGTGATGGCGATCAGGATTTCTGGATGGGCCAGGCGGCCGGAACTGCCGGCCAGCTTTTGATCAACGACGGCGGGGATAATTTCCGGAACACCCGACAGAAGACTTTTGCCGAGGACGCCGAATGCGAGGACATGGGGGCCGCGCTGGTGGACGTCGAAAACGATGGCGACCTGGACCTGTATGTCGTCAGCGGAAGCGTGGAATGCGAGCCCGGCGACGAGGTTCTTGCCGATCGCCTGTATCTCAATGACGGCCTCGGCAATTTCGCGGCGGCGCCCCCGGAGAGCCTTCCCGATTTGCGACACAGTGGCAGTGTCGTCGCGCCGATGGACTTCGATCGCGATGGAGACGTCGACCTGTTTGTCGGGTCGCGGATCGTCCCGGGCGCTTATCCCACCACGCCCGAATCCGCGTTGTTGGTCAACGAGGGGGGCCGCTTTGTTAACGCCATCGACCAGTTCGCTCCGGAACTCAAGGCTGCCGGCATGGTGACATCCGCCATATGGGCCGACGCCAACGATGATGGCTGGCAGGATCTGGTCGTCAGTTACGACTGGGGCAGCCCGCGCTTGTTCGTCAACGAGGAGGGGCGACTGGCCGACTACTCCGAAGCGGCCGGTTTAATCGACCATCTCGGTTGGTTCACCAGCGTCTCGGCTGGCGACGTGGACAACGATGGCGACCTGGATTTCGTCGTCGGGAACTTTGGGTTGAATACCAAGTACAAAGCCACGCCGGAAAAACCCGAATTGCTTTACTACGGGGATTTCGAGAACAACGGCAAGAAGCAGATCGTCGAGGCCAAGTTCGAGAACGGCATTTGCCTGCCCCGGCGGGGATTGGGATGTACCAGCGACGCCATGCCGACCATCAAGGAAAAACTGCCGACTTATCACGCGTTTGCCGTCAGTTCGCTGACGGATATCTATACTACTAATAGCCTCGATTCGGCGGACAAGTTCGAAGCCAACTATCTGAAATCATGCCTCCTGCTCAACACGGGCACTAAAAACGGCGTGCCTCAGTTTGAGTACCAGGAACTGCCCCGTATTGCCCAGGCCAGTCCCGTATTCGGCTCGGCGCTTGTAGATGTGGATGGCGACGGAAACCTGGATTTGTACGTGGTCCAGAATTTCCATGGCCCGCAGCGTGAAACGGGCAATATGGATGGGGGAGTTTCTCTGTTGCTGCGCGGCGATGGCACCGGCCATTTCGAGCCGGTCTGGCCAAATCAAAGCGGGTTGCTGGTAGGGGGAGACGCCAAGGGACTGACAGTCGTCGATCTAAACCTTGACCATCGTCCCGATTTTGTGGTCAGCGTCAACAATGGCAACCCGTTGGGCTTTGTCAACCACTGCCAGGCCAAATATGTTCGGCTCCGCCTCGACCCGGGGCAAAACCGCTCGCCGCTGGGGAGCCGCGTGGCATTCCTGGGGAACGAGGGTTCGCCGCGCGTGATGCACGTGTATGGTGGTGGCAGTTACCTCAGCCAGTCCCCGGCGGAACTACTGGTGCCTGCCGACATTGGTCTGAAGTCAATCGAGGTTCGTTGGCCGGACGGGTCCAGAGAAACGTTTACCGTTCCGGTCGTGGAATCGGGTGACATCGTGTTGCGGGCTGGCGAGGGAGCCGGAACGTCCGGCTCCAATCGTTAAAGCTCTGGCGTCCGCCCCGCGGCCAATGGTCGCGGGGGGGATAAGGAATTCGCCGGCAACGACCCGGATCATCGCACTTTCGTGGCCCATCAGGTCGTTGTTACGTGCGCACTTCTTTTCAACTCCACAAACTGCGATCGAGCAAACGGTAGTTGATGGCTTCCGTCAGGTGGTGGGTTTGGATCGAATCGGATGCGTCGAGATCGGCAATGGTTCGGGAGACGCGGAGGATCTTATCGTGGGCTCGGGCTGATAAGCCCATTTCGTTGACTGCACTTTTCATGATTGACGCACACGCATCGTCAATCGGACACCAAGTTCGAATCTGACGACTGGATAGGTGCGCGTTGTACAGCGAGCGATCATCGGTCCCGTATCGCTCGGCCTGAGCGCGGCGGGCAAGGATCACTTGCTCGTGCATTTCCGATGATGAAAGGCCAGGCTGGCGAGAGGCAAGTTCCTTGTACTCCGTTGCCGGGACTTCGATATGAATATCGATTCGATCGAGCAAGGGGCCCGAGATCTTGCCCATGTATCGTTCGATTTGAGGGGGTGTGCAATTGCAAGCCCGGCGGGGATCGGTCCGGTAACCGCAAGGGCAGGGGTTCAATGCAGCGACGAGCATGAAGTTGGCCGGGAAAGTCGTCGACGCCATTGCTCGCGAAATGGTGACCACCCGGTCTTCCAGCGGTTGCCGCATGACTTCCAGTGTTCTCCGGTTGAATTCGGGAAGTTCGTCGAGGAACAAAACTCCGTGATGAGCCATTGATATTTCGCCCGGCATCGGCGTGCTGCCGCCGCCGACAAGTCCCGCATCGCTGATTGTGTGATGCGGGGAGCGAAACGGTCGCGTTGCCATAAGAGGTTGTCCGGATTCCAATCGACCCAACGCACTATAGATGCGTGTTGTTTCAATCGACTCGGGGGGAGTCAGCTTTGGCAATATCGTTGGAATGCGCTTCGCCAACATTGTCTTGCCCGAACCCGGCGGACCAAGCATCAAAATATTATGCGCGCCCGCCGCAGCGATCGTGATGGCGCGCTTGGCCATCTCCTGTCCACGCACATCGCTGAAATCATCCGTGTAGCGCGAAAACTCTTCGAACAGATCATGAACACGGGATGGCGTCGGAGTAATTTCCAGTTGGCCGGAAAGGAAACCGACGGCTTGAGTCAAACTGTCAACGGGTATGACTTCAAGGCCTTCGACTACGGCCGCTTCATGCGCGTTGGCAGTCGGAACAACCAGTCCGCGAATTCCGGCGCGGTGGCAAGCGATCGCCATGGAAAGTGCCCCTTTGACCGGGCGCATGATTCCTTCGAGTGATAACTCGCCGACGATGGCGTAGTCGTCAAGCAGATCAGAATGAAGTTGCTGGGTCCCGATTAACATGCCAAGCGATATCGGCAAGTCAAATGAAGCGGCTTGTTTGGGCAACTCGGCCGGTGCCAGGTTGATCACGACTCGATCCTGCGGCCGATTGAAACCTGAGTTCACAATGGCTCGTTCAACTCGATGCGTACTTTCGCGAACCGCCGCTTCTGGCAAACCGACAAGAATAATTTTTGGCGCAGCTCTTGGAGAAACGTCGACTTCGACATCGACTGGAACTGCATCGATGCCCACCAGCGAAAAGGTTTTTAGTTTGGCCAGCATTAGCCTGGGTTTCCTTGCATCCGGAGACTGCAAACAGATTCTCTCATCCGCGCCCGATTCCCTACACCAAAGACGTCACCAATTCTGTGACAATCATCACGTAACAACAAGCGGGCCGGTAGAAGGCATATCGTATCCTGGTCTTGCATGGGCCAGTCGCCTAAGTTAAAAATTGGCGATCCATCGGGCGGCGGCGCGCACGAATGGCGACAGGCGGCCCGGATATAGATAACTCCAGCGAAGGAAACGCGAAATGAGCAGCGACGTCTCCACCGATCCGAAAAAGGGCGACCATTCCTGGTTCGGCCATCCGCGGCAACTTGCCCGCCTGTTCACCACGGAAATGTGGGAACGCTTCGGATACTACGGGATGCGAGCGTTGCTGACCTTGTATCTCGTCAAGCATTTCGGATTTAACGACGAAGTGGCCAGCGGACTTTACGGGGCCTTCACTTCGTTGGTCTACCTGACACCACTCTTCGGCGGACTGCTCGCCGACCAGTATCTGGGTTACAAACGGTCGGTCAAGTTCGGTGCGGTGCTGATGGCCATCGGCTACCTGGCTCTTTGTTTTGGCGGGGAAATGGCAAAACCATTCCTTGAGTATAACGATACGCAATATGACGTGTCGATGACCAAAGAGACGATCGACGGAGAACAGGTCGCATCCAATTTTGTGACGATGGATGGTGTGCGTTACAAAGTAGACGGGCAGGAGGAGGGCGCGTTAAAACTTGTTGCCACCGATGGTGCAGGACCGCGATTGCTGGCCAAAGATTCCTATCGATTCGACGGACGACGCGATCCGTTTTGGGTCAATGTGATGTTTCTGGCGTTGTCCTGTGTCATTATTGGAAATGGCTTTTTCAAACCCAATATTTCGACGATCGTCGGATCGCTATATCCCAAAGGCGATCCACGACGAGACGGTGGTTTTACGATTTTCTACATGGGGATCAATCTTGGATCGACGATTTCCCAATTCCTTTGTCCGTTATTCCAGGTGTGGTTTGGCTTCTGGGCCGGATTTTTGCTGGCGGCATTCGGCATGGTTTGCGCCTGGGCTTTGTTTCAATTTGACGGTGGCCGTCTAAAAGGCTACGGCGAACCGCCGGCGGCAGGAAAAGGCAAAGTGCTTTTGATATTTGCGGCAGCGGTTGCTTGCATTCCCGTCATCTGGTTTCTGCTGAACAACACGATGGTCAATGCGGAAGCCGCCTCCCGCGCGGCGAAAGAAGGAAGCGGCATTATTGGCTACATTGTAGCGCTGCCCTTGCTTGGCAAGGTACTTTCCGCTGTGTTTTTCGTCTCAGTCATCGGAATCCCGGTCTGGTCGTTCATGGCCGGTAGCGTGGAAGAAGCCCGAAAGATGGTTGTGGCGATCGTACTGGTAATCTTCTCTGTTGTATTTTGGACGTTATTCGAACAGGCGGGTTCATCGTTAACGCTGTTTGCCGATCGAAATACCGAACGGGAAATTGGGAGCTATATGATGCCGGCCGCCCAAACCCAGATTTTTAATCCGATTTTCATCGTGATGTTCGCGCCGCTCATGTCCTTGCTTTGGGTCGCATTGGCCAAGAGAAATCTGGAGCCTTCGATTCCGGTCAAATTCGCGATCGGGTTGCTGTTGGTCGGGGTGGGATTCCTTACGCTGGTTTACGCCAGCCAGTTCGCGGGAGAGACATTCAAAATCGGCTTGTTTTGGCTTGCCTTTGCCTACTGGTTCCATTCCATGGGAGAACTTTGCCTGTCACCGGTGGGATTGTCGATGATCACCAAACTTTCGATCCCGCGGGTCGTCGGATTGATGATGGGAGTCTGGTTTCTGTCGTCGGCGATGGCCCAATATGTGGGTGGCATCGTCGCACAATTCACATCGACCGAAACGGTCGGCGGAGAAGTGACCGATCCGAAAAAGGCGTTGGAAACCTATGTCCAGGTTTTCCATTACATCGGTTGGGCAGGAATTGTGTCCGGTATCGTTCTTTTCGTACTTGCGATTCCATTGAAGAAAATGATGCAAGGGGTGAAGTAGTCAGATCTGTTCGGGCCTTGCCGCTCCGGTTTATTCGATCCCCTCGAACAACACCGACCCAATGCGCACGATGGTGGCCCCTTCAGCAATTGCCCATTCAAAATCGCCGCTCATTCCCATCGACAACTCATGCAGGGAATGGAATTCCGTGGCGACGTCGCTCAGATTGTCGCGGAGTTTCCGTAACATGGCAAACTGAAGACGCGTTTCCGTTTCACCGCAATTCAGTCCCGCCATGCCCATCAATCCCTGAATCCGTATACCGGGCAACTCCAGCAGGGGGGCGATCTGGCCAGACAGTTTCCCGGGTTCAAACCCCTGTTTGGCCGACTCGCCCGAGATATTGACTTCCAGCAGAATCGGCTGCGTTTTACCTTGCTCCGATGCCAATCGACTCACCGTTTCTGCGAGGCGTAACGAATCGATCGAATGAATTAAACTGGCAATTGCGATCGTGCGCGAGGCCTTGTTACGTTGCAGACTGCCGATGAAGTGCCAGCGAATGGAGGCTGAATCAAGTGCCGCTGATTTTTCACACAAGGATTGCGGGCGGTTTTCGCCGAGGTCCAGGCAGCCGCACTGGTAAAGCGCTTCGATGGTTGCAATGTCAACCGATTTGGTCACGCCGACCAACGTCACAACGGATGGTTGACGACCTGCACGAATGGCAGCCTCTTCGATTCGAGCGCGGATTCGGGCAAGGTTTTCCGCGATCCGTCGCATTTCCATTTCATTTATCCCGGCAGTTACGGTTCGATGGAAAGCAGTTGCGTTACGTTCCCGTCCTTTTCAAGCTTTCCAACAAAGAACTCGCCGGAATAGTTCTGTCCAACGAACGAGCGGTTCGCCGGTTCAGTCAACGAACGATAGAAAACGTACTGATCTTTTCCTGATCGAACCCGCCACGCGACGGCAGCTTCGGATGACACAATCTCAAGTGATTCCGCTACGGTCAATTGCCGCCAGGTGCGCGGCTTACAACTTCGTTTGGGAGACAGGTCAACAAACAGCGCTGCATACAGATTTTGGCACAACGCCGACTGGGCCAATATCAGTTTGTTGCACGGACCGGACTTTCCTTGTTTCAGCGAATGGTCGCATCGCGCAGTCTTCCACTCGGGCAACGCCAGGGGCATCACCAGGGCTTGTACTGGCCCACCCTCACACAAGTACAATTCGCGTGTTTCCGATTCTTCCAATACGCCGACGCTCGTGGGTAACGAATACGCCTGTCGATAGTCGATTCGTTCGACAGAACTGGCAAGCACGACATCTGCCAGGAACAAAAACTGTTCGTTTCTGGCAAGACAGATCTGCCGCTGGAATACGACGTTCGATTCGAATTTTATTTCAAGCTCCAGATACTCGACCGATTCATCAACGTGATCACAAACCGCTTCCCATTCGGATATGGCTTGAAGCTGTCGACCGTTGATGGAAACTTCGGGCAAGCCGCGAGCCGCCATCAGCATTCGTGCCCGGCTGATTTCCATTTCGAAATGTGAAGGCCCCGCAACAACTGCAACTTTCGGTGAATTCTGTTTCCAGCTTGAACGAAGCACTCCAAGGCCTGCCCATTCGGAAAAAGTGTACTCGCGATCTTCCTTGATCTTTTTCGTTTTGGAAGAATTTTTTTTCTGCAACAATTGCCTGGCGATTTGTTTGTCTGTTTCGTCTGTCGACGTTAAAACGGCGGCCTTGATCAGATCGCTTGACGTATCCAGCGCTGTATCAGTAAACATCCAGGTCCCTTCACCACGCAGTAAACGCAAGGACTGCCGAACAAACCATTCCCAGGCAACTTGCCCCGAACCGCTGAGTCCGCGATCCAGTTCTACCAGCAGAAACCAGCAACGTGTCCACGTGGACAACAACAGCGGGACATCGCCGACATGGCTTGCCCTGATCCATCCATCACTGTCAAGCAATTCCGATTGTTCCACGATCAGGAATTCCGAGGCCGGTTCACTTAACAAACTGCAAGCCGGAACCGATGGTAATTGTTGTGCCAGAACCAGCGGAAGTTCGATTGTCAATAATTGCCTGATAACGACCCGGCATTCGTCCAGAAGCCGCGACGTATCGGTCATGGAAATCAGCGTGCGTAGCGCGGCCCACCACCTGGTCTCGTCGGCGTGTTCCGCAAGTCGCGACATGATGCTGGCCAGCGCGATTGCGAATCGGGCCTGCTCGAATGAAATTGATTTTGAACTGTCAGCCGAAATGCCAACCTCCAGCCAACTCACGTCGGACTTTTTCAATTTGCGATTGCCGGCGATCGTTTTGCCGATGGCTTGTGTCGCGTCCCGCAACATCGACTCTGAATTTCCGGAGTCCGCATTGACGGGGACGCCCCATTCGAGTGCGTATCGTTTGTCGATCCGAAACAGCCGGGCCAGCGATCTGGCGCTTGCGCTTTTCCTGGCGAGTTTTTTGGCGAATTTCTCCCAGGTAACGACATTTTTTCCCGAAGCCAATGTTGCAGTCGCCAACGACATGGTCCCATTGCTCATTGCGGGCGCTTCATTTCGTTCGGTAATGGCATCATGATTTGCAACACTGGAGTCACTTTGCCTGTTTTTTCGCCGTTCATCCGAACCGGTTTTTGTTTTTCCTGCCATACCAAACGCTGTTCGCACTCCACTTACGATGATTTGCTCACTCATTGTCGAACGGATATCATACCAAGCAGCCAATGAAACGTACCCCCTTGTTTCTCAAGGGTTCCCGCGATTTATCTTGCACTCAATCCCCGGATTGTTAGACTTTTCAGAAAACAAAAACCATGAAACCCTTGACATTCCTCGCGACAGTGATTGGCCCGCTAACCCGACTGCGAATCGCGATCCCGATAACGGCAACGTGCCTGGGACTGGCATTGGCCGGATGCAATTCAGCAATCGATTCGAATATTGGTGTCTCGCCAATGCAAAGCCAGCAGGAACAACAAGAGACGACGCCTGTTGAAAAAGTAAGTTCTGACGTACCTCCGATCAATCAAATCCCGGCGCTGAATCCGCCGAAAAAAATCCCGGGAAATCCGGCCAAATCTGCACTGGATGACGCCGTCCAGCGGATAAACGATGCTCCGATTTCCGATTCGGGGGACCCCACTCAAGAAAATACCGGAGCAACCGCTGAAATCATTCCCCCGCATGACGAGCTGTTGCCCTTGATCGAAAAGGACTGGGTTCGGTTGCACCCTCAATTCGAAGTTTGGCTGGATAACACGAACAAACAGGTCATCGTAGGAGGGCGAATTTGTTTTCGAAACGGTCCACTGGAGATGTTTGCCTGCCCCCATCGAACAAAGGAGCACGAGTCCATCGTTTCAACGGTCAGCAACGGCGAGATTGTGCATGTGGGATTGTTGGCGACAGGTGCAACTCCCGGTAAACCCGTTCAGTGGGATCCGGATTTTGTTGCTGCATCCGGTCCGGTAGTCCATATCACCGTTGTCTGGACCGAGGATGGAACCCGCAAGGAAGTTCGGGCGCAAGAGATGATAACCGACATGGTCACCAACGAACCGCTGCGTCACGAATTTGTTTATTGTGGCAGCGGCGAATGGCGCGATCCGGAAAACCCGTCGTATCGCGAATTCTGGGCCGATTCCGGGGATTTAATTTGCGTCTCCAATTTTTCAACGGCGTTGATGGACTTGCAGATTGAAAGCAGCAGCGCGCAGGGCGGACTAATGTTTCATGCCAATCCGGACAAGATTCCGGAACTGGGAAAACCCGTCCTTCTAATGCTGCAACCGGAACAACCGAAACTGGAACAGCCGAAATCCGGGCAAATGAAACCGGAAGCTGAATCGCCCAAGAGCGACAAATAACAAGGGTCGACCGGTTTCTGATGGTCGTTGATCGCTCCCGCGATCAAATCGAATTGAATGATCGCGGGAGCGATCATCGACCCTGTTAAACTGTGGCTACACCCATTAGTTCGATCGGCGATAGCTCATTGCTTCCCGAACCCGTTCCTTGGCAAGCACCAGTCCAGCCTCGCGCGGTGGTATTTTTTCCTGAGCGGATTTCGTCAAAACAGCGCGCGTATTCTCGCGCATTTTTTCGGCGATTACAGAAAAGGCCTGGCTTTTGGTTCCGCCACGATACTCGACAGCTCCACAGATCACGCCGCCGGCGTTTGCGACAAAGTCCGGAACGGACAGGATTCCGCGTTCGTGCAATATCCGCTCGGCATCTCCCTGGCAGGGAATATTGGCGCCCTGCAAAATCAGCTTGCATTTGATTTGATCAGCATTTTCTTCGGTGATCACATCGGGTTGAGCTGCCGGTACAAAAATATCGCACTCGATATTGAGAAACGCATCACGCGGGAATTTTTTGGCATCCGAGTATCCCGAAACACCTCGTCCCTCCCGCATGCATTGAACCAGCTCTTCGACGTCGATTCCATTTTCATTGTGAATCGTTCCATCCAGGTCGGTCGCGACAGTAAAAACTGCGCCCCGTTCCACCAGGAAACGAGAGGCGTGTTGACCGACGTTTCCGAATCCCTGCATGCTGAAGCGGGCACCGGCCAGTTTGATACCTGCAAACTCCTGCGCTATTTCAGCGCAAACTGCCAGACCATATCCCGTCGCTCCGACCTGATCCAGTGGAATCCCGCCAAGGGCTGTTGATAAACCGACCGAACGCCCGATCTCATCACGGACCCAGGCCATACAAGTTTCGTCGGTACCCATGTCCGGACCAGGGATGTAGTGATACAGCCCCTTGATGGCCCGTGCGAATTGCCTTACCAGAACCTCCTTATGCTGAATGGAAATCTTTCGTGGATCCGCCACGATTCCGGATTTGGCTCCACCATGAGGAATCCCGGCGAGGGCATTTTTCCAGGTCATGGCCCTAGCAAGGCGAAAGACTTCATTCGTCGAAACGGTTGGAGTCATCCGAATGCCGCCGATGCCAGGTCCGATTGCACTGTTATCGACGACAACAATTCCTTTCAGACCGCACTGCGGTTCATAAACGTAAACGACTTTCTCAGGTCCCCACTCGTCGGCAAAGTCCTCAAAAACTGTAAGTTCAGGTTTATACTTTTTGTCTATAACCGCTACCGACATTACGGAATCTCCACAACAACAATTATTTATTCGGCTTTGCGACAAATGGCCGGCGAGGTGACGATTCTAGCGTCCGGGACTCGTTTGTTGTAGCGGCAATCCGGGGATCAGGAATCAACTTCCTCAACGAAATCGGCGTCGGAACTGACTTCGGCGGTTGCAACATTATCGATATAGCCGCCAGCCGCCATAATCTTTTCGTGAATTTGCGCGGCGATGTCCGGGTTTTCGACAAGGAAGTTGCGGGCTTTCTCCTTGCCTTGTCCGATATGAACATTTCCGTACTTGAACCAGGCACCGCTCTTGGCCACGATCTTGTGAGCAACACCGAGGTCGAGCAAGTCACCTTCGTAACTGATACCGTTGGTATGCATCATGTCGAACTCGGCGATACGGAATGGTGGCGCAACCTTGTTCTTGACGATCTTGCATTTGACGCGTTGACCCACGACATCTTCGCCATCCTTGAGTGCACCAATTCGTCGCACATCAATTCGGCAGGAAGAATAAAACTTCAGGGCTCGTCCACCAGGTGTTGTTTCCGGACTGCCAAACATCACGCCGATTTTTTCACGAATCTGGTTAATAAAGACCACGCAGGTTTTGCTTTTGCTAATGACACCGGTCAATTTGCGCATTGACTGGCTCATCAGCCGTGCCTGCAAGCCAACATGCGACTGGCCGATTTCGCCTTCCAGTTCCTGTCTGGGAACGAGCGCCGCCACGGAATCGATCACGATGATGTCAACCGAGTTGGACTTGATCAGCATTTCGCAGATCTGCATTGCTTCTTCGCCGCTACTGGGTTGACTTACCAGCAGGGTTTCCAGTTGCACGCCCAGCTTTCGTCCCCACGACGGATCAAAGGCGTGTTCGGCATCAATGAATGCTGCGATCCCGCCAGTTTTTTGGGCCTGGGCGATCGCGTGTAACGCCAATGTCGTTTTGCCACTGGATTCCGGACCGAAGATTTCAATGATTCGGCCACAAGGCAATCCTTGTCCGCCAAGAGCGATGTCAAGCGATAAACTGCCCGTTGAGATGCCGCGAATCCGCGAGAATTGGTCTCCGGCCAGCGACATAATCGACCCGTCGCCGAATTGCTTTTCGATTTGTTGCAGGGCCGCCTTCAAGTGCTCGTTGTCCTTGAGCATTGACTCCATTTTTGATGAACCGCTCTTGCTCTTGTCGTCGGCTGATGTCGACTTGGCCAATTTAACTTTTTTCGCCATGGTAGTCCCTTTGCTGTTGGAGGAGGCGACTGATGATTCGTTCGCGTTCGATTTTGAAGATTCGATAGTGGTCATTCGCGCAACTCCTTGCCCTGATTTTGACCGGTGTCAAATGTGTTTGATGTTAAAAAAGGAATTCGATCAACCAGCGATTGGAGTTGCCAGGACTTGAGCATCCCGTACCAGTGAATTTTCAATACCCCTACCATAAAGCTATCCAAACGGCTTTTCAAGTAGCGGGTCGTGTCGCTCTAACCAATCAGTGATTGCCTGCATGTATTTTCGCGATGACGCGGACAAGTCTGGTCCGGCGAATGGCCAGGGACGAAAAAATGCTGGAAAAATCAGGGAACGTCCGGACCGTTTCCGAATTCTCCAAATGGGGCTCGGGACATTGGCGTATGGACCGGGTCACCGCCATCCATGTAACTTGAGTAGACGACCAGCTCCGCTGCGTCGAAGTCCGGGGAGCCGCGAAGACTGCAGGGGAGTGATTCGGTTGTACTGGAGAGCTCGGTGACCAGCGATTCCGGCCAGCGTTCCCGTTCATCAAGTCGACCGATCGTCAAATGGGGCCGGAATCGCTTGCGTTCCGGCTCGATGTGGAGTTTTTCAAGTGCTTTTTCGAGGTCGTAATGCAATTGTATCAGCTCCTGTTTTCCTTGTTCCAGACCGAGCCACAAAATTCGCGGCCGAGTCGGTTTCGGAAACGCACCCATTCGACCAAGGCTGCATTCGAACGGTTTACGCCGATCAGCGAATGCAGCGACGAGCGAACATACTTTTGGAACTTTCCAGTCGGGAACATCGCCCAGAAAATTAGTGGTCAAGTGCAGATTGCTGTGCGGAACCCAGCGGTACTCCGTGTATATTCGACCCAGGGTATTCGCGAAACCGGAAACGGTTTTGGCGAGACTGTTGGTCAAGGGAATTGCTATAAACGTTCGAATCGTGGACGCCATATTTTTTGCTGTTGCCACCCTTGCGGGTGCACCTGATTTATTGGGACTGGTTTCGATTTCTTGTTGGGTAACGACCGTATCTGATACGGACTTGTCATTGTAGTCGATTCAGACATAATCGCCCTGGTCCTGTTCCGATGGGACCCCCGCATTTTTTGAAATGTCGATACCAGGCAAGTTTTGAAGGTATTTTCACTAACTTCGTTCTGAATCATTCATTCCCTTGCCCGGAGCCTGGTTTAACTTGAAAAAAACAATGGACGTATTCGGTGTTGGCAATGCGATCGTCGACATGCTGGCCATGGTCAACGATGACTTTGTCGCGCATCAAAACCTGCAGCGCGGAAGCATGACCTTGATGGAAACCGACCGGCAAGCGCGGATTCTGCATGCGCTGGACGACCATAATGTGAAGCTGGCGTCGGGTGGCTCAGCAGCAAACACGATGGTAGCGATCGCGCAGAGTGGCGGCAGCGGTGTTTATTTTGGAAAAGTTGCGCATGACACCAACGGTGAATTTTACGCTCAGGATATGGAAAGCGCTGGTATCCGTTTTCCTGTTGCAATGGCTTCGGAATCGGCAAGCCCCACCGGTACTTGCGTTGTGTTGACGACCCCTGATGCCGAACGAACGATGTGTACGCACCTTGGGATTTCAACGTCGCTTTCAGTTAACGACATGGACTGGGATTTGCTGGCCCAATGTAAATTCAGTTATATCGAAGGGTACTTGTGGGATGCCCCGAATCCCCGTGCCGCCTGTTTGGAAACCATGATTCGATCCCGCTCTCTGGGCGTAAAAACCTCGTTTACATTCTCTGATCCGTTTCTGGTCGATCGGTATCGCGACCAGTTTCTGGAAATTGTTCCCCAATTCTGCGACGTACTGTTTTGCAATGCCGAAGAGGCAAGGCACCTGCTGTGTACCCAGTCACTCGATGAATGTGCAGAACGGCTTGGCGCGATGGCCGAGACTGTCTTTATTACCGACGGGCCCAACGGCTGCATCGTTGTTGATAAACAAAAAATCCACACGGTCAAGGGATTCAAGGTCAAGGCGATCGATTCCGTGGGTGCCGGTGATGCATTTGCCGGTGGGGCCCTGTTCGGACTTGCCAACCAACTCGGAGCAACACAAGCCGCCATTTGGGGAAATTATTTGGCATCGGAAGTCGTCGCAACGACAGGCCCGAGATTGAACGAATCTCGCAAAGACCGGCTCAACTCCATCCTGAACAACTAGAAAAACTCAACACATCGATACGAAAACAGGGCCAGGAAAATACTTCCTGACCCTGTTTGTGTGTTCAGTTGCGCTGTCAACCACGCACTGGTTTCTAGCGTCTATTATTAAACAACTGGGTGATACCGTAGGTGAAAAAGACGCTGATACCAAAGTTGATGACTTCTTCCTCGGCCGAGTATCGCAGTATCAACGTGTCCCCTTTGGTAACCAGCAGACGTGACTGCGGATTATTGACGGCGTTAGTCAAGTCAACCTTGATCGGAATCTGTCGATTGCCTGGCAACTTTCTCAATATGATCAACTCGGTAGCCTCAATCTGGTTGCCTCCACGAATCAGCCCTTGCGCCGCCCCGGGTCCACCGGCCCCAACTCCCGTTCCCGCCAGGGCAACAGCACCCAACACATCCAGATCATAGTCGCGTGGTATTGGCCATTCACCACCTCCGAGTAACCCGCCCGTATAGTAAACTTCGGTTTCCCGTGACTCGACATAGACAACGTCGCCGTCTCGCAGAATGACGTCTTCCGGACGGAAATTCGGGACTTCATCAGGAGCAATCCGCAACGGAATCGTTACAGTTGACTGAGCGCCGGCAATCGTTGCTGGATTGAAAATTCCTGCGGCGCCAAGATTGTTACCATACATTTGCTGCATTTGGCGGAATCGTTCTTCGGTCTGTGCATTGTCACCCCGCAGAATGGTGACTTCGGCCTTGGCGTTGAGCCCCGGCAATCCGCCGGTTTGAGACAACGCATTCAGGATGTCGTTCTCGAATGCCGGCAATTGAAGTACATATCCGCGGCTGCTCAAATCAGATCGGTCAAATACACCACGAGTTCGTTGTGCAAGTCCCAATTGTTGCCCTCCAGCCCCACCGGCGTTGTCCTGACGGACGACAAATACGCGATAAGTTCGTTTTCGCAACAGGGTCACAATAACCCGCGGTTTCACCAACAAGTCTCCCTCTTCGTAGCGGCGCTTGACGAGATCTTCGACTTGTGCAACCGTAAGTCCGCGAACGGGAATGGGATCGATCAATGGGAGAGAAATGGAGCCATCGTCGCGAACCGGAATCGGGAATCCAATGCCTGGCGACAAGTCGCTGTCCGGTTCGGGAATATGGACGGGGGGAGCTTCGTCCTGTTTTCCAAGGATGCCTTCGATGAAGACGCCGAGGACGTCTTCCTTGTCGAGAATATAGGACGGGGGTGAGGTAACCCGGAGCAATGAAACGTCTATCGGTCGCTTGTTCGCTTGCGGAGCTGCAAGAAACTGCGGCGGAATGCGTTCGGCGGGAATCGCTTCGATCGGGTGAATTAATTGCGCACATCCACTCAGGCCGAAGCACAGGCAGATTGGCATGAGCAACCACATTCGCCAGACGCGATCGAGCGATTCCGGATTGGCGGGATGACTATTCATGACAAAATAACTCCTTGATGCTGTTCCCGGTCATTACTCGGGTAAGCGATGTAACCACGACTACCAGGTGGATGGTGGACTGACTAACGCTGCGAGGGACCAACGATTACCGGAACGTCGTTCAGTAGATCGTTCGGTACAATTTGCATAGGCAACGGTTGTTGCGGATTGATCTTCGTACTTGCCGACTTCCAGGAATCCTCGGGAATTGCCATCGGGGTATTTGCCATCGGGGTGATCATTTGCGAACCGGATTCGAACTCGAAAGTTTTTTGTGGGTCGGCTGGATTCCCGTAAACAACAGGGTTGTCCACATAGATTTCCTTTCGAATCCCGGCATGTTCGTTTTTGATTGACTCGTCGACAAGCAGCATTTGTTCAACCTCTCGCGAAATTTGAACTTCACGAAACGTGCCGGAACCGTCATTTTGCCCTGCACCGGCGCCAGATTCGAATCCTGCAAACCATGCGTTCTGCATGGCGGCACCTTCCTGATTCTGATACTGGAATCCCCAATATCTTTCGGGTGGCATCGCCGGACAATCGCCGGACCCGCCATCGCAAACATTGGAATAACCGGCAACGAATCCGTCGCGAAAATGATCGGCGTGAACACGTTCGCAGTAACCGTATCGCAAGTGAAATGCCCGTTTCGCCCACACATGATCGCGCATGCACGAAACTTGTTTGTCCATAAAGTTGTCAACCGTACCGTAACTGTCGCCGCCGAAGAAGCAACAGCCTGAGAGACCAATGGAAACGGTCGTTATCGCTGCCAGTGATGCCCGACGGATTGCCTTGCCGATCGCCAGACCAATTTGCGCCCGGAGCGTTTTGTCCAGCCAAACCCGGTTGGTTGGCAAAAAGTTCGGCTTGAACGGAGGCAGGTCATCTTGGGAATAGCTACCTGACACGTTATCACGTGACACTGCCATGATTCCCCCCAAATAGTTGATTTGTATAAGCAAAAACAAACGCACTCGGCAGAAACTGTCTGCAGATTACCTCTCCGGATTAATCGCCATTTTTGAAGGCTGGAATTTAACGAAGATAGCGATTATGCACGTTTTCCGGAAAAATACTTATTTGACGCATATACCGATTTTTCCGTTTTTGACTCACGGTGCGCCTCATCGACAGACTGCATAGGGGCCGGTCCAATAGGCAACTTGAGTTCAACCCATGGCACCGATCCACGCTGCTGGCCATACGAATATTGTTTGAATCGGACATTTTCAAAAAGCGCGCCTGAATCAGAGATGGATGAAAACGCACCCGGATTTTGGTTAGTTTCGCTGACTCTCCTGTTGTTTACCGGGTGCTGGCAATCCAGCGCGTCCGCTGCCTTGCAGGGGTCCGATGACAGCACCGGAAAGTCGTCAACGATTCGTGCAGCCACTTTTAATGTGTCACTCAATCGAAAAACCGAAGGTGCGTTGGCAGTTGATTTGGCAAGCGGGAAATCAATTCAGGCACAAAAGATTGCTGAAATAATCCAGCGCGTTCGTCCTGACTTGATCCTTCTCAATGAGTTCGATTACGACATCGAAAACAAATCCATTGAGCTGTTCCGAAAAAAATATCTGGAAGTTCCTCAAAACGATCAATACAAAATCGAGTATCCCTACTTTTATTCCGGCCCCGTCAATACTGGCGTCGATTCGGGACTCGACTTGAACAACAACGGCAAAACGGGCGATCCGGACGACGCCTGGGGGTTTGGCGCGTTCCCTGGTCAATACGGAATGGTCGTACTTTCAAAATATCCGATTGATTCAGACGGAGTCCGTACTTTCCAAAAGTTCCAGTGGCACATGATGCCAAACGCGCTGCGGCCCGCAGATCCCGATACGCACGAACGCTGGTATTCCGAGGAAACATGGAACCAGTTGCGACTGTCGTCCAAAAGCCACTGGGACGTGCCTATACAAATTAATGGTTCGACAATTCACTTTCTCTGCGCGCACCCCACGCCGCCTGTGTTTGATGGCCCGGAAGACCGAAACGGTCGACGCAATCACGATGAGATCCGGTTGCTGGCTGACTATCTCGTCGACGACAGCTTTTACATTATCGACAACAGGGGAATTGTCGGTGGCCTTGAATCCAACGCGCTGGCAATCGTCGCCGGTGACATGAACGCGGATCCGATGGATGGAGACAGTTACAATCAAGCCGCGCGGCAATTAACAACGCACCCACGCCTCATCCATTCCCCAACGCCGTCAAGTCGCGGGGCAGTCGAAGCGGCAGGCAAGGACGGCATGGCCAATATGCGTCAGTCCGGAGAACCAGCGTTCGATACGGGTGATTTCAACGACCAGTCTGTCGGCAACGTGCGCGTCGATTACTGCTTGCCGACGAAAGGAATGACGCTCGTCGATTGCGGCGTATTCTGGCCGGCATCCGACGAAGAAGGTTTCCACCTCAACGACGTCTCCGACCACCATCTCGTCTGGATCGATTTGATGATTGAAAAACGGTAACGCGTTCTGGCTTTTTTTGTCACGCTTTTCGCGCTGCTCTTGATCGCTACCGGAAATCGCGCGACTTTGTTTTTAGTTCGCCCAGTTTTTCGGCAAGGTCCTCGATGCGATTGACAATCACGTGAGTCACGCCACTGCGTCGTTCCAGTTTTCCATGGGCGATCCAGGCGGGTCTTGTTCGTACAATCTGGTAATAGCGTTCCCAAATTGGCGGCTTGACGACAAGGTTGATCGTGCCGGTTTCGTCCTCCAGCGTAACGAACGTGATCCCTTTGGCCGTTGAAGGCCTTTGCCGCAAGATCACCAAACCCGCGACCCGCGTTTGCCGGTTGTCGGGTTTGCTTTCCAATTCCGCCGCCGTGACAACACGCATTGAACGGAGTGACTGGCGATAAAAGGAAATCGGATGGGCCCTGAGCGACAAACCGACTGTGCGGTAATCAGCAAAAACTTCTTCCTGCGGGGTGAGCGCGGGGAGCAAGCCGTCTTCGTCATCGTCGATATCCTTGTCGCCAAACAGTGGTTGATGCTGCGGTTTCCGTTCTTGCCCAAGCGCTTGCCACAATGCGACACGGCGTTCCTGTTTCAGCGACGCCAGCGCAGCGGCCTTGCTCAACCGCTCGATCATCGCCTGACCAAGACCCGTTCGTCGCCCGAAATCCGCCAGTGAAACAAACGGCCCATGACGACGCGCTGCGACAATCCGTTCGCCCGCCGCGATCGGCAAACCACTGATCTGCCGCAAACCAAGTCGCAATGCAGGCTGGGGCAGGGGAGAGGCGTATGTGTGAACGGTCGCGACCGCAGCGCGATGGGCCAGCTCCGGCGGCGATTCAAGTGTATTGTCCCAGTCACTGCAGTTCACATCGACGGGCAGCACAGTCACTCCATGTCGCTGCGCATCCGACACGAGTTGCGCCGGCGCATAAAAACCCATTGGCTGCGCGTTGAGAATCGATGCCGTAAAGGCGGCCGGATAGTAGTATTTCAACCAGCAGGAAACATACACCAGCCGCGCAAAACTCGCCGCATGCGATTCGGGAAATCCGTACTCGCCAAATCCGCGAATCTGCCGAAAGACCTGATCGGCAAATTCATCACTCAGCCCGTTGGCTTTCATTCCGCACATCAATTTCTCACGGAACTTTTCAATCACACCCGTCTTGCGCCATGCGCCCATCGCCCGACGCAACTGATCCGCTTCTCCTGGCGTAAAACCGGCGGCGACCACTGCCAGCTTCATCGCCTGCTCCTGAAAGATCGGAACGCCGAGTGTACGATCAAGGACCGCCCGGATTGCGTCATTGGGATAAACGACTTTTTCCTGGCCATTGCGCCGTCGCAAATACGGATGGACCATGTTTCCCTGAATCGGGCCTGGACGAACAATGGCGACTTCGATCACCAGATCGTACCAGCATCGTGGTTTCAGGCGCGGCAGCATCGACATCTGGCCGCGGCTTTCAATTTGAAAGACACCGACGGTGTCCGCCGCACAGATCATGTCGTAGACCCTGGGGTCTTCCGGCGGAATCGTGGCCAGTGTCAGTGGCCGCTGCCAATGCTGCTCGACCAATTCAAAGCACTTGCGAATCGCCGACAACATCCCGAGGCACAAACAATCAACCTTGAGCAAACCGAGCTCTTCCAAATCGTCCTTGTCCCACTGAATCACCGTTCGACCATCCATCGACGCATTTTCGATCGGGACCATTTCGTCCAGTCGACCGCGCGTCATCACCATCCCGCCAACATGCTGCGACAAGTGCCGTGGAAAACCGAGGATGTCGTTGACCAGGTAGAGCAACCGCTCGCCAATCGGCGATTCCGGGTCGAGTCCCGCCGTCTGGCATCGAATCGCCAGGTCGTCGGGGTTGTGGTAACCGTCGACTTGTTTGGCAAGTGCATCGACGCAATCAAGCGACAACCCAAGCGCCTTGCCCACATCGCGAATGGCACTGCGCGCCCGGTAAGTCACCACCGTTGCCGCCAGACCCGCCCGCTCCCGCCCGTACTTTTCGTACAGATACTGCAAGACTTCCTCGCGCCGCTCGTGCTCAAAATCGACGTCAATATCTGGCGCTTCATTGCGCTCCCTGCTGATAAAACGTTCGAACAGCAAGTCCGACGTATCCGGGTCGACGGATGTTACGCCAAGACAATAACAAACGGCCGAGTTGGCCGCCGAACCACGCCCCTGACAAAGGATCTTGCGACTACGGGCAAAACGTACAAGGTCTTGCACGGTCAAGAAGTACGCCTCGTATCGCAGTTCCTCGATCAGTTGCAACTCGTGATGCAGTTGCCGCCGGACTTTTTCCGGAACACCGTTCGGATATCGCCCCCGCGCGCCTCGCATCGTCAGATCGTGCAAGTGTTCAATCGGCGTTTTGCCAACCGGTGCCACTTCGTCCGGATACTCGTAACGCAAATCGTCCATGCGAAACCGGCATCGCCCGGCGACTTCGACAGTTCGCTCCACGGCACCGGGCAGATCGGCAAACTGGACGTGCCGCACGGCGATCGCTTGCAAATGACGCTGGGCGTTGGGGATCAACAACGGACCCGCCAGCGCGACGGTGGTGTGATGGCGGGTCGCCGTCAACACATCATGTAACGGCATCCGCGCCGGCGAGTGATACAGCACATCGCCGGCCGCCAGCAACGGAACCGCACAAGCGCTGGAAAGTTTTTGTAATTCGGACTTGCGCCAATCGTCGTCGCTGCCGAAATAAAACTCGGCCAGCAAATACAGGCGATCGCCAAACAATTCCGCGCAAGTCCCCAATGCCTGCTGCCGCGCTTCATCCGATTCCCGCCACGCTTGCCGGCCACGCACACAAAACCATTCATGACTGATGTGATTCTCGTCAATGTGCGCCAAGGGACAGCGGTCACCCGCCAACTGCGGTACGAAACCGGCAATGAGTCCGTCCGAGTGTTCAGCAACATCATCGAACCGCAACCAGCATTCCCCTTTGGGCGCGCGGCGACGCCCGACCGTGATCAAACGTGACAAGTTCGCGTACGATTGCCGGTCGGTCGCCCACAATACGATCGGTGGCGCATCGTGACAGATGATTTCGGCTCCGATGATCAACTGCAATTCCGTGTCCCGCGCCGCCGCATAAGCCCGCACCACGCCCGCCAGCGAATTCTCATCGGTGATCGCCAACCCCGAATAACCCAGTTTCACCGCACGCGAAACCAGTTCGTCCGCATGCGATGCACCGGTAAGAAACGAATAATTCGTTTTACAATGCAGCTCCACGTATTTTGTCAAGGAAATCCTTTCAGGATTCAGACTTCAGGTGTCAGGTGTCAGGCATAAAATCTCAAATCTCAAATCTCAAATCTCAAATCTCAAATCTCAAATCTCAAATCTCAAATCTCAAATCTCAAATCTCAAATCTCAAATCTCAAATTGCTTTCGCTCGCTTATTCCACCGGACCCTCACGCGCCTGCCGCTCCACCTCTCGCTGCCTGGCCGCTTCCTCCAACTCCGCTTTCTTCTGCTCCATAAACTGTCGCTGCTGCTGAAGCATCACCTCTCCTTTCTTTCGCTGCTGATAGCTTTGCCGCGACTGATCGTTCAAGTGCCGTTGCCCGGCAATGTCGCAGTTCTGCAAACTTCCCACCCAACCTCGCAGCTGTCGTGAAATCGACTCACACTGACTTCGCAACTCGCCAGTCTCTTGCTTGAAACTTGCAAAACCGTCCATTCGTTCAACAATCGACAGCATCGAGCGGACTTCGCCTGCCGAGCCGCGCGCGTAGTACAGGAAGGCAAGCAACTCGCTGGTTGTCCCGCGCTCGAAGCCCTCGGCGATGTTGTTGGAGATGGAAAGGGTTGCGCGTTGCAGCTGGTTCGCCAGATCGCCTTTACCGTGAAAGCGATTGTCGCCGGTCCAGACGAACATTTTTGCTGCCATGTCCGCTGCCGCTTGCCAGACGGGGAGGTCTTCGAATCGTTTGTAATTCATGACTGTCACTCCAGATCCCAGGTTCAAAAACTCTCAACTCTCAAATCTCAAATCTCAAATCTCAAATCTCAAATCTCAAATCTCAAATCTCAAATCGCTAGCCACTAACCACTAACTAAAACTCCCCATGCAAAAACCATTTCCCCGCGCGCAAGTCGCGAAACACCCACAGCCAGCGTCCGTCCGCCACTTCGATTCGCCAGTAATCGCGGCGCACCAGCGGTCCGCGCCACCAGGCCGTCTCGATTCGCTCCGGTCCCCAGCGGCGCAACACCGGCAAGCGCTGCCCATCAACCAGAAACAAGGCCGGAACATGGATGTCGGTTTGCGGCCTGCCATCGACCGACACGGCCGCAATCTCTTGCGGTTGCGGAAACAACGACAGCGGTCGCTGCATCGGTGAAATGGTACTTCGCAAACCCGGCGTGTTCTCCGCCAGAAACCCTGCGTCGGGGTACCGACCTGTCCGACTGGATTTGCGCCGTCGTGACCGAACCGGTTTGGCAGATGCTGCTGCACTTCCGCTCGCATCGGCCTGACCGACAAGCGGTTCAAACACTGCCGCCTCCTCGGCCATTGCACCACTTCGCAACTTTGGTCGCACCACGTGTTCTGCACCAAGCCGACTTGCCAGGCGGTTGACCAGTTGCGACAGAGCCAAAAAGTCCCGCCGCGGGTTCTCGTCAAACAACTCCCGTTGCCGCTCGGCCAGCAACACACAATTCCGCACCGACACACAAAAATCGATGACACCGAAATCCAGCAAGCGACGTCGCTTGCCCGCCGACGGTCCGCTGACTTCATCCAGTTGCATCCCGAACAACGGCATCACACATTCAAGCGTCGCCGTTGGCTGGAATAACTTGACAAGCAACTCAAGCGGCGGATGCTCGGGTGCCGACATCCGAAGCTGCCACACCAGTCCGCCCCGCTGCGCGCTGCGCATTTGCTCACAAAGCTGCTTTGCCAGGCGGGACAGCACCACCAGAATCGTTTCCCGATCAGAGACTGGATAATCAAGCGTCTGTTCCGCCTGGTAATCGGGCGGCGGATAAATGGCCGTGATCACTTCATCAATCACACCATCCGCCTGATCCAGTCGCCGCGTGACTTCATCACCAAAACGACTGCGCAATCCGCGACGTGGCAATTGCCGGATTTGCTCAACCCGTTCAATCCCGAGCTGTCGCATGTTGTCGATGGTGGCAGGCGACAATCGCAAGGCAACAACTGGCAGCCGGTCAAAAGCCTTTACTTTTTCTTTTTCTTTTACTTTTTCTTTAATTTTTTCGTTGTCATTTTCTTTTTCATTCAGGCATTCGCTCGACAAGCGACTCTCGCCGAACCGCGCCAGCCCCCACGCCATACCGGGTGTCGCGGCGAGCGCTTGCTGAGTCGTGTACCCCAGCTCCTCAAAGTGCCGGCTGGCGGTCGCTTGCAAACCCGCCGCGCCACCGAACAAGTGCATCACGCTCCCCACATCCAACCACAGTGCGGCGGGCTCCGCTTCGATTTGCGATGCCGGTCGCGGTACTTCGCTGGTCTTCACAAGACCCACCACGGGACTCAAATGCCGGCAGTCGATGGCCAGTTGTTGCAGTGCTCGCGCGTCGGCGTCCGGATCGTGTTCGATGATTGTCGCCACCCCGTCGCAGTGCCGACTCCGCTGCACCAGCGATTTCGCTTCGGATAGCGGCATCCCCACCCGGGCGCTGCCAAGCTGCGCCATCGGCGAAAGCGCCGTCACGATCTGGCCGCGCTGGGCAAGATTGCGATACAAAATGATCGGCGTGCGCCTAAGCGCGTTGTCGGCGGCGACCAGACGCTGGATGGGCCAGCACGGCAGCCAGATGCACAGAACCCTTTTCGGTGGCGTGACTGTCATCGACAGTGGTGATCGCTGATCCGCAAGTAACCGACTGCCGCTGTTTTTCATGATAAACCTTTCGCACTTCTCCACTTGTAAAATCAATTTGCACTTTTGCATACGCGCCGGCCGTTCCGTTGCGGACACGAGCCAGTCGCAAATCGATGAACCGGTCAAACCCCTCCCGCTTCGCGATTCCGTTTTCCCCTTTCCGCTTTCCAGCTTGCAGGTTCCCCACCAGCCACTGCACTTCCGACCAACCCGGCTCTCCCAACACGCTGGCCGGGCGGACGAACAAACCCAGCGCGCCACTTTCTTCTGCCGACAACTGAAACCGTCGTTGCCAATGTTCATTGACGCAGGGGAGGGCACCCCATACCGCAGCGACGGCTGACGAACGAAGCGATTGATCGATGGCCCAGTACAACGCGCGGCGATCATCGATCGGGGGACGCAATACGATCACGTTGTCCGGATCGATCCCCCACGCAACGGCCGCCGGCGCAAAGAACCTTCGCTCGGGATCGATCACCACCAACGCGCCTCCATCGACACACGCCTGCCGCGCGGCCAGCAACGACAATACCCGCGCGCCGTGCCCATCGCCTGGCGTCAGCCACTCGGTAATCGTCCCCGCACTCAGGCCCCGCTCGGGCAACAACGCATCGAGATCGGCACAGCCGGTGGAGATAACGCGACCATCCCCACACCGCGCAGCCGTCTCCAGGCGGCGAATCCGCTGCCGTAGCGCTTGCACCATGTCGATAGGTGGAACCGGGTTTGGTGCAACCGGGCCTGATGGATCCGAGGTAAGTGCCACTGACGCTGGCGGCGCAGAATCCGCCGCGAAAATCGATGTTCCGTGCGTAGTCCCTGGCGCGTGCATGGTCCGTCCTTGAAGTTTTTCGATGTCATTTTGAGTCAACATCTGAACGGCCCCCAGATTGCCACGACTTGCCGACAAGTCTGGTCCCACCTCCACCGGAAAAGTGCCAAAATACCGCTAGCATGTACATTTGTACAGTATTAGAATAGAAAGTGGTTAGTGACCAGTGGTTAGCCAGGCAAAAAAGACACGGGAAAGTGCGAAGGCACAGAAAACAGGGTGCGGAAGTGGTCAACAGCTACAAAGACCTGCTGGATTGGCAAAAGTCACTCCAATTAGCCGAGGAAGTGTATCGCCTCACAAATTCATACCCACAAAAATAACGATATGGCCTGACTTCCCAGATACGCAGGGCCGCTGTTTCCGTCCCTTCAAATATCGCCGAGGGCCAGGCACGACAATCATCAGCCGAGTTCCGCCAATTTCTATCAATCGCCCAAGGCTCTTTGGCCGAAATCGAGACTCAACTGGAGATATCAATTCGGATTGGCCTGGTAAACGAAACAGATGTCACGAAATGCCGAGGGCTGATCACGGAAACAAGCAAAATGACATCCGCACTTCGCAGAGCGCTCCCCACACGACGCCCGCAATCCAACTAACCACTAACCACTAACAACTCGCCCGGAGCGGGAATGATGACGGAGGAGATGCCGGCATTGAGTAACTGTTCGCGGAATGCCTGAGCTGGTCCCAATTCACAATGGACCAGGGCGACGGTCTTCAAAGAACCAGCCGCTGCGATACTGCGGGCCCATTGCAGCAAGCCTGCCTGGTCGGCATGGCCACTTGCTCCTTCGAGCTTCATCACACGAGCGCGAACATCGAATGGCTCACCATAAATATTCACTCGCTTCACGCCGTCGAGAATGCGCCGGCCCAAGGTGTGCGGCGCCTGATAGCCCGTGAACAGGATCATGTTTTTCGGGTTTTCGATTGACGATTTCAAATGGTGCAAAATCCGACCCGCTTCGCACATCCCGGAAGCGCTGATGATGATGCATGGTTTTTTGTAATTGTTAAGTGCCTTGGAATCCGCCACTTTTTGAATGTAATGCAATTCGCGAAAGGCCAGCGGGTCCCGATCATCTTCGTCAAGCATTTGCTCGACAAACGTCTCGTTCAAACATTCGACATGCTCGCGGAAGACCGTGCTGGCATTCACGGCCAGCGGA
The DNA here is from genome assembly GCA_031414755.1 of Pirellulaceae bacterium. Lineage (GTDB taxonomy): Bacteria > Planctomycetota > Planctomycetia > Pirellulales > Pirellulaceae > CAJQPP01. Next base: position 19,253 of record JANNWJ010000078.1, on the reverse strand, counting down.
CTATCGACAAAAACCTGCATGGGTGGCAAATCGCCCCGTTCGAAAATGCAGTTCAGCCGGTAAACGATTTCCTGGGTTCGGCCAACCGAAAAAGCCGGGACGATCAGCCGGCCACCCGCATCGTATGTTTGCCGGGCAGCCGCAACCAACATCGAATCCGCATCTGTTTCCGTTTCATGCAACCGGTCGCCATAAGTCGCTTCCATAATCAGATAGTCAGTATTCTCAACGATCTCCGGATTGCGGAGCATAGGCATTTCCGGGCGACCGAGGTCCCCGCTGAACACCAGTCGCGTTGTCCCGCCGAACTCTTCCTCGAATACAAGCTCCGTGATCGCAGCCCCGATCATGTGGCCGGCAAACCAGAACTTGCACGTCACGCCCGCCAATGGCTGAAACGATTCACCGAAATCCCGACACCGAATTTGCTTGATCGTTTGCAGCGCATCGCTTTGTCGATACAAGGGCTCGAATGGAGTCTGTCCGTTTCTGATGCGTTTTTTATTCACGTATTTGACGTCCGATTCCTGGATCTTTGCGGAATCGAGCAACATGTGCACCGCCAGATCGCGAGTGCAAGACGTCGCAAAGATCGGGCCGCGAAAACCACCTCGCACCAGCGACGGAAGATTCCCGCAGTGATCGATGTGGGCATGCGAAAGAATCACTGCATCGATACTTTTGGGATCGAAAGGGAGGTTACGGTTGCGCTCGAACGCATCCTTGCGCTGTCCCTGAAAGATCCCGCAATCGAGTAACAATCGTTTGCCGCGAAAGTGAATCAGGTGTTTGGAACCGGTAACCGTTTGCGCTGCGCCTTGAAATTCAACTTTCATGAAACTCTCCGCAACAATGGGAAACCAATCGGCAGTTCGCCTGAATGTTCGAACAGGTTCATACGTCAGGCTTTGACACGCTCGATATAGTCACCGGTGCGCGTATCGATCTTGATCAAGTCCCCTTCGTTGATAAAGGCAGGTGCCAGAAACTCGCCGCCCGATTCCAGCTTCACCGGCTTGGTCACGTTTGTGGCGGTATCCCCTTTGGCGCTGGGGTCGCACGAAATGACTTTCATTACCACGTGGTTTGGGGGAGACAGCGTAATTGGGAGTCCGTTGAACAAGACCATTTTGCAATCCATCCCGTCCTTGAGATATCGCCAGTTGTCGTCCACCTGATCCGCCGTCAATTCGTATTGCTCAAAATTCTCGGTATTCATGAAAACAAACGTCCCCATCTGGCCGTACAGAAACTGCACGTCGATTTCCTCGACATCGGCCGCTTCCAGCGTGTCGCCACCTTTGTAGGTTTTCTGCAAGAGGGTTCCACGAATCAGGTTTTTCAGCTTACACTTGTACAGGGCGTTTCCTTTGCCCGGTTTGACGAAATTCATTTCCGTCATCAAATACGCCTCGCCGTCTATTTGGACTTTAAGCCCTTTGCGAAAATCACTGGTCTTGTAACTACCCATGGGTCGGTTCCTCGATTGATTGTTCTGTTTTTGGTCGTTTGTTTTTTACAAGTATATCGTTAGCCGGCGCGAAACCGCAGTCCGGTCCATTGGCAAAAGATGGCTATTGTATCGTCAACTTCCGATTCTGTCCGCACCAGTACCGCGCCGGTTACCGGCCTGGAATCGGTTCCCTGGCAACAGATTATCAAGGGGGCAATTCGCGACCCGAACGAATTGCGGAGGCGGCTGGGTCTGCCGCTCGTTCCGGATCAGGACGAGGCCAGTGTCGCCGCTGCACATCAGCAGTTCCGGACGTTTGTCCCCGAGCCCTTCCTCAGCCGGATTCGACTGAACGACCCGAACGATCCGCTGTTAAGGCAAGTCCTGCCAGTCGCCGAAGAAGCGATCGAAGTCGACGGTTTTCGCAATGATGCCGTCGGCGACATGGATGCCACGCGGCAGGACGGATTGATTCACAAGTACCAGGGAAGGGCCCTGTTGATTACGTCCGGCGTTTGTGCCGTCAATTGCCGGTACTGTTTTCGTCGCCATTTTCCTTACGAAACCGCGCCTCGCTCGGAAGCCGAATTCGATCGGGCGCTGGCCATTATTCGCGGCGATGAGTCGATTCGCGAAGTGATCCTTAGCGGTGGTGATCCATTGATGCTCACGGATGACCGTCTGAAGTGCTTGATCGATTCTATAGCCGCGATTGGCCATATTGATCGGTTGAGAATTCATACTCGATTGCCAATTGTTGTTCCACAACGAGTCACCGGATCGCTGGTCAAGATGCTGCGCAATATGCGACCGGCAACTTTTGTTGTGCTGCATATCAACCATCCCAATGAAATTGACAGCGATGTTGAGAAAGCGATTGAGTCGTTGCTGGAATCCAAATCGATGTTGCTGAATCAATCAGTGCTCCTTCGAGGTGTCAACGACGATGCAACAACACTCATTGAACTGAGCGAACGCCTGGTGGCACTTCGATGTATCCCTTATTACCTGCACCAACTCGACCGGGTGCAGGGTGCGGCACATTTTGAAGTACCGGTAGAACAGGGTTTGCAATTGATTCAGGAAATGAGAAACGCGCTGCCGGGTTACGCTGTCCCCCGTTACGTCACGGAAATTGCCGGTGAACCCTGCAAACGATTGCTTGGCGGCTAGTTGCCACATTTGGATTTGTAACCCTTTTCCAGAAGATTCACTTCAATGGTACCGGGTCGTGAGTCATTTGCCGGACCGGCCCTTGTGCTGCCAAGGGGCAAAGGATTCCCGACCCCTAGCGGACTACCCAAACACATTTTGCAGGTATTCAAGTTCTTCGGCCAGAACTTTTTCGTTCCCTTTGCCGGGCGCTCGCTGCACCGTCAAGTACCCGGAAAAATTGTTGACTTCCAGATTGGCCAACAACTCGGCGATATCGACCGAACCGCGCCCGAGCTGCACAACGACATTTTCACTTCGTGACAGATCCCGAACTGCGTCGCGCGCCCGAAAGTGAACGACAAATTCACCAAGCTGCTTTATCGAATCGATCGGATACTCTCCAGCCAGCATCAACTCGGCTGGATCGAAATCGACAAACAACGACCCCGGCCCAAGCAACCGCAATAATTCCGCCAGCTTTTCACCGGGGTTGTCACCCGTCCGGGCAGCAAAAAACGAGCCGACTCGCTGGCCATGGCGGCCGATGTCTTCCAGCGCCTGAATCAGCGTTGTGTGTTCCGGCGATTCCGCGTCGGGAATTCTTCCAATCTGGTTACTTACGACGGTACAGCCTAAATCGTAAGCCATCGTCATCGCCCCTCGCGTCGCATCGAGACGTTGATCGAGATCGACTTCGTTCGAATAGCCGCGTCGAGTCGGAAAATTGACGCAGGCAACCTTGAGCTGATAATCGTCCAGCATTTTTTTGATCTGACGAACTCCGGTTCGAGTCAGCTCCGCTGGACGAATTTCGGTTCGCGCATTGATTTCAATCCCATCAGCACCCAGGCGGGCAGCCGCCTCAAGCGCCTGACGGAATGGCAAACCCAGACTTTCCAGCCGAATTCCTTTTCGCAACTTGAGCAAATCAATCTCTCCCTCGAACACCGATGCCGTTGCATTCGCGTTTTGTTATCCTGTCAACTTGCGAACAACACAAGTTAAACGTGCCGGCAAGGATCCTGACATGATACGCACCGCCGATGTCAATCATTTTATCAGTCAACTCGCGCCACTGGAACTGGCAGAGGACTGGGACAATGTGGGACTGCTCGTCGGAGATTCTGCCGCAACTGTACAGCGCGTCATGACTTGTTTGACGATTACACCCGAAAGTGCCCGCGAGGCGATCGATGCCAAAGCGGACCTTATCGTCACCCATCATCCCCTGCCATTCCGTCCCCTCAAGCGGCTGACGACCGACGACCCGACCGGAAAAATTCTGCTGCAACTGATTCGCGCCAACATCGCTGTCATCAGTCCTCACACGGCTTTCGATTCGGCAAGCACTGGTATCAATCAAATGCTGGCCGAACGATTCAGTCTTGAAAATATAAAACCGCTGGTTGTCGCTGACGATATGGCACCGCACATTGGCGCAGGAAGAACTGGGTCGCTTGCCAGACAAACCAAGTTCGCAGCCTTGCTGGAACAAGCTAAATCCATTTTCGCCCTGCCGAACATCCGGTACGCAGGTGATCTCGAACAGGATATCAAATGCATTGCCATGGCATGCGGCAGTGGCGGTTCGTTTTTGAACAAGGCGGCAAGCGCTGGTTGCAACGCGCTGATCACAGGCGAAGCAACTTTTCACACTTGCCTGGAGGCCAAGGCACTTGACATCGGACTGGTGTTGCTCGGCCACTACACGAGCGAGCGATTTGCCCTGGAAGTTCTCGCCGATCGCCTTCAAAAACAGTTTTCTGAAATGGCTGTTTGGTGCAGCCGGAACGAATCCGACCCAATTCAATTTGCCTGATAATCGCAACCGTCAAATCCCGTGGAGAATCGGGACGTATCCTGCCACACTTTTGCCAGCGATTTGATGGCCCATCGAGTCGATCATCCGGTGATGAAATGGCCTTTTTACAAGTGTCTCCTGTAATTTGAAGCTGTCAGTCATCAAAAAAAGTAAGGATTTGACCACCTGCCTTGTCCATCTAGAATAGGGCTCACCTGAGTTGCAGGAGGCTCATTTTACTGCCGAACGATTCCGCGTGCCAATTTCTCACGCGGGTGTAGGCCGGAACAAGCAAATGCAGCAGTCGCCGGAGCTTCGGGCACAAACAAGGCAATGGGAAACCAACACGCCGTTATTGCGGCAAGTTGCAATTGCGCTGTTCCGGAGGGTTCTTGTGCCCTTCGTTCCGGCCTACGTGAGAAAAGTGGACTAAGGCGCATCTCAAATACTCGCAGGAATATCGATGGAAAAACACTTAATCGCATTGCCTGTCTTCAATGAAGCTGGCACCGTTAATCAGGTTCTCGATCAAGTCAAGCGGTTCAGCGAACATGTCCTGGTTATCGACGATGGATCGACTGATGGTACGGTTGCCGCCCTTGCCCGGCGCTCCGACATCACCGTCGTCACCCATAAACAAAACCAGGGATACGGAGCGGCGCTCGTCACTTCGTTTCGGTACGCGATGGCGAACGGGTTCGATTCGCTCGTTACGATTGATTGCGATGGCCAGCACGAGCCGCAGCGAATCAACGAGCTGATCAATCAACTGAAGTCATCGGGCGCGGACATTGTTTCCGGCAGCCGATACCTCGAGACGTTTGATTCCAATTCGCAGGCTCCCGCGCAGCGTCGCTGGATCAATCAACAGATCACCCGCGAGATCAATGAACTTTTGGGATTCAACCTCACTGATGCTTTCTGCGGTTTCAAGGCGTATCGCGTTGACGCCTTGCGGGCATTGCGGATCACCGAGCCCGGTTACGCGATGCCGCTGGAGTTGTGGGTTCAGGCGGCGTTTCACAAACTCAAAATCGTCGAAGTCGCTGTCCCATTGATCTACCTCGACGAGAAACGATCATTTGGCGGCGACCTGGACGATGCGACAACACGCCTGAATTACTATCACGAAATTCTGCAGCGCAGCATGGATCGCTTGCCCAAGGATTGCTCGGGTTGCTGTTGTCCTGAAATGACCGGATGAATACGGAGTCCATGACGCTTGAATACCGGCGATTACGGACTCCCGTTAACGATGGACAATCGCTGGAAATTCCTGCGCTCGAAGACGCCGGTTTGTTGCTGGAACTCAATCAGCGAATTTTGAATGAACACTCATTCGAGATCGCCTCCATCCCTGTCGCACAGTTTCGTCGATCTGCGCGGCAGGAATTGCTGGAATTGGCCAGCACTTACACACGTCGATACCGTGATGTGGAATTCGATCCGAATTCGAATTCGTTGATCCTCGGTGGTCACCAGCCGTCACTTTTCCATCCGGGTGTCTGGTTCAAGAACTTCTGTCTCGCTAACCTGGCGGCACGTCATCAATCCGTCGGCATCAATCTGATCATTGACAACGATTTGTGTACGAGCAAATCCCTGCGTCTCCCGACCGGTTCTGTTGATGGCCCACGTATCGAAAGCCTTGCCTTCGATTCGGCAGGGTTGATGTTGCCATACGAGATGCAGAAAGTGCATGACGACGTGCTGTTCAGGAGTTTTGGTGACCGGGTCACGAATTCCATTGCGCCGATTATTGATAGACCGATGATTGCGGATTACTGGAAATCCGTTTGCGACTTGCGAAGCGAGTTTGAAAACCCCTTCCTGGCAATCGCCGCTGCCCGACACCGATTCGAGGGAACTCTCGGCCTGAACACGCTGGAAGTCCCGCTCAGCACTGTTTGCAACACCGTTTCGTTTTGGCAATTCGCGGCGGAACTTCTAGGTCGATCAGCAGAGCTTCATGTAGTTTACAATGAATCGGTGCAGCAATATCGAGAGACACACCGGATTCGCAGCCAATCTCACCCCGTCCCGAACTTGAACGCCAGTAGCGATGGCTGGATAGAATCTCCCTTCTGGGTATGGAACCTGCAATCAACGACGCGTCGAAGACTAATGGTTCGCGCGCAAGCCGGTGAGCTTGAGCTGGCAGACAATGCGGGATGGCAAACGTGCATCCCGATGGACCAGATCGCTGAAGGGCTGCATTTTCTGGCGGAAAAGGGGATCTGTATCAGGCCCCGGGCACTGGTAACAACGATGTACGCTCGACTGATTCTCAGCGATCTTTTTCTCCATGGAATCGGCGGTGCCAAATACGATCAACTGACCGACGCGATCATCTCTCTGTTTTTTAAGGCACAGTCGCCGGAGTTTATGGTACTGACGTCGACCAACAAATTGCCAATTCGGTCAATGGACATTAGGCCATCCGATGTTTCATCGATTCAATCGAAACTGCGAGATCTGATCTTTCATCCGGAAATAGCCATCGACTCACAGAACCCCGATGTGGCGAAATGGATCGAACGAAAACGGGAGTTGCTTGCCAACGTTCCCGTCTCGGGCTCGCGCCGTCATTGGCATCAGCAGTTGACGGAAGTCAACGCGGCGTTGCAACCAATGGTCGAACCGATACGGGTCGAACTTTCACGTGAACTGCGGGAAATGAAGAGCGGGCTGGAAAGAAGCAAAATACTCGGGTCCCGAGAATTTGCCTGGCCACTGTTCCCTGAGTCGTTGGTAACCGTGCTTTCAACCAATGCCAGAATCTGATTGCACTTGCCTGTCCATTTGGATTTCTCCGAAACGGATGCGGGAAGGATCGCACGGAGGAAAAAGGCTCGGCGCGGTTTCGGCAATTAGTGCGAGTCGCACGGACCTGTAGCGTCTGCCACTCGCATTTTTCCGGATCAGTTCTGCGAAATTTCGCGCCAAAAAAAAGGTAGCGCACTCGAGTGGGGGGATTAGTAGGTGGATTAGTGGGGGGAGCAAACGGTGATTCGAACACGTCAATTCACGGAACGCAGAAGGTAACGTCATTGCTGGCATGACCTTGGATATATGCGCCCGAAAAGATTCGAACCCCTAACCCTCGGTTCCGAAGACTCATGTTACCAGGATAATGATTTTACCACTCTTTCAAAATGCCTGTTTTCCCGAGTATTTTGCTTTAACCAGGCTTCGACATTGATACGACCAGACGTTGATTTTGCTCATTAGTGGGGGGATTAGTGGGGGGAATAAGTTACCTGTTTTCGGACGCGCTCCCTGTTTCGATTAATCGGTCGTACCCACTGTGAAATAGATTTGGGTTCCGGAAGCGAGATTCAACATGACTCCCACTTCAAGCTATTTTCGGTTTAGCAGTAAGGCAACCTCTGATGAATCGCCGCCCTTCTCGGGATCTCCCCAAGTGATAACTGCCCCATCTTTTTTCAGGGCTGCAAATGCATATGTACTGGAGAAGATTTCGCATACTCCAGAGCGAATGTCCTCAGCAACTCGGGAAGAATCGCCGCCATATTCGGCATCGCCCCAGGTTATTACTGATCCGTCGACTTTCAGGGCAGCAAATGCATGTCTATTCGCAAGGATTTTCCTGACTCCCGAGCGCAAATCGTCCCAAACTGCGAATGAATCACCGCCCGTTGATGCGTGTCCCCAAGTAACTACCGACCCATCCTTTTTTAGAGCTGCAAAGGAGTCTGTAGTCGAAAACACCGCCGTTACGCCGGATTGCAAATCGACAGCGACCTTAGATGTATCTCCGCCCAAATGTGGACGCCCCCAGCAAACTACTGCCCCGTCTTCTTTCAGGGCCGCAAATGCGAATTCGCACGAAAAGATCTTTTCAACCCCGGAATTGAGCGCCTCAGAAACAGTTGACGAATCACCTCCGTATTTCGGATTTCCCCAAGTAATCACCGATCTATCTTCTTTCAGGGCGGCAAAGGCTTCGCGGTTTGAATAAACTTTCTTTACCCCTGAACGAAGTTGCGCTGAGACACTTGATGAGTCGCCGCCCTGTTCGGATAAACCCCAGGTTATTACCGAACCATCTTCCTTCAAAGCCGAAAAGGCGAGGTCTGCTGGGCAGATTTCGCGGACTCCTGTGCGAAGATCATTTGCTACTTTTGATAGTTCAATGTTCCTATCTCTTTCGAGATAACTGCCTTTAGTGCTCACTCGCCAGCTAATAACTGACCCGTCGTCTTTAACGGCAACAAATGCATGTCTATTCGAAACGATATCATTTACTCCCGAACGCAGATCGTCACTAACTCCGGATGAATCATCACCGCCCGTCCTGGGGTTTACCCAAGTTACAACTGACCCGTCTTCTTTCAGTGCTGCAAATGCAGTGATCTCTGAAACGATTTTCTTGACACCAAAACGAAGATCCCTTGCGACGTTTGAAAGTTCGTCGCGAAACGGGTGACTGCCAAAGATAACTACCGACCCGTCTAGCTTCAGCGCTGCAAACATACCGCCTGTTGAAAGGACATTCGTAACTCCGGAGCTAAGGCCCTCCGGAATTCCAGAAAATTCAGGGCCCAAGTAGGATCTATTATACCAGGTAACGACTGAACCATCTTCTCTCAACGCTGCAAAGCCCCATTCCGCTGGAACTACGTGAGTAACTTTCGGGCCTTGATGCGGAACATTTTCCTTTTGTGTTGGCCCTATTGGTCGAGACACTAGGAGCCATAATACTGCGCCTATCAATAACGCGCCCGATATCCTCCAAATCCAAACGGTGCCCGGTCGTGATTTCACGTTTGGTGATTCCGGTTCCAAATTGTCGGTGTTCATTGAGTCACCTATGGTTGGTATGTCCAAACCCGTTGAAAATGCTTTGGTGCGCCGTTCGAGGTCTGAAAAAAGTCGCTTGCGGGGACGACCACCAAGTTTGCATGCTTTGACAATATACAGGTTAGGGGAGCGGATTCCGACAACTAAACATATTCTTGAAGCTCCCTTGCGATACTTTTCACAACTCAATCTCCAAACATGACATTTACCAAAGGCAGGTGCTGGTACAGGTAGTCCATCCCGCCCGATTCAAGTAGAGGTCGGTCCTGTCAAGGAGTTACGGACAGATTCAAATACCGAAGTCCTTGTAACTTCACCAGCGACGGCAAACAATCTGCTGTTATTCTCTCGCACCCAGCCAAACTCAATAAGTGGTTGAGAAAAAGGTGAGAAAAAGGTGTCAGGGACCGTTTTTGTAGCTTAGGCGACAATTCTTGGCCTTCCTCGCGGGCGAGTCGCGGATTCAAGGCCCAATCTCTTGACCGTTGATTCCGTCCACGTGCTGGTTCCCAGCGGAAGACTTCTTTCAACACTCTTGCGAACCCTTTCCTGCTCATTGTCGGTAAGTGCCTCATTGACCCGCGCTACCCAGTTCGACAATCGTTTCACGGGCCATCGGGCCAGCTTGATCGGAGACTCGCCACCAAGCCAATTGTACAAACTCCCCCAGCGGTATTGTTCGGCTCGCTTAACCAGACCGGCTGTCAAAGCGTTTCGTTCAACATATCGGCAGACGACGTGAAAATGGCTGTCGCCCTGGACTGGAAAGCTCTTGTAACGCCCCTGATAAACGTGTCCGTATCCTGTTGTGTGGTGATGAGCATGATAACGCTGGGTGTGCGTCAAGGTTATCCAGCCAACAAACGCCGACATGGCACCGTCTTCGTGCGGCGACACCACCATATGCCAGTGATTGGACATCCATTGGTAGGCGATCAAATCGACAGGAAACTTCACCAGTGCTTCGGCAATTAATCGTTCGAATGCCTGGTAGTCGGCATCCTTGAAAAAGATATTTTGGCGAGCGTTGCCACGATTCAACGCATGATAAATCGCCCCTGCTTCGTCGGCTCGAGGAGTTCTCGGCATGTCAAAGCTCCAGATCGGGTCTCGTCAACGACACCAGAACCTGAAGTTTACACTAAACTTGCCCGATTACAACAACTCAAAACCTCCTGGTTTGCCAAAACGGTCCCTGACACCTTTATCCCACCTTTATCCCAACGGGCATTTCAAATTCATGTGCCGGAGCGAGCCGAACGTTGCTGCACCGTTCCAGTTCAAATCGACGAGGTTCTTCACGACAAAGGCAAAGTGCCAGGAAACTGCTGGAGTTGGTAAACCGAATCGGACTTACCACGCGGCAGGTCCTCGCTCCTTGCTTGTCGCAGTATTCCAGAACAATGACGACATGATCGGGATCGCCCATGGCGCGGCTAAGCAGGTTTTTCATTTTGGCGGTTTCAATCATGGCATTTCTGTGGTATTCAGGTAGTTCTTTTTTTGTCGAGTGTTCGTTTGTGGCTTCAAGGGGGTCAGACCCAATTTTCGGATTCAGTTGACATGGATATTTTCGCGAGGCAGCGGACAAGACTGGTCGGGGAACACAAGAAAATATGCCGCAATTCAAAAAACACCGTATTTTCAGGCTTTAAATGGAACTTCAGCCTCACTACGACCGCTCATTCACCACGTCGAAACCCAAAATCAAGACTGGACAATTCGGCCTCTATCAGGGATATTGTCCCATCACAGTTTTCGTCAAAACGGCGGTTTCTATAATACAGAACCGTAAAATTCATTCACGCTGACCGGCCAAATCCGGAATCCACGAGACAATGCCAAATACTAAAAGTGCCAAGAAACGTCTGAAACAAGACAAAGTTCGCAAGGTAAACAACAAGTCCGCCAAGTCGGCCGTCAAGACACAGATCAAGAAAGTCCTCGTTGCCGTTGCCTCAAACGACGTTGCAACTGCTGAAGCAGAATATTTGTTGGCTGCCCGAAAACTGGACAAGGCCGGATCGAACAAGGTGATGCACAAGAACACGGTTGCCCGACGCAAAAGCCGTTTGCAAAAGCGTATCGTCGCCTCCAAAAAAGCAGCCAAGGCATAAGTCGAATTGAAATCGGGGACACCTTTTTCACAAGGTTGTCAACGATTGAAAGCGCAAGAGCTAATTGCTCTTGCCACTTGGGCCCTTCGAGTCGCGTCGACCGCCGTTCGATTTTTTGCCAGGCGGTTTACCTTTGGCGCTTTTACCTTTGGCGCTTTTGAAACTCGACTGGCGTTCATGTTTCATTGCACGACTTCCACTGGCACTTTTTCCCGACTTCTCAAATCGCTTCTTTGATGCTGGTGGCTTTCCAACTCGTGATGGCGACAGGTCAGTTGACGTCGATTCAGGTTTCTCAGAGCGGGCCAAGCGTCTGCCGGACGGTTTTTTTTGTTCCAGGGCAATTCGTTTGCTTGCCTGGTCTCGCTCAAATTGCCCCTCTCCAATCGGTCGCATTGTTGGTTTTTTCCTGGGTAGAGTGCGGGCGGATGCCTTTCTAAGACTCTCAATTTCGTCAAGTTCAAGCCGCCGCCATCCTCCGGCTGGTAACGTGCCAAGTTGTACCGGCCCAATCGCAATTCGTTTTAGCCGCGTAACTTTGTGGCCAACCCGCGCCAACAAACGCCGAATTTCACGATTTCGCCCTTCATCGAGCACAATCACCAACTCACAGTATTCGCGTTTCTGTTTCTTGATGCGAACATCGGTAACTCGGGCTGTCCCTTCGGCCAGACGCACACCTTGTTTAAGCAATTCCAGCTCACTCTGTTTCGGGCGTCCGACGACAGTGACGAGATACGTTTTCTGAACGCCGTATCGGGGATGGGTTAATCGATTCGCCAATTCACCGTCGTTGGTAACAAGGATCAGTCCTTCACTGGACTTGTCCAGACGTCCGACGTTGTAGACTCGTTGATCGGTGTTGATCAGGTCAATCACTCGCGTTCGCCCATCGGGATCGAAATTGGTCGAAAGCACTCCCATCGGTTTGTTCACGAGAAAGTACTGACTCCTGGCAGCTCGAACGAGCGTTCCGTCAACTTCGACCCGTTGTTTCTCGATATCGACCCGGGCGCCAAGCTCGGAAACAACCTGGCCATCAACACAAACTCGTCCTTCAACGATCAGCTCTTCGCATTGACGTCTGCTTCCGTGTCCGGCCTGGGCGAGAATCCGCTGAATTCGAACCCCGGTCAAATTCGAAGGGGACGCAGAGCCGGGTTTTTTTGGGCGTGGGCGAGGCGATGAATACTGTTTCTTGGCCATTGACGATCCAGTTACCGGCGTTGCCGGGAAGGGTACTTTTTCAGGTAATTGAACTGCCAAGTCTAATTGGTTACCGTCAACCGGAACAGGAGCGAGGTGCTCAAATCATTGTGCCGAACGCTCAAATGCGGCAACTGCCGGTTTACAACCGAACGATTCCGTAACTCATCGACGACCGGGCATCATCGAACGCAGGTAGCGCCATTTTCCGCTGCCCGATTAAACCGTTCTTCCAGTTTTGTCAGAATCGTCTGTTCCAGCGCGTAATCCCGTCCCAACGGAATCCAACCCCGATTAGGTGCCTCCTCGACCACTTCCTCGCGATTAAAATCCAGTGAGTTATCGTGGCGTATCGTTCGTCCACTGATCGACGAATTTAAAGGGACGTCCAGGTCTTCAAGTTCCTTGTAAACCTTGACGTCGATCAGGTACAGATCCGCCGATGGAATTACCCGCACTTTGGCCCAGCGTCGAACCGTTTGCAACGATGCATGAGCCAACTCAAATCCAGCGGACGAGTCTTTTCTCCATGGCTCAAGTATCGATGACCCGATTTTCGGTTCTGTATCAATGAACCCTTCGGTCAAAATATTTCCCGTCAATCGAACTCGCTGCTCTTTGATGATTCGAAAGTAATCCTCGACTTCGTCCGAGACCTCATCCATCACCAGTTCACGCGGATAGAAAGGAACTGGCAAGGGATTGGGCATGGCCATCGTTGGTTCATCGTCGGCCGTTTTCCATCCTCCCGTGGACAACCGCGCGCAACCATGGCTCATTACGGTCAGCAGCAGAAAAACAGCAATTGTGGATTTGCCAAATGGCATGGAACAACTCGCCAAATAAAGTCAATTTCGCGCGAGCAGTCTTCCTGATTCCCCAAACTCCCTCAAGAGCAAATGTCCGCTAGCATTCTCAGGATCGAAATGTCCGTGTATTGTCCGCCCGGTGAAGCTGATCAACGGGAAACGGCCTGATGCTGGCGGATAACAATTTTGAATTGATCGACGGCAATGGACTCGATCTGGGTTGTTCCGTCCGGCCATGTAACTGACACACTTGCAACAGGATCGCTTTCACTTTCGGAAACAAACAGCGTTGCAACCGATTGCGAAAGGTAACCCGAGCCCGATTTAACTTCCATCGTCCGTTGTTTTCCACTTGCAAGGGAAACGACGACGCGACTGCCGACCGCAGTCGGGTTACCGGGTCCGCCGACGAGATCAATCGTGGTTCTACGAATGCCGGCAATCGACGAATTGGTCCACGAGCGCAACGGTTCGGCATTCACAGCCATTACCAGATCGGGAGCACGATCGTTGTCGATGTCGGCAACGGTCAAGGCCATACCTTGCCCTGAAACACAAATTCCCGATTCGAGTGGACCGAGAGGCTGAAAGTCACCCAATCCATTGCCAGCAAGCAATAACCCCATTCCACCATCCATTTGTCCGGTTTCCGGTTGCGGGTTCATGAAGTTTTGTGCGACACAAATATCCTGGTTTCCGTCACCATTAAAATCTTCAATAACCACTCCAAATCCTGGTGAAATCTGGGCGATGCGCGGCAGCGGTTTCGCTTCGAATCGACCCTTGCCATCATTCAGAAAGATCATCGATTCCAAATGGCTGACTGAAAATTGAGTCGAATTGTCGAGTGTTTCTTTTGTATAGATCTCAGCCACGTCTGCCAGCGCGAACTCGTGGTAGGTCGAGAATTTTTCATTCAGGAACGGCATCGCGCGCGAGCTACAACTTTTGCCCCGGATCGGGAAACACGTTTCGCCTTCCCATTCCGTCTCGACAATATCCAGCGTTCCATTTTCGTCAAAATCACCCACGTAGACGATCGCAGGTTTCTCCGGTGAACAATGGTACTTGGTGTTCAGCCCTGCATTCATGGCGACCAGGTCCATATCTCCGTCATTGTCCAGGTCACCGGAAACAACCGAATTCCACCACCCTCGATATGGATTCAATCCTGACTGATCAGTAATGTCAATAAATTGTCCTTGATCGTTTCGGAAACAGCGTACCGGTCCCCATTCCAGAGATACAACCAAATCGAACCAGCCATCGCCATCGATATCGGTCCAGGCGTTTCCGGTAACCAACCCGATATCGAGAAGGCCCGTTGCTCTCTGATCCGTGACATCAACAAACTTGCCATTCTGGTTTTCCAGTAAATACGACGACGTCGCCAACGGCCATTTTCGAAGTGCGCATCGCGTTCCAACGAACAGGTCCAGATCGCCATCCCGATCGTAGTCGCTGGCGGAAACACAACTGCTTGATTGGCGTATATCGGGAAATGTGCCAGCCGGCGCGTGAGTGAAATTTCCCTTTCCATCGTTCAGGTAAATTCGATCGACGAGGAAATCGCTTCCTTCCGGTTGTTCGTAACCACCAGACGCAACGTACAGATCCAGATCGGTATCCGAATCAACATCGAGAAAAACCGCCCCCATGTCTTCGTATTTTGCTTCATCGAACCACCGGGGCTGCGAATGATACGTGCCATTCGCATCGGCAATAAATAATTGCGCGGGCATGCTGGACCCGTTTCCAACAAAACAATCCGGCCGTTCATCGCCGTTGACGTCACCCCACGCAATTCCAGGACCAAGCTGCGAAAGCTTGTTCGGTAACAGTGGCTGGTAACTGAAGTCGTCGATTGGCAGCTCCGTATGTTGAAAATCAAGACCCGAAGTTTTAGGCTCCAGTTCAGTGAACCAGGGTTGGAATTTTGGTGCTGTCGGCGGATCGCATTTGCCAACGCTTCCTTCGGTAATCGTCACCAGATTGTTGGCCTCTACATGCTCAAATCGTTGACAAATTCCACCTGGCCACTGAACTGTTAATTCATCAACTTGCGTGGCGCTGCCCAGCCCAAAATGGGCAATCGGTTCATCGGACGACATGTACCCGCGTGCCAGCGTGATGTAGCGAACCTGGGAAATATCACCCGTTCGAATCGTGATCCTTGCATCGATTCCATTGCGATTGCTGGACGATCCCGTCAATTTGACGAGCAAGTTATTGCCTGTTGAAACTTCATTCCTGTAGACGCTTAAACGTTCATTCATGTTGCCAACGATCATGTCCAGATCGCCATCGCGATCGATGTCAGCAATCGTGGCGGGTTGGCTAACTCCCAAGTGATTAACCCCCCATGTGACGGAGACGTTTTCAAAAGACAAATCGCCCTTGTTTCGAAATGCCAGGTTTTCTTCCAAAAGTGGTGGCGTCAAATTCCACAATTCTCCCGCTTCCTTCAATTTGCCTTGCGCGATTAGTGCTTCAGATTGTTTTCCAACGTCAGAGTCGTTCATATTTCGGCCGACGCCGTTGCTGACAAAAACGTCGACGAGCGAGTCGCTGTCGAAGTCTGCAAACTTGATCGACCACGACCAGTCTGTGGAATCAAGACCCGCGAGATTG
Organism: Pirellulaceae bacterium; assembly: GCA_031414755.1. Classification (GTDB taxonomy): domain Bacteria; phylum Planctomycetota; class Planctomycetia; order Pirellulales; family Pirellulaceae; genus CAJQPP01. The sequence goes on along the minus strand of JANNWJ010000078.1, from coordinate 3,257 downwards.
GCCGCTTCGTAAAATCGCTTGCCGCCAGAGTTCACCAACAGGGTATTGCGCATGAATTGTCGGGGTTTCCCCATTGTCAAAAACCACGCCGAGTTACCCATTTCGCCCATCGTGGTTTTCTGTTTGTAGTGCGTTGTGCTGGACATGTCTGCGATCATCAAATCCAGCCGACCATCGTTGTTGATGTCGGCGGCATCAGCACCCATTGAAAACCAGGGGGTGTGACCGGCAACTTCCGGCAAGACATCCTCGAACTTGCCATTTCCAAGATTGCGATACAGATGGTCGGGCGACTTCAGGTCATTGGCGACATACAAATCCATCCAGCCATCGTTGTCGAAGTCCCACCAAGTCGCGGAAAGGCCCATATCGTAGCCCGAAATTGACGCCTCGTCGGTCACATCCATAAAGTGGCCACTACCGTCATTTTGGAGAAGGACGTCACGTTGACCTGCTTCGCAAATTTTTCCATCAAGCAGGAAATACTCACCGATGAAATCGGGATGGACCTCGGACCCAGTTGAAGTTTGGCGAAGTTTTATTTCCGGTTTCTCTTCGGCAATTGAAAACAGACGGTTGTTGACAAGGTAAATATCCAGATCGCCATCCCGATCGTAATCGGCAATGGACGCCATCGTCGTGGCTCCATCAAAGGCCGCGTTTTGTTTTTCGGCCTCCTGAACGAAAGTTCCATCCAATTGATTGATGAATAGCTGATTTGGGCCATTAATATTGCAAACGTACAGATCAAGCCAGCCATCGTTGTTCAGGTCGGCAAACGACGCACCCGTTCCCCATTGCTGGCCACCTGAAAGATCACCGGCCGATTCCGTCACATCTTTGAATCTCCACGGTGCAATTTGTCGAAAAAGTTTGTTGGCCCCGTCCTGGGATACGGCGAATAAGTCAACCATTCCGTCATTGTCAAAATCACCGGTCGCGAGTCCGGCACCATTCAATAAATATTTTCGCGTATTTTCCGGTTTCAGCTCGTTTGCGAAATCAAGCCCTGTAATTTCGTGTGTTAGCTCGACAAATTTGCTTGCCGCTCCCTGCTTTGGAGCAAGTGGCGTCATTGTGATGCCTCCCGCCTCATCCTGTGGCTCTGCCCGGTTTTGGTTGCTGAGCGACGGCTCGCGGGAACGGGCGTCTCTGCAACTCACACCAGCCAATACCGAAACTGAAAACAACAGAAACATGCTGATTGCAGCGACTCGACCCATCGAATTGACCCCATCAACAAACTATTCGAATGACAATGCCCTATGCCCTGTCATGATAATACACACCCGTTCGAATATCCGAAACCTGCGAGGCAACAAGCGCATCACGTGCGCAAAAAAAACGGCCGAAAGGATCGGCCGTTTATTGAATTTTTTATTGTGCTGTGGTCTGGTTACTAAACCCGACGTCGTCGTGCAACAACACCAACCAACAAGCATGCACCCAAAATCGCTACAGAACCTGGTTCGGGTACGGCTGCAGTTCGCTCGACACGAATAGTAATATCGCCACCGGTCCAGTTACCATCGATGCCATTTGCAACATCGTCAAACGATTCGAAGAACTCAAGGGTTGTCAAGTTACTTGCCTGGTTCCAGTCTAGCGCAAGTCCGATGAGGTCAACCACTCCGCCACTGCTGTACGAAGACGAACCTGGAAAATCATCGCCGATGCCAACAGTCAAATTGACGCCGCCATCAGTAAAACTAACAACCGCTTCGCTCAACCAACTGGCACCAACCGCCGTTAGGTCAACGTCCCAACCAATGCCAATGACATGGTAGTCGATAAATCCAGCACCCAAGTCCACGCCGAATACGTCATTACTCGTATCTCCAAAGGCATCCCAGCTTTGTACGCCGGTGACATCAAAATTGATGTCGACAATATCAGCCTGGACGTTTGAACTTGTAATTGCGAAAGCGCAAAACGCCGTCGCCAACAAAAACAGTTTCTTCATGATGTAGAATCCTTAAATCAGGGTAGGACGCCGTAACGCCGTCGAGCCTAGTCGATTTCGCTTGATTCGATAACTTTGCACAACGAATTCGGCTGCATGCCTTTTTGTACGCCGTCCCAGACTACCCATGTGAAAACCTTTCGTCAATTCCCCGCAATCAGACAATCCGGAAAAATCCGACTTTTCTTGCGATAATGGCTAACTTATCTACTGGAATCTCTTGACTTTGCCAAACACCGCAAATTGGCGTAAAAATGAATGACTGTTGGTCGTATTGATCAGTCAAAACTCGCGGGTTTACGCGCCAAATTTCGCAAGTCGACCGGCGTTGGCAAGTGCCAGAGTCATCAGATGCCTGGCTTCAAATTGCCCTAATCCACCTGTAATTGACGTACTTTCTCCAAAAGTCGCATGCATGTCTGGTCGGCAATTCGCAGCGACAAGTAGTGTCGGAACAGGGTGCCAACTGTGGCTTCCCATCCTGGCCGGAGTACTGTGATCACCCGTCACGATAAACACATCAGGTTTCAGTTCGGTGATCCTTGGTATGGCACCATCCAATTCCTCAATTCGCCGGACTTTTCCTGCAAAATCGCCATCCTCACCCGTGCTGTCCGTGTATTTGAAGTGGATGAAAAAGAAATCGTAGTCGTTCCACGTTTGCGCCAAGACCTCCATTTGTTCGTCCAGGGTTGTTGCGGAACCGACAATTTCCATTCCGACCAATGCAGCAAGTCCTTTGTACATCGGGTAAACGGCAATCGCAGCGGCCCGCAACCCGTACACTTCCTCGTAGCTCGGCAAATTCGGACGGGCGGCGAATCCTCGCAAAGTCAAACCGTTTGCTTTAGGCTGATCAACCAGCAAACGCCTGGCTTTTTCGACAAAATTTTCCGCAAACAAAGCTGTTCGTTTACTTGCCGAATCCTGACCAACAGGACTCAATGGCGGCTTTCCAGTCACTTGCGGATCGGTGTCGAAAACCTGATCACCAAGCCCTGAGCCTCGAAAAACAACTACGAACCGGTGTTCCTTGACGGGTCGAACAAAAACTTCTACTCCCTCCAGCTCAATGGTGTCGAGCAACTGCGCCAAGAGAAAACTTTCCTCGGACGCAATCCGTCCAGCTCTCCGGTCAGTGATCAAGCCCGCATTATCAAGCGTACAGAAGTTGCCGCGTACAGCGACGTCACCAGCCAAAAGTTCGAACCCGATCCCGGTCGCTTCCAATGCGCCTCGACCAATCAAATGCACAAGCGGATCGTAGCCAAAGAGTCCCAAATGCCCTGGGCCA
>JANNWJ010000077.1:0-123119 GCA_031414755.1 Pirellulaceae bacterium | reverse complement strand
CATTGGCTGGCTCAAAGAGAGTCGGCGAATCTTTTCGAGGTTCGAAAAGACCGCGATCAACTTCGGTGGCTTTGTGAAAATCGCGTTTATGCAACGCTTCCTTCGAATCCTTGTAAAATGAGTTTTCTGACAAAGCCTAGTGATCATGTCCTTCGTGGCTATCGGCCTTTTCATCGTAACCATGTGCATGATGTTCGAATGAACCGGAGAATGGTTTTTCGTTGATCGTGACACGAAGTTTTCCGGTCACACCTTCCGTTTCGATCATTCCCATCATCGCTTCGTCGTTGGAAGTGAATTCGGATGAACCACCGGGTTGGCTACTGAGCAATTCAAACGTCTGGGTGTTATCACCAGCCGTCAATACGAGACTGACCGAAGCCTGGTTGATCGAAAGGGGCTTCATATCACCGTCCATGATGTAAATAATGATCGATTCCGTTTTATGATCGTCGACCAACTCGGCATGGTACTCGTGGTTACGACCGAGTTCGATCAGGTGCCCGCCATGGGGGGGCGCATGGTCGGCGGCGGCATGATCGTGGCCTTCGTGGCCTTCGTGTTCGTCGGTGCCGTGTTCGTGCCCGTCGTCATCCGTGTGTGTGGCGGTTGAACCGGAAGACGTGGCATCAGGTTTTGCGCATCCGAAGACAAACATGGAAAGCGCAGTGAGTGCCAACAGGAGTGAAAGCTTCTTCATAATAAAGTCTCCCTGGAATGAGTAAATACAGTTTTAGTTTTGTTCTAATGCGATCGCATGCGTTTCAGGATGCGATACTTTTGAATTTCAATGTTCGTCGGACACCAGGATCAAATCGACTTCGGCCGCTTCGTTGTCAACGACTGCTTTTGCAGCCTTGAGGCCGAGTTGCCAAAACAGGGCAGGTCGAACCAGAAATTCCAGCGTCGTGCAAGTTATCAGCCCGCCAATGATGACGGTTGCCACCGGGTAGAGAATTTCCTTGCCTGTTTCGCCAGCAGCCATCGCCAAGGGTACCAATCCAATACCTGTCGCCAGGGCAGTCATCAATACCGGAGCCAGACGTTCCTTGCCGGCCCGGGCAATCATATCCGCCGACCATGTTTCTCCTTCATACTTGACCAAATGCAGATAATGATTGATCAGCAGAATCCCGTTCCGTGACGCAATGCCGCAAAGCGAAATGAAACCAACCATGGCAGCAATCGTCAACGTTTGATCGGTAATTCGCAGAGCGGCCACACTGCCAATAAAGGCCATCGGCAACGCCACCATGACTTGTAGTGCCAGGTTGAAACTTTTGAACATGGTGTAGAGCACCAAAACCATACCGATCAGTGAAACGACAAAAAGTATCGCGATGATTCGCGAGGCACTTTGCTGACTTTCAAACTGACCGCCATATTCCAGCAGATATCCAGCAGGAAGCTGGACTTTGATGGGTTCAAGCTTTTGCTTGATATCTTCGACGACATCGACCAGGCCGCGACCGCTGACGTTACACTGAATAACAATGTGACGGCGAACCTTTTCGCGTTTTATCTGGTTGGGGCCGGAACCCAATCGAATGGTGGCGACATCTTCAAGTTTCACCACACCGCCATCGGGCAAGTTGATTTGCAATCGACCGAGCGTATCCAGGTCTTCCCGAAATGGCTCGTCGAGGCGTACTAACAAATCAAATTTGCGCTGACCTTCCAGAATTTCGGAGACGACGATTCCATTCATGGCCGTTTCAATGAACTCGGTTACCTCGGTTCGTTTCAATCCATACTGGACCAATTGGTCGCCATTGACGCTGATTTGAAGTTGCGGGATCTCGGTTTGCTGTTCGACTTGAGCGTCGGTAACGCCTTCAACGGTTTTGATCGCGGCCTCGATAGATTTTGCGTTACGACGAAGCGTTTCCAGGTCATCGCCGAAAAGTTTAATACCGACCTGGGCTTTCACGCCGGAAATCATGTGTGAAATCAGATGCGCCAGCGGTTGCTCCGTACTGGTAACGATGCCTGGCACATCTTCCAGTCGGTGGCGAATGTCTTCGAGAATTACTTCGCGGGATCGCCCGGATTCATCCATCGACGCGAAAAACTCGGTGACGTTCACCCCTTCCGCATGTTCGTCCAATTCGGCACGGCCGGTACGGCGGGCCAGAGTCCGGATTTCCGGCACTTCCCGAATCCTTGCGCCAGCGATCTGGGCAACTTCACTTGACTTTTCCAGAGATGTCCCGGCAGGCATCAAAACGTTGATTTGAACGGCACCTTCGTTGAAGGGTGGCAGGAAGTCGCGTTCGATCGAATAAAGTGCAATGCCTGCGATCGCGACCAAAATCGTCGCCGCGATCAGAATGGGGAGGGACATTTTCAGGCTTGCCCGAATGACACGATCGGCAATCCATTTCAGGAACCGCAAAACAAATGAATCTTTCTCGTCGGCCTCCTCCTCGCCCGGTTTGGCTTTCCTGTTTGCAAGCAACCAATACGAAAGGACGGGTGTTAGAGTGAGTGATACAAATAATGAAGCAAGTAGGGAAACGATGTAGGCCACGCCCAGCGGTGCGAACAACCGGCCTTCCATTCCGCTGAGCGCAAACAGTGGAATAAATACCAAAATAGTGATCATGGTTCCGAATACGATTGAGTTCCGAATCTCGACGCTGGCCTGGAATACGACCAGCAAAGCGGGTTTAGGATTTCCCGCCTTGCGATTTTCCTTGAGTCGCCGGAAAATATTTTCTACGTCAACAATCGCGTCATCCACCAGTTCGCCAATCGCGACAGCAAGACCGCCAAGCGTCATTGTGTTGATCGACAGGTCGAAAGCCCAAAACACCAGCCCTGTTGTTACGATCGAAAGGGGGATGGCGGTGATCGTTATGAAAGTGATTCGAAAATCCAGTAAAAACAGAAACAGGATGATAAAGACAAGTATTCCGCCATCGCGCAAGGCTTCGATAACATTTTCGATAGCGTGGTCGATAAACTCTTTTTGCTGATAAATGGAAGTATCCAGGCGGATATCATCCGCCAGGCGACCGTCCAGGTTCCTTACCAGTTCTTCGATGCTGTTGGAAACTTCACGTGTGTCGGCACCCGGTTGCTTGCTAACGGTGAGAATAATTCCAGGACCGCCGGAGAAAGAGTCAAGAGTCGAGAGCTGAGAGTCGAGAGCTGAATTCCGGCTCTCGTCACCAGACTCTCGACTCTGGTCGCGCAAGTATAGGGCGCTGTCGCCACGTTTCATCTGGGCGCCTTCAACGATGCGGGCAATTTGCGCAAGCGTAACGGAATTTCCGTCCCGATACTCAACCACGACTTGCTTCAATTCGTCAATCGTTTGAATTCGCCCAAGTGCCCGAACAAGGAATTCATTGGGGCCTTGCTCGTCAAGGTAGCCACCTGTGGCATTGGCATTGCTCATTGACAACGCTTCTTCGACTTCGTGAATCGTCACTCCAAATTTTAAAAGCAGGTTGGGGTCGACGAGTACCTGAAACTGCTTTCGGTCACCCCCCATTACAAAGACCTGGGATACTCCGGAAACGGTAAGCATTTGTTGTCGCACGACCCAGTCCGCCATCGATCGCATCTGCAATGGCGAAGTGCGGCGATACGACGAAAGTTGGTCCGGGAATTCAGGTTTGGAAACAATGGCAAAACAAAGATCGGATTCACGGTCGCCAATCATCCACTTCTCACCGGAAATTTCTGTTCGGATATCGAGATCGCCTGAAAGGATAAATCCTTGTTCGGCAAATGTCGCATGTAGCTGTGGCGGCAAACGATGTGCGTTCAGTAACGCGATGGAATCGGCTTCGATGTTGGCAGCATCAAACAGAAACGACTTTTCATTGGTTTCACTTAACATCCCGACCATGATGATCTGTCCCATAATGGACGAGATCGGTGCCAACTGAGGCTTGACGCCGTCAGGCAATTGCTCGGCAACCAGGGCAAGTCGTTCTGCAACAATTTGCCGATCGTTGTAGATATCGGTGCCCCAATCAAATTCGACATAGATCACTGAAAGTCCGACACCGGACGTCGAACGGACGTCTTGAACACCCGAGGCACCATTGAGCGCCGTCTCGATCGGAAAGGATACAAGCGTTTCGACTTCCTCTGGTGCCAAACCGGGAGCCTCCGTCATGATGACGACTCGCGGCCTGTTCAAATTCGGAAAGACGTCGATTGGCAATTGATACATTTGCCAACTGCCATAAAGCAGCAGAAACGTTGCTATGGCCGCAACCAACACCCGGTTGTGCAAGGCAAAACGGATAACGCCGTTAAGTAATGATGAAAGCATTTCTAATTACTCGGTCGTTTCTATGTCGTTTTTGAAATGTACTGTGCAAGGCAAGGCTCCTGCCGAACTGTGTACCGTCGGGACCCACGCGGGCCCTGATGCAGCCCGGCAGGAGCAGCGAACGTCCATGGTCGATGGGAGGCTTTCACGTTTTCGCTATTGGTATTTCCTGATCGTGCGTCCGATTTTGAGATTTGAGATTTGAGATTTGAGATTTGAGATTTGAGATTTGAGATTTCAGATTTGAGATTTGAGATTTCAGATTTCAGATTTCAGATTTCAGATTTGAGATTTCAGATTTCAGATTTGAGATTTCAGATTTCAGATTTGAGATTTGAGATTTCAGATTAATGATTGTGCCCGGCGTGCGGATCGATCGCCCCTCCGGATTGGTTTTTCAGGGCTAAATGCATTTGGTAAGCGCCACTCATGGCAACCGAACTACCGACCAGGTTTCCGTCGTTTTCCAGAACTACGGAATTCTTGTCCCGAAACAAAACATGAACGTCGATGCGATCAAAGTTGTCGCCATTTTGCTCAAAGACAAATGCGTTCGGGCCTTCGATGACAACTGCATCGGGGGGGAGAACGATCTTGTTGATCAATTTGTCGGAAGTCGGAATAAGGACTTCCATCCGTTGCCCGGGCCGATATTTCCATTTTACAAATGATTTTTCCGACGCTGGCGAATCTTCGCGATCGGCAAGCTTGTTCGGTAACAGCAAATAGAATTTCAGGGCTCTGGAGTTTTGATCAATTTGATCTGAAACGCTTTGCACAATCAGGCTCAGAACATCATCGGGAGAATCGCTGCCTGATACAGGAACGACTGTGACGGTTGACCCTTGGCGGGATGCGTCAGCCAAGCGGGTCGCGTCACCTTCAAAGGCTTGTCCCTGGACATACAACAAACAATGGTCGGCTAACACACCCAGCAATTGACCGGCAATTACGCTTTGGCCCCGATTCACGCCGATGGACTGCACGTGGTACTGATGCTCGAGATCGGATTGAGTGTGGTCATGATTGTCAGCAAACGGAGGAGCAACGACGGTAACATTTCGCAAGACATTTCGTGTCTGTTCGATATTTACGATTTGTTGTTCGGAGAGGCCGTGCAACAGCAGGCTCTGTCGCAGCGCAGCCAGACTACCCGTTGCCTTATCCCGTTCATACTCCTGTTCGACGATTCGCTTTCCAGGAACCACTCCTTCACTAATGTTCTGCAGCCGGGCCATTTCCCGATTGATGACATCCAGGTTTTGCAATTGAGTCAGGAAATCACTTTGCGCGGTGACGACGTCTTCATGCGTCAGGCGCAGGTCAAAAAGCGGAACGCCTGGCTGAATCACTTGCCTCTCCAGGGGATAGACCTGGGTCACGACACCAGTCATGGGTGCGGTGATTTCGGTTTGGCTGCGGCCTGTTCGTTCCACGACGATCGCCGGAACCGAAACGACTTTGACAAAGTCCGTTGGCTCGATCGTCGCAACAGTCAAGCCAATGTTCTTCCAGGCGACGGGACTCAGAGTGAGCGTGTCGGTCCCTGCGCCGGTTGTCGCAGTTGCCGGTTCCACTTCCTTGCTATCCTTCTTGTTTTGTATGACGGCCAAAAAATCGCGTGCGTGCGGCATCCATTGATCCTGAGTAAAATACGCAGCAACACTGGCAACGATCAGGACACTCGACCAAACGAGCGCTTTCCAATGGTTTTTCAGCCAGCCAAACTTCAGACGTGACATCAAATATCTCCTGGTTGCCGGACGGATCATGTTGAAGCTGCTGAGCGCGGAATTGCGATCCGGCGCACAAACCAGACTCCGTAAAAATCCAATACAAAAAATCCAATGCAAGAATCAATGGGTGCGAACGACAATCCGCGTTCAAAACTAGCGCGAATCCAGGCAGAAGGCGCAAACGACCGATGGGTCAAATCGCGCAAAGCGAGCTTTAGAGTAGTTGCACGCCGAACAACAGATGAGCGCGCACAGATTTTTCTGTATGTGAGCAATCCGGAAACGGATCAAAATCAAGACCATGGTTGTTCTGGTTTGCGACAAGCGCAGAATTCTCTGCGCCGCAAAGGTATTGTGCAGAAAGCTCCGCTGGCCAGAATACGAATTTGATCAGCTTGGTCGCTGTGCAACCATCTTTCTGACAACCGAAGTGGTTTTGACTATTGTTTTCGCACAAATCGTAGATCGTGATCAGGGACGAATAAGTCTGGTCGTGGTCATGAAATCCATGCTCATGGTTCCCGTCGCCACACTTATCAGATTCGGCTTTGCTATCGTGATTGCAAATCGTGGTTGAACACGGGGCTGCGCATGCCTGCACGCCAATCCCGTGGTGCCAATTGCACCCCAGCGTCATGTGAACCATGACGGCAATGCTTGCGAGCTTTACCAGTAACGACTGCATTTTTTGCGTATCTGTACGAAAACTGTACGAAAACTGTACGAAAACGAATTCATGAGGCCTGTCAATAATCTGCTTTGTCAGGCGGATAGTCAAGATCGAAATGTGGAAGCGTCGAGGATTTAGCGTTGCCAGTCCTGCCTTTTGCCTCTCATGTTTTGTGAATCCTCACTCAAGACTCCCGGAAAGCAGCATCCCCTTGATCTCGATGTTTTGTCGCCAGGCCAGTTGAAGCTGTTCGAGGTACGTCAGGTTGATTTGCGAGTACGTTCGTTGGGCGGTAAGCAATTGCAGGAAGTCGATTTCGCCTTGCTGATATCCCTGGGTAACGAGGTCCAACGTCTCTTTGGCTTTCGGTTTGATTTCCGATTCGTAGGCATCGACTTGCAACCTTGCATCCAGGTATCTTTCATAGGCAGACGCCAGTCGTTGCCGCAAATCGAGGACCCTTTTCTCGGTTCGCCGTTCGGCTGCAACGATCTCGTGTCTGGCCTGGTAGATTGCCCCCTGGTTGCGATCGATTGTTGGAATAGGCATGCCGATCTGAAACCCGGCGACGAGATCTTCGGTGACGGTTCCATACTGCAAGGTTGTTTGCCAGGTAACATTGGGAATCGCTTCGACACATGCGCGAGCCAATTGTCGTCGTTTCTGCTCGACTTCGGCAAACAGGGCGGCGACTTCCGGACTTCCGTTTACCAATTCGTCGAAAGACTGTTCAAAGTCCTGCAATTCCAGGATTTCGCGTGCATTCCCGTCGACGTAATCCAGTGACAGTTCCGCTTCACCGAGAAGCCCCGCCAATTTTCGGCGAGCTGCGAGTCGTTGGTTTTCCGCTCGACGATTGACGACCAGGGCGTTTTGCAGTTCCAGTTCCGATTGTAAAACCGAAGTCCTGGCCGCTTCTTTTGCTTCAACAAGTTGCTTTGAAACGTCAACGGCATTTTGCGAAATCCGCACCAATTCCTCGGTCATTACGATCGTTTCCTGAGCGACCAGCAAGTCGTAGTACGCTTGTCGGACATCCGTAAACAATCGTTGTTCAATTACGACCAGTCGTTGTTCGGCAGCCGCGATTTCTGCACAGACAACCGAACGCGAAAGCCCAAGCTTGTTTCCGCGAACGATTTCACGACCAAAATAAACGCCGTAGCGCCCGGAGCCGCCATCTTCATTGATGTCGTCCCCGTTGATTCCGGCTGTTGGATTCGGTGGCAGGCCCGCTTGGGTCAGCTTGCCACGCAACGATTCGATCTCAGCCCGAACTTCCGACACCGCCGGGCTGGTCGCCAGCGCCATTTGCTCAATCTGATCCAGCGATGTCCCGTGTCCGTCGGATTGCAGTCCAGGCGTATCGACTGACCGAATGGGAATATCGCTTGGTGATTCCTGGATAAGTGACGCATCGCCACCCGTTATTGCTTGCTGAAAACCGACTTGCCGTGCCGAATGCGCGCGTTGTTGGCTTGTTTGAGCTTGCCCGGAATTGCTCAGCAATACGCCATTTCCCTGATTGGACTGGTGCTTCGAAAAAACAGGGGGTTGGTGTGCCGCGCGGCAACCACCCAGCACTATGACGGCAAGCGATGCGACTGCAATCCATTTGGAATTCATCTCTAAAACGTCCTTGCCGAGATTCCTTATTATGTAATTGCGACGGTACTGAGTATTGTATCGCCAATGCCGGGTGTAATGATAAAAGCAAGTATCAAGGGTCGTTTTGTGACGATAAGGCAGAGTTTGACGGCTGCGGGAACGGCAAGATTTGAAAAATGCGAATATCGAGTTCACGTCGCAGCTTCAACCTGGTTTGTCTTTTCGTAAATCGAAGGACTTCTAATCCCATGGTCATCGAGGCCATGCGTTTACATTCAAAATACGATTTGTTGGCAAGCGATCGCAAATACGACGTCATCGTTTCTAAAACCGACTTGCCGTTTAGGATGGAATTTCACGTATTATTGCAAGCAAACCAGGGCCAATTCCCAAATCTTCCTATTGTCGCTCACCTTGCCCGGGCTATACTTTCGATCGAGTATTGTCCGCCTGAAGCTCAGCTGTGAAGTATTTTTCGTTTATGTTTCGTCGAATCGTGTGTTTGTTGCTCGTTCCTGTATTGCTCGCCAATCAGGCTGCAATGTGCTGCGCCCACACACATCAATACGGGGAAACGGACGATCATCCAACACGGGCTCACGTTCACCTTTCCGGTGGAAGCCACGGTCCACATTCTGACGGCCATCGTCATGGCGCCACGTGCGAACACAGGCATTCGGATTACCAGCCTGTTGAATGCTCCGATGACAATTTGGATTTCAATGCCGAATTGCCAATCGATCATGACAGTGACGCATTGTTTTTTGGCAGGAACATTAGTCTGCCAATTCCGCCGAATCGAATTACCGTAGACGTCCCGACATTTTTTCCGGTTTACTTAGATGCAGAATTACTGCCGCTTTCAAGCACAGAAAAGCGAAGTCAGGTAACTCGCGCTGGCCCGTTCTCATATCACTGCGCTATCTTTGTGCAAACATGCCGTTTGCTGCTCTAAACAACAAGTCCTGTTCGATCAGTTGATTTGTTTTCTGTTTGAAAGGCACCCAGCCTTTCTCTCCAATGACTCCGGAATGGCAGCTATTTTTCAGGCTACCAATTGTGTTTGAGGAACTGCGAATGCGCTCAAAGATCAGAAGCAAACTGTGGCGGACACTTGCTTGCCTCGTCGTGATCATCTGCGTCGGTGTCGGCACCTGGTTCAGTCGAGGCTACTGGCTTCCCCTGTTTGCTGATCGCACCGGCCCGTTAGCAACTAAACAGGACGATGGTCCTCAAATCGCAGAGCCAAAAGTACTAAAGCTCAGCCCGCAAGCTCGAGCCAACCTTGGCCTGGAATCGAAGCCGGCATTGATCCAGACGTATTGGCGTAAAATCCAGATACCCGGTGTCATCGTCGATAGACCTGGTGTTACCGATCGCGGGATCACATCCCCCATTGCAGGGGTCATAACCCAGGTCCACGCATTTGAAGGTGACATTGTTCAACCGGGTGAAAAGCTTTTTACACTTCGGCTTGTCAGTGAGTATCTGCAGCAAACCCAGGCTGATTTGTTCAAGGCAATTCGCGAAACAGAAATCTTCAATAAGGAAATGGTTCGCCTCAATGATCTGGCAGTGACCGGCATTATTCCGGGCAAACGAATTCTCGAACTGGAACAACAAATCAGCCGCCAATCAGCGTTGATCGACTCATTCCGCCAGGAACTCACCTCTCGCGGACTGCAAAAAACACAAATTGACCAGATCGAACAGGGTACGTTTATTGCGACCATTGACGTCCATGCTCCTGAAATCGCCAAAGCCACGAAGGATATGCAACTGGTCGAAGATGCCATAACTACCGGCCCGGCCAGTTCCGATTTCTTTCAGATTCAGGAACTGAAAGTTCACCTTGGGCAGCAATTGGATGCTGGCGAATTACTGGCTATTCTGGCCAACCACAGTTCGCTGTATGTCAAGGGACTTGCTTTCAAAATGGAAGCGTCGGATCTTGCCCGCGCTGCGGAACAGGAATGGGAGGTTGATGTTGAATTCACGGAGGACTCGGGCGAAGGATGGCCAGAACTGGCACAGGAATTCCGTATCAGGCATCTGGCAAATACAACTGACCCGAACAGTCGGACATTCGATTTTTTTATTCCGCTGGTAAATCAGTCACGGGTTTACGAAAAGGATGATCGCCCGCTTGCAATTTGGCGTTTTCGACCTGGACAACGAGTTCGTATTCAGGTTCCCGTTGAAGAGATTCAAAACGTAATCGTGTTGCCGGCCGCCGCCGTAATACAGGAAGGGCCCGAGGCCTGGGTCTTTCAGCAAAATGGCGACCTGTTCAATCGGATAACAGTTCAAGTTGTACACCAGGACCGAACGAGCATTGTGATTGCCAACGATGGCAGTATCACACCTGGATTCTATCTGGCTCAAGGATCGGCGGCGACGCTGAATCGGGTACTCAAGGCCCAGGCGGCGAGTGGCATGCGAGCGGACGTACACGTTCATGCCGATGGCTCGACTCACGCCGCTCATTAGGAAAACGCAGCCATGCTAGACGCAGTAATACGATTCTCACTTCGATACCGGTTCCTGGTGCTTGTCATCAGCATGATCCTGCTTGTTTATGGATCGTTTCTGGCAACGCAAATGCCCATTGATGTCTTCCCGGACCTCGATCGACCGCGAGTCATCATTTTAACCGAATGTCCAGGTCTGGCGACAGAAGAAGTAGAAACACTGGTCACACAACCCATTGAAGTTGCCTTGCTCGGCGCAAGCGGCGTTGAAGCCGTTCGCAGTCAGAGCACCGCCGGATTGAATGTCATTTATATCGAGTTCGGTTGGGAGACAGAAATCCGCGTTGCGCGGCAAACGGTCCAGGAACGGTTGTCGTCTTTAACAGGTATTTTGCCAGAAGGCATCAACCCGCAAATGACTCCGCCATCCTCGATTATGGGGCAAATTGTTGTTTCGGGAATGTATCGGCAAAAAGGCCCCTCTGGTGGACAACTTGCTCCAATCGGTAAAACCGACTTGATGGCTGAGTTGATTGAGGACGGAAGCCAGTCACCTTTCGTCAAGGTCTGGCGCCCCGTTGATCGACACGCACCCTGGACGTGGCAGCCAGTGGAAGTATCCATCATGGAGTTGCCGCCAACTGCCGGGTTGTCAGGACCGCAGCGTATCGCGGACTTTTCCCTGACGGTAGACGGAAAAGAACATCTAATTTCGTTCCCTTCCGAACTGCAACAACAATTGGAATTGGGTACCCTTGGTTATTGGGTAGTGCGGCCACGCCTCCTGAAGGTTCCCGGCGTTGCCGAAGCGTTTTTGCAAGGGGGCGACCGAAAACAGTATCAAATCCTTGTCAATCCATCGGCATTAATTGACTTCGGAGTGACGTTGCAGGATGTGGAACGCGTCGTCAAGGAGAGCAACATCAATACGAGTGGTGGCTTCGCCATCACCGGTGAATCGGAACGTCCAATCAGGATAATGGGACGCGTTGGCCCGGATGCGAGGCGGGTTGTTGAAGACCTTAACAACGTACCTGTCAAAGTCACCGAGCAGCGCTCTGTTTTGCTGGGTCAGGTCGCCAACATCGTGGAGGGAGCAGAATTCAAAAGGGGTGATGGCGCGATCAATGGCCGACCCGGGATTGTGTTTACGATTGTCAAACAACCGCATGTCGATACCCGAAAGTTGACAACCGGGATTGCAATGGCACTTGCCGAAGTCGAGGCATCGTTACCTGCCGACATCGTTATTAACAGCGAACTGTTTCGACTAAGGAATTTTATTGATCGGGGAGTGTTCAACGTCGGCGAAGCACTTGTGATCGGAGCCGCGCTGGTCGTTATCGTTTTGTTCCTGTTTCTGTTGAATTTCCGCACCACCTTTATCACGCTTACCGCAATCCCGCTTTCCCTGGTCATCACAACCTTGATTTTCCGGCTCATCGGATACCTGACCGATACGTCACTGACGATCAATGTCATGACACTTGGAGGAATTGCCGTTGCGATGGGAGAACTGGTGGACGACGCGATTGTCGATGTTGAGAACATTTTCAGAAGGCTCCGTGAAAACAATGCGCTGGAAAACCCGCGACCAGCCATTCAAGTCGTATACGATGCCAGTCGGGAGATTCGAAGTGCCATTGTTTTCGGAACCATCGTCGTTATTCTGGTCTTTCTTCCCTTGTTCTCCATTCCGGGAGTTGCCGGCCGGTTGTTTGAACCTCTGGGTGTCGCTTATATCGTTTCGATTTTGGCATCGCTGCTGGTTTCGCTTACGGTCACGCCCGTTTTGGCGTTTTACCTGTTGCCGAATTCCAAAGCGACTCATCGAGAACACGATAGTCTCTTGTTGCAATTCCTGAAACGAATCGGCAGTTTCCTTGTTCGGACAAGCATGGCCATTCCGGGGCCGTTGGTACTGGCTACCCTGATCGTGGTGGCCCTGGCCGGATGGCAATTCAGCAGACTGGGTGCCAGTTTTTTGCCGGAGTTTGATGAAGGGAGTGTGCAAGTCAACGTTACTTTGCCGCCGGGTTCATCGCTGGATGCGTCCAATCAGGTTTCTGCAACGATCGATGCGAAGTTCCAGGAAATGCAAAAGAGCCCGACGAATCCAGACGGCGCAATCCTGCACTTCGTTCGCCGTACCGGGCGAGCGGAAATGGACGAGCATGCCTCGCCCGTCAATGTCGGCGAATACATTCTGAGCATGAACCCCGACGTTCATTTGCGACGCGAGGAAATCGTCAAAAAATTGCTCGACGAGATCAAGGAGGAAGTACCTGGTGTTGATATCGAAGTTGAACAACCTTTGGCACACCTGATCAGTCACATGGTTTCGGGAGTCTACGCACAGATAGCCATCAAGATTTATGGTGACGATCTCGACAAGTTGCAGGAACTCGCTAACCAGGCCAAAACAATTATTCAGGACATCCCCGGACTGACGGAACCAGTCATCGAGCCGATACGTCAAACCGATGAACTGCATATTCGGCTCCGTTCCGATGATTTGGCCGTTCATGGATTGAGTCGCGCCTATGTCGCCAGGATCCTGCAAACCGCCTTGCAGGGCGAAGTTGTTTCGCAAGTCCTGGATGGGCAACGCCGGTTTGATCTGCTCATGAGACTGGAAGAAGCTTACCGGACGGACTACGCCAATTTGCATCGACTTCGCATCGATTTGCCTGATGGACGCGGTCAAGTTGAGCTTGGCGACCTGGCCGATGTGGAAGTTGGTTCTGGTCCGAATTCAATTAGTCGCGAGAATGCCCGCCGCCGAATCGTTATTCGGTGCAATACGCAGGGACGCGATCTTGCCAGCGCCGTAACCGAGATCAAACAACGGCTGAACAGCCAGTTACAATGGCCCGAAGGATATTATCCGGAATTCGCAGGCCAGTTTGAGAGTCAACAACAGGCAACACGGATCATATTGATTCTGAGTGCTGTTTCTGTGGCGGGGATGTTTGTCATACTGATGGTACTTTTACCGTCGGTGCGCATCGTGTTGCAACTGTTGTTTGCGCTGCCCACGGCATTCGTGGGCGGCGTCGTTGCGCTGGTTATCACCCAACAGGATTTAACGGTCGCCAGCCTCGTTGGCTTTATTTCCCTGGGAGGGATCGCCGTTCGAAATGGAATTTTGTTGGTGACTCATTACATTCACCTGATGAAGGAAGAGGGAGCGGAATTCACGAAAGACACCATCCTGAGAGGAAGCCTGGAGCGATTGGCGCCGGTCTTGATGACTGCTCTCACGGCCGGAATTGCGCTCGTTCCTTTGGTGCTGGGTGGCCACGAACCGGGGCGTGAAATCCTTTATCCTGTGGCGACGGTTATTCTGGGCGGATTGTTCACTTCGACATTTTGCGAGTTCCTGATTCGTCCAGGTCTGTTCTGGTCATTCAGCGGCAACGACATAATTAAACTCACAAGGAGAAACGATCGAGACGAGATTTAGTTCACAAAGGCTTGGCGCAGGTACGTTCCTGGGCTGTTTTCTTACACAATGGAGTATTGCAATGATGAGATTTCAATTTTTGGCATACGTTGGTATCGCCGCATTCGCCCTTTCGACAGGCTGTGGCAAGCCTGCCAACGAGACCACGGCAAAAGGGAAAGCCGCTGCCGGTTCCGGCGAACATTTTCACGATGATGGCACGGTTCACAAGGATGCGGATGAAGGATCGCATGGTCATGGCAACGGGCCACACGATGGCGTAGTCGCTGACTGGGGTGGTGGAAAATTCCATGTCGAGTTCACGGTCGATCACGACAAAAAGGAAGCGACGGTATACATCCTTGGCGATGACGAGAAAACTGCGACGCCGATCGACGCCGCAGAAATCACCTTGTCGATCAAAGACCCCGCTTTTTCGGTAGCTCTGAAAGCCAGTCCACAGGAGGGCGATCCTGCCGGGAAAGCCTCGCGCTTTGTTGGCAATCACGAAAACCTTGGCATCGTCAAGGAATACGAAGGCTCAATGTCGGGTGCCGTCGATGGAACGCCATATTCAGGCAATTTCAAAGAACTCGCTCACGACCACTAATCGATTGCAAATATTGTTTGACAAAACGATAAACACTCCTGCCGGACTGTATCAGAGTCTCCCTCGATGTTCCGAGGGACGTCTGTCACTTTTTGTAAACTGGGGACGGTGTTTACCTGTTTCCTGAACCAAACTGTGGCTTATGCGTACAGCCAGTCGCAGGATATAATCGGCGCTGGTTTCGCTAGCGAAAATTCCCGTTTCGATTCTTGTTTCTGCTACCAGATTTGATGCCAGCGGAAAAAACATCAGCCATCGTTTTGCGGATTGTGGAGTTCAGCGAATCCAGTTGCGTCGTGACGCTGTACACCGAGGACTTCGGCAAGATCAGTGCGCTGGCCAAGGGAGCGCGACGGCTGCGAAGTCCTTTCGAGGGTGCTATTGACTTGTTGTCAATCTGTCGAATAGTGTTCCTTCGCAAATCTGTAGACGTACTCGACTTGATGACGGAAGCCAGTCTTTCCCGACGATTTCGCAGCGCATCCACTCACTTGCCACGCCTTTACGCGGCCATGTATGTGATCGAGCTGGTAACCAAATTAACCGACCATGCTGAAGCACAACCGGCCCTTTATCACACCGTCGTTAACACCATTACTGCAATCGATTCCGGAGAACCGTTATACACGACCCTGTTGAATTTTGAATTCCAGTTGCTCAATGAACTTGGACACATGCCCGCCTTGTTTGACTGCGTGGAATGCGGTCGAAACATTGATGCAGAAAACAGAAATCAGGCGGTTGCCTTTGGACTATTGGCTGGAGGGGTCTATTGTGACGCTTGCCGCATTGGAAAACGATCGGTAGTTAAATTGCATTCAGAATCATTGGGGTGGATGCGGCATTTCGCCGCGAAAACCATACAAGTTGCCCGCACGGTTTCCGAAACAA
Source organism: Pirellulaceae bacterium (assembly GCA_031414755.1). GTDB lineage: Bacteria > Planctomycetota > Planctomycetia > Pirellulales > Pirellulaceae > CAJQPP01. Next base: position 107,397 of record JANNWJ010000077.1, on the reverse strand, counting down.
ATTCCGACTACTCAACCGAAACCAAACACCAAAACGTAATTCATCAATATTCTCCCGAGTTCCTTTCGGCCACAAGCCGGGGGGAATTGCGAGGATTGCTCGATCAGTACCTTGCGAATCTGTTGGGGTACCGGCCGGGAACCACGGCGTGGCTGCGCCAGGTGTTCAAGGATTGAACGCCCCAGCCGCCCGAAATTTTATGAACTCATTCACCAGCCACTTGGCCAGGTGGTTGACGATAATCCAATGGATAAGGAAATCCTGTGAAACAACTTGTTTCTTTTCTGATGATCTGCGCGGCAATTTCAACCACTGCAGCCACCGGGTGCCGATCTGTTTCCGATTCCGGCGATCGCAAACCCTGGTCACTGAGTAACCTGACCGGTCGAACCGAGAAACCCTCAGGGTCAGCGGCCGACGAAAAGTACGACATGTTCGGCGAAGCGAATCCTGATCGATTGTTGTTGCAGGACCTTGGTCCGGGCCGCATCAAGACCACTTTGACAACCCGGCTCAATAACGGTAATAACCCTAAGGTCGCCGATCAGAATTTCCAGGATGGTCAATCGCTGTATGACGAAGCGATTCAATTATGGGAATCCGATATGGAATCCAGTGACGCAGCAAGCAAGTTTCGAAAAGCGGCCCAAAAATTCGAAATTGCAGCCGACAACATGCGTGACTCGGCTCTGGAACAGGACGCCTTGTTTATGCAAGGCGAATCGAGCTTTTTCGCAAACGACTACGTAATGGCGAATCGCGCCTATGAAATTCTGCTGAACCGCTATTCGGGCACGTCGCAACTGGACCTCGTCGAAGCCCGACGTTTTGAAATTGCCCAATACTGGCTGAATATGAAACGCCAGGGTGCCGGACTTGCGATCGGCGACCGGACCCGACCCATGTCGGGACTCGACAAGGAAGCCCGTCGTATCCTGCATCGGATTCGACTCGACGACCCAACCGGAAAACTTGCTGACGATGCCGCGCTGGCCCTCGGCAATGCGTTCATGGAAGCCGAGCGCTACTCCGACGCGGCGGATACGTATGAAGACTTGCGGCGAACCTATCCGGGCAGCCAGCATCAGTTCCTTGCTCATAAATTCGAAATTCAGGCACGGCTTGCCGCTTATCGTGGCGCGAACTACGACGGAACGGATGTCATCAAGTCCGAACAGGTGCTCAAATCAATGCTCAAACAGTTCCCGACCGAGTCGCAAAACGAACAGGATCTTTTGGCCGAACAGGGAGTGCGTATCCGGCATTTATTGGCAGAACGGGACTGGACCGTAGCCCAATATTATGAAGGTCGGGGTGAAAATCGTGCGGCAGAACATTATTACACAGAGATCGCAAAAACATACGACGATACGGAATTCGCCGGGCAAGCCCGCGAACGAATCACATCACTGGGCGGATTGCCCCCTGTTCCTGAGCAAAAGGCCCAATGGCTGGCGGATTTGTTTCCCGTTAAGGAACGCAACAAGCCCCTGATCGCCACCGGTGATCGAGAGTCGATTATCCGATAGTGATGAATTATGCGTAGCAAGTCGTCAAATCCGATTCGACCAAAGCATTGTCAGAATTGCCTTGTCGCAATACTGCTGATGATTGGGGCAATTGCTGGTTGCAAGGCGTACCAGTTCGGCGCACCGACTTTGCACAATTGCACCATTCGCAGTGTTTATGTGCCAATGATCGAATCCGATTCGTTTCGCCGGTTTTTGGGTCCGCGATTAACAGAAGCGGTTATCAAACAGATCGAGCTCGACACGCCGTTTGTGATCGCCGCACCGGAAAATGCTGATAGCTTCCTTGTGGCCAAAATACTTCGCGACACCAAATCCGTTCAGGGCGAAACCATCAACGATGACCCGCGCGTACTGGAAGCCGGAATTCAAGTCGAAGTCACATGGACCGACCGGAGTGGAAATCCCTTGTCGCAGCGGCAATTGATTCGTATCAGTCGTGACGTGGACTTCATTCCGGAAGTGGGTCAGTCCCTTACAACCGCCCATCAGGAAATCATTAACAAGATCGCCAGCGACATCGTCAATCAAATGGAAACCCCCTGGTAGCGAGACATTGATGTCTTTCTCGAGTTCATCGCCGTTTCCACAGATTCTGGAAAGCCGGTCGAATTCGCTTGCCAGATCCGGAACCCTTACGCCGTTATCGAAGCACTTCATGAATACGTGGTAGTGTGCTATGCGCTTCGTTTGACTCATCTTCAATCAGAGGCAGCTTGCTCACACCCCGCCGAAAGTCCATGGCTTCAAGAGGCGTTTCCAGAGCCAGTGCTCGCGGGGTGCGCCCGGGCAGGACCAGCAAGGAATCATTGGAATTCGGCAAAAACGACAAGTTAGATCGAGGATACCTTGTTGCGTTTTCGGAAATCGGAACGCCTTCCAGCCGTTGATCCCATTTGTCCACGGGGACTGCCCGCAATCTGGGGATCAGGTCGAGTTCAAAAGCAGATTGATCCGCTGGATTATTTCCCGTTCCTGAACTCATTGCCGCGACACCGTCGTTTTTAGTAGCGGGCAAACGCGCGGTACGGAAAGGGTGCGAGATCGACGCTGCCGGCAACTGGGCAACAATGGCGGCAGGTTCTTCGGGCGCCATTGAAAGATTGGACTGCTTCGTATCGTCATCGTCGGTTTCTGAATTGGCAGGTTTCAACGAATCTTCCATGTCGGTGTTCATCTCATCAACAACATTCCCTAACGGGTTGTTGTTTTCGATGCTTTCACCTACAGGCAATTCAGTAAATCCGGAAGCCCGTTTCTGGCTCTTTTCAAACAGGTCGTCGACCAAATCATCGATTGCTTCCGGCGGCAGCTTCGACAAGGTTGAATCGACTGTTCCATCGTTTTTTGTCGAAGCGTTTCTGGTTATCGACTGGAGGGGAGCCAGGGTCGGCGTTGGCAAAACGAATTTTGTTTTTACGTAATTCAATTCGCTTGCTGGTGTTGTCACATTGTCTGCAAACGGTGCTGTTCCCGCCTGCGGGACCGTGTACTGTCGTGCCGAAAACTGGTCGCTTACCTGGCTGGCCCTTACGCAACTTGTTTGGCAGCAGCATCGACGGAATCCGCCGCCAAAATCCAGACTGCAACCTGTGCTGGTAACGATCGCAGCGAGTGATGCAACGGTTCCGGCCCAGCCCATCAATTGCACCCGTCGACTGCGCTTTTCAATAATGGAACGACGGATTTGTGCGAGATTTCTTGATTCACACATTGGAAGGATTGCCCTCTACGTTGATTTCGAGTCAGGAGTATTTGAAATAAGTGTCACGATGATTCCAACCGGAACGACCGTGGTTGAAGTATCGACCCTCGAATTGCAAAAACCCGGTATTACGTGTTGCGTGGGCAAATTCGGTGATTTCGGAAAAACAGGTCAAAACAGAACAACCGTTAAAACTGGCTGCTATTGAAGTACAGGAACGGATCAATCGACCGACATATCGTAAAATGTACGGGTCCTGACGTTTCTGTTGTCCTGCGTCCCCCTCCGGTTGCGGAGTGGTGGCTTGCACTTGTCATGAAAGCATGCACCATTGAGAATTCGGAAACACCAATCAGTCATTACAATCGGTCGACACTCACATGACGAAACGAAAACGCAAACTGACCGTTCCCGGTTTTGTGGAACTCAAGACAAACGGAACAAAAATATGTGTTCTGACTGCTTACGATTATCCAACGGCCCGATTACTGGATGATGCGGGAGTCGACGCAATCCTGGTCGGCGACAGTATGGCGATGGTCGTTCAGGGGCATGACACCACGCTTCCTGTGACACTTGATGAGATGATCTATCACGGCAAGATGGTTGTCCGAGGAACCCGTTCAGCCCTCGTCATCGTCGACCTCCCCTTCCCGACATTTCATCTGGGTGTTCACAAGGCAATTGAACTGGCGGGCCGTATCTTAAAAGAAACCAGTTGCCAGGCGGTTAAACTTGAAGGCGGCAAAGACCAAAGTGACGTGATCGCTGGCCTGGTATCAGCGGGCATTCCGGTTATGGCTCATGTTGGACTTCGACCGCAAAACGTCCATGCCATGGGAGGATACAAAATCCAGCGGGACGAAGACGTGTTGATGACCGATGCGATTGCTGCTCAGGAAGCGGGTGCGTTTGGCGTCGTTCTGGAATGTATTCCGCGAGAAATCGCCGCGAAAATTACAGCTCGACTGGATGTACCGACGATTGGAATTGGAGCTGGGCCCGATTGCGATGGACAGGTTCTGGTGGTCCACGATCTGCTGGGAATGACATCCGGTTACGTCCCAACGTTCGTCAAGCAATACGCAAATCTGGCAGAAACCATCCATAGTGCCGTTTCGAACTGGTGCAGCGATGTTCGAGCCGGTACCTGTCCCGATGACGGACATTCGTTCGAGTAATTATCGAGCGATAATCATGCGGAATAAAAATCATGAACTTATGACTGACAAAATCATAACCCGAATCGTAAAATTGGCTTGACGCGACGAAAAGTCAATTTACAGGCGTCAATTTACAGGTTTCCGCGTCGATCTTGTTCCATTTCGAGTGACTCGAACAGGGCCTTGAAATTTCCTTTGCCAAACGACTCGCTGCCGCGTCGGCAAATAATCTCGAAGAACAATGTCGGCCGGTCCTGCAATGGTTTGGTAAAGATCTGCAGCAAATAACCCTTGTCGTCCCGATCGACCAGCACGCGCAAGTCCTGGACCTTGCCCGTGTCTTCTCGAATTTCGCCGACACGATCCCAAACCCTGTCGTAATAGGTTTCGGGGATATCGAGGAAATCCACGCCACGCTCGCGCAAGTTCCGAACACTGTGAATCTCGTCCCGGGTCAACAAGGCAAGATGCTGGATACCTGGCGTGTGGTTGTGCCAATCAAGGTACTCTTCGATTTGGCTTTTGCGCTTTCCCGCAGCCGGCTCGTTGATCGGAATCTTGATCAGCTCCCGACCCGAGTCCATGACCTTGCTCATCAGCGCGGAATACTCGGTCGAAATGTCCTTGTCATCAAAGTGCTTGAACAATTTGAATCCAAGGACATCTTCGTACCAACTCACCCAGGTATCCATTTTGCCAAGCTCAACGTTTCCAACGCAATGGTCGACGTAGAACAGGCCAGCCGGGTTGGCCCGGTTGTAATCGTTAATCGCCAGATTATCGACATGCCTAAATCCGGGCAGGAATTGCGATCGTTCTTTTTTGATCCGTTCCAGGGCAAAATTTGAGTCGCGCGAAACGAACGAATGAATGACCCGGCCAAACGTCTTGACACCTGACTTCACGACGGTGCCGATAGCGTCAGTCATTTCGATGGGCTCATAAGCACTCTCGGCACCATTGACCAAGGCCTTTTCATACGCTGCCGTTGCGTCGTCGACAGTGAAGGCAATGTCCTTGATCCCGTCGCCATACAAGCGAACTTCCTCCTGAATCGGATTGTCGGCTGTCAATGCAGTCGACAACATGAACCGGATATTGCCTTGCGTTAACAAGTAAGATGCCGTTTTACGGTTGCCAGTTGTCAAATCGGAGACTTGCTCGATCTCGAAACCGAAACATTGAGCATAGAAATAGGCGCTTTGTTTCGCGTTGCCCACGTAAAAATGTACGTAATCGACGTCTATCAATCGCAAGGGGTCCGCCAGTTTCGCCGACGACCCGGATGGTTTGGTTGAAATACTCATTGGACTTTCGTTTGATAGGTTATGTCTCTGGAGATCGAGACTCGCTGGGGTATTCGATCGATGTTGAACCGAAAAAAGTTCCAGATCGATATTCGCATTATATTCCCTGAACAAATATTCGTGAATGCATTACTTCATTTGAAATTTGCGGCGTTTACGTAAATCGTGCAAACGCTACAATCTCCTGATCCGTGCAATTCACCAACAAATACCGGTCCGCCAGCCATGAATCCCCAAAACACGGGCAATACAACGTCGCGGAAAAACAACAACAGGATTCTGAAAAATCCCTGGCCACGACTGGCGATGGCAACGGGCCTGATGGTTTGGGCAGGATCCAATTTGTGGAGCGCCCTCTACCGCTGGTCGGAAATTAACAATGCCGAAGCATGGAATCGGGGCTCAGGCTTGTTATTAACCATACTTGTAACCGCGCTCCCTCTGGTGATCGGGATTTACCTGATTTGGTCAATTGTCGTTGGTCCCGATGATCCCCGTTACAACCGCCCAACCGTTTCGCAAAACCGGACTGCCAAAAAAGCGAAGCGATAATTCTGATCGACTTGCCACTGGTTTGCCACTGATTGTTATTACGGCAGGTGGCGTTGGCGTTGGAGCGCGGGCGTCCTCGCCCGCATTTGGCGAATGCGCGGGCGGGACGCCCGCGCACCTACCCTGATTTTTGGTTATCTCGTGGCCCTATTCGCGATCGGCAACCATCGGCAGTAGCAATAACAGAAACGCCCGCATGGCACGAGCCCGATGACTCAGAACGGATTTGACGGTATCACCCAATTCCGCGAATGTCTGGTGGTATTCAATCAATTCAAAGTACGGATCGTAACCAAATCCGGCAGACCCTCTCGGCTCGAAGACGATTCGGCCGCGACAATAATTCTCGACATCGATCAGCGAGTCGCCTTGCGGATTCGACAGACTCATGTGACAGGTGTACCAGGCCAATCGTTTCTCTGGCGGAAACGTTTGCAACGATTCAATCAAGAGCCGGTTATTATCGGCATCGGTGGCAGCGTCGCCTGCAAACCGCGATGAATAGACACCGGGCCTGCCACCAATTGCTTCGACGGACAAACCGCTGTCTTCACCCATCACCCATCGCCCCAGGTGTTTGGCTTGTTGCGTCGCTTTGAGCCGGGCATTTTCCTGGAAAGTCGTTCCGGTTTCTTCCACGTCGATCGAGTCGGGAAATTCGTCCAGTGTCCGCACGACAATCGGGTAGTTCGTCAGCAGGTTCTCGAGCTCTCGTCGTTTTTTTGCGTTTCGTGTGCCAAGCACCAGCTCGAATTTTTCAGCCATACCCAATCAACAGATACAATTTCGCAAAGCAAAAAAACGGTTAAAACATCAACGGCTTGAAAAACGAATCCGTTCGATCAGCCAAATGAGGCAGCGTAACGGTTTTATTTTCAATTCGTCGCCTGTTTACGTTCGCGGGCGGCCGTGATTGCGGGCCAGCATATCTTCGGCTTTTTCCTTGAATCGCATGTCGCCTGTCGCGGCCAGAGCCCGTTGATAAGTAATACTCAAGGCGGCAACGTTGAATGAATCGCCAGGTTCCAGCGCTACCGCTTGTTCACCGTGATGAACCGATTTTTCGTAATCGCCGACAAGATGATAAAGTACCGCCAGTCCGAGGTGGGCCCGAACAAACGATTCATCGATCGTCAAAACTTCCCGCAGCTTTTCAATCGCTTCGGCATTTTTGCCTTCCGCCCGCAATGAGTCGGCAGCATTTTCCAGTTGAGTAATTTGCTTCATTGGTTTCTCGTCGATTCAAAGTTATACGCTGAACGCAGCCTGTCAGGCTACGAATGAATTTCGGCTAATCTTACCCAGTCGCTGGCGAACAGAACATGACTGGGAAGAAACAGGAACAAACGGGGACAGGTCTGCTCTGTAGACAAGGTCTTTTATCATCGATTTGGAATTGGTAATTGCTCAAGCTTGCAAACGTGCAAGAGTTGCTGGCCGCGACGCTGCGGGCCAGGGGTCGTCGCAAAAAAAAAGTGTTCGTCTAGCCGCGATCGACTCCACGGGCTTGCAATTACGCCATTGCAGTTCGTACTACGTCAAACGACGGTCGCGCGAGCCAAATCTCTATCAAACCACGACTTATCAACGGTTTCCCAAGCTCAGCATCATCTGCGATACGCAAACCCACATGGTGCTGGACATTCATGCGTCGCGAGGGCCTTGCCCCGATGTCGCCGAGTTCAAGCAACCTGTTCTGCGAGCGAGCCGACAGGTGCGGATCAAGACGATCGTTGCCGACGCCGGATACGACAGCGAGTCGAATCACGCATTCGCTCGCGATGAACTCTCAATTCAAACGCTGATCCCCGCCAAAGCTGGACGCCCGACCAATTCTCGAGCCTCGGGCAAGTACCGACGACTGATGCAAACCCGATTCGACAAGCAAACCTGTGGACAGCGTTGGCAATGCGAAACCGTCGTGAGCATGATCAAGCGTCATCAAGGAGACGCGACGCGCGGACGAACCTGCTGGAGTCAATGCCGTGACTTGTATCTCATGGCGTTGACCCACAACATCATGGTTCTTTTTATAACCTGGTAGCTTTTCTACAGAGCAAGCCTGACCCCTTTGATCGTACAATCGTGCCGAACAGTATTGGGCCTGACCCTCTTTTTACCGGTAGGCGAAAAGCTGAAACCAGTTACACGCGCAATGAGCGTCGATTGCCTCGCGACGCTGCGAATCGTTTCCATGAACTGCATGAATGATCAGGCTCCAAAGTCGCCACGCCGAACATCGATCAGCTGGCACGCGAAGGGTTGCGCTTTGCCGACGCCCATTCTCCGTCCACGGTCTGGACGACCAGACGCTGCACTTCGCGCTTAGATGTCTCCCCCTTCGTTGATCATCGTGTAGACGCTGTTGGCCACGCCACGCAGGGCGTTTTCTGCGGCGTCGAGCACTCCGTCGCCGTTGGTGTCGTAGACGTTGCTGTAGTCCTCGCTGTCGTTGGTGTCGCTGTCGGCACCCGTCAGGTTGTTTGTCGCCAAGAGCAATGACATGATCGTCATGTTCGTGTTATTGGCCACGCCGAAAGCCGCGCCACTGGCACCGACGTTGATGACTTTCGTTCCAATACCTGTCTCGGTAACATTGAAGCCATAGCTGGCCGCAACACTACCGCCCGACAGATTGCTGCTGGTGAAGAACGTGGCCAAGGCGGTTGCCATGAACTGTGCGTCGACCTTGGCTGTCCCGTTCAGCTTCTTGTTGAAGAACTCGTACTTGTAGAAGCTGGCGACTTCGAAGGCGTCGTCTCCGCCGCGGCCGTTGGAGAACGTGTTGCCAAAGATATTGCCGAAGTTCGTCGTCAGCCAGTTCGCCAAGGCGGTTCCGCCTTGTTTAATCAGCGCCTGGCCGTTCTTGTTTTGCCAGAAGCCAATCGTGGCGGTGTCGCCCGCTTGAACAGTCTGTCCAGCCTCGGTGAAGTCATAATCAAACGCGTTATTGTCGGTCAGCGCCAACTGCATTTCGTTGGATGAAAGAACACTGCCGCCCACTCCACCCAGAATGGCCGCCAGGCTGTTCACGCCCGTCGGCTGAGTTTCGCGAATCCGGTATGTGCCAAACTCGTCGTTCACGACAAAGCCATAAACGCCTCCCATTTCGGTCTCATCGCTGTCCAGCAGATCGCCGTCGCCATTGAACAGCTCGACAATCACCCCATCGAGAGCCGTCTCGGTCCCGCCGTCAAACAGCCCATCGCCATCCACATCGACAAACACGGTTCCGCTGATGCTCGCGGTCACGTTCTGCAGATTGATTGTGAAGTCCTTCTGGATCGACGAATCTACTCCGTCGCTGGCCTGCACGGTGATCGTATGGCTGGTAGCAATTTCGTAGTCCAGCAGCGAGCCGTCGGCCACGGTCACTTCGCCAGTGATTGAATCGATTGCGAATCGCCCACCGGCATCATCGATAAGGCTGTAGGACACGATGTCGTTAACGCCTGGATCCGTGGACGACGCGGTGACGCCAACCAAAGTGCCGTTGGCTGCGTTTTCACTGACCTCGTCGGCGTCCGAATTATTGTCTGCGGGCGTCGACGGCACGACATTGTCCACCGTGACCCATTTGAGGCCGGCGTTGGAATGAACGCCGTCGTCGTCGGTCAGTGACACGCGGATCGGATAGCTAATCGTTCCATCGGTGTAAGTGTGGCTTTTCGTGGTATTTGCCGGATTGACGGTGAAGCTCTCAATATTGCCATCGCCCCAGTCGATCGAGTAGGCCGTAACGATGTCAGCACCGGGATCGGTGATCGCATCGAGCTTCAGTGTGTAGAGCGAGCCTTCGTTGACAGCGTCGTCACCGGATAGCGCGATTTCTGGAGCCACATCGAGCACCCGTACCTCCAGACCGCCGGCGAGGAAGTTGCCGTCCTCGTCGATCACCGTCACATTGTTCGTCAGGTTGGCCGGACCGTCAGCAAAGGTATGGGTTGCCGTGGTGTTGGCCGGGTTGCCGGTGATGAGTCCTGAGTTGGTGCCGTCACCCCAGTTGACAATGTACTGCGTGATCGTGTCGGTGCCAGGGTCGGTGACGACGCCCAGGTTGAGTGTGTAGAGCGCGCCTTCGTTGACGTCGGCGTTGCCGCTCAGTGAAATCGTCGGCGGGACGTTGTTGACCGCGTAGGTGAAGGTCGCGTTCGCCGCGGCGTTCTGGTTGTCGGTCGCCCTGATCGTTACCGTGAACGGGCCGGCGGGGCCGTCAGCCGCGTTAGCCGACCAACTCCAGGTGCCGAGGGCGTCGTTCTTGGTGACCGTTCCGAAGGTGACTCCCCCGACTTTGGCAGTAAAGGTGACCGTGCTGTTCCCCTGGGCATCGGAGAACGTGCCGGTGTTCGAGACCGTGCCCCCTTCGTTGGCGCTCACGGCGGCCGCGTTGGCGGCGACGACCGGGGGCGTGTTGGCGGGCACCGTCGTGTTCAGCAGCACGCTCAAGTTGTTCGAATTATAATTGGCGGTGGCCAGATCGGGTTTGCCGTCCCCGTTGAAGTTCCCAACCGTCACGCCAGTGGGTTTCAGCCCGACGGGGAAGTCGGTCCGAACGCCAAAGGTTCCGTCGCCGTTCCCCGTCAGCACCGTCACGGTGTTATCACGACCACTGGTGGTGGCCAAATCAGGCTTACCGTCCCCGTTGAAGTCCCCCATCGTCACGGAATTGGGCTGCCGCCCGACGCCGAAGTTGGTTGCTGCGCCGAAGGTCGGCGTGGTCGCATTGGGCGCGGTCGTGTTCAGCAGCACGCTCACATTGTACGAAGTTATATTGGAGGTGGCCAGATCAGGCTTGCCGTCCCCGTTGAAATCCCCCACCGTCACGCCAGTGGGGTTTAGCCCGACGGGGAAGTTGGTCGCCGGGCCGAAGCCTCCCAGGCCGTTCCCCAGCAGCACGCTCACGTTGTTTCCGATCGCATTGGCGGCGGCCAGATCGGGCTTGCCGTCCCCGTTGAAGTCACCCACGGTCACGGAACTGGGACGAGTCCCGACAGGGAAGTTGGTCGCCGTGCCGAAGCCCCCCAGGCCGTTTCCGAGCAGCACGGCCACGTTGTGCGAATATCGATTGTTCGTGGCCAGATCGGGCTTGCCGTCCCCGTTGAAATCCTCCACCGTCACGCCAGTGGGATTAGACCCGACGGCGAAGTTGGTCCGCAGGCCGAAGGTTCCGTCGCCGTTCCCCAACAGCACGCTCACGTTGCTTCCAACGAAATTGGCGGTGACCAGGTCGGGGTTGCCATCCCCGTTGAAGTCCCCTACCTTCACGGAACGGGGCCGCGACGCGACGGCGAAGTTGGTTGCTGCGGTCGCTGCGGGGAAGGTCCCGTTGCCGTTCCCCAGCAGCACGCTCACGGTGTTCGAACCATAATTGGCGCTGGCCAGATCAGTCCTGCCGTCCCCGTTGAAGTCCCCCACCGTCACGGAAAAGGGATTAGTCCCGACGGCGACGGTGGTCGGGGCGGCGAAGGTCACAGCCGACAGCATCGTTCGTTGCTCTAATGGCTCCATGAACAGCCGGTGACCATGAACCCGACGACGCTTCGCGTGGGCTGGCTTAATATCGAACAAATGTGCGATCGCCTTTGAGAACTGGAATTTCAACATGTCATGATCCTTGTTAGTTTTGAAGGTTTGGTTGGAAGGTTTGGTTGGACGGTTTGATTGGAGTTAACTGGAAGACGATCGTGGTCGGTTGTTAGGTCACAAGCCTCCAGTCTGGCCCACGGTGAGCAGTCGTTGAATCTCGTCCGTCTTGAAGCCGAGCGCCATCGGTTGGACCACGTCCGGCAGAGCTACCACGTCGTACAGTTCGCTGATCATTCCTTCCAGACGTACCCAGTGGACGACGTCGCCGCTGCGCAGGTCGATCACATGCAGGCCACTGCGAGGTTCTGCTCCGTGCCGGGTCAGCTCTTCGTCCAGCTGCAGACCGCCAAACGAGTGTTTGTCTCCACGCGGACTAGACAGGCCGACGATAGCGTAATCCCCGGCGAAGGCGAGCCCGCGCAGGAATCCCGGGCAGAAGGTCAACGGCTCAAACTTCCCGCTGGCCAGATCGATGCTCCCGAAGTAGCCCGTGCCGGCGTTTAATAGCCAGAGCTTCCCGCGATAGACGCGCGGCGAGTGGGGCATCGACAGGCCGGTAGCGATGATTTCGTTCGTTTGCACATCGATCACCACGCCGCCATTGCGTCGCCGATCGCGCCAACCATCGGCCACGTCGCTGACGCTGACCGCCGTGACGTAGCGGGCCTTACCGTCCTCCAAAGCCAGCCCATTCAGGTGGCAGCGATCCTCCGGGGCCAGCTTGCTCAGGAAGGGGGGCCGCCACAGAGGCGTGAAGCTGGATTGCTCGCTCAGCGTGGCCAGGCAGCCGAAGCGGGTGTTGACGAAGACCACTCGTCCGCTGGACTCCACCGCGATGTCATGAATATCAAGGTCGCCGGTCGTGTAACCGACCCTAGGCACGTAGAGCCGATCCGCGCCGTTGTAGAGTTCGCCCGGTGCCAGCGCGTTCTCGAACCGCCAAATCTGGAAGATCGAACTCAGCCAGAGTGTCGAACCATCGCCATACAGACCCATACAGCGATTGAAGGTGCGTTCGAACACCGCCAGCCGCCCATCGGGCTGCAGGCCGAGGAGGAACAGCTTGCCCGCCTGATAGGTCGTGAAGGCCAGGCTGAGACGCTGCTCGGCCAGCCAAGCCGGGAAATGGCGTGAGCCGAGTACCTCCAACCAGGGCTCATCCTGCGTGGTGGCCTTTTCGGCGAGTTGGGACTGCTGAAGACTCATCCGGCAAAGCTCCTTAGGCCTGGGGTCGATCCCTGTCGTTGCGGGCATTTCAGGTCCTCCAGTCATCAGGAATAATGGATTCGGAAAAAAACTTCAGGAGCCTTTTGTGCGCTTCGTCGATAATGGATCCCAAAACGAACGGTCCAATAGCCGACATGCGTAAAACGGCGTTCGTGTAGCAGCGAGTGCATCAAGAAGCTCATCAGACACCTAACCCACGCCGGACGTTTGCCGACTCAGGCGAAGAATTCAGTAGGCACTGACAAGACAAGCCGGAAAGTCACTCCCTGCCACCCATCCGCACAGCGCTGCGAACCCACACGGGTTCGTCATGCGGCAAAAAAACAGAGTCGCGGAGGACACTGCGGTCCGGCCTGAAGATCAACTTTGGCTGATGCTCTGCCTACAATGCGCCGAAACCGTCCGAAACCCCTCACGCGAATGCATCGTTTCGGAAACTATTCCTGATTCCGGGTAAAAAAGCTGATGATCTCACGGCGTTCGGGCGACGCGCAGGCCGCAGCCGTAGATTCGATCCGACGGCATCCGCATGTAGAAGTACGAGGCCTCGCAGTACTCGGAGTTGCCGTTCCAACCGCCGCCCCGGAACACACGCCGCGAGACCCCCTGTGGGTCCGGGGGGTCGGCCGGAGATTCGTCGTCGCACCATTCCCAGACGTTCCCTTGCATGTCATATAACCCGAACACGTTGGGCTTCTTGGTCCCCACCGTATGCGTTCGACTTTCGTGGATCCACGCATACTTCAGCAATTCCTCGTCGCTGTCGCCAAAGTGGTACTTCGTATTTGTTCCCGCCTGGCTGGCATGGATCCACTGCGAATCCGTCGGAAGGTGATAACCCCTGCCCCCCAGAATGTTCACCTCCGCTGCCTCGATTGCCGCGCCGCTGCGACGCGTCACCGAGAGTTCATACCAGGGCGGCAAACCCTCGCGCTCACTCAATTTGTTGCAGAATTCCACGCTGTCGAACCAACTCACCTGTTCGACCGGGAATGTGCTGGTATCCATTCCTGCCACGAGCGGGTTCTCGGGCCCAAAATGGCTCGGGTTGTCGACCATCACCTGCTGCCACTCTCCTTGCGTCACCTCGTATTTCCCCAGGTAATACGCGGTGGGCGACGCCTCTCCCAGCGGCGGTATCAGGATTAGCTGCATGCCGATCTTGCTGGTCGTCTCGATCGGCAGGCCCAGGTGGTTGGCCCCGGCTGCTTGAAGTTCCTGAGCCTGAGCGGCGTCCAGCGGAGCGCCGGCCAACGGCGGCTTTGGATGGACAAGGGGCTGGATCGAGTCAGGCAACGGCTGCCGACCTCGGAACAAATGGGTTAACCCGGCGATCTCTGTCAATGTTAGGGCGAAGATCGGTAGCAGTACGGCGGCTACGGCCAACCATCTCTGGCGTCCGGCGATCCCGTATGCACGCGACGGGCGAGTGAGTCCGTTCGCGTCGGGCGGGTCGGCCGGTTGGAGGAAGTGGGCCGGAAAAGTGTTTGGCACTTCTTGCGGCGCCTTGAGCTTCGCTTCGCAATCGGCCAACAGGTCGGCGACCTCGCGGGCGGTCTGGAAGCGAGACGCCGGATCTTTGTCGTGCAGTTTGGCCACGATGCTGCACAGCCACTCTGGCACCTCCGGGATCACCTCACGGATCGGACGCGGTTGGTCCTCGACGACGCGCCGCAGGACCGCGGGCGTATTGCTTGCCCGGAATGGCGGTCGGCCGGTGGCCATCACGTACAGCACGCTGCCGAGGCTAAACAAGTCGGCCCGGTGATCGAACGATTCGCCCCTGGCCTGCTCGGGGGACATGTACATCGGCGTGCCGACCACCGCGCCGCTGCAGGAGAGACTGGCGTCGTCGGCGGCGCGGGCCAGGCCAAAGTCGGTGATCTTGATGTGGTCCTGCGGGCTGGCCTCGATCAACACATTGGCCGGCTTAATGTCCCGATGAATCAAATCCATCGCGTGGGCAGCCGCTAAACCCCTGGCGATTTGCTGCCCGATGCGCAGAATTTCCGGCACCTCCAGCGGCCCGTCTCGGTCGAGGCGCTGCTGCAGGGTCTCCCCTGGGATGAATTCCATCGCCAGATACGGCAGTGGCTTTTCCTCAACCGCATACACTTGCACCACATTCTCGTGCCGAACCTGGGCGGAAGCCCGCGCCTCCCGCAAAAAACGTTTGCGCGCCGGAGAAGTGGTGGCCAACTGCGGGGCTAGCACCTTGATCGCGACCACGCGCTGAAGTGAGTCGTCTAGCGCTCGATAGACGATGCCGAATCCCCCATGGCCAAGCACTTCCAGCACTTCGAAATGCCCCAGGCGCCCGAGCGAGTCTGGCTTGGTCGAAGGTTCCAAAAAATCGAGGCCGCTGTCCTCAACGTCGTGCGATTCTTCGGGCGCTGCACCCAACTGCTCCGCCACCGGCCTTTTAAGGAAATCTCCCAACCTGGGGTGTGCGATGAGCAACTTCTCGAGCTGTCGCCGCAACTCGGTATCGCCGCCGCATGCCGATTCAAGAAATGCGGCGCGCTGGACCACGCTGCCCATATCCAGAGCGGCGAAAAATAAGGCTTCTAATTGCGACGGATTACTGATTGCGATACTCCCGCGAGTGACTGTTGGTCTGTCTACAAAGCGCCAAATCGAACCAAAACCCCTCACGCTGGTCCATTATTATCCAGGGAATTATCCGGATCCATGTTGGAAAGTTCGGCGTACAGCCAAGTGCGAGCGTAGGTCCAGTACCGTTCCGCGGTGGCCAACGAGATGTTAAGAGTCAGCGCCACCTCGGGCATTGTGAGCCCTGCGAAGAAGCGAAGGTTGACCACCTCGGCTTTGACCGGATCGTGGGCCGTCAAACGGACAAGCGCCTCGTCGAGCGCCACGAGATCCTCAGACGGGGCCTGCACCAGGGACTCGGCCGCCTCCAGCGAAATGCGCTGTTGGCCTCCGCCACGCTTGCCACGCTGCTTGCTCCGGGCATTCTCGACAAGAATTCGTCGCATCGCCTCAGCCGCAGCTGCGAAGAAGTGTCCACGGCCATCCCAGATTTGCTCGACACCATCTTTACCGGTCAGCCGCAGATAGGCCTCGTGAACCAGGGCCGTTGGCTGCAGTGTCAGTCCTGACGCCTCGTTGGCGAGCCGCTGTGCCGCCAGACGCCGCAACTCCTCATAGACCAGAAGAAACAACTGCTCCGATCCTTTCGGACAACCCTGCGATAGCCCGGTAGAATCTTGCATAAGTCATCCATTCAGGAATCCGATGGTGCTCGAACATCACCACCCAAGGCACCTCAGTATGTACACATTAGGATGAAGGTTCAATCCGAGAAACCGGATTCAGGATAAAAGGCGGGATGCCCGCCATTAGCATTCGAAAGAAACGGGGGAAGGTCCAGTTTAGGGCTTCCTGGGACGGCCAGGCGGCCGCAAGGTGGACTCCAGCTTCAGTCGTTTGGCCGTTTGAGCCAGCCAGTCCGGATCGCCAAAGGGCGTTCCGCGAACCGCGCTGCGACGCAGCGAAGTCAACTCCGCCTCCGTTTCGGGTTCGTTGACACATTGCACCCAGTTCCCGGTACACCGCTCTGGCCATGCGGAAAGCAGCGCGCGATCGGCGGGCGTGCCTTGCTGTCCCGTTTCTCTAATTCGCAGGGGTTGGGTAGTTTCAAGGCAGCGATCGACGCCTTGAATCCACCCAACTCCAGAACCAGCAAGTCTGCTCTTGTAGAATCAGTCGGAATCAGATTTCCTATCATTTGACCGATCAGAGTGGCCAGGGTAGCCTGTTTGCGAGAGTACTGGAGGGTGGCTTTGGCAGGTATGCCTGACGTTTTGGTAGGCCTCGAACAACTGGGGTATACTTCATGAGACTGATTATCGGTTTAGCCGCCATTGTTGCCGGCCTCATCGTGTCCGCCGGTGCACAAGCGCAGTGGACGGTCATCAACCTTCACCCCGCCGGAGCGACGAGGGGTCGGATGCCCTCGCCTCGAGCGGCTCACAGCAAGCGGGCCACGCCTTGGTGGGTGGCCTAACTCGCGCCAGCCTGTGGAGCGGCACAGCCGCCTCGTGGGTCGATCTCACTCCTGCCGGATCGATGCAGTCAATCGCCTACGCCGCAAGCGGCTCACAGCAGGCGGGCTTCGCCGATGTGGGTGGCATAGATCGCGCCAGCCTGTGGAGCAGCACAGCCGACTCGTGGGTCGATCTACACTCGTTCCTGCCCGCCGGATAGTCGTTGTTCAGCCAAGCTACGAGCATCACCACCGACGGGATCTACACTTATGTCAGCGGCCGGGCCCTCAGCATCGCGACGGGCGATTACGAAGCCCAGCTCTGGATTCAACCCGTCAACGCCGTCCCCGAGCCGGGAACCGCCGGGCTGTTTTGTTTGGGCGGCATCCTCCTGGCCCTGCAGCGACGGCGCAAAGCGGCCTGACCCGCCTAATTGAGTACAGGGGTTTGACTTCCTCAATCATTGACTGGGGGCCGACTGATCAAACGAACGACAGAAGCGAACGGGGGCCTTCCCGCATCGCTCTTCGAGCGCGGGGGCAGTCACGCCGGAGCGGTCGCACATGTCAAATGTCAAAAATCGGAACCGGCTTCACATGAACACCCATCAGGCCAAGGCATGCTTCAAGTAAGCTGCGATCGCGGCAGGGTTGCAATGTAGCCGGTTGGTTCTTGGCTTGGAACATGGGCGCGGGCATCACGATGTGCGACATCTTCAAACTCGGCCTTCTCGTGCTCCCGTTCCTGCCGGAAACAAAAGACAAACCGCTAGCCCCGTGACTTGATGTACTTGTTGATTGCGAGTTGCCGGCGATCAGCCTCCACTCGGCTTCCGGTGACCACCATCGCCTTGGCTCTGCCATTGAGCAACGGCGAGACCTCGGTTACGTAATCGGATTTCCCGCTGGCAGTTACTCCCCGGGAAGCAAATGCCGGCTCGACGACATGTGTACATGTGTTCTCATAGAGAACGCATGTGCATATATACACTTACCGGTTCCTGTCATGGTCACCGTTTGTGCCGAGCCCGGCCGCTCTATCGTCCACGCGATCCTCAAGCCTCGGACCTGTGGCGGCTGCTCGATGAACATTTTTGACTCCTTCCAGCAGGTCTACGACGAGCGTTTTCAGGAGAAGTACGGTTACTGGCGGCCCATCGTCGAGCAGTCGGTGGCTGCCTTTCTCAAGTGCGGCGATCTGCAGGAAGGGTTTGCCCGAGTTCGCTGCCCCGACGTAAGCGTCCACCAATACAATTGTTGACGGGTGGGGTAGATTTCTGGTTTTAGCCCACCAGGAGTCAATCATGCGTCGTTCATCGCCCGCGAAAATCAAACTTTGGAGCGAGCGTCTTGCTCGTTTTCGGCAGAGCAACCAAACGGCTGCCGCATTCTGTCGATCTGAAGGTTTCTCCCAGCCTTCCTTTTTCTCAATGGAAGAAGAAACCCGCTTCGACCGATGGCAGGGCCTGTTCCAATACGCCGTTATTAACGACGAGTTCGTTCAAAGAGGTGGAACTGCGGTCGGTTAAACAACGACCTTAGGTCGCGGTAAAAAGGAACTCAATAATTTGTCTTTTCTTTGGAAAATCACGATTTTACGTTGTTTCTAAAGCAAGAGGAGCAGAAAACGTACATAAATATATACGTTTTTGACAAAAATCGCTCGATATAATAGTATGTTATTGTGGTTTTGAGGTCAATTTTCAAGCTAACGAAAGGCATGAAATGAACTTCACCGAGAAATTGGAAAGGCGTCGCCAGGAGTTAGGAATGACTTTTGAAGCACTGTCCAGGCGTAGTGATGTTCCGGTTTCCACGCTAAAAGCCATCTTTAAGAAGGGTGTCGAGCACGCAACATTTGCCAACGTTATCGCGATTGCTGGTGCACTCGGAGTAGAAATTGACATCACTTCCGAGCTGGACAGTTACGAACTAATGCACCGACAAGCTGTTAAAAAGGCTCGAAAGTTGGTTGGCCATGTTCAGGGAACTTCGGCACTCGAATCGCAAGGAGTCGGTGCAGGCCAAGTCGAAAAAATGGTGCAACAACTCGTGCATACGCTGATGGCGGGTTCGTCGCGCAAGTTGTGGGCCTAAGCGATGGCAACTTGGGATCCAATCGAAGGCGAAACGCCAATTGACTTGTCTCATTTGTTAGACAAATCAATAAGGACACGTGAACAGCTTAACAATGCTGAGGCCGCGAACATTCTCAAGCCGATCGTCAAATACCTGGGAGCCAGGCCCTCAAAAAAGCTGGCGCCTTTTGATTTGAACTGGTTCAAACAACTTCATAAAGAAATGTTCTGCGACGTTTGGTCGTTTGCAGGGAAGTTCCGTCGAGAAGACCTGAACATGGGAATTAAATGGCAGAACGTCCAGACAGAACTTTACAAACTCGAAGGTGACATTGCTTTCTGGGTTGAAAACGAAACCTTTGAAACACTTGAAACTGCCGTTCGAATTCACTTTCAGGCGGTTTACATTCACCCGTTTTCCAATGGCAATGGACGGTGGTCGCGGTTGCTTGGAAATATCTTCCTCAAACAAAATGACCACCCCTTGGTTGTTTGGCCAGAAGAAACGATTGGCACCGAAAGCTCGATTCGTGGTTTATACCTCGCAGCCGTGAAGAAAGCTGACACTGGCGATCTCTCGGATCTTGTGGATCTCCATCGTCAATATCTCGACAATGCTCAGCGAAATGAGAATTGAAAATCCAGGAAAATTGCCGGACCAAATTGCTCCGATCAATCGCTCACTTGATCGACTTCGAAAGGTAGCGCATTCCAAAATGAACGGCCGAAACAAGTACGACCATTCCGATCACGAACGGCACAAGTCTGGGGCGAATCGCCAAAAATAGTGCGCCAAGTGCGATCGTTGCGGTGACGATTGCTGGCATATGGTGAATGTGGCGCTCGAGGGTTGGCCAGGCAATGAAAATAGTTAACAGAACCACGCCGATCCGGGCCATCATCCCGACAAATAGTGGCAATTCACCCGTTCCCCCAAAAAACCACAGGACCAGCGCTGCGACAATCATTGTCACGGAAATGATTCCGATGATCGCGCGGCGCACTTTCATCGGGCCATGATTGGCAAAACTGCGGTCTGTATTCCACCCGTGACAACGACATTGCTGTCCGCCGTGATGTAAACATTAATCTCGCTGCGAACACCGAACTCCGGCAAATAAATCCCGGGCTCAATGGAAAAACAGGTTCGCGGAATCACCAATCGGTCTTCGCGCGTTTCCAGGTTGTCCATATGGGCTCCGTTGCCATGCGTTTCTACACCAATGTTGTGGCCAGTTCTGTGATTGAAGTACTCTCCATAACCCGCCTCGTCGATCACTTGCCGCGTCGCCTGGTCAATCTCCCATCCAAAAAGTGGCTGACCATTTGCAAAAGCGTCGCGGGCTTTCTCGATCCCGGCGTCGCGAGCGGCGGCAACGATGTTAAAGATCTTCGTGTATTTTTCCGGAACCGAATCGCCAACGAAACCGACTTTGGTCAAGTCCGTGTAGATCGCACCGCGCGACTTGAGTTTGGCCCACATATCCAGCAATACAAAATCGCCCGCGCGAATTTCGGAATCCGAGCCGGCCTGTGGCGAGTAGTGCGGGTTTCCCGAATTCGGACCGACGCCAATAATCGGCGCGTGATAGGTCGTCATGTTGTTGGACTCGTAATAGTCCATGACCTTTTGTTGTAGCTGAGACTCGGTCAACTTGCGCCCGGCCCGCACGTGTTCGGCGATGGTGTCCCACGCCATTTCAAAAGCCGCCTGGTTGAGCTTGTCGCCGTCCAGATGGGATTGCCATTGCTGGTCGGTCAGGCGTGCTTCGAAATACTGAATCAGATTTCCGGAACTAACGACTTTCGGACCGAACGAACGCACAAGTTCCACTGTTCCCGCATCGACGCGTGATACGTAAGGGTTTCCGCCTTGTTCGGAATACTCCATCGCGACCTTTTTGGCCTTGCCGACCATGTCACGAATTCCCTTTTCGAGCGATTGCCAGCTCAGGTAGATCGTTTTTTCACCGGGCAAATGATCGAGCATCGCCGGTTCGATGGCATGAACCAGTTTCTGTGGCGTGCCAATCGCGGGCACGTAATACAACCACCTGCGAGATCCAAAATTGTCTTCTGCTATTCCAGCGACACGAGCGGCGAGATAATTGATCCCCCGAAAGTCGTACAACAGCCAGCCGTCCATGCCGAATTCGGTAATCGCCGCTTGCGTTTGTTTCAGGTCAAACATTTTTTCAATCGCCTTTGTGATCGTGAAAGTGAGTTCAAGTCCTTGTAAATCCAGATCGCCTATTGCTCTATCCTAGCGTTTTTTCGCCCGTTTGTCGGGCTGGTACGGAGTCGGGAGTCGTTTGCCGGAACGGCCCTTCGGCTGCTTTGGCACAAATGACTCCCAACCCCTTTTTCAAACTTCTAACGAGATGGCATATCGCTGCTCAAGCCACCGGCCGCCGGAATGTAACAATGGTTGGTATAGTCCATTACCATGCGGTCGGAACTAAATCGCCAGGCAAGCGTTCCGATCGAATTCAGCATGCGATCGATCCAGCGTCGCGGCAAATTGTCGACATCGCGATCATAGAATACGGGGACCACTTGTTGTTCCAATACGTCGTACAGCGATTCGGCGTCACGTTTATCAACGACGTCGTCCGACACGTGCGTGGCACCGTTGCCGATCGCGAACCCGTTGATGCCATTAAACGCCTCGTTCCACCAACCGTCGAGAATGGACAGGTTCAATCCGCCGTTCAGGACTACTTTTTGGCCGCTCGTCCCGGACGCTTCCAGCGGCCTGCGAGGATTGTTTAGCCAGACGTCGACTCCCTGGACCATATGGCGGCAGACATTGACGTCATAGTCCTCGATAAAGGCGATACGGCCTGAAAAGCGCGGGTCTTTTCGAAGTTCCGCGATTTTGCGAATGAATTTTTTGCCGGGTTCATCTTTGGGATGTGCCTTGCCGGCAAACAGGAACTGAACGGGTCGCCGCACTGCATTTACCAATTTGTCCAACCGCTCGATATCGCTGAAAATCAAGGTCGCCCGTTTGTAAGTGGCAAATCGCCGCCCGAAACCAATTGTCAACGATTGCGGGTCAAAGTTTTCAAGCGAGCGCTGAATCTCATCATTGCCTTCGCTTCGCCGCTGCGATTGTTCCACGAGCCGCCGCCTTGCAAAGGAAATCAAAACGGTCTTGAGCGTATTATGCGTCTCCCAAAGTTCGCCGGGATCTATCGCATAGACATGATTCCAGGTCTTCGGCTCGCCAATTTTTTCTTGCCAATTGGTCGGAAAATACCGGTTGAACAGCAACTTCATCTGGTCAGCCATCCATGAGAGCGTGTGAACGCCGTTGGTGATATGGCCGATCGGAATTTCTTCCTCGACACGCCACGGCCAAAGATTCGACCACATGCGACGGGAAACGTGTCCGTGCAACTGGCTGACCGCATTGGCAGTTCGCGAAAGTCGCAAACCGATGACGGTCATGCAAAACGGCTCCTGCTCATTTTGTGGTTCGATGCGTCCCATGGTGATCAGTTGTTCACGACTGATACCCAGCTTCTCGCGGAGCGGTCCAAGATGCTCTTCGACCAACTCAGGTGAAAACCGGTCGTGGCCGGCCGGCACCGGTGTGTGTGTTGTGAAAACAGTCTGTGCCGCGACCTGGCGAAGTGACTCATCGAACGACTGACCCGTTTCCTGCATCACCTGGCAAATCGCCTGGAGCGGACCGAAAGCGCTGTGCCCTTCGTTCAGGTGATAAACGCCTGGGCGAATTCCGAGTTTTTCCAGTGCGATCACGCCGCCAATTCCCAGCACAATTTCCTGGCGAATTCTTGTTCGCACATCGCCACCATACAATCGACTCGATAGCTGACGGTCTTCTGTGCTGTTCCCCTCGACATTGCAATCGAGCAGGTACAGTGGCACTCGTCCGACCATGACCTTCCAGACTTTTGCCAGCAATTTGCCCGTCCGCGTTTCAATGGAAACGGTGACCGGATTCCCTTGTCGATCAAGGGCCGGACGGGCAGGCACAAGGTCGACATTGGTGTCGAGATATTCTTCATGCTGGTATCCGTCGACATCAAGTCGTTGGCGAAAATATCCCTGGCTATAAAACAAGCCGACGGCCACAAACGGCACGCCCAGTCCACTGGCGCTTTTCACATGGTCGCCTGACAAGACGCCAAGCCCGCCCGAGTAGATCGGCAACGACTCGTGGATCCCGAATTCGGCAGAAAAATAGGCAACGGGCCGCGAACCCAGGACACCCCCATGTGTCGAGGCCCACGTCCTGCGGTCAGCCAAATATTCCTTGAGAAGGCGATACGACTGGTTGATCCGGGTGTACAAGACCATTTCTGCAACCCGCTCGACCAGTCGCTCCGCAGTCATTTCACGGAGAAGGGCAATCGGGTTGTGATGAAGTTCGCGCCATCGAACGGGATCCAGATCACGAAACAGTCCGGCGACTTCACCATTCCACGACCACCAGAGATTGTTGGCCAGCGCCGTGCATTTTTCATAAAGTTCGTCCGTCGAGGAGCATGCGTCTATATTCACTGGCTCATCCGTTTTTGATGGATTGGGAATCGTGCTCATAACCTGAATTGACTTCCTCGATAATGGAATGCACCTGCCCCAGTGGAATGGGGGCTGATTTTCGAATTCGGCCCGTTGATGGGTGCCTATTGTAACGAGTTGAGATTGTTGTCCTAGTCCGCAAACAAGCGGACCCACCCCCTCCATGCCGATAAAATATTGCCGGATGTCGAATCGGAGGGTCGCAGTCGTTCCAACTCGTTGATGTTGCGAACTCGCTTCGCCAGTCCTGGCGAAAACTGATGGGTCACCTGATGAATGCCGCGACCGGTACTTCGGATTTGCCTCTGGTAGAATTTCGATCGCGCGTCAAAAGCCTGGTCATTCGCGCAACAAAGGGGGCATGGTTAGCCGCAAAAAATGGGGCTCGCGAGTTACCATCTTGTTGGACAAGGGTGCCAGGAAGCCCTTTTCTTGTTGGTTTGGAGTTGCCCTGATTGCGTTCAACAAGCAAACTTGTCTGAATTGGCAATCGCACAAATCGAATCGTCCCAATGGCCGCATTCCAGTCAAATCCTACTTGCACACAAACCAGATATTCTGATGACTGACAAAACCCACGTCGTTTGGCATGAACAATCCGTGGCGCGAACGCGCGGATGCGTTCTGTGGTTTACAGGTCTAAGCGGCAGCGGCAAAAGTACGGTTGCCAATTGCCTTGATCAACAATTATTTGAACTGGGAAAGCAAAGTTTCGTTCTCGACGGAGACAACATTCGTCATGGTCTCAACGCCAGTCCGGAACTGCTGGTCGGGACTTTTGGTGAGCTGTTTGCCAGGCGATTCGGATTGGGGTTTTCGGCCGAGGATCGGGCGGAAAACATTCGACGGATTGGCTGTGTCGCCGAAATTTTCTGTTCCGCCGGACTGCTAACACTTACCGCCTTTGTCAGCCCCTGGCGCATCGATCGCGATCGAGTCCGAGCGGCCGTCGAGTCCAGCGGTTCCAAAGGCGATTTCATCGAGGTCTTTGTCGATACGCCGATCGCGGTCTGTGAACAGCGCGATCCCAAGGGGCTGTACAAGAAAGCCCGGGCGGGTGAAATCCGGGGCTTTACAGGAATCGATGATCCTTACGAAGCCCCGTTATCGGCTGAAATCGTTTTGGAAGGCGACTCCGCATCGCCGGAAATTCTGGCAAGGCAAGTCATCGACTACTTGCGTTTGAGCGGCAAACTGAAAAAGGTAGCCCGATGATCGTTGCCTCGATTCGCTTTTTGTTTTTGCTCGTACTGAGTGCAAACAGTTCGTGCCCGGTTGATGCCTTTCAAAATCAAACGATATCGTTGCCACAAGTCGAAGTGATTGTGTCCGGGCTCGATTATCCCTGCGCCGTGACACTTCATCCGGAATTGCGGTGGCCAATCGTCGCCAACAGCGGGGCAGGGAGCATCGTTGCTGTCGTCGACGGACGGATACATGTTTTGATCAAGGGATTCAACGTCGCGACATTTGACCAGGATCCCCATGGAACGTTTGGGCCGACCAGTCTAACGACAATCAGGACCAATCGGGACAAGCACTTGTTGGTGGTCGGCACGGCCGGAGAAGAACCCGGCGCCGACCATGTCAGCACGTTTACTTTTGATGGAAACGATGCCATTTCACTTGACAAATCGCTTGGTGCCGAAGCGGAATTGTTTGGCAGGACGCTGAACAAGTCTGGCGAACATCCGGCGCTTGGGGATTTTTTCGGAATTGCCTCTTTTGATGAATTCGTTTGGTTCACAACGCGGGGTGATAACTCGACCTCCTGGATCGGCGAATTTCAAATGACGGGCGGCGCGGCAGGAAAGTGTCGTCGCTTTTTCAAAACGGCATCCCATGAAGACGAATCCCGTTCCACGGCCATCGCTTTTGGTCCTGACGGAATGTTGGCAGTTGCGACTCGCCAACTTGCTGAGAGCCCAGGATCGGTTCGATTGCACTTTTTTGAAATCGAGAATGGCAAAAATCGCTCGTCGTTTGAACTCGATCTGGATGAAATCGTGGCGATTGCCTGGTCACCGCTTTCCGGCGGTCTTTTCGTGTTGAATAGCTCCACAACTTATCCGGAAAAATCCGGTTTGTATCAACTTGTGGCCAGCAATCTGAACCGCGAATGCCGGGCAGTTTTCCTGGTCAATATTGCTAATCCGGCCGGGATGTGCTTTCGCGACGACGGAAATCTTTGGGTGACTTCCCTCGGCGAACGACCCGCTGTTGGCAACGGTGCCTTACTTTTGATCTCGCAATTCGACCCCCAAGCTGGTGCGAACGACCGTCCCAAAGACTAGAATGGCAAAATGATTCATCTTGTTCAAATCGGAGTCATCGGCTGGATCGGTCGCTTTCGCGCTGAAGATCGACGCGAACGAAAACGGGGATGCCAGGTCGTTTGCCGTACCGAGCGAGGGTTGGAAATTGGAACGGTACTGACAGCGATCAATGGAACAAGCACAGCAAACATTACGACCGGCGAATCGGATGCTGCAACGAACGAAAACTGCGATGGCCAGTTGCTGCGCCGGATGACGCCCGACGACCGCTTGATCCTCCAGCGCATTGAACGATTTCGCGATCGCGCCTGGTCGGCTTGCTCGGATTTGATCCGGCAACGTGGTTTGCCAGCAGTTTTGGTGGATGTGGAACATCTGTTCGATGGACAAAGTCTGTACTTCTACTTTTTAGGAGAGGTAACCGGGGAACTTTCGGCGCTGACTGGCGAGTTGGCCGAAACGTGGGAAGCGAAAGTCCGATTCCGCAAGTTCACCGAACGACTTGCCGAGGGCTGTGGCCCTGATTGTGGCACTGGCGAGAGTGGCTGCGGCTCGGGCGGCTGCGGGACGTGTTCTCTGAAAACGGCATGCAAAACTGCGTCATCAACTGCGTCATCAACTTCCCGGTAATTCCAGATTGCTGATCGTTTTGAAATCCTGTTTGAGTGAACGATAGAGCTGTTGGTAGTGTGGGAAAAGCCGGTCGTAAACGGCAACATTGGCGCGATGACAGGGAGTTTTCCCAACCACGCGAATCGTTGCCTTGCACGCTTGCTGCACGTTGACGAACTCGCCCGCTCCAACTGCAGCGAGCAACGCAACGCCGTAGGCCGGACCTTGTTCCGCGTTGATCGTGTCCGCACGCTGTGCAAAAACGTCCGCCTGAATCTGTCGCCACAACGCGCTACGCGATCCGCCACCGGAAGCAATGACTTGCCGTACTGGAACGTCCAGACTTCGAATAATTTCCAGGCTGTCGCGCATCGCCATCGCAACACCTTCCATGATTGCCCGGGCCATGTGTCCGCGCGAATGTTTGAGCGTTAATCCGACAAAGCAACCGCGCGCGTCGGGATCGGCATGCGGGGTTCGCTCACCGGCAAGGTATGGCAAGAAAACAAGCCCTTCGCATCCAGGCGGAACGGCTGTTGCTTCGCGATTGAGAATGTCATAAACCGATTCCCGGCGGTTGCCCATTCCCTGACATAGCTCGTCAACAAACCACTTGAGCGCGCCTCCGCCGGAAAGGGATACACCCATCATATGCCATGCTCCATTAACCGCATGACAAAACGTATGCAGCCGGCCGGCGGGATCGATGCGGACCTCGTCGCTGTGGACAAACATGATTCCCGACGTACCGATCGACGTCGACAACGAACCGCTTTGGACAACGCCCGTTCCAATTCCGTTGGCTGCACAATCACCGGCACCGGCCACGACCATGCAATCGGTTGAAAGTCCCAATTCAGTCGCCGCATCGGCGGTCAGGTTTCCCGTTGGTTCGTGCGACTCGTAACAACGCGCCAACATGTCCCGCGACAGGTCCAGCTTGTCCAGCAACCGATCGGACCAGTCCCGCCGCGCAACATCGAGCAACAACATGCCGCTGGCATCGCTGACATCGGTTGCCAACTCACCCGTCATGCGGCGGCGTACGTCGTCCTTGGGCAAAAGGACCTTGTGAACCCGTTTGAATTTCGCCGGTTCATTGTTTCGCATCCAAAGGATTTTTGGAGCTGTGAATCCAGTCATTGCCGGATTGGCAACCATTTGAATCAATTTGCTTCGCCCGCCTGCTCGTTCTTCGATCTCAGTGCATTCCGCCGCAGTGCGTTGGTCATTCCACAGGATCGCCCGACGAATAACACGAAATTTCCTGTCGAGAAAAACGCTGCCGTGCATCTGGCCCGACAGTCCGATGGCCCGCACGGCCTTGCCCGATACCCGCGCTTTGCGAACGACTTCCCGAACGGACTTGATGACAGCGACCCACCAGTCCTCAGGATCCTGTTCGCTCCATAGGGGTTTCGGATGGTAAAGAGGGTAATCGGAACTCGCTTCGGCAAGAATTTTCCCGCCTGGATCAATGAGCAGGGTTTTCGTAGCTGAAGTCCCGACATCGATTCCGATAAAGTAGCTCATGTTGAAAGATTCACTGCCGGTAGGGGTTTCGTTTGATGATTCTGTTGATTCTTGTCGATTTTCAGGACCATTGACAGCCTGGCACTTGTCAACAACGCTTCGGAAACGAAACAATTCGAACCTGCCAGCCGTATCCATTAATATATTGCCTTCGATGCAATTCATTTTTTCACCGATAGCGATTATGTCATCCCCGTTTTATTTCAAAAAGTCACCAGCCATAAACTCGACACGTATTCTGGCGTTGTTGCTTCTTGTCACATCGGGCTGTGGGTCGCAGAAGACCCCGGCAGCGAACGATTCGGCTGCCACCGATTCCAAAGTGCCGATTATTTCGGAGCCGCTTAATATTTTGGTCATCGATAACCCGGACATTGGCCCCGTAATGGCGCGACAGTACGCCGCGCGAAGTAGCGGCACAATCAACGTGATCGATACCACATGGACGGAATTTGAAAGCCAGGCGTTTTCACAACTGGACAAGTCTGATGTCATCATTTATCCCGCCCCCCGGTTGGGTGAACTTGTCGAATCCGGGTTGATTCACATTTTGAAACCGGGTGAGTTGCGCGACGAAGATTCCCGTCGCGCCGTTCTGACATTCGATCGCGATCATGTTGCGTCGTGGCATGGCGTGAGCATCGGTATCAGTATGGGACAGTTGATTCCGGTACTGCTTGTGCGCAACGATGTTCTGCAATGGTGCGGCAAGGAAATTCCTGAGACCTGGGAAGCATTTTCGGCAATCCGGCAACTGTTGGCGGAAAAAGATTCCGCAAAACAAATGCCTGCTGCGGTCGCAGTTCCAATGGCCGATCATTGGGCCAGTTATATGCTGATGGCGCGGACTGCAGCAATGATTCGAACGCAAGGCCGTTACTCATCGTTTTTTGACGTGGGAGACATGCGACCCCTGATTGGAACAGAGCCATACCTTCGCGCTTTGCAGGGATGGTCGGCCGATCTGAATGGTCAGGAAGGTGACGAGGCCCGATCGCCGGCACAAATCCTGCAACAATTTCTGGCTGGCGAATTGGCGATGGCGATTACTGTCGTTCATCCGAAAATGCTTGCCGAAGAAATAACGCCGGGCTTTGATTTTGTCGTTGGACCCGTTCCGGGCAGCAAAGAAGTTTTTGATTTTGATTCGCAAGTGTGGACTTCCCGTCCTCCGGAACAACCGTCATTGATCCCGCTAGTTGGATGCGGCGGCATGGTCGCCAGCGTTACCGCTACAACGGAGCGATCTCGCGTAGCCGCCGACTTTTTATCGTGGTTGCAGGACAAGCAAATCAGCGCGATCATTGGACTTGAATCCCAGGTTATCGGTCCGTCGCAAAAGACTCATCTTGCGAGTCCGGGAAAATGGATGGGAAGTGCCTTTACTGCGGACAACGCGACGCAGTACGCGCGTTGTATACAATCGGCCAACGATGCAAGAATTTGCCTGGTTGCCCTTCGTATTCGTTCCAGCGATTTGTACCTTGAAGCGCTGGATAACGCCGTTCGAGAGGCAATAAGCGGTACGAAAAATGCCGTCGAAGCTCTGGCGCAAGTCCAGATAAAATGGAATGAACTGAACAACGAAATCGGCCTCGAGAAACAACGGAAAGCCTATCGCGGTAGCGAAGGACTTTCCAATTAACAACGAAGAAAACACCAGCCATGAATTTTTTTCAGCACCAGTCCCTTCTCGCCCAGATTGCCTTTTTCATTCTGTTGCTACCCGTTCCTGCAATTGCCCAGGACGAGACTCAGCGACCGATCGTTGATGTCAACTGGTTGCAGGAAAATCTAACCGCTTCGAACTTGCGGATTGTGGATTTTGCCCATCGACTCAAGAATTACAACGAGGGTCACATTCCGGGTGCCGTATTTGTTGACTGGCGACACGATATTATTGACGCCGCCCACACCGAGTTGTACCTGATGCCGCCGCAGAAACAATTCGAGGAGTTGATGACTCGGCTTGCGGTGACACAGGACACACTGTTTGTCTTGACTGACACTCTCGAGACACGGGCATCGATTCGTTTTTACCTGACGCTGAAGTATTACGGACACGACAAGGTTTGCATTCTCAATGGCGGAACCAACGCCTGGAAAGCTGTCGGCGGATTGATGACGGCGGACGCGCCGGATTTCGAACCATTGGAATACAAGGCTTTGCAAGTCCGTGCAGAGTATTTAACGTCCCTGGCAACCGTACAAGCGGCGATTGATGACGACAATGCCTTGATTCTTGACGGACGGTCCTTTGATCAATTCACGGGCGAGTCTCCTGGAAAAATCTTTCACACGGGACGTGAACATCAACGACGGGGACACATCACTTCGGCTGTCAATATTCCGTGGACACAGAATTTCAATGAGGACGGTACTTTTAAATCCGTTGAACAACTCAAGGCACTGTATTCGGAGAATGGCGTTTCTGATGACGACAACATTGTCACGTATTGCAATGAAGGACTTCACGCCACGGTCCCCTGGTTCGTACTGCACGAATTGTTGGGTCACGACAAAACGAAAGTCTACGAACATTCGCTCGGCGAATGGGCCAATCAGGAGGAAACACCCATGACCGAAGGGGATCGGAAATGAACGTCGCCGCCGGTGCAACTTGTCAGTCAGGCGAGCACAAATACCGGGCTTACGAGCCCGGCTGGGGCTATGCCGACCCTCCGGGTCTGTGCCTTGGCAACAAAAGAGCCACAAACGGTGTAGTTCACAAATGCCGAAAACGGTTCCTGACACCTTTTTTGCCCGGCTGGGGCTATGCCGACCCTGTGACTTTTCCTGCATGCCGTTCCGCGTGGCTATCAAGCATCTGCTGAACGGCTTCTTCCATTTGTCGGGTCAGGTCGGCTGTGGACGAACCGGCTGATTTGCGATCGCCTGAAACGGGAATGGGTTTTCCAAAATACACGTGGCATTCGCGACTTCCTCGAATCCCGGCGCTTGGGCGTTTTAGGGCGTCCTCCTCGAACTTGTCAATGGTCTCCGCCATCCGCTCAAATGACGGCAACTCGGCCACGTAGTTGCCTGGGTAACTGAACAATTGTCCAACCAGATAGGAATCATCCAGTTGCTCGAAAGCCCGGGATCGTTCTTCCGGAGTTGCCGGATTTTCCTCGTTACAAATTTCCTTGATTGCACGACGGCGAATTTCGCGTACGCGCTCTGGTACCGACCTGATACCGATTTCGATTCCGCGAACTTTTTCATGTTGCGACAGGATGCAAGACGCCAGATGCTGGACGCGATGCGGCAAGGTACCCGAATGGGGTGCGCCAAGAATCTCGATCTCTTTCAGGGCAAGGACCGCTTCCGAAAAATCGTAGATCCGCTCCTGTAGTTGCTTGTGATGCCGGGGCCGCCAAAGAATTTGTTGTTCCAGTTCGGTCATAACTTTTAAAAGTTCGCCGTGGGGCTTGTCTGTGTACTGATACTTCATGGCACAGGGGATAATCACCATCTCCCGTTGGCATTTGCGAGCGGCCGTTGACGCGATTGTCGCCGGCCCCTCCAAAAAAGGATTCACCCGGTCGTTGCAGTGATAGATTTCGCCTTCGGGAAAAATAACCAGAGGAAACCGCTCGTTTTGCAGAATTCGGATCGCTTCCTTAAGCGCTTTCATATCGGCTCCGTCGCGATCAACGCTAAAGCAACCGATTTTTTGCAACATCCATTGCCCGAAGCGCTTGCGGACATCAAAGACGTGCCACGTTGCCATGATAAAAATCGGCGAGCCCATTATATCCATTGCGTCATAGATCGCATGAGGATCGGCATGCGACGAATGATTCGGCGCAATCACAATTCCCTTGCCTGAATCGATTGCCTCGCGGACCACACTTTCGTTATGAACATGGACCACGTTAACCCGATGCATACGCCGAGTGAGGTATTTGCGCAAATAGCGACTGCGCCTTACAAGCCACGGAGAGAGTCTCGGTTCCCACCATTGTGGCGGGGGTCCCAATCGATAGTGGTTCATTCTGTTCGGTTCAATTCGTGGAAGTGACATTGTGGATGTTCGAATGTCAATGCGAAAGCGAACGACTAAGTCGTTGTCGAATCGACGCCCGGCTTTTCCGCCAACGTGGCGATAAAAGTCTTGATGTACTTGTCCAATAGTGCAGTTTCGCCATCGCACCATTGATCTTCATAAAATCCGTTTATTTCAAAACCCGCGTCGAGTTGTCCACCCAATAGATCTTGCAGCGAATGACCAAAGACCAGGGGTTCATTGGCGTCGCGGAGTTTCTGCAAGTCCATTGTTGCCAAGTCCCGTTCGTCGGAATACGGAATGGAGTGCTTGACAACCAGTTTTCCTTCCTGCATTTGGAAATAGTCAAAAAGAAAATAAACCGGGTTGATAAAGCCGGTCATTAAGCGGCCCCTCTTGCGAAGGACGCGATACGCTTCTTCCCAGACTGGCAGCGCATTTGGAACAAAACTGATCGAACAGGGGTTAATGACCAAATCAAAAGATTCGTCATCCAGTAAATTGAGACTGCGCATATCTCCCTGAACCGTTGCAATCTCCAACCCGTCTCGATCAGCAACAAATCGATCCTGTTGCAGTTGCCGCGGCGAATTATCGAACACGGTGACGCGAGCGCCGGCAGCCGCCAGTAGTGGACCCTGTTGTCCGCCGCCGGAAGCGAGACAAAGCACATCCTTTCCTTCAATTTCACCAAACCAGTCTCGCGGCACCGGAATGGTCGGCGTCAAAACGATTCGCCATTCGCCCTTGCGCGCTACGGCCACTTCTTCGCTGGTAACCGGCTGCGTCCAGCGATTTCCTGACTCGACGAGTTGGTTCCATGCCTGGCGATTGTAGTCGGCAATTTCCATTACGATTCCTTGTCGAATGTTTCGAACAATATCATGCTTGCCGTAATGCGTTGAGAAAAAACAAAATGCCTGATCGATCGAGCCAGAAAGCGCCTTTCGATCAAAAGTTGTCAATGATCATAACGCGAGCCGAATAAACCGCCCAGAGTTTCCTGGCCACACGGCCATATTGAAGGGATAATGATGCCCCGGAATTGTGCCTTGCCAGGCAGTTTACTCCGCCTGTTTCGAATATGCTTAAGTCCGTCAGAGAAATTGCCTTCTCGAAAACAAAAAAGCTTCATCGACGTAACGGGAAAGTCCAATTGAGATTCAAACGACATTTTTACATAACGACCTGCGGTACCCTGTTGGCAATCACGGTTCTTGCCTGGGTGCAATCGATTCACGTACAGGCCCAATCCGAAATTAGCCCGACTCCCGATGAAACGAAAACGGTCGACAACAGCCGCAGGTTGATTGTCGTGACCGGTGCGGCAGGCGAAGCAAGCTACGGTGAGATGTTTGAACAATGGGCACAGTCCTGGATGTCAAACGCCGATCAAGCCGGCATCGTCGTATCCCGAATCTCCGAAAATGAAAACGACTCTACGCCGCATGACCAGTTGCAAAAAGCGATCGGAGAAATCGCGACCGATCCGTCGGTCCTCGAAGCATGGATTGTCCTGATTGGACACGGAACCTGGGACGGACAAGCCGCCCGTTTCAATTTGATCGGTCCCGATGTATCGGCCGAAGAACTTGCCAACTGGTTGGCGCCGCGCGAACAAACGACTGTTGTAATCAACTGTGCTTCGTCCAGCGCACCGTTTGTAACAGCGCTAAA
This sequence comes from Pirellulaceae bacterium, assembly GCA_031414755.1. Lineage (GTDB taxonomy): Bacteria > Planctomycetota > Planctomycetia > Pirellulales > Pirellulaceae > CAJQPP01. The sequence continues at coordinate 73,580 of JANNWJ010000077.1, read as the reverse complement.
AAAACAAGACTGCCTGGTGATCGCGGCAACTAACAGTGGCGACGAGCAGAACTTCTGCCGCTTCGGGCGCTTTATCGTTGACGCAATTGCCGATGCCAGGAATGACCTCGACAAGGACGAGCAAGTTTCACTTCTCGAGGCGTTCATTGCCGCTGGTCGAGAAACTGCCGTGTATTACGAATCGGACAAGCGATTGGCAACCGAACATTCGATTCTCGACGACAATGGGGATGGTTTTGGGACCCCGTTTGACTGGTACCAGGGCACACGCGTAATCGTCGAATCCAAAGACAAAACCGCACCTGATGGGCGACGAGCCAATCAAGTCTTTTTTTCTCCGGGTGTCGTCGAACAGCAATTGACCGCCGGAGAACGGACGGAACGCGATCGACTCGAGTTAAAGATCGAAGCGCTACGCCAAAACAAAACAACGATGGACGAAGAGGCTTATTACCAAACGCTCGAACCAATCCTGCTCGAATTGTCCCGGTTGTATTTTCCGGAAAATCAGGAAAAGTAGTTCCGTTCATCCGTTGATTCCATTGCATCACCTGAAAAGGAACAAACATGTTGCGGACCTGTATTGGCACGAGCTTGCTTGTAACAACTATGGTTTCCATGTGGTTATTGCCTACCGTTAGTGGCCAGGACCGGATCACAGGTCTTAATTTCGCGACACGAAGCGAAGTAATCGCACGACACGGCATGGCAGCCACCAGTCAACCGCTGGCAACCCAGGTCGCCCTGGATATTCTCAAAAAGGGGGGCTCTGCCGTGGACGCGGCGATCGCAGCCAACGCGACTCTCGGCCTGATGGAGCCGACCGGAAACGGGATGGGTGGCGATCTGTTCGCAATTGTTTGGGACGCCAAAACAAAAAAACTTTACGGCCTGAATGCCAGTGGACGTTCACCACAATCGCTCACTGCAGAGTTGCTTCGAAGCGAATTGGAAAAGTCCAGCTTAACCATGATTCCGTCACTCGGACCGTTGCCGGTTTCAGTTCCCGGTTGTGTGGACGGGTGGTTTGAGCTGCATGGCAAGTTCGGCGTGTTGCCGATGAGCGACGTATTGGCACCGGCAATCAACTATGCGAACGAAGGTTTTCCCGTTTCGGAGTTAATTGCGTATTACTGGAATCGAAGCGCAGGACTGGGGCAATACGAGGGATTTGGAGAGACGTTTTTGCCGAATGGTCAAGCACCTCGCAAAGGGGAGATCTTTCGTAATCCAAACCTCGCGAACACTTTGCAAAAGATCTCGGATGGGGGACGAGAGGCTTTTTATCGCGGCGATCTCGCGCGAACCATTGAAAGTTATATGAAAAAACAAGGTGGTTTTCTGACCTGCGACGACCTTGCCAATCACACTTCTACCTGGGTAGAACCCGTCTCCCTGAATTACCGGGGCTACGACGTTTGGGAGTTACCACCTAACGGACAAGGGATCGCCGCCTTGCAAATACTGGGTGTACTCGAAGGCTTTGATTTGCATTCGATGGGTTTTGGGAGTGCCGACTACGTTCACTTTTTCACGGAAGCAAAAAAGCTGGCCTTCGAAGATCGAGCGCGATTTTATGCCGATCCCGATTTTGCAAATGTTCCAGTCGCCGAGCTGATTTCGAAAGAGTACCTTGCCGAACGTCGAAAACTTATCGATCCAAATCGCGCCGCACGACGATACGATGCCGGCAATCCGGCGCTGGACAATGGTGACACGATTTACCTAACGGTGGCCGACAAGGACCGAAACATCGTTTCGCTAATTCAAAGTAACTACCGGGGCATGGGGTCCGGCATGTGCCCCGATGGATTGGGTTTTTGTTTACAGGACCGGGGCGAGATGTTTGATATGACTCCCGGCCGCCCTAACAGCTATGAACCAGGCAAGCGGCCATTCCATACCATAATCCCTGCGTTTGTGACGCGAGACGGCAAACCCTTTATGAGCTTTGGTGTGATGGGTGGTGCGACTCAACCCCAGGGGCATGCCCAAATCGTAATCAACATGGTTGATTTCGGAATGAACTTGCAGGAAGCGGGTGACGCACCCCGAATCCTCCACTCAGGATCGTCGGAACCCACCGGTGAGAAAATGACTGGTGGCGGAACTTTAGCGCTCGAATCCGGCTTCGATTATGAGACGATTCGCGAACTGATCGAGCGCCGCCATGCCGTTTCATTTGACGTCGGCAATTACGGTGGATATCAGGCGATCATGTACGACGAGAAAAACGACGTCTACTATGGAGCCTCGGAATCTCGCAAAGACGGCCAGGCGGCCGGCTATTAAAAAAACTTGATGAACCGACAGTAAACCCACGTCGTATTTGTTCCTGACGAATTTTGAATTTCCAGCAATCGCAATTTGCCAACCCTGTTACTCGAATCCAGAAAACTCAAGGCAATTGCTTGTCGCGATCTCGATTGCGCTGCGCCGTCGAAATGAGTACAATTTCTACAGGTTGGTGAGAGCCGACCGTATTCAAACCATTGAAAACGCGGTTATTTTTAACTGTTACCGGCTTGGCATGCGATCTGCGTTTGTAGCAATCGGTGGTTCAGACATGGAACAAGCCGGTCTGAAAATTGCGTCACGGTCAACCACAGCCTTTCCCCAAAAGGCACACGACCCTCAAACACATTTTTGGAGTTTTCGATGAACAAAATCACTTCATCTCGAGTCTTCCGTTTTTCAGCAATCGCAATCAGTGCAATTGCAGGAACCATTGCCATGTCGTCGGTCGCCAGCGCACAACACTGCGGATCCGGTGGTGGATATGGCGGTCATGGTGGCTATAGCGGTCACGGTGGCCATGGGGGCGGAATCAGCATTGGAATCGGCGGCGGCTATGGTGGAATCAGTTACGGATATCGTGGGCCCGGCATAAGTGCCAGCTACTACCCGTCGTCCTACTCCTATTATCGCGCTCCTTCGTACCACAACACAACGCACCTTGATTATCATCCCGGCCAACATGTTCGTCATGGCAACCATTTTGACTATGTTCCTGGGCATTACGATGTTCATCGTACCGGCCATTGGCATCATTAGTATTACCGGTGCGGACGGGCCTTGATCGTAACCACGAAAGCCTTCGGCTACATGTCGAAGGCTTTTTTATTGCCCTCTTCGACACCTCAATTGAATGCAACTGCCAAAACAGTAACAAAGGCCGCGCCCGTAATCGCGCTCGCCAGAAATACCAATTGCCTGGGTCGGGATAGCAGAAAAATGACGGGCAACAAGCTTGTCAACAGCATTGTTGCCCGAACCATCAGGGCCGTGTTCAAACTGAATCCAACAGCATCGAAAAACAGGCGCTCCATGGGCAGCCAGATCACGCCAGCGGCGATTGCCCCGCTTGTCGCCGCAATTGCCGCGAACCGGTCAGAATTGTGGCGAGCGACCGTCCACCGGGCAACGAGCAGGACCAACACCATCAGCAGGAGCGGAGCAATGAACAAGTAGCTGCAACCGGCCACAAAATGCGAAGTCACGATCGCCAGCGCACTCCACATCCCCCAAACGATGGAGAGGATCGTACACAACCCGGTTCGATTGGAAAAAAGCCATACGCATCCCGTCATCGCAACAAGCGGCCACAACCAAAACGTCAATTCAATCATCGGCGCGGACGGCGGGAATAGAACGTCCAGCGCTCCGTCGATCGTGAGCCCGTACTGAACAAGCAAGCCCGTTGCCAACGAAGCGACAAGGATGGAAATCAAACATCCCAACCCGAACAATGCGGTTGCAATCCCGGAAGCCGACGGGGGCGACATTCCGAAAAAAACCAACACTCCCATTCCCGTGGCGGCAAGTGCCAGCCACAACGACCATTTTCCGGGCCAGCGAACGATTCCCAGTCCAAACATGTCGAAGTAGACTGCCGAATCGGTCGAAACTGAGCCAAGATCAGTCCGGGCAAGTTCATTGAGAACGCCCCACACATTTTCGCCATGATGTTGCAAACTGCCTCGATCAAGATTTTGCAGATTATCGCCTGGCGTGTGGTAATTTTTGACCTGGCCAATGAAAGCAAAATTCATTCCACGCCAACCGGCCTCCTTGTACACGGTAAAGTCGGTATCGTTGGGAAGAAACCGGTAGACTTCATAAAACAGTGACGACGCAAGCGGTCGCTGTGCGGTCCTCGCAAACAAGTCCACCAGCCAGGAACTGTCGGCACTTGTTTCAAACATCAGGCTGGGTCCACTCGTCCCCCGCGCTTCGATGTTGATAACGATCGGCTTTTCAGGAAACGGGGTTTTTTTCACAAAGTCCCGCGCGCCGAGCATTCCAAATTCTTCACCATCCGTCAGGACAAACATCAAACCCGGAATCGGACGCCTGCGCAACATTCTGGCGATTTCCAGGCAGATGACGATTGACACTCCATCGTCGGAAACTCCAGGCGATTTGGGATGCGAATCAAAATGTCCGGCCACAATGATTTGTGGAACGTTGTTCTCCATCGCAGAGTGGGTTGCCGGTTCAGGAGACGTCACAACGATGTTCGTCAAAGCGAGTGAGCCGTTCCCCTCGTACCGCCAGTTTGCTGCTTCGGTTGTCGATCGCTGCAATTCGACTTCGTATCCCAACTCCTGAAATTCCTTGACAACGCGCTCGCGAAAGTTATCATTGCTGCCCGCTGGACGGGGATTCGAATCGGCGAACAAACGGTTCAGGAACAAATCGGCCCGCTCAGCGGAAAACAGGTTTTCACCTGCGGCAGCCGGGATTACCGGCACGGGTTGATACCGGACGCAGGAAAACCACGCAACGAATCCCCAAATCATCAGGACAACAACGAGCGGGATCCATTCAGCTTTGGAGGTTTTCGAAGACATTTTTGGCTTTCTCGATACCTAACGAACCTCAGCCAGCGAATCAGCCTCCCTTGAAGCTCTCAATTTCCTGTTTAATGGCGTTCATGAAGTTTGCTGCGCCGATTCCATTGGCGATTCGATGATCAAAGCTCATCGTTACCATGACCATGGGTACGAATTTGAATCCGTTTCCATCAGGGATTGGCTGTGAAAAGGTTTCCCCGATTGCCAGGGTCGCAACGGCCGGAGCTACAATCGCCGGAATTCCGATTCGCATTCCCGCTTTGCCAATGTTGCTGACGGTGACGGATGTCGATTCGTCTGCCTGGTCTTTGCCATCACGCGCGTGCAGTACCTGTTGGGTAAAGGCCCCAAAAAATTGTACCTGACTCATTTGATCAGCACCGCGTATCACGGCAGTCACCATCTCGTCGCCGGGCAAGGCAACGGCAATACCCAGGTTGACACGGTGAAAGACTTTCAGCTTTTTGCCATCGCCCGACATGGCACTGCGGAACTTGTCATGTTTTTTCAGGGCTTGCACGACGCACCAGCAGCTCATGGCAAACGCCGAAGGTCCCCCTGATTCGCGAACCGCTTCACGGGCACGTTCCAGCGCCTGCCAGTTGACTTCGTTCATCACCGTAACGGGAACGCAAACCTGAGTCCCGCGCGACAATCGGTAGTTCAATACGATTTGCGACTGCGGCAAGGCAACTTCGTCAAATTCACCTCCGGCTGCCGAATCGACCGCAGCACCCGAGTGCCCTGCATTGGCTTGATCGGCGATGTATTGATCAATATCTTCCGGCATCAATTTGGAACCAGCGGCCGGAATCTGGTCGGCAAGGTCCAGCAGACCCTTGTCCTTGAGATACTGGCGAGTCCTTGGAGGGATGGCGACTCCGGCGCGGCGAACGGCGGAGCCCTTTTGAGACGCGGCTGAGGCGGAAACAGATGTTGCGGGGAGCGTGTGGGATTCGGGGGGTGGACCGTGTCCGGCGGCCATTTCCTTGACACCTTCGGCAACTTCCATCCGGGCTATTTCCGTTCCGATGGCCAGGACACTCCCTGGTTCAACGGTCCACTCAACTAATTTCCCTTCGTAAGGGGACTCGACGTCGGTTGTCGCCTTGTCGGTCTCCATGACATAAATGGGTTCATCGCGTTTTACGATGTCGCCAGGCTTTTTAAGAAAGTCGACCAACAACGCTTCTTGCAACCCCTCGCCAAGTTGAGGGATGCGAACTGAAATAACCGGCATAGATTTTCCTAATCTTCCATGGTCAAACGAATGGCGTCGATTACCTGTTCGGTACTCGGCAACGCGGCATATTCGTAGACAGGGTTGTATCCAACATGGACATCGGGTTTCGCGACAAGCTGCGGAGCACTGAAGAACAAGGACCAGGACTGGGGGTCACCGGCAATTTCGCTAATAATCATCTGGCCAATGCTGCTCGTCCGTCCATCTTCCTGAACAACCACCAGCCGCCCCGTTTTCTCCAGTGATGTGATGATCGTCTGTCGATCCCAGGGAACAATACTTCGCAAGTCAATCACTTCAACCGAGACTTCTCCGGCGAGGGCGCTGGCAGCAGCCAGCGAATGTTCAATGCAATTCCCCCACGTCACCAGCGTCACGTCTTCGCCGGATTTTCGAATGCGAGCTGAACCAAATCCCACCGCCGGTACTTCCGCAGGCACATCCATTTGCAATCGGAACAAGTGCTTGGGGATCAGGAATATTGTAGGATCTTCGGAATGCATGGATGTCCACATCAAGGCTGCGGCATCTTCAGGCGTGCTGGGAACGACCACGCGTAATCCCGGGACATGTGCGAACAAGGATTCATTCGCCTGACTATGCCACAGCGACCCGCCTGGCAAGTAACCGCCGTAGGGTGAATAGATGACCATCGGGCACTTCCAGTTTCCAAATGTGCGCCAGCGAAGCGTCGCCAGGTTTTGGCCAATCTGGTTCCAGGCAGGTCCCATAAAGTCAATAAACTGCAATTCAAATACGGGTCGCATTCCGCAACTCGCCATACCACACCCCACGCCAACAATCGTTGCTTCGGCCAGAGGCGAATTAAAGACCCGTTGCGGAAATGCATCCGACAAACCTGACGTTAATCGAAAAACGCCCCCTTTAGGGTCTTCGATATCTTCGCCAAAGAAGACCTGGTCATCGTTGTTTTTCAATGAATGCATAAACACGGCATTGATCGCATCGACCATCCGCCATTTTTTGCCACCTTCCAGGGGGGGAGGTGTTGGAACGGGCTCGGGTCCGAACAAGTGATCGAGCAACTCGCTGGCAACGGGATCCGGTTCGTTTTCTGCCGCCGCATACTCGCGATCAACACGCTCGTTGATTTCCTGCCTGATCGATTCCCACTCCTGTTTGCTCAATTCTCCGGATTCCAGCAATTCACGGGCGACGACATCGATCGGATCGCGAGTCGACATCTCGTCGATCTCCGATTGAGGACGGTAGACACGATGATCATCACTGCTGGTGTGACTGCATAGTCGATCGACATGACACCAAAGTACCGTTGGACCTCCTCCGCTGCGGGCCTTGTCCATGGCAGGTGCCACCGCTTCGAGCACTCGATCGGGGTGTCTTGCGTCGACCTGTAGCACGGGGATATTTTCGTCAAAGATTCCAAGCTTGAATGGATTGAACTTTTCGGTGTTTGTGCTGATCCCGTATTGATTGTCTTCGACAATAAAGACAATTGGGAGTTGGCGTTCTACTGCAAACGTGATGGCTTCGTAAAACTCGCCTTGCCGCGTTGCCGCATCGCCTAACGTTGCCACAACAATATTTGACTGACCCTTGAGTTGCATCGACCAGGCAACACCACAAGCCGGCAATGCATTTGCGCCCGTCGGTGTCGGAACGGACCAGATATTTAAATTGCGATCGGAATAGTGGCCCGGCATTTGACGACCGCCACTACCGCAATCCCGTTTGGCAAAATAGACCGATGCCAGCTCGGCATTGGTGACTCCGCGTGCCATCACCATGGCCCGGTCGCGATAGTACGGGAAAAGGTAATCGTCGGGCTCCATCAACATCGAAACAACAGCAAACGGTTCGTGTCCCATTCCGGCAACCTGAAACCATCCCTTGCTTTGACGGTGCAAAACACCCTCACGCCGATCTCCCTCACGACTGAGGTACATCAATTTCAGCAGGTCAAGTTTATTTATTGTCATTTGTGCTGATTGATTCATTCAAAACTCCAGCCTCCTTGTCGAGGCACGGGAAGTGGATCGAAAGTAGATTTGTACTCGTCAAAACCGCCGGAACAAGGGCCACGGGTAATGATCGGCCCCGTATTGACACGAGTCCGTACATTTCGAAATCCCGCAAAGCCTCCCGTCGTCCCGTAGTATGGTTCACAAAGTCTAACCCTAAATCAAGGGTTTTTGAAGGCATCTCGACAAGTAACAAACATCGAAAAACGTCCGGCAAGTTTCAAATTCGGCAATTGCATCAAAGTTTGCCATTTAACATTACCTTGGAAAGGTGTGGACGGCTGACACCTACCCAAACAGCATGTATCCCCAGGGCGAATCGCCCAACACACGCTTACTTGGTAAACTTTCTGCCGGGGAGTCAACCGTTAGTTCTGGCCGAGCTTTTATCAAGCGGCCAGTTATTTCGCCAACAATTCACAGGAGTACCTGGAGTGAATCGCACCAAAACCGGCTTGCATTCAGCTTTAATTAATTTCGTCTGCCTTGCAACTGCGGGCGTTTCCATGTTGTTTCCGGTGGGGCAATTGTTGGCCCAATCTGCTCCGACCCCCGCCGAAAGGATCGACCGCGATATTAAATGGCTGGCCTCTGATGAACTTGAGGGGCGTGAGCCGGGTTCCGCAGGTATCGAAAGCGCGGCAGATTTCATTATCAAGGAATTTCAGACGTTTGGCTTGAAAAGCGGTACACCCGATGGCACGTTTCGCCAGCCATTTGAAATCGGCATGGGTGTCGATGTTAGTGCCGATGAAACCGGGTTGGAATTTGAGTTTACAGATGGTACCAGTTTGTCGCTTGCCATCCGCGAAGATTTTCGACCGATGATGCTGGGCGGAGCCGGCAAAGCTGAAGACACGGGACTGGTATTTGTCGGATACGGCATCAGCGACGAAAATAATAATTACGACGAATACAAAGATATCGACGTGACCGGAAAAGTCGTGGTCCTTATTCGAATGGAACCTCAACAAGAGGACGCGAACAGTGTTTTTGATGGCACCGACAATTCTGCAAACGCCTCGATTTCCAGGAAACTGGAACTTGCGAAATCGCACGGCGCTACTGCCGTGATCATGGTAAACGACGCGGTAAGGGCCAAAGACGATGCGTCCGACGAAATCGCCGAGATGCGCCAATTTGGGCCATCTGGGGGAGAAATTCGGGGAGAAATTCCCTTTTTTCACATGAAGCGAAGTGCGTTGGAAAAACTGCTTTCCCAATCACCGATCGTTATTGCCAGCGGCGACAAGTTATCAACACTGTCCGAAATCGAAGCTCAAATCGATTCGACACTTGAAACACTTTCTCAAGCTATCGAAGGCTGGAAAGTAACTGCCAGGGTTCGTTTTTCCACGAAGACCGTGACCACCAGCAACATCGTCGGAATGGTTGAAGGCGAAGGACCTAACGCCAACGAAACGATTGTGATCGGCGGTCATTATGACCACCTGGGCTACGGCGGTTACGGCTCGAATGCCCCCGGCCGAAATGAAATTCATAACGGTGCTGACGATAACGCCACCGGAACCGCAGGGATCATTGAACTTGCACGACGGTTTTCCCAATCGACGAAGAAACCTTCACGACGTCTCGTATTTATTGCCTTTAGTGGCGAAGAACGGGGACTGTTGGGCAGCGCCCATTATGTCGATAACCCGCTCTTCCCACTCGAAAATACCGTTGCCATGATCAACTACGATATGATCGGGCGGCTCCGCGACGACAAGCTGACCATCTTTGGAACGGGAACGTCAAAGATGTTTGATGATGCAGTGGCAAAAGCCAATGAAACAGAGAAGCCGCTCGTACTCGACAAGCAGCCCAGCCCGTTTGCAGGAAGCGATCATATGGCCTTTGTTCGACACCAAATCCCGGTAATGTTTCTTCATACCGGATTGACGAACATCTATCACACGCCGGAAGACGACTATGATACCTTGAACATTCCAGGTGCTATTCAGGTTATCGACTACACGGAGCGACTGGTTCGGGTTATTGCGGAATCGGAAACGAAACCGGAATACACGGAATTCATGGCTCAACCAAGAAGTCGCACCTACCTGGGAATTCGATTCGACTACGAAAAAGACGAACGAGGTGCCGCGGTCGAGGAATTGCCAAGCGGTTCACCAGCGATCGCGGCCGGAATCGAAGTCGGCGATGTCATTCTGACCATTGGCGGTGCCGACATCAGTGACCGAACGGCGCTGATGGATTTCCTGGCCGATAAGGAACCGGGTGACAAGGTCGAAGTAAAGTACTTGCGCGGTGCGGATGAGAAGAGTGCCGAAATCGAACTGGGCACCACTCCGCGCCGACGGCGCGGCGCGGATAACTAGCGCTGCCTCCAGAGGCCGAATTGAGGTTGGGAAAATCAGCCGTTTGACGCCAGCCCCGGTTTTTTGTGACGGAACCATGGCTAGCGCCAAAACGGCTAACCCAAAAATCAGGAATTGAAGGTGCATTGACGCCGTATCATGTGACGGGGGTTTTTGTTATTTCAGCCGGTAATTTCCGGAATCGATTTCAATTAACAGCCCGGCGAGCAACTCCATCGGAAGCCCAACGACATTTGATTCGCTTCCGGCAATGATGCGGACCCATTCGAGTCCATTCTGATAACCAAACGCGCCTGCCTTGCCTTGCCATTCTCCCCCCGCCAGGTATTCGTCGAGTTGCCGGGCATTCCACTTTTTCATTTTCAATTCCGTTGTGCAAGTTCGCACTACGTGCCGGTCGTCAGGTCGTGACCACAAACAAACGCCCGTATGAACAAAATGCGATTGGCCACTCATGAACAACAACATTTCCCGCGCATGCTCGAGGTCACGGGGTTTCCCGAGCACTTTGCCGGCACATTCCGCCACCGTATCTGCCGCCAGAACGATTCCCTCCGCCGTCCGAACCGATACATCCTGTGCTTTTCGAAATGCCAGAAGGGCGACAAGATCCATTGGAGAAACGTCACCGGTTTCGGCGGTTTCGGCCGATTCGTCAGGTGGATCGACAACAAACGCATAGCCCGCCTCAACCAGTAATTGACAGCGGCGCGGCGACGAACTTGCAAGAACCAGTTTCATGAATTCGGTGTTTTCAAAAATCCGGCGGAGGTGATCGGCCAGGAATGGAATTGATCGCCCATGTTTTTTTGGGCGGGTCAGGTCATAATCCCCTTATGAATGCCCTGACCCTGGAAATCCTGTACGAAGATAATCACTTAATTGTCGTCAACAAGCCACCGTTGATAGCAACGATGGGAGTTGCCTCTGATGAAGCGTCGATGGTGATGATCGTCAAAGACTATCTTCGAAAACGATACCAAAAGCCAGGCAATGTCTACCTCGGCGTGGTGAGCCGGCTTGATTCGCACTCCAGCGGCGTCCTGGTGTTTGCCCGAACAAGCAAGGCGGCCAGCCGATTGTCCGAACAGTTTCGTGATGGCAAAGTCTTGAAGACTTACCTTGCAATCGTTGAAGGAGTGATTCCTGACGACCAGGGTGAAATGACGGACTGGATCGCAAAAAACGAAAAAGTCCAGCAAATGGAGATCAGCCACGCGCGAGCCTCAAACGCAAAAATGGCTCGTCTCACGTGGAAAAAACTTGGCTCGCATGCCTCAAAAACCCTGGTCGAAATCGACTTGATTACCGGGCGAAAACACCAGATTCGTGTCCAATTCGCCAGTTGCGGTTTTCCCGTGCTGGGAGACCGAAAATATGGTGCCCGTACCAGGTTTACCGGGATCGCACTTTTGGCCAAATCGTTGTCATTGCTACATCCAGTCCAAAAGTGTCCGGTTGTGTTTACTGTGGAGCCCCCAACGACTTGGGAAATCCATCGATTCCTTGACAATTAGACTTTGCTCGGCACAGAAGTCGGTAACAATAAGCTATCCTCAATCGATGGCGTCATTTTCGGATTGAGGCCCTCATCACTTTCAATCTGTTCAAAGTCCCGCTAATTTTTCGCCTCTAGTCTCTGGAATGGCTTCAACGATTCGTTTTAAAGAAGCGGCAATTCAGAGCCGACTTGTGACACCCCAACAATTGCGGGAAGCGATGATGGGAGTTGTGCGCAGCGTCGGTCGCAGCATGACCGTCGAGGAAATCGACGACAAGGAACTTGCAGCGATTCTCGTCGAGTCCCGCAAACTTACGACCTATCAGGCCGATCAGTTACTTGCCGGACGAACGCGACTGAAACTGGGTGCCTATATCATCACCGACTGGATTGGCCAGGGAGGAATGGGCCAGGTTTTCAAAGCGACTCACGAGATGCTTGGTCGCGAAAGCGCCATCAAAGTTCTGCCGCTGCAAAAATCCACCGAGGAATCTGTTTCCAATTTTCGTCGTGAAATCCGGACGCAGGCTCAGCTCGACCATCCCAACCTCGTTCGCGCATTCGATGCCGGCGAAGATGCCGGAGTTCACTTTCTCGTCGTCGAATATGTTCCAGGAACAGATTTGCGCCGTCTGGTTCGAACCAAAGGGCACCTTGATATTCAGCAAGCCGCCAATGTGATCAAACAAGCGGCCGAGGGACTGGCGCATGCTCATTCGCATAACCTGATCCATCGCGACATTAAACCGGGAAACATTCTGGTAACTCCGGACGGTGTTGCCAAAGTCTCCGACCTCGGCCTGGCCGGCTACATGCATGATGCCGATGATCCTCGAGCCGGAAAGACGGTTGGAACTGCCGATTATTTGTCACCGGAACAAATCAAGACTCCTCATCAAATCACTCGTGCCAGCGACATTTATTCGCTTGGCTGCACCTTGTACTATGCGGTCACAGGCAAGGTACCCTATCCGGGTGGAACGCCGAAAAGCAAAGCACGTCGCCACATGGAAGAAACGCCATGGCACCCGCGACGCTTTAATGAGGAAGTCTCGGATGAATTCGTCGATTTGATCGGCGACATGATGGAAAAAGATCCATCACTTCGGATCCAAAAAGCGCAGGAAGTTGCCGACCGACTGGCACCGTGGGCCAGTGATAACAGTCCCTTGTTGGCCGAACACCTCGAACGCTCACGCTGGCATCCGGCTCCTATCCCGCGCCCCGCCGGGGAACAAGACACCGATCCTGCCGACGAAATTGCCAACATGGCCATGACGGAGATCAGCGGCAATAGCGAGACATCGCATGGTTCGAGCAGCTCGGAATTTGGCAAGAGCTCACCCGTCAGCAGCAACACCCCTCCCCCTCCGCCGTTTAATCAAACGTTGGTGTCAAAATACAATAATGCCCGACATCTCGAATCTGACGAACCGACGTTTTCCATTAACGTCCTGGTAATCACCAGCGTCATCTGTCTCGTCGTCGGAACCCTCGTCGGATTTCTCATGGGCAAAGTTCTTTGAGAGCCTTTGAGTCTTGTTGTTGTTGGAGTCTTGTTGTTGTTGGAGCGCGGGCGTCCCGCCCGCATCGCGTGGATAAACCTGCTCGTGCGGGCGGGACGCCCGCGCTCCGGATACGCGGAACCGCTATGGCAGATTCTCGGTAGTGATTTCGGAAAACCGCAGTCGATTCTGCTTTACTCGTTCTTGATGATGACGGGCAGATGACGAGAATCGCCAATTTTCGGGAAGCGCCACCAGCTTTGCGGCAACCGGATTGAATTCGATATATTGAATTGTCGCCTCCATGAGTGCCGTCGTTCTCATGTATTCATCGAAGTAGTCGACAAACCGGTCGATGCGTTCATTGAGTTTTATGCGCCGTTGATCGTCCGGCAGTTGCTTCAATTCCCCGGTCCAACGATCAACGACGGACGCTGGAACGCAGTCGAATAATCGAAAACCCAAGGATTGCACGAGTCCTGGAAAGTCGCAATGTGGCAAGTAACCGCGTGCGTGCCAACCGAGGTGTGGGAGCGTGGATGCGACGTCCGGGTTTTCGATTGCAATTGCGCTGATGCGGGCGGGAAGCCCGCGCTCCGGGTGCGCGGGCGTCCCGCCCGCATCGGTTTTCCCGGCCCACCGCCGTTCAGCATTCATCGTTTCAGGTTTCCCATAAGATCTCGCTGCGCAGTTTCGTCAGCAGTCCCGATGCATGCAAAATTTCGGCTTTTTGCCGCTTCGGTTCCTGGGGAATTTCACGTTCAATGGTCAACGGCCCGCGATAGCCGATTTCTTTCAACGCCTGCAGGTAATTGGCGATGTTAACGTCGCCTTCTCCAAGAGGCATTTCGGATCCCCAGGTTTCGCCCGGTGATTTGGACCATGTTGCATCCTTGCAATGAACACTCCGGATTCGCTTGCCGAGCTTGCGAACTGCCGCGATGGGCTCGCCGGCCCCATACAAGATCATGTTGGCAGGATCAAAATTGACGTACAGATTACCTGCAGCCACGTCATCGATGAACTGAACAAGCCCGTCAGCAGTCTCCTGTCCCGTTTCAAGATGCAGTGACTGCGAGTTATTGGCGCAGTGCCGGCACAAATCGCGAGTTACGGCGATAATTTCCTGATATTCCTTGCTGCTCACGTCATGCGGCACAAATCCGAGGTGCAAGGCAACAACATCGCAACCAAGGACCACAGCGAAGTCAGAGATCTCTTTCATCTCGACAACGCGGGCCGCCCGGGTCGCCGGAGGGACCAAACCGACGGTCCGCACAACTGTCGGAATATCGGCGTAGCTTTCTCCGTCAAAGCCACCGAAGACGGCCGTCAATCGTATCCCAAGTGACTCCAGCCGCTTCAAGAAAACCTGAGCGGATTTTGTGTTGCGCGATTTTGGTTGTGGCGCATGCAAATGGATCGTTGGGATCGCAAGTTCGCCTGCAACATTCAGTGCAACGCCAAGTCCCGCATCGATGCTCGTAAAAACCCCAATATCCCACTGACGTTCCGCCATGAAAACCCTTTGCTGATTGCCGTCGTTCATTCCGTTAAACAACATTGCTTTCGCGGAGCGAAAGCCGACATTGTTTAGCCCGTGATTCCGGGTCCGGATATGGTGACTGCAACATTTTCCTGCGTCAAGTCTGGCCGGTTGTTCGAAACGAATGAAAGTGACCTGATTGATTCAACAAAAAAAGGCCACTGATCCGTGAGGAACAGCGGCCTTTGTATTTGATTCGGGCAAATGGGAATTGCGTTACTGATTGACTCGACTGAGTCCCCGGAGAAACTAGTTCCCCGTGTTAACCTGGAACTGCTCTTCCTCTTCCTGAATAATAATTCGCGGCGTAACCATCATCATCAAGCTGCTGGTTTCGCGACCGATACCGACGTTGGTGAACAAACGGTTGATATACGGAATGTTACTCAGGAATGGAACTCCCCGCTCGGTTCGGCCTTCGGACATCGACTTGATGCCGCCGAGCAGAACCGTACCACCGTCCGGAACACTGACAGTTGTCGTAACCGTCGTATTGGCAAAGGTAGGCAACTGAACCGTTGTACCGGATTCGACGATTTCCAGTTCGTCGTTCCCGAGTCCGTCGTTTGGTTGGCCGGCAGCTCCACCGATCGCATCCAGAATGTCTTGCAAGTCGGTTCCGCCGCCCCGACGAACGCGACGTTCGCCAGAGAACTGGAACGTATCGACTGCTGTGATCTGGCTAAAGAACGGCACCAGTGTCATTTTTACGAATCGTCGGTCACCCGACACAACGGCCTTCACATTGAGCTGCGTACCTTCGGGTAAAATCGTAATCACCGGCTGTTGCGCTGCGGCAAAGTCACCGACGACCGGAGTGATGCTTGTAACAAACGGTCGCTGTTCGCCGTCGAACACGCTGGCCGATTGACCGTTAAACATCGTTACCGTTGGTGCTTGCGTAACGTTCGAACGCTGATCGCCTTTGGCAGCCTGCAACAGGAAGAAGACTTCAATGTCGCTGAGGATGGCAAAGCCAAAGTTAAGCGCCGTGTCGGCACCGAATCCACCGAACTGGGGTGACGTTGCGCCAAAACTGTTTTGGTCAAACGGAATGTCGAGGTCGGCTGTCGCGAGGAAGGTCTGGGCAATCGGTGCACGACCGACTGTATTGCCACGGTTTCCCCTGACATCATTAAAATTATCCGGAATAGCGGCCTGGTTGGCCAAACCGGTAGAATCATTGATCTTGAAGTCAAAGTCGATTCCGATTCGCTCGAAGAAGTCGTCTCGCAAGCGAATGAAGCGAACTTCAACAACGATCTGAACGTCGTTCAACTCACGCAATCGTTTCAGCAGATCCTGAATGCGATCCTGATTCTCCTGCGTTGTCGTTACGATCAAGCTCAACGTCGACGGGAATGGACGCATCCGTCCTGTGCCACCATTGGCCTCCCAACCGTCGGGATCGATCGTTTCCTCGATCAACTCAATCAGCTCATTAAAGTCCTGAGCCGTGATACCACCCTGACTGACTTCCTTGGCACCCCAGGTGGAGTACTGGGGAGTTGCAATCTGCGGACCGCCACTACTCCACGATGCGGAACCTCCGCCAAAACCGCCGAGTTGGCCGCCGGGTATTTGTTGCATCATGTTCACGGGAACCGCCGCACCTGCCTCAAAGTTTTGTCCCAAATTATTTTGTCCGTTGGTCCATTGCTGGGACGGATTGTTCGGGTTGATAAACTGCATGTTAAGCGGATTGCCACTGAAGTCCGGAACTGGGACAACGAGGTCGCCGACGTAATAGGTTTTTTCACGCGGGTTGGCTTGCAAGGCCGCCTTGTTGGTAATCTTGACCACTTCGTCTTCGACCTTGAAAACCAAACCTGTTCCACCAAGCACAATATTCAAAGCGCTTTCGACAGAAATCGGCTGGGTAATATCGTGAGTGATCGGCATATCGATGCTGACCCCTTCCGTTTCCAGCGCTCGCGTATCAAAGATCATGTTGACCCCGCAACGCTCGGCCAGATTTGCAATCGCTTGCTGCAATGGCGTTTGAGCAAACTGAACCGATATGTCCTGATTTTTCAGGGCCGACCAGATCAATCGCTCCTTGTCATTGGTGATTCCACCCATGCCATAAACTGGACGATTTCGAACCCGGTCCCAACCATCCACATCGAACTTGATCGGATCATCAGGACGGGTAGTGATCACGGTGTCCTCGTCCATGACCTTCCACATTTCCTCATTGGACCGTTCTTTTGCGCGACGGGTAATTTCGCCTTGAATGGCGTTACCCTGCAATCGCGATTTCTCCATCATGACCACGACGGCCTGGTTTCTTGAATCCAGTTCATTGGCCTGCATTGCAATCACTTCGGCTTCAGCAAACCGCTGTTCGTCCATAAGCGTGTTGAAATCGTTAACCAGTTGCTGGATCTTGCGATCGATGTCTTCGCGATTGGATCGATCCATTACAACGGCCTGAAAATTGGCGTCGTTTTGTTCATCGTTTTCAATTTCACTGAGATTGAGCTCAATAAACCGCTCCATATCGGCGATTTCACGTTCGACAACCGCGATCAACTGCTGCTTCCCGGCGCCATCGAGGTTTGAATTCTCGATGCCGTCCCGCGTCATTCGCATATGATTCAGGGCACCGCGTGGATTTCGCTGGCCGATCATTTTTTCAGCAATCGCCCGTTGACGAAGTACATCCTGGAACATTTCCGCTCGAAGCTGTTCGTCGATTCCGACGACTTCTTCGCCGGTATCAGTTGACTGCGTGGCGGTGTCGATCTGCAGTTGTGAAAGTTTTGTTTGCAATTCCTTTTGGGTTTGTGGATCGAGTTGATCGCGATACTGCCACGCCATCCGGAAATATTCCAGTGCACCGGCGTTGTCCTTGTTCGAAAGTGCGCTCATTCCCGAATCGTACATTCGCTTTCCCCGGGCATCACCCGTTCGCAACTCGCTGTCATCGACAACCGGTTGTGTGGCGGACACCTGCTCATTGCGGGTACGGTCGAGTTCAGGATAGTAATCGGCTTGTTTAACCAGACCAGCGGTCGGGTCGGCTTGTCGTGCAATGGAATCGCGTCGTGATTTTGCTTCACGAATTCGCAGTTCCAGTTCCCACGGTGCAATTTGAAGGTGATCAAAAGCGTCGTCGGAAACGTCAAGCTGCTTGACTAGTTCAATAAAGCGCTGGGCCTCGTCCAGTTTGCCCTGATCGAAAGCCAACTGGGCTTGCGAAAGGAAACTGGCGGCTTCATCGCGCGGCCCGGAGGCGGCTGTCGATTGAGCCATGGCCGTTCCCGACGATTTAACTTGTTGCATATGTGCAAGAACACGATCAGGATCCAGGTCACCCTGTTTGAACTGAACTCCAAAACTTTGTGCCAGCTCCACGAGTGACGTAACTGTTGCAAAATCGCCATAGGCGATCAGTCCATCCGCCTGTTCCAGCAGGAACATTGCCGCGCCGTGATTGTACTGGTAGCTGTCGCCACCCGAACGCATCGCCGCCAATTCCGTGTGGCGCGCAATCATGGTTTCAACTCTTGCCGGTGTGTCTCCGGCGCCCGAATTGTCGAGTGGCAAGTGTCTTGCCGATTCGATCATGTTTCGCGCAGTTTCCAAATCGCCGTTGGCCAAAGCTTTTCGGGCGCTGTAAAGCGCGTCATAGCTGCTGGAAACGGCAGGCAATCGCGGAATGTTGTTCTCCGCGATAACAGCCACAGGAGGCGAATTGCCTGGAGGAGCAAACGAGCCTCCCGAAGCGTTCGTGTTTTCCTGTGCCATGACCGGCATTAACATGCCACCCAGTGCCATTAGCACGGATAGCCCGGTCACAGAAAACGGTGTCAGTAGTTTCGAGGAGGCGTTCAACGCAACACTCCTTTTGCGAGATGCTCAATTCCGGAAAATCAGTCGTTTATTTTTTGAACCAGCCAACACTTGCAAACGAATCAGGGTTTGCCGGGTTGTGACCAGGTCATCAATCACGAAATCCATTTCGTGACAGAGTCCAGCGCCGCCGCACGCAAAAAGTGCGCGAGGACTCTGGTAGACGAGCGATTAATTAGTCGCGGCTCAAAATTGCGTCAACCGCAGAAAGTGCAATGTCCAAAATATTTTAAATGTGCCAGCGAAAACATGCTGGCAAAAAAGCCACGAAAGCCCGCAGGAACCAATGTGTTCAGGAAAGTGACTACTTTTCCTCAACCCAGATCACCTCACTCTTTCCAGTGGAATCAGCCATTGCCCGGGCCATGCCACCCGTATTGAATCCCATAAATACACGGCCGTTTTTGTCGACCGCAATGATCCCCCCATCTCCGGGACGAAGCTGATTTTCCAAAATGTCCGTAACGGCCTGTTCCACCGAAGCCCCCTGGTACTTCATTCTGGCCGACACGTCAAATGCTACCGAATTGCGAATAAACTCTTCGCCAATCCCGGTACAAGACACCGCACAGGACTCGTTGTCGGCGTAAGTGCCCGCACCCAAAATGGGTGAATCGCCCACTCGACCAAATTTCTTGTTGGTCATCCCTCCCGTCGATGTCCCGGCTGCAAGATTGCCGCTGGAATCAAGTGCCACGCACCCGACCGTTCCAAAATAAGAGCCCGTGTCAAGCATCAACGCCGCTTGTTCATTATCCTTGCCCCCATCCTTTTTTTGCCCCTCCAAAAATTCATCCCAGCGCTTGAGGGTCGATGGAGTATCAAAGTAAGTGTTATCAACCAGGTCGATGTGCAGTGACCTGGCGAACTCTTCGGCACCATCGCCTGTCAGCAAAACGTGTCGGGTTTCCGTCATCACAAGCCGGGCCAGCGATATCGGGTTCTTGACGATGGTGACTCCGGCTACAGCCCCCCCCGACTTGTCGCGACCATCCATAATCGAGGCGTCCAGTTCATGTCGACCCTGCGCATTAAAGACAGCCCCTTTGCCAGCGTTAAACTGCGGTTCATCTTCCAGAAAGCGGATGACGGCCTCAACCGCATCCAGGCTCGTTCCACCGTCGACAAGAATTTTCTGTCCAATATCCAGCGCCGCTTGCATGGCCGCGTGGCGGGCGGCATTTGCTTCGTCGGAAAAATTACCCGGGGACGTCCCGGCACCTCCGTGTATGGAAATGGCCCAGGTCCCGGAAACGTTCTGCGCCATGGTGATGTTTCCCAAGAAGGTAAATCCCCAAACAAGTATCAACAAGGAAATCAAGTGTCGCAGTTTGACAAGCACTTGCGGTCGGTGGTCCGAACCACATCTCGCAATGTTTGGGGCAAGACTCATCATGGTTTAAAACTCTGCGCTGATGTAACAAAAACGGTCGCCTGGGTGCCTGGGCCTGGGTGCCACTGCTGGCTCGTCCAGCGGTGCTGGCCTGGGCCTGGGTGCCACTGCTGGCTCGTCCAGCAGTGCTGGCCTGGGCCTGGGTGCCACTGCTGGCTCGTCCAGCGGTGCTGGCCTGGGCCTGGGTGCCACTGCTGGCTCGTCCAGCAGTGCTGGCCTGGGCCTGGGTGCCACTGCTGGCTCGTCCAGCAGTGCTGGCGACCAAACACTATTTGACCAACAAACAGTGGCACCCCATTCCCGGATACCCTCATGGTGCCTGCGCAGATTGTAGAGACTGCGAAACGACACTAACAGCAACCCTGGAACCGATTACAATATTATTGCGAGTCGCAAGAACGAGAAACGAGTGTCTCCTCAGCGAATTCGCCAACATTCAACACTCGATGATTCAATCAGGCATGAGTATGGCAATCAAGCGGTCGCTACCGTCGATTCCGCAACTGTATCGCAACGTGCGCCGCTGGACCGAAATTCTGGCGATCCTCAGCAAGTACGGCCTGGCCGACTGGTTGAGTCGATTGAACATCGAATTCTTCAAGGACCGACTCAAGGCACCCGATGGCGCGGCGCTGGCGAGATTGACGCAAGCCGAACGGGTTCGCCTGGCAATGTCCGGACTTGGCCCGACATTTATCAAGATCGGCCAACTGCTAAGCACGCGCCCTGACCTGGTCGGCGTGGAACTGGCCAATGAACTTTCGCGATTGCAAGCGGACGTACCTGCCGACACGTTCGATCAGATTCGTGCAACGATAGAAGGGGAACAAGGCAAGCCACTCGACGAAATCTTTATGCGTTTCGATCCGGTACCGATTGCTTCTGCGTCGATCGGCCAGGTACATGCCGCCCAGTTACCGAGTGGACGCGAAGTCGTCGTCAAGATCAGGCATAGCGGGATTGAACGGATCGTTGAAACGGATTTGGACATTCTGGGTGGCCTCGCTCAACTTGCCGAACGTGTCGAAGAGTTTCGCCCTTACCAACCGAAGTCCCTGGTGGCCGAGATGTCGCGAACGATGTCGCGCGAACTGGACTTTCGCCTGGAACTCCGGCAACAAACCCAGTTCGCCGGCAAGTTCAGCGACTCTCTCGACGTTGTCATTCCACAAACGTTTCCGGAGTTATGCAGTGAGCGGATGATTACGATGCAGCGGATGGATGGATTTAAACTCGGGGACCTCGCGTCGCGGAACGGGAATCATGAAAAAGCTGCCGGAGTACCCGGTTCGGAAATCGATCGACCCGAATTGGCTCGTCGCGGCGCAAATCTGTATCTGGAAATGATTTTCGATCATGGCCTTTATCATGCCGATCCGCATCCGGGCAACATGATGGTGATGCCTGACAACCGGATCGGCTTGATCGATTTTGGCATGGTCGGGCGGATCAGTGAACACTTGCGAGAAGACATTGAATCGATGTTGATGGCCATGGTCAATCGTGACGTTTCCCTGCTGGTCACAATGGTCAAACGCATTGGAACTTGCCCACTCGATCTGGATGAAACTGCCCTGGGCAACGACATTGCTGATTTCACCGGGCACTTTGCGACGCAGAGCATGGCCAATTTTGACATGAGCGGTGCCTTGAACGAGTTCGTTTCCATCGTGCGTCGATACCAGATCGCACTTCCTGGCGAAGCGGCGATGTTGATCAAGGTTCTGATCCAGCTCGAAGGGACGGGACGATTGCTTGATCCACAGTTCAGCCTGATGGAAATCATGAAGCCGTTTCACCGCAAGCTCCTGATGCGCCGGCTCAGCCCCGCCCGCCAGGCACGGAAAGTCCGCCGCTTGATGATGCATGCCGAACAACTTGCTGGATCGTTGCCAACCGCCATCGGGAGCATTCTGGAACAAATTCAGCGAGGAAAATTTGATGTGCACCTGGATCACCGACGCCTTGGCCCATCGATCAATCGCCTTGTTCTCGGAATGATGACGAGTGCCCTTTTCCTCGGTTCGTCCTGGTTGCTGAGCAACAAGGTTTCACCCCTGTTGTTCCGTGATCGGGAATGGCTGGGGATCAGGGACCTGTCGATGATTGGCGTTTGCGGCATGCTGGCAAGCATTTTCCTGGGGTTACGCTTGTTCCTGGCGATTCGCCGGTCGGGAAATCTGGACCAGGGCGAATAGTCGTCCAGGGAATATTGAATTCCGATTCATGGCTGCGCCCTTGCGGGGCATTCCTGGGCCCGCCCCCTTTTGAACGAAATCGTCGTACCCTGTATGATTCCGCCTTGGAATTCCCGACCTGTTTTTTTGAAATGACCCTGAAACACCATGGAAGCCGGAATTGTTGGCCTGCCGAATGTCGGCAAAAGCACTTTGTTTAACGCGTTGACCTGCAGCAAATCGGCCGCCAGCGCCAACTATCCCTTTTGCACGATCGAACCCAACGAAGGAATCATTGCCGTTCCCGACGGGCGCTTGCAACGCATTACGAAATATATCGTACCGAAAAAGATCGTGCCGGCCGTGCTGAAACTCGTTGATATCGCCGGCATCGTTAAAGGTGCGTCGACCGGCGAAGGACTCGGCAACAAATTCCTCAGCCATATTCGGCAAGTCGACGCGATTCTGCAAGTCGTCCGTTGCTTCGAAGACCCCGATGTGATCCACGTCTCCGGCGCAGTCGATCCCCTTTTCGATATTGAAGTCATCGAAACCGAATTAATGTTCGCAGACATCGAGACTTTGCAAATTGCCGTCGAAAAGGCCCGCCGTTCAGCCCGCACCGGCGACAAGGAAGCGGTGCAGCGCGTGGCCACTATTGAAAAGTGCCTGGCACATCTCGAAACGGAAACGCCACTGCGAAAACTTGTCTTGACCGATTTGGAACGCAAGTCCATCCACAGTTTCGGATTGATGACCGCCAAGCCTGTCCTGTACGTCGCCAACGTTGCCGAAGATGACTTGCAAGGGATTTCGCCGCTGGTCACCAAGGTGCGTGAGTACGCCGCAAAAGCGGGAGCGGGCGTCGTTGCGGTCTGTGCAAAAATCGAATCGGAGATCGCTGAACTTGATGAAGCCGATCGACCCGAAATGCTCGACGCGATCGGTCTGGCAGAACCGGCACTGTCAGTCCTTGCACGCGAAGCGTACCGGACCCTTGGTCTCGACAGTTATTTCACTGCTGGCGATCAGGAAGTCCGCGCCTGGACCATCCCGCGCGGTGCCACCGCCCCACAAGCAGCGGGCGTGATCCATTCCGATTTCGAGCGCGGCTTTATTCGTTGCGAGATCTATACCCTGGACGATCTGGAAGCCCATCACACCGAAGCCGAGATCCGCAACAAGGGCAAACTGCGCGTCGAAGGCAAAAACTACATCATGAAAGATGGCGACATCTGCCACTTCCTGTTTAACGTGTAGACCACGACTAAACAAACGACGTCGCGCGAAAACGGCAACAACCCGGTCGCAACAACGTTATATTAGGCCCGTGGTTTACCGCGGGTAAACCTGTCGCCAGAAAAATGCTGCCCGTTTACGGGCGATCATTTCTTGACACGTTGCCAGGGATTTCCCACGTTACGGTCTCTGTCTCCCCCGTTGCAGATGTCTCTCTCGTTGTGGGCTGAGTCTCATGACCCAGGGCTTTAAGGGTGATTGCAAGGGGTGAGTCCGAGCAGCTTTGCCGTCGATTCGTGAGTCGATACTCCGGGCAATGATGCGAAGCATACCGGCGATGGCCTTGGCTGTCGTTGGCGTAATCTTTTGCCAGTCGGCGTCATCCAGTGCAACCAGCATTCCATCGGTATAGCGCGAGACTTCAACTGATAAATGGAAGTGGCTTACGATCAACGATTGCTCATAAACCATACCACTTTAGGTTCGTCCCAATCGTCGACGTTTACCCAACAATTCGCCTTGTCGAATAACTGTCGCTGGAGATCGGAACGGACGACGACCTTGCCCGGCAAGGGTGCGCCGCTGGACTCACGCAACACACCCAGCCGCCTTAGTTCGGCGAAACGTTCCTTGATTCCGCCCATGACGATGTCTTTCAGGTATTTGGATCCCAATACGATGCCGTTTTCGGCAACCACCAGGGGAGTCCCACCTTGACGGGCGATCGACTCGACGTCACTCGATACTTGATCGGGAAACTGCCCGCCTTACGGACGGCGCGGCGATGACGCCTACGGACACCGCCTTGTGTTCGATTTAAACTTGCCGAACGCTGGAACTATGTTGCACAAACCGACCTGTTGTCGATTGGCTCGACCAGCGACGAGGATGTAGGGCTGAACCAATACCTGTTTTACCAATTGAACGAAAAATGGAAGTTGGGAAATCGCGTCGAATGGTGGAAAGACGATGGGGTATCCCATTACCAATACTCCACCGGAGTCAATTACACACCATTGGAGCGATTGCGAATTCGCAGCGAAGTTCGCTACGATCGCGGGTCGACCACGGTCGATCAGCTTTCGTTTGGTACTGATGCCATACTCACTTTTTGACGTGGCATTCCAGCATTCGTTGAACTTGCCCAATACGGAGTCATCGTCCAAATAATCCGCGTCCCAACGAGGTGGTAGCCTTGGGGACAATGATTGGCAAGGGTTGGGCGTCGAAATTAATGTCGACGTCTTGCAAGATGTTGATTGTTCTGGGAACCATTTGTTTCTGGCCATACTGACCAACTTCCTGTGCCTTGAACTTTTTGATGACCAGGGCGATTTCGGTGTTGGTTTCTTCACCGGCTGCGGTTGATCGTTTGGCCCAGTCAAAACTGCCGACACATACGTAGCTTTCGTGATAGTCGTGGAATTCAAAGGCTTCCTCTCCCATCTTTCGAAGTGCGGTACACAGCAGATGGGCTTTGGCACCGGCATCGGCCAGTTTACTTTCTGTCAGGGGTCGGCCAGATTTAAGTTGATTCTGGTATTCATCTTGTTTGCGGACGATTTCCCCGGCGTTAAATGTCTGGTCACCCTTAAACGTTGCGACCTTGACTGAATAGTTGCCGGGGCAGTCAAGCAGGCTATAACGAATCCCCTTGTTCAGCTTCATAATAACCTTATCGACTTCCGGAGTATTAAAGAAATCATCGGGAAGCAATGGATTGGGCATCATAAAAGCCGAACCCATGGGACCCTTTGTGTCGCCTCGGGAAATGCGTTCCATTGCCCGGAGAGTACCCATCCGTTGGTTGGTGCTGGTGTACTCGTTAATTGTCAATGACGACGGCTTCAGTGTTTTGATTTTGTCCAATGTCTGTTGGGCATTTTTGTCATCCAGCGAGGCAAAATTACCAACGACCACTGCGATTTCTTCGAACTTGTCAACGTGGGCTGCTGAAACCTGAATCGGAACGGGAAGGCCCTGCATATCAGGTGGTGGTTCATAGCCGATCGACGGAATTGACTGAATGCTGGCGCTGTAGTCAAACGAATGGCGGTAAACATAGGCCTCAAACTTGTTATGACGCAATTCCGCGACAAGTTTCTGAGCCTGGGCTTCTCCTGCCTCGCCGATGAACGAGGCGCACATAATCAACCAGGGACCGTGGTTTTGTGCCAGGTCAAGATTTTCCTCGCGCGGTTGTGCTTTTTTGAAAATATTGAGCTGTCCTTCGCTGATCGTCGGGTGAAAAAGCGATATTCCAACCACAATCAACCCAATCGACAATGAATGACCACGCATTTGGATACTCCTGAATCTATGGTTGTGGCAGCGACAAGCCCGCAACATGCTGAAACGAATTCATGCGAACAGGTGTTCGTTGGCGAGGACAGTAGCAAATCCGTATTTGTGTCACTAGTGCGAAAAGATCCCAATAAAAAGGAAATTCGCCCGATCGATCCCTGCCCGGGACACTCGGCCTGGCTTTATGTTGGGAATCCGGGATGTCAATGGAGTTGAATTTCACGCTATGGGCCTTATACTGAAGCAAACTCCCGCTAGTTTCCTCGCCGTTGTTGCTTAATGTTGAACTGGCGGACTGGAAATGTTAGTGCAGGCATTCTGGTTTGGTATGAGTTCGGCAGTTCTCATGAAAACAGCCCCGGACGGTAAGGCGCTCACTAATGCAATATTCATTTCGCTTGGCAGAACTTTTAGGGCACGTTCCGGACCCGCGTCGTCGACCGGGGACAATCAAGGCGATTGTTGAATACACCGGACTGGATCGGCACCAGGTTGCAGCCTTGTTAAAAAACGAGGTCAAGTACATTCCGCTCAAAGCGCTTTCGCGGCTGTGCGACTACCTGATCGAACATGGACATTGCAACGCCGACCAGTTACCTGGCGCTTTGTTTGCAGTGGAACCGGAGAATTTTTGGGAGATGCTGGCACGGCGGCGTCGTTTGATTATGTGCGTTGGCGTTCGCAAGGATGTCGAAGACGATAGTCCCGACGTCTCATATGTTGTTGCCTCGGACTCGGTTTTGATGGGTGAGCTGCTTAATGGTGTCACGACTCTTGGCGGGACCGCCCAGCTAAAGCGGGAAACAACGACTGGCGACGACTCATTGCGTATTCCGCACCCGGAACATATCAAACAAATGCTCGTCTGGAGTCCCGGCCAAATCGAAAACAGCGACATGATTTCCCAGTCCGAACAAAAATACCGCGAGTTCTCTGACGCCAGCGGTGACAAGGCTTTGGTCTGCCTTGGCAGCACCAAAAGCAATCCGCTTTGCGAAATCGTTATGGCAACAAGTTTCGGTTGCGACCCGTTCGTTTCCCAGGACAATGTTGATGACCCAAGCCAGCGAAGTTGTCCGGTGTTTTTCCGGTACCGTGACACTGATCCGCGTCACGCTTCATGTGCGGGCGGTCTGAACCTTGCCAAGGGTCAAGGCAAACTTGAACCTGGAATTTACTACGAGAATGCCGAAGGCAAATGGGTATCGGCCGGATCGAACAAAAAAGGGCATCATGTTGCAATGGTCTTCTATGTGCATCGTGAATCGCAAGGTCGCCTGGAAATGGCACTGGGTGGATTTTCCGGTCGGGCCACCCGATTGCTTGCCAGTGCCCTGGCGACACGCGCTGAAGACTTTTGGCCGCCAACTTATGTCGGCCAGGGAATGGCTGTCGGTATCTTTTTGATCGAGTTCAACGTTGGCAACGAAGAAGAGGAAGATATCCTTCATATCGACGGCATTGCAACAACCCGGGTCATCACGGTTCCGGCCGAAGCGATCGCTCGTCGACTGGGATCCTGAATATGTTTCTGGATCGAGTCGAAATCGAAGTGACAGGGGGCAAAGGGGGGAATGGTTGCATGAGCTTTCGCCGTGAAATCTACGTACCCCATGGTGGTCCTGACGGCGGAGAAGGTGGCCATGGCGGCAGCGTAATGATCGTCGCCCGTGAAGGGGTCGACAGTCTGGTGTCACTGTCCCAGCGCAAACAATGGCGGGCTAAAGGGGGGACGCATGGCAGCGGGAAAAATCAGCACGGTCGACGCGGTGAAGACATGATTATCGAAGTGCCACCCGGCACGGTCGTGATTGATTCGGAACACCGGTTTGTAATTAAGGACCTGACTGAACCCAACGAGCAATTCGTCGTGGCCAAGGGGGGGCGTGGCGGACACGGAAATACGCATTTCAAATCGTCGGTAAATCAGGCACCTCGCCAGTGGACTCCTGGTGACAATGGCGAGTCACGCCGGATCATACTGGAACTGAAAGTCATCGCCGATGTTGGGCTGGTGGGTATGCCCAACGCTGGCAAAAGTACATTGCTCAGTCGCTTGTCACGAGCTCGTCCGCAAATCGCTGACTACCCGTTCACGACACGCTACCCCAATCTGGGAATGGTTATCGTCGACCAAAGTCGATCATTTGTAATGGCCGACATTCCAGGGTTGATTGAAGGAGCCCATCTTGGCGTAGGCCTCGGGCATGACTTTCTAAAGCACATTGAACGTTCGGGTGTGTTGGTGCATCTTGTCGAGCCAATGCCGGCTGACCAATCCGATCCTGTTGCCAACTGGCACGCCATACGAAACGAATTGACCCGCTACAATGAGCAACTGGGACAACGACCGGAAATCCTTGTTGTTACCAAGTCCGAACTGCCCGGTGCCGATGAGATTCGCCAACGGCTGGCCAATGAGTCGGGTGCTCGCGTTTTGATGATCTCGGCCGTGACCGGCTCGGGACTTCCTGAATTGACCCGCTGTATCACCCAACAGCTTGATCAACAAGCCCTATGCAAGTAATCGTCGCTGACGTTGGTAACAGTTCGATCAAGCTGATGTGTGCATCGCTGGATTGCCAGTACCGGAACATCCTGCCTTGCTGGGGCGATTGTCTTACGATCGATCCACAATCATTGCCGGAAAAACTGGTACTGCACGAATCGACCGAAAATACCATCAACCAGAAACTCCCCTGGTATGTATCAAGTGTCAATGATTCAATTGCCAGAAGGCTTCACGAGTCAGCCATCAAGGGTGATTTGGTTTCGGCGTGGTATCCGGTAGCGCATGAGTTGATCGATTTGAAGATCGATGTCGAAAACCCGGCAACAACCGGAATCGATCGGTTGCTGGCTGCCCAGGCGGCTTTGCGTTTGTATGGCAAGGATCGCGATGTCATCGTAATCGATTGCGGCACGGCATTGACGATCGATCTTGTCACTCGCGACGGGACGTTTCGAGGAGGCGTCATTATTGCCGGTCCGGCCACGAACCTGAAAGCACTTGACTTGATGACCGAGGCCTTGCCGGATTTGTCGGGAGAACGGCTGGTACGTCCGGCAAATGTCATAGGACGATCAACGCGTGACGCCATGATGTCAGGTGCCTGGTTCAACGGATTGGGAGCTATTCGGGAGGTGGTCAGTCAAATAAGTGCCACGTTGTCGCAACCACCGCTGGTCATCGGAACCGGGGGAGGACTGGGACCGTGGCGCAAGGAGTTACCGGCCGATTGGCTGATTGTTGACCACCTTGTAATCGACGGCTTGTTTGAAGTTGCGGTTGAACGATTTTGTGATCGAGTCGAATGATGGGATCGCGAAAAGTTTGCGAAATGACTCCGGCCGGGCGCGGAGCCGTTTGTGTATTGCAACTTCGTGCTGACAACGTGTCCAAAATTGTGCAGGGATGCTTTTCTGCTGCAGGAAAACATCGCTTGCCGGACTATCCGTTGTTGCAGCCAGTTTACGGTTTCTGGCAAGGAGTTCCGGAACCAAACGGTTCCGGACGCGAACAGGTGGCCGGGCAATCCCGTGAAGACGTCGTGATTTGCCGGGCATCGGAAATAGAACTGGA
This sequence comes from Pirellulaceae bacterium, assembly GCA_031414755.1. Taxonomy (GTDB): domain Bacteria; phylum Planctomycetota; class Planctomycetia; order Pirellulales; family Pirellulaceae; genus CAJQPP01. Next base: position 44,030 of record JANNWJ010000077.1, on the reverse strand, counting down.
AGTTCATTGTCACGGTGGTGAATTCGCCAAGCGACGGATTATTGATTCGCTCAGCAGACTGGGATTTGAACTCGTCGCATGGCGTGACTGGTCCGAGTCAACGGAAAGTTCATCGATCGCTGCGGCCGCAAGTCGTTTCCTGCCCCTTACACAAACCCTAAAGACGGCATCGGTTGTGAACTGGCAAATTGCCGGAGCGCTGGATCGAAGCTTGTCCGACTTGTTGTTCTCGTTACAAGCCAGCCGAATGGACGATGCTGTCAATACGATCGATGGATTGTTGACGTGGCTCGATGTAGCACAACACTTGACCGAACCGTGGTGCGTTGCCATTGCCGGCCCTCCGAATGTTGGCAAGAGCAGTCTGATGAACCGACTGGTTGGATTTGAACGATCGATTGTATTTGACCAGCCTGGTACGACACGTGATCTTGTTTCAGCTCTGACAGCCATCAATGGATGGCCCGTTGAAGTTATCGATACTGCCGGGTTGAGAGAAACCAGGCACAACATTGAGGCAATGGGAATTGATCTCGCACGACAAGCGCTCCGTCGCGCTGATTTGGTTGTTTGCGTCCGTGATGTGACGAGTCCCGATTCGAGCCTGTCGGCAATTGACGCAGCGGCAATCGGTTCCACACCGGTTATGATGGTGCTCAACAAATCCGATTTGCTCCCTGAAACTTCCGTTGAGTTTCGCGACAAGTCGATTCTTGTCAGTGCGCTAACGGGGAATGGAATCGACGGCTTGATTGCGTCGATCTCACACTGTCTGGTTCCGGTAGAACCCGTATTTAATCAAGCGATTCCTTTCCTTGTCGAACAGTTCGCGACGTTGCAACAGGCTCGGGAAGCATGCATTGCTGGCGACGTTCAAACGGCCATTGAGTCGATCGAAGCCCTGACACGCGACTGCCAACCCAACGAATGACGGCATCCTCGCCCCGTGGTATCATCAGTGTTTTCACGCCACGAGAAAAAAGGGATCAACTATGAGCTTTGGAATGCAACGACGACAGTTTGTGCAAACGGCCGCGGGAATAGCGGCAGCATTTGCACTGCCATTCCGGGTTCGGTCCGGCAGGTCACTTGAGAAACTGAGGACAGTTCATATTGGCGTCGGCGGAATGGGAAGTTCCGACCTGGAATCGATTGCCAGTCACGCCGAGGTCGAAATTGCAGCACTGTGCGACGTTGATTCCGAACGACTTGCTGCCGCCAAACTCCTTCATGCAAATGCGGCAACATTCGCCGACTATCGGCAAATGCTTTCTGAACTGGGAGACAAGATTGATGCTGTGGTCGTCTCGACACCCGATCACACGCATGCCCCGGCTGCCATGATGGCCATGAATCTTGGAAAACCGGTCTATTGTCAAAAACCGCTTACACATGAAGTGTTCGAGGCCCGGCAGCTACGGCTGATTTCGGAACAGAAAAAACTCGTGACACAAATGGGTATTCAGATCCATTCCAGTTCAGTCTATCGACGGGCGGTTCGAATGATCCAGGACAACGTCATTGGGCGCGTTCGGCATGTTCATGCATGGTCGAACAAGGACTGGGGTTATGACGGCGGGCCTTTTACAGGTGAGCACGCAGTTCCTGGAACGCTCGACTGGAATCTGTGGATAGGAACTGCCACGGATCGTCCGTTCGTTCCTGACGTTTATCATCCGGCCAATTGGCGACGCTTAATCGATTTCGGAACCGGCACGCTGGGCGACATGGGCGTTCATATTTGCGACACACCTTATTGTGCACTGGAACTGACGGCACCGAATTGGGTTCGAACCACATGTCGACCTCCGAATGGACTTGGGCATCCAACCGAAAACATCGTTGAATTCGAATTTCCGGGAACGCCTTTTACTTCGGATTCGCTGTCGTGGACATGGTACGACGGTGCAAAGGCACCTCCCAGGCTGGCGCAGCTTGATTTGCCAAAAGAGATTCAGTTTCCCGTCGATTATCAATTGCCGGGTCAGGGATCGATGTTTGTGGGCGAGGGTGGAGTGATGGTCTTGCCGCACATTGAAGAAGCCCGCCTGTTTCCTGAAACGAAATTTGCGGAGTACAAGCGACCGGAAGTCGAAGACCAGAATCATTATCACCAGTGGGTGGACGCCTGCATGGGCAAAGGCGAGACCACAGCCAGTTTCAACTTTGCCGGGCCACTTACCGAAGCACTACTGCTGGGTGTTGTCGCTAATCGGTTCCCAGGTGAGAAACTGCTATGGGACGCCGGGAAATTGCAAGTCACGAATATTGACGAGGCAAACAAGTTATTGCGGCACGTTAGCCGTGAAGGGTTCGCGGTTGAGAATCTGTAACTGTTGTTGACCGTTGTAGTCGGGTCTCCCGACCCGATTACCTGCATCGACCGAAGGTCTCCATGATGCTGCCATCGGGAAGCATGGGCGGTCGGGAGACCTGCCTATAACGGTACCTGCCTATAACGGTTGTGGTTTTGTGGTTGTAATCGGAACGGTTATAGTCGCTCACACGAGGCCTACTTGTCTTCGATTTGTTCAGCGATCCACCTGAAATATTCGGAATCGCCGTCAACGATCGGTGTCGCGATAATCTCGGGAACATCGTAAGTGTGAAGCTCGCGGATGCAGGCCATCGCTGCGGGCATTCGATCGGTCTTGGTTTTTACTGTTACTTGCCACTCGGTAGCCCGTTCGAGGTTGCCTTGCCAGCGATAGATACTGGTGATCGGCCCGGAGATTTGAACGCACGCGGCCAGGCGGCGCGAGACAAGTTCGCTGGCGATCGTTTCCAGCAGCTCGACGTTGTCTGCAGTGGTCGTGATCTGAAGGAACTCGGTCATGTTTGTTACGGAGCGAGCAAGAGCCGGCTTGGTGCTTCGAGGTAACCGATCACGTCGTTGAGGAAACGAGCGGCCGCCCCGCCATCAATCAATCGGTGATCGTAGGAAATGCTCAACGGCATCATCAGTCGCGGTACGATCGCATCGTCAACAACGACCGGCAATTTTCTTGAGCGGCCGATGAGCAAGATCGCCGATTCGGGCGTGTTGATAATAGGTGTTGAATAGGTGCCCCCGATAGCACCCAGATTGCTGATTGTAAATGTGCTGCCGCGCAGGTCTTCGATGGTGAACTGGTTGTTGCGGATCTTTTCTGCCATTTCTCCCAGTTGTTTAGCGGTCTCGGGAATTGACAGTTTGTCGGCATTACGAAGCGATGATACGACAAGTCCACGGTCGGTATCGACAGCGATTCCGACGTTGATATATTCCTTGTAAATAACCTGACCGGCATCCATATCAATTGACGCGTTGACGACAGGATGATTTCGCAAGGCCATCGCAACGGCCTTGATAACAAACGGCATCGAAGTCAGCTTGATTCCCCGTGCTGCGTAATCGTCCTTGCTGGTTTTGCGTATATGTTCCAGGTCGGTGACATCAGCGTCGTCAAAGTTGGTGACGCGCGGTACTGTGGACCAGCTTCGATACATTTGTTCGGCAATGGTGCGGCGCATTCGCGATATCTTTTCAAACCGAACTGGCCCGAAACCGTCATTGACGCCACCCAGTGGTTTGGCACCATTACTGCGTGTACCACCGGAACGAACAACGGTCAAAATATCTTCCCGGGAAATCCGGCCACCCTCCCCTGACCCGCTGACCGAGGCCAGGTCGATGCCCAGTTCACGAGCGAATCGTCGCATGGCTGGGCCAGCCGGAATTTCGTTTCCTCGTTTTTCAGAATCCGTTCGAGCTGGTGCTGGATAAGCCGTTGTCGTATCGGGCGCGGAATAAGCGGGAGTTGTTTTTGGAGACGGCGAAACTGTCTGTGGAACCGCTGCTGCAGGTGCTGGTTTTTTTTCAGCAACCGGAGTTGGCGTCGGTGATGGATCTGGTTCCGGTTTTGTTGCCGTTGGATTGGGTGCGGTTGGATTGGGTGCGGCAGGCGCAGGTGATTCGGAAACCGCGTCGGAGGCTTCCAGCGTTAACAATATCTGGCCAACCTTGATGGTATCGCCGTCGGAAATATGAATCTTGCTGACTTTGCCCGCTTGGGTCGTCGGGACAATTGCGGTTGCCTTGTCGGTTTCCAATTCAACAATTCCCTGGTCGGCTTTGAGTGTATCGCCGACAGCGACCAGGATCTCCAGAACATCTGCCGAGTCGATTCCTTCACCAAGTTCAGGGAGTTTAATCTCGATAGCCATACAAGTACGAGCCGGGATTGATTGAAGATTGCGGGTTTTTTGGAATAAGGGGTTGGGCGACTAACGGACTAGGCATAAAGCGGCAGTATTTTGTTGTTATCGTAATCAAGAGCCTTGATTGCATCAGTGACTTTTTTGGCCGGCAATTTGCCGAGCAAGCTGAGTCGGTACAGGGCGGCGATGGCAATCGATTCGGCATCGATTTCAAAATGTCGGCGGAGCGTTTCTCGCGTATCGCTTCGTCCGACGCCATCGGTGCCAAGGACCTGATAGTCGCCGGGGATGAATTCTCGAAGCTGTTCCATGTAAGCGCGCACGTAGTCGCTGGTCGCGATAAAGGGCCCTTCGACTTCGGCGAGCGTGGTCGCCAGGTAACTGGTTTTTTGCTTGTTGCCCGGGTTCAGACGATTCCAGCGGGCAGCGATTTGGGCGTCGCGGGCAAGTTCCGTGTAGCTGGTAACGCTCCAGACATCGGAGCTGACGCCAAATTTTTCGGCCAGCAATTCCTGAGCGGCAAGAACACATTGCATAATTGCCCCACTTCCAAACAACTGGACTCGCAATTTGGAACCCGAAGCTTCGAGCGAACGGAACCGGTACATGCCTCGGTGAATGCCATCTTCAACACCATCCGGCATCGGCGGCATTTCGTAGTTGGCATTGGTGGCCATCAGGTAATAGATAGCGGTTTCGCCGTCCTGATAAAGTCGCTTCATCCCTTCGAGAATGATACAAGCCATTTCGTAGTGGAAAGCCGGATCGTAACTGCGTACAAACGGGAATGCGATTGCATTCAGCAAACTGTGACCGTCCTGATGCTGTAGTCCTTCACCATTCAAGGTCGTTCGCCCGGCCGTAGCGCCAATCAGAAAGCCCTTGGCCCTTGCATCGGCGGCGGCCCAGATCGAGTCTCCGACTCGCTGGAAACCAAACATTGAATAATAAATATAAAACGGAATCATGTTGATGCCGTGTGCCGCATAGGCTGTGCCGGCGGCCGTGAATGAAGCCAGTGAGCCCGCTTCGGAAATGCCTTCCTCAAGCAACTGCCCATCGGTGGCTTCGCGGTATGGCGAAAGCTGGCCCGAGTCGACAGGTTCGTACAACTGACCAATGTGCGAGTAAATCCCCACTTCCTTGAACATCCCTTCCATACCGAAAGTGCGCGACTCGTCGGGAACGATCGGAACGATGTTTTTTCCGATTTGCTTGTCGCGACAGAGACGACTGAGTAGACGAACGAATCCCATTGTCGTTGACATGACTTTACCATTGTCCCGATCGACAACTTTTCGGTATTCCTCGAACGAAGGGAGTTCGATTTTTGGATGAACTGTCGGACGGGCGGGAACGGGTCCGCCCAGGGCGGCCCTGCGCTCGCGAATGTATTTCATCTCAACGCTGTCATCAGCGGGCTTGTAGAACGGGGCGCTGCCGATCTCGGCGTCGGAGATCGGGATTCCAAACCTGTTGCGAAATTCCAGCAGCTCGTTGGCTTCCGCGTCCTTGACATTGTGGGCAACGTTTTTGCCTTCTCCGATGTCGCCGAGTCCGTAACCCTTGATTGTTTTTGCGAGGACCACTGTCGGGCGACCTTTGGTGTTTTTCGCGGCATGGAATGCCGCAAAAACCTTGGTCGGGTCGTGTCCGCCACGCCTCAGTGACACGAGTTTTTCATCGGACAAGTGGCCGACCAACGGCAGGAGTTCCGGATACTTGCCAAAGAAATCCTTGCGGATATACGATCCTTGCGAAATTACGTAGCGCTGGTACTGGCCGTCGATGACTTCACCCATCCGTTTGACGAGCAACCCCTTTTCGTCCTTCTCGAGCAACGCGTCCCAGTCTTCGCCCCACACGACCTTGATCACATTCCATCCGGCGCCGCGGAACAAGGCTTCCAGTTCCTGAATAATTTTCCCGTTGCCGCGCACCGGTCCGTCAAGTCGCTGCAAATTGCAATTCACAACAAAGGTCAGGTTGTCGAGTCGCTCGCGTGCCGCAAGGGTAATGGCACCCAGGGTTTCCGGTTCATCGCATTCACCGTCGCCCAAAAAAGCCCAAACGTGCTGGTTGCTGGTGTCTTTGATCGACCGGTCCTGCATGTAGTGATTGAAGCGGGCCTGATAGATGGCCGTGAGCGCGGACAGACCCATCGAAACGGTCGGGTATTCCCAAAACTCGGGCATCAACCACGGGTGGGGGTACGATGAAAGGCCGTTTTCGTTGGCAACCTCCCGGCGAAAATTGTTCAAATGATCTTCGCTAATTCGGCCTTCGAGAAAAGCGCGGGCATAAACGCCCGGGGAGGCATGTCCCTGGAAAAAGATCTGGTCGCCGTCGTAACCGCTTTTACCACGTCCGCGAAAAAAATGATTGAAAGCAACTTCGAAAAGTGTGGCTGTCGAGGCGTAGGTCGCAATGTGACCGCCAATCCCCTTGTGCTTTTTGTTTTGGCGAACGACCATCGCCATGGCATTCCAGCGAATGATACTTTTGATCCGTCGTTCGATTTCCCGATTACCGGGGTAGGCAGGCTGATGGTCGACGTGAATCGTGTTGATATAGGGGGTGTTTGATTTTGTTTCGAGATCGACCCCTTCGGCACGGGCGCGAGCCTCAAGAACTGACAAGAGGTACTTGGCACGTTCAGGGCCGCGGCTGGTGATAACGTATTCCAAAGAGTCGATCCACTCGTCGGTTTCAACCGGATCCACGTCCACGGTTTGCTTGACGTAGGGCTCATTGTCCGGAATCGATGGTATGCCAGGCTGGATTTCACCTTTTTTGACTACGTTTGCCATCTACTAATGCCTTGTCGTTCAGGAAATCTGTTTGACGATTGCCGAGCCCTTTCACAGGGCTTTGATACCAACGGATGCGAATACTGTTCGACGTTCGCCATTCGTTTCACCGCCGGTCAACGCGCCTTTTCTGCCAGTCGCAATATCGACCGGGCAATGCCGGAAACTGGAATGTTGCCATCACGAGATTGGCAAGCATTCGAAAATCATTGTCGTAAAGCTATCTGTTTCGGTAAAGACTTGCCTTAACGACGGGGGATCAGGAACGCATCTCGATAGCAAGGTAATTGATATAGCGTCGAACGAAGTTCCCTTGATGCCCCTTCATGGAGGACGACTTGCCAATAGTTTGACCGGCAAACGGTCGGAATTTTTGGAGGGAACAGGCCGAATGTCCGTTCATGGCGAAAAATGATTTTCGAGGCTTGTCAAAAATATCACTTGACAAAAAGGGTTACCTGGAAAATACTCACAAGTGAATTGCATCAAGAGTCCTGTGGAAGCCCTTTCACAGGCGGCAACCGAGCTGGTTTTTTCTTTACAAACCTGCCGCGGTGCCGAGGCCAGCCCCTTTGGGGATCGATGCGGTCAGACAAACGCCCTGTATTGTCTGGCAAAAAGGCAACGATGTTCGTTGCCGACCCATTTTGGGCTAGCCTGGGTCTTGATGCCGTAAGGAATTACACGGCATGAGTTACTACAAAAACCAAAACAACCCTACATCGTTTTTATTGCAGCCTGCGACCAGATCGGCCGAAACTATTGCTTGTTCCCGAGCTGAAGTTTCTCCCCAACGACCTCTCGTTGATTCCATTTGCCAATCGACGACCTTTGTGCAGAACGAATTGTCGGATCGAGTGACTTGCACGTATTCCCGGGTTACAAATCCGACCGTGGAAGCGCTCGAGCAGGTGTTGGGCCGACTTGAACAGGCACTTCCATCGGTTTGTTTCTCGTCGGGGCTTGCCGCCGAAACGTCTTTGTTCCTGGCATTGCTGAAGTCCGGTGATCACGTCATTTTGAGCGCCGCGATCTACGGCGGAACGGTTCGATTGATTCGCCAGATTTTTTCCGGTCTGGGAGTCACGGCGTCGTTTGTCGATGCGACGGATACTCAAAATGTTGCAGACGCGATTCAATCGAATACACGATTGGTGTTTATCGAAACGCCAGCAAACCCGACGTTATGCCTTAATGATATTCAGTCCATTGCATCTGTTACACGCAAAGCCGGAATTCCCCTGGCGGTCGATAACACGTTTCTGACCCCGGTACTGCAACAACCCCTGGAACTTGGGGCGGATATCAGCGTCTATTCGACAACCAAACATATCGAAGGACACTCCTCGGCGCTCGGTGGTGCAATCACTTCGCGCGATCAGCAGATAATCGACAGGCTTCGATGGATCCGCAAGAGTACCGGGACAATTCAGACGCCTCAAAATGCCTGGTTAACGTTGCGGGGCATTAAAACCCTGCCCTTGCGAATCCGGGAGCATTCGCGGCATGCCGCTGTTGTGGCAAACGAATTGGCCGCCGATTCACGCATCAAATCTGTCAACTATCCAGGCCTCGATAACTTTCCACAGGCCGACCTGGCATCGCAACAGCACCTGGGTGGGCACGGCGGTGTTATTTCGTTCGAACTGCACGGTGGTTACGATGCAACTTGTCGTTTCTTGCGCAGTGTTCGACTCTGTTCGCTGGTCGAACATATCGGCTCAGTCGAAACGTTGCTAACGCACCCGGCCTCGATGACGCACGCTGATGTACCCCGTGAACAACTGGAAGCGGTTGGTTTAACACCTGGTTTGGTCCGATTGTCGGTTGGACTTGAGGACCCTCAAGACATACTCGCTGATTTGTTTTCGGCGATCGATGTTGCCGTTGCCGACGTTGATCGGGATGCTGTAACGGAATCGGCAAAAGGAGGTGGCGCATGTGTTCTCGCCGTATAGCCGTTCTCAAGTTTGGAGGGTCGGTACTCCAGTCTCCCGTCGATGTGGCTCGCGTCGCGCAGGAAATTTATCGATGGCGCCGTAAGGGTTTTCAGGTCGTGGCGGTTGTTTCAGCAATTGGAAATACCACAGATCGATTGACCCGAACTGCAAAGTCGTTTGAAATGAAGTCGGATCCGCACAAGTTCGCGACTCTGTTGGCAACGGGTGAACGGCAAAGTGCTGCACTGGTGGGTCTGGGACTTGATCGTGCCGGTCTGACAAGCGCCGTTTGTGACGAGGTGCAACTTGGAATTCGAACCACCGGGAATCCACTCGATGCCGATCCCGTTGCGCTGGACTGCGACACGCTGGTTGAACAACTTGAAGTGCACGGTGTTGTCGTTGTACCCGGTTTTATAGGTCGAGACGAAAACGACCGGGTCTGTTTGTTAGGACGAGGGGGTTCGGATTTGACGGCGCTGTTTATCGCCAAAAAAATCGGCGCCGCTGTTTGCCGACTGATCAAGGACGTGGCCGGACTCTATGAATTCGACCCGAAATTGGCCGGAAAAACCAATCCGCGACGCTTCGCCCATGTCAGTTATGACCTGGCGCTTCATCTGGATGAGAGTATTGTGCAACATAAAGGAGTGAAATTCGCACGGCGAGAACGATTGTCGTTTGAAGTGGGAGCGATCTTTTCGGACGAAGTTACCGTCGTCGGTGAGTTCGAAAATAGCACATTTGCCCGCAAAACAAAAAAGAGCCAACCTGTCCGCCTTGCGCTGCTCGGTTTCGGTACCGTCGGCGGCGGGGTTTGGCACAGACTGACGGAATCACTTTCTGACAAGTTCGAAATTGTCTCAGTCGCTGTCCGGGATATTGAGTCAGCCAAAAAAGCCGGGGTTCCCGAATCGATTTTGACCAACGATCCATACGTCGCGATCAACTCCAACTGCCAGATCGTCGTCGAACTTATTGGCGGGACAGAACTTCCATACCAACTCGTGAAGCATGCTTTGGAAACAGGCCGCCATGTCGCGACTGCCAACAAATCACTCCTGGCACAATTCGGGATTGGACTGACGGAGCTGTCACGTGACCAGGGAGTCTCGATTGCCGGTTCCGCAGCGGTTGGCGGCGCGGCTCATGTGCTGGAGGCAATTCGTGAAAGTGTCGGACAAGGAAATCGCGTTAGCCGGATTCGCGGATTGCTAAATGGCACAACCAACTTTGTCCTGGAACGAATCGCCGATGGGGCAACGCTTGTTGACGCCGTCGAAGGAGCAAAACTGGCAGGATTTGCCGAAGCAGATCCGCAACGTGATCTGGATGGCACCGACGCGGCTGAGAAGCTTGTGCTGATCGCGCGCGAATGCGGAGTCATGTTGAGAGCCGACGAAGTTGTTTGCCAGGTTCTGGATGAGGCGACCGTACGGGCAATCACCGGAAACGATCAAGTTATTCAGCGACGCCTGCCCAAACAAGTCGTTTCGTGGGACCTCAACGATTCAAACTCCATTCCGCGAGTTTGCATCGAGCAAGTTGATGTGACCGATCCATTGTATGCCGTTCACGGTGCCGCAAACCGGATCCTGATTAGTCTTGAAACGGGCGAAACTATTTCCGTTTCCGGCGTCGGTGCCGGTCGCTATGCAACCGCAACCGCAGTCATTGCGGATCTGATCGATATTGCGGATCGGGTGAATCAACCGAAACACGAGAATGCAACATTGGAACCGGAACTCGCATCGACAATCTGATTCGTTTCGATTTCACTGGTTCGACGACACTCATTCAGAATCAGGTTTCCGAGGAATCGAATTGCGACGACTTTGAGACTGGAGCATTTCCGAAGTGTATCGAACGATGAGGCTAAGTAAAATTATCGAGCCGCCGACAAGTGTTAGTACTCTCGGTGGCTCATAATCGCTTGAATTTCGCCAAACCAGAAAAACCCAAATCGGAACAAGGATAGGTTCCAGCAGAACGATCAACGACGCTTCATGGCTGGTGATTCGCCGAAGACCGTGGGTAAACAACAAATAGGGGAGGCAAAGTTGAATAATGCCAAAGCCTGCCAGATATCCCCATTGAATGCCCGATGGTATGACTTCGGTCGAGAGCATCACCGGAAAAAAAACGATTGTCGTCGCGAGCTGGTTCAGGAAAACGAGCCACGCCGAATCGAATTCACGAAGGCCGCGCAGGGAAAGGATCACGCCTGCGTAAAAAACACCCGCCAGAACGCCGTAAACCAGACCGGCTGTCGAAGCGATTCCCATTTGACCGAAAAGGATTATAGCCAGTCCGGTAAACGCTGTTCCCATAAACCAAACGTCTTGCCGGCGAATGGACTCACGGAAAAAACAAACGCTTCCTGTTATTACAAACACGGGTGCCGTGTATTGCAACCAAATTGCCGTGGACGCTTCCGTGTTTACCAGCGCTTGTAGAAACGCCCAGCACATGGCAACAAACGATGCCATCATTGGAAGCATTCGCCACGACCAGCGCGGATTGCGCACAAGGACGACAATAAACAAACTTGCAAAAACAGCGCGCCAAAAAGCCATTTGAGTGACTCGCACAAATGGCTCCCAGTCGTCGAATATCGGAGCCTTGGCAAAGAACCCGCTGGTACTCCACAAAATGGCAGCCCCGGCGACGAGCAAGACGCCGCCACCGGGTCGTCGGGAATTCATTGGGTGACTTTCAAACGGTCCTGCCGAATTCGTAATCGGTCATGCCATTCGAAAGGGCAGAGATGCAGGAATGGTTATTTCTTGCGGTGCCTGATCTTGGCACGCATGCGACGTTTTCTGCGACCGAGTTTTCGTCGCCCTTTTCCGGTTTTTTTCGTTCCCACTTAAATTGTTCTCCCGAGTGGCAAATGTGTCCTGCTGAATTTGTTCCAAATACCACCCGATTGTCGCAGCGGATTTTGAAAGCCCAGCATGATAGCAAACAACTGGCTTTTTGGGCAATAGTTGACCAGGAACATTCGTAATTCCAGTCTTGATCTTTTGGAATCCGCAATTGACGCAACCCGTTGACACCAAAACCGTTGAATCCAATCCACTGGACCCTTTTAACCTTAAAGGTGTAAAATACGACGCGACAGGGGTTCGGTTCTGAGCTCCTCACACACTGTTACCGGAGAATTTATGGCAAAAGACGACTCATTCGAAGTTGAAGGAACCGTGGTTCAGGCACTTGCCAACACACGGTTCAAAGTTGCATTGGAAACTGGAAACGAAGTATTAGCTCACGTCGCTGGCCGTATGCGAAAACACTTTATTCGCATTGTGCCGGGTGATAAGGTCCGCGTCGAGCTCTCGCCGTATGATCTGACCAAGGGTCGAATCGTCTATCGGGAACGCTAAAACGAGTCACTTGTCTGATAGCACTCGTTGATTCGGCACCAGTACTCCGACTCGTTACGGTCATCCACCGGAACTTCCCGAATTCGTCCAGGTTCGCCAAGATGCCTCGTAGCCTCTTCGTTATGAAACTCTGGCCTGGGAAACGCGAAATGCCGGTCGGCGCAACGTCAAGCGGGTCATCGCCTTGCCACGGTTTTCTCTATTGAGATGATCCCGCAAACGCTCTAGACTCCCTCCTCCTTGTGCTTAGGCAAGGGGAACCAGGTTGCGCTGCCAACAGAATTGCAAGGACGCAAGTCATGATCGATGTGCAGGAAATAACCCATTTGCAAACCTTGATGGTCCATTTATGGCACACCGAGGAAGTATCAAATCCCCATGCCGGGCTGTTGTCCACGATTTGTGAACAACACGGGTTCAACTTCCGTTTGTGGCACCAGGAAGATAGCGCGCGCTGTCCTGACGCCAATGACACGCAGATCGCCAATGTCAAGCGAACCATCGACAAGTTGAATCAGCAACGAAACGACTGGATCGAAAAAACCGATGATTGCCTGGCGGAGCTGATGAACCAGCGAAATATCGACACGTATCCGGACGCTCCAATCAACACCGAGACGCCAGGGAGTGTTATTGATCGCCTGTCAATTTTGGCATTGCGAATTTATCATCTCAACGAGCAGTTGGCGCGAACCGATACGTCCGATGCACACACGTTGTCCGTCCAGCGAAAACTTGCTGTTTGCATGATTCAGCATCACGAAATTTCCTGTGCCTTGCAGCAACTGCTGGATAACATCGGCGCCGGCGTCGTTCGTCACCGAACCTATCGGCAGTTCAAGATGTACAACGACCCTTCCATGAACCCCTATTTCTATTCATCCGGAAACACTCCGCCCGATGACAGAAAAAAGGCCGCTTGATCGGCGCGTCAGGATTAATTCGCCGAATGCCAATCGTTTGAGGCGCTCCGGCAAAGGCTTGATTGGTCGTTTTCCGCAACAAATCGAGCTCGGCTCACACAAGCGACTGCACTAACGTATCACTGATCTTGCAAACGATGAATTCTGAAACTGATCAACCCGCGAAAATCACCGTTTTCCGTAATGGCAAAAAAGACCTCGCAGACAAGGTCGCGGGAACAATCGAAGGAGCTATTGATAGCGAGGCGAGAATCAGCGAACCGGCATTACCATCGGGACAGATTGGCAGGCGCTTTCACTTGAGCGTCGTTTTGGTGCTGGCTGCTTTGAGTATTTTGTTGCTCGGTCGAATGCCTATCTACTTGTTTGGCCTGTTCGATACGCTAACGAACTTTCGCTGGCAGGCGGTTTTTTTCTGTGTTTGCATGGCGGTTTACCAGCAATATCGGGGACGGCGAACGTGGGCTTGTGTGATACTGGCTCTTTCGGCAGTTGCCGCCATTCCGCTTGTATCATTGTATTTCCCGGCAAGTCAACCTGCGGCCGGAAATTCCCGCTTGCGTGTACTGACCTTGAATGTACTGGAGTCCAACTCGAACTTTGCAAGCGTCGCGCAGTTGATTCGCGACACAAATGCGGACATTGTCAATCTGATCGAGTACAGCCCAAAATGGGAAAGCGACTTGCAGGACGTCTTAAGCAACTATCCATGGCATGTTGGACCTGTCAACGGAAACATTGTTTACAGCAAATTGCCGTTGAAGCCCTTTGACTTCCATCATTGGTACTTTGGTGCCGTTAAGTACTTGTCGGCAGCCGCCACGCTCGAAGTTGACGGGCAACCCGTCTTGATCGTGACCGCCCATCCGACATCGCCGACTTCCTTGCCGCGTTTGCTGGAACGTGACGCGCAAATCGGTCTGTTGGCGGCCCCGGTTTCGCATTTGCCCCAATGGTATCACGTGGTCATGGTCGGCGACTTCAATGCGACCACGTCCTGCCGTTGCATACGATCCATGATGGCGACTACAGGATTTCGCGATTCGCGTCAGGGCTTCGGAGTGCAAAGTTCATGGCCGACTTTTTTTTGGCCGCTGGCGATCTGCATCGATCACGCATTTGTCTCCGGGGGTGTTCATATCCACGAGCGAAAAACAGGCCCCAATGTTGGTTCCGATCACCTGCCCGTGATCCTGGAATTGTCGTTCGGCGAGTTCCCGGTGCTTCAGCCCAACCATGTCATGCCACCCGTTTCGCTGTCCGATCGGTGATCGTACGTGCCAGTGAGTTGCGTGCCGTTTGAACAACCATGTTCGTCGTGATCTCCCGCATTGCATCGTTGGGTGCCTGCCGTCGTTCCCGGCAGCCGCCGGAATGATATCGGGCCTGAATCGCCACGTGGCTCAAACCATAAGCACCGGAATCGATTGGTCGCGTTGGGCCGTACATTCCAATGCAAGTGGTGCCAACGGCTGCCGCAATGTGCAAGGGTCCGGTATCGCATCCGATAAACATCACCGATGCTTTCAACAATGCCGCCAGTTCGGGCAACGATGTGGCCGGTGCGATGACCGCAGCGCCACCAGATAACTCGACAATCGCATCGGCCATTGCGTTTTCAATTTCGCCTGCCCAGGTGACAACGGAAGTGATTCCAGGATCCGATGCCAGCGCACGAGCCAGTTCCGCGAAACGGCTGATCTCCCATTGCTTGGAAGGCCAGCTTGCGCCCGGATTGATCACAACGAACGGTCGTCCGTCCAGTTGTTGTTTTTGAAACATCGTGGCAAAGCGCGAAGCATTTTCCGAAACTTCAAGCCCAAAGTGCCGAAACACCGCATCGGCAACGATAGGTCGAATCAGCTCAAGGGAACGGTCAACGAGATGCGTTGTTGCCGGAATCACCCGGCGGTTATTGAACCACGGTGACAATTCGCGACCATGCACTCCGCCGAAACCCAGCCGGGTCTTCGCCCCTGATAGCCGCGATAACAACGCACTTTTCAGGATGCTTTGAGGGTCAATGGCAATGTCAAAGCGGTACCGTTTGAGATCATGGCGCATTGTCCGGATGCTGCTGGCCGACTTCATCCAGCCTCGCGGAACGACCAGAACGTCATCGATTGTTTTGTGTTTGCTCAGGAGTTTGTGCGACGGGCTTTCCATGGCCCAGACAATCAGTGCGTCAGGAAGTCCACGCCGCAGTTCATTGACCATCGGTAACGTTAAAACGCAATCGCCGATATGACTGAGGCGAGTAACCAGAATTCGAGGATGTTTGGCGGTGTCGGCCATCGGTTTTCCAGTGGGAATGAATAACGACCCCGCAATGATACTTTTTGGATTTCCACGGCGCAAGAGCGATCACGGTTGCCTGATCCCGCTAGCAATTCGTCCTGAAATCGCCGCGCTACTTTAGGGTGACCCCGTTAACGACGTTGATTGGTCGTCCACCGACAAACGCCTCGATATTGTTGGCGGTTGTATTCATCAAGCGTTTTCTCGCCTCGAGCGTAGCCCAGGCAATGTGCGGTGTAATCAGGCAGTTTTTTGCCTTGAGCAGCGGATTATCAGGTCGGATCGGCTCATGCGACACGACATCAAGGCACGCTCCACCTGACCGTTTTGTGGCAAGGTGACTGGCAAGGTCGGCTTCATTGACAAGTCCGCCTCGAGCGGTATTGATCAAGACCGAGCCCGCTTTCATTGTTCCAAGAAGCTCGGCATTCACAAATCCCGCATTGGATTCGGTTAGGGGACAATGCAACGAAACGTAATCGGATTCCCGAAAAACCTGCTGTAAGGAACAGAAGTCAAACCGCTCCGAATTCAGTCGTTCTTTTCCGGAAATCGTTGGCGTATATGCCAGAACATTCATGCGAAATGCGGAAGCCAATTCGGCAACCCGTCGACCGATCTGTCCGAACCCGACAATGCCAATTGTCTTGTCAGCCAATTCGCTGATCGGAGAGAGCCAAAAGCAAAAATCGGGCGATGCCTGCCAGTGCCCCTGATAAACGCTGGCGCTGTGATCCGTGGGGCGATGCGTTCGGCAAAGAATCATGGCCATCACATGCTGAGCTACCGAATCGGTACTGTATGCCGGCACATTGGATACGGGAATGCCTCGTCGACGGGCGGTATCGGTGTCAACAACATTGTAACCTGTTGCCAATACGCTGATGAATTTCAGGTTTGGCAAAGCACGAATCGTCTCGCCCGATATCGGCGACTTGTTGGTAAGCAATATTTCGGAATCGAAACTCCTTTCTACAATTCGTTCCGATGGCGTGCGCTCGTGGATGTCGAGGTCACAATGGCTCTCCACCGCTGTCCATGGATTGTCGCCGGGGTTAACAGTAAAACCGTCAAGTACGGTGGCACGCATCAACTTTTTCCTTATCTGGATTTTTCAGGACTGAAGGCTCGATCCTGTTTTGTCCCGGAAATTGAATCCAGACCAAATAGTCGCCGGGCGTTTGCATCCGTAGTCGCGAAAATCGCATCACAAGTTTCATGTCGAATCATCGCCAGGCATTCGGCCGTGTGTCGGACAAGTGCCGGAGTATTCGGGCGAACTTTTCGGTAAGGATGAGGTGACAACCACGGAGCATCGGTTTCGATCAAAAGACGATCGCCTGGAATGGTTCTTGCGATTTCACGCAGTTCATCATTCCTGGGGTAGGTGACCATCCCGGAGAAACTGATCATCATCCCCCATTCCAGGCATCTGTCGGCTGTTGCCTGCGACCCGCAAAACGAATGCATGATCCCGTTGTGACGACCCTTGTCAGTCGACCGTTGCAGTACGTCCAGCATTTCTTGCTCGCAGTCGCGCATGTGTACAATGAAAGGCAATCCGCTTTCATGCGACAATTGAATATGCCTTTCGAAGAAATCAATCTGACGATCAAACGGGCAGTCATCGCGGTATTTGTCCAGTCCCGTTTCACCAAGTGCGACAACTCGGCGATGATCAATCAACGGCTTCAACGTCTGCCATTGCTCGTCTGTCGCCTCCCGACAATAGTTGGGATGAAATCCTGCCGAAGCGTAGACCTGCGGAAACCGTTCAGCAATCGAAATACATCGCAACGTGGAATCCAGGTTGGTGGCAACGGCAAGTATTCCCGAGACTCCTTGTTGAATCCAATTGTCGATTTGCCCGGGCAAGTCATTTTGAAACTCTCTCGAGTCAAGGTGGGCGTGCGTGTCAAACAACATGGGTACGATCGAAAAGGGTAATTCGCAAGACAAAAAGCGACTTCAGTTTCGGCGGCAGCGCAGGCGCCTTGCCCCGATTCTCAAGTCTAACGGCAAACCGGCAAGCCGCGTACAGGTCGTCAGGCCATTGACGTTTCATTGACAGGACGTCGGTCGACAAATCCTCCCGTCAACGAATGCCACCAGGAGACGTCTGGTTCATCGTGTCGCCAACACAAGTAGGCTGGGCGTTCGTCGATAACGGACGGAAAATCGATCAACCCCAGCGACGGAAGTTCTGGTTCAACTCCGAGGCGAGACAATTCCTCCAGACATTCATCCAGCCGCCATTGCAAGTCATCAAGTCGTTTTCGCATCGAGCCGATTTCGCGGGGAAACATTTGCTCGATCTCGTCACCACCAACCGAAATGAACTTCAATCGAAAATTCAGATGCCGAATCGTATGCGAGTGCCTCATCACATCGTCAGTAATCCGGCGTACCAGGGGGAGCATTAGATTCGCTTCATCCAAACTGAAACCGCAATGCGCCATCCGGTCATCCCGCCCCGAATCAGATCGAATGACGGGCGCCGATATCCGTTTCAGTTCTTGTCTGGTGGTACTCAATGAAATGCTCCCAACATCAGAGACTAACCCATGGAAGACTGGATTGAACCGCCCCCAAATAATAAATTCAGCCTTGGGATTGCCAGAATACTCTGCCTGTCAAAGTGTCCGATGACACCACTTGGAATCTTAATAGCATAATCGAGTCCACCAAAAAACTGCCGAAACGGCCCCTCCGTCAAGGTTTCGCTGATTATCGCGTCCTGCCATGTCAGATAGGCTACTGTAAGTGGTTACCTGGTAACGGTTTATGATTTGTTTTTTTCGACACAAATTGCAATGGTTGAATTCGCTAGCGTTTTTGTCCTTTAGCGAAACCGCAAATTTTTGTTGGAAAAACCTTGAATTTGTTGACTCCAGCGTCAATCTACGTAAAGTGGCAATAGTCCAATAATTGTTTGTCAATACCCCAGTGTTCTTTTTCCGTCGGGGGATTGTTAACCGCGTTGGGATCCGTGGTATTCAAAAGGATTCCGGGCTCAAAGGAATGGTAAGATGTTAGTTCTTTCAAGAAAGAAGAACGAAAGTATCGTTATTAACGACGATATCACGATTGTTGTTGTGGAAATCCGTGGCGACAAAGTTCGTTTAGGAGTTGAGGCACCGAAAGAAGTTCCAGTGCATCGGCGGGAAGTCTACGATGCGATTAAACGAACGATGGATGCTCCGGCTCATCATACAGCCGATCCAGCAGGTCACGATTCAGTCGACCCGGTTTAGGTGCGTACCAATTTGGGCGTTGCTGCAATGATCCGCCGGTAGCACCCCCGCAAGCTTGACTTTTTTCATCGACTTTTGGTTTGTCGCCCTCTTTCGTCGCGTCGAAACGCCCTTGACGCACGAAATTCAATCATTAACCTATTGTGCCAGACCACCTTCAATTCAGGCCATTGGCCAGATCAATGGTCTAATCGTCTTCGTCTGAAATTGTCGATAAGAAAAAAAATGACCGGCCCCTTCGTCTAGTGGTCTAGGACACCGCCCTTTCACGGCGGTAACACGGGTTCGAGTCCCGTAGGGGTCATTTTTATGGTGTCGCATCGTATCGAGCGATGTGGAACCGATTAGAAAAAGCCTCGGATTTCCATTGGTTTCTTGCATTCTGCTTCTGAACCGTGCGACATCTTGCAAAGCGATGCAGGTCCGGATTTTGCTCCGTTTTGCACTTGCGAGGTCCGGATTTTGCTCCGCCTGTCGGCCCGTTAATTCACAGTGATATTGTAGGCCAGTTTTTTGCATCAATCATAGAAATTCAGCAGGGCAATTGCGTTTAGGTTGCAATTCAGAATCGGGAATACGCCTGACGAATACCAAATTTCGTCCAGTACCTGAGTCATCAATTCCGCGTTGCGGACGTTCAAGTTGGCAAGCAACATTCGTTTGATGCGATCTTCATCGCGTAGCTATTCGATTTCGGTTTGAGCCCCTGGGACGACGTGAAACTGTCGGCAGATTTGATGCTCGGGCCTATTGATGGAGAGAAAGCTTTGCCGGACGCTTACGGTTATTCGGTGGATCCGAAAAGCTCAAATGAGGCCCAGTAATACGGATGATCAAACGGTTTCTCCAATACTTGTTCGGGTTCACCAGCAACTCCTCCGGCAGGTACATATCCGAAGCCCTCAATTAGGTCGTTGATCTCGTTTGGCTTCAAACTCCTAAGCCATATCCTGGCTTCTTGTAGCGCCTCCGTTTTTCGCATTGGCGTGCCTTTAAGTTCAGGGCGCTTGCCAACAAGGTTTTCATAAAATCGCTTCATCAAAAGGGCTGTAGCCTTGTCATCCACTCGCCATTGACTGACCAAAACAGTGTCGGCACCGGCGGCATGCAGTGCGTATGAAAAACCAATAAAGCCCTCCCCAAACTTCCTCGAACCAAGTCCGCTTTCGCACGCACTCAGTGTCACGAGTGACGCATTGAGTTTCCAGGTTTGAAATATTTGTTCAGCAGTCAATTCTCCGGTTAGACGTTTCTTGCTGACAAGTTGGGAAACTGAATCTTCTGAATTTGATTGCGTGAGAACAATGAACGAATGCATTCCTACTTCACGATCAGCTTGGCCGTGTGCCGAAAGATGAATGAGCTCATAATCTCCAATTGCGCCGTTATCAACTAGCCTTTCAATCTCGATTTCATTTGCGGAAGATTCTTCAAGTATCAATTTCTTGGCCGGATCGAACAGGGCTGAAACGACTGCCGTCTCAAAGGGAGCCCATTTCATTTTTGGCCATTCAGTTCCAATGTATGTTGGGTTGCCAATTAGCAAGAGTCTGCCACTTCGGAGTCCAGCACTTAAGCGGCTTCTTGACCGTTGAGTCAGCCACGCAAACAATGTGGCAGACGGGGCACGAGTCGCGACAAATCTGTCGGTCATTGCGAAAACTGGTACTCCATCCATCGCCTTCGATGGCAATACGATCAATTGGCGAACCGGAGGTTGATTGGAGTTCCCGTCCAAGAAGGGCATCAAAGGAGCTAAGCGTTGATCCGATAGTTTTTTGGCTAACTGACGCCATTCGTCAGGACTGGTAGTGGACGGTGATTTGAGGAGTCTTCGGAATTGTAAAGGCAGTTCCTCGTCTTCGCTAATCCATCGTCCATCGGGACCACTTCCTGAAAGCCTAATCCAATGTGGATTTCCGACCTTTCGAATTGCGCACGCCCAATGGGCATTTATTATTGATCCATGAAAGTCATCAACTACGTCAAGCCAACCAATGATAGCATCATCATTGTCAAGACAGTTTTGAATCCGAGTTAGGTCGAATACTTGGCCTTCCAATGCTCCGTTACCATCGACAAAATCACTTTGGGTTTTCGACAATTCAGCGTAAATCCGGTCGCGGTAGGCAGTTGCCTCGGTGATTGTCTTCCCTTTCTTTCTTAAACCTTCGATTTTCTTATTCTCGCTCGAAATCGTATCCAACAGGCGCACTTCGTCGTTAGCAATTTCGATTGGAACGTGCCGCAGGGTCCTGGCCGATACATCATCGAGCAGTCCTCGGCCAAGGCTGGATTCCCAGGCGGTCCAGGCTCCAATGAAGTCATTTTGGGAAAGTCGGCTAATGCTCAATACCGCGTTAGGGGACACACCCGAAGCTACACTGCTGGGTCGTTCAACACCGCTTGTATTTGCATTCAATCTAGCTACTTCAAAAGAAGCTGCCGCCAGACGGGCATTCTCTTCCGCGTCCGATGCCTTGCCCATGGAGACTTGAATCAAGGCCAAATTTGTCCTGAGCACAACAGTGATTGGATGCGGGTCGCCATTAACTAACACGGACTCATCTACCAGAGATTGAAGGTCGCGTTCAGCGTCATCGTAGCTTTTGCGAAGCACGCCATTCATTGCTTTGTTGTTGGCTGCCATTAACCAATTGGAGTGTCCAATATCCGAATAAATGTTAAATGCCTGATCAAACAGATCCTTAGCTCGCTGATGGCGAACGGCCCCACCTTGTCTGTCCAATACATGTCCAAGATTGTTCGTTGCTGCTGCCAAATAGAATTGCTGTCGGTTGCTGACTGGCATTTTACTAAGAGCCTCGCGTGATTGCTCAAAGAGTTCCTGCGCCTTCGGCAAAAGTTCATCTTGCTGCGAATAAATAGCGGCGAGATTACTGAGAGTATTAATGGTGGTTAGGTTTTCTCCGCCTAGCGTTAGGTTTCGAATCTTCAGCGATCTTTCGCAAACAATCTCTGCTTCTTTAAGCTTCCCAGATCGCCTTTGGTTCACCGCGAGATTATTGCACGCTAATCCGACCGTTGGATGATCATCTCCTAAGACGCGCTCAGCAATTCCTAACGCCTCCCGATTCAATCGCTCAGCCGCCAAACGGTAGCCCAGTTCATCCCAGCTGTGGGCCAAGGTCAAAAAGGTATCAATAGTGTCGATGTGATCGTCGCCAACGGTCGCACGACGGATCTCTAACGCGTCCCGTAAAGGTTCGACCGCCATGTTAAAACTTCCAGATTGGGTGTGTGCAATCCCATCCTCGTGTAACTTGTATGCTCGGGCAATCGCTGCTTGAGTCTCTTCGGGCAGGTCACGGAAATGCTCAAGGTGTGTAACAAGTCTGCGCGAATCGCAAACTTGCCAATGGTCGTCTGGCTGGCCTGCGTCCTTTCTGAATGCAAGTATTTGGCGGGCGATTTGAAGAGCCTCAGGATACTGTTCAACCTTTTGTTGCAGTTTATACAATTGTTCTTCAAGGTCTTCAATTTGGCCGGCCGCTTCCCCCCGCAACTGCATTTGCGATTGAACTCCAGCATTGCATGTTGCCGGTAAGGCAAATAATGCGAACAGGAAAGACAAAAACAACTTGCCAGATTGAGAAGAATGGAACCTTGCCATCTGAATCCTTATATATTGGCGCGACGATTAGTCGACATCGACAACCGGAAATGCAATAGCCTCTATAATGTCAATTTCCGGCTCGCTTTGGAATGCTCTGCAAATTGTCAGGAACGCATCGTGTGCTGGATTGGACGCGATTGTCGGAGTTCCTGTAATATCTACATTTTCGTCGTCGTTTCGCGTCCATTTGTAATGCCAACCTAAGTCCCTGGGCATGTATTGTACTGGCTTCCACTGCTCTGGATCAAAACGGCGCTGCCAACTGAGAAACGGCGGAAGTGGCTTACGGGAGGCCAGCAACACTACCACCTGAAGACCAGTGCCATTGTTCAAGTGAACGTGCAGTTCATTGTCGCGCCCGCTCGGTTGCGCGAGGATTTCAAGTTTTTCAGGCAATGAGACTTCATCAAGTGGGTAAACAAGCTCCGTTGTCCCGTCGGGATTGAACGCAATGATGTAGCAATAGGCCGACGGAGAAATCGTTGAGGACACTTGAATCACTTCACCGACCTGTTTCCACGTCGATGGACCGCCCTTCTGACTGAAGGCGTGGGCGGACCGAACAATAAACTGCGAGTTGATTGGCTCAGGCTCTCGAAACAACAAAGGGATTAACAAAACAATTAGCAATAAACCTCCCGCAATTCCGCCCGCGAGTCTGGCGTGCGACGATATCAACGCTGGCAGTCGAATCGAAATCACTCGGAATGCGTCAGGAAAATGACTCTTGTGACTTGACTCGATCTTCTCCCAATCAATTGGTGAATCTGAGGCGATAAGTGATGCCAATGTCGCCACACATTTGGACAAATCTGAATTTGGGTCGTCCAACGCCTCAATTGTGCTCACATCGGCAACGCCGTACAAAACTTCCCTTGCTTGATTGAGTAACTCTGAGTTGACCAGAGGTGTTGTCGATGTTGAATTCCACATAACTCATTCCCTCGAATAGAAAGTAGTCAGCGCAAGCAAATCCGCCCAATCGTCTGCAAGCGTGTAAACGTAAATTGTGGCTGCTCTGCGATGAATTTCGGACAAACCATCGAACTCCTTAACTGGTTCAAAATGCTCAAGGATATTTGCCTTTACAATGCAAAAATTCCCATTTGTTGTAGCACAAACCATCGGCCGCGCGTCGAATGCATTCGTGCAGTTAGAAATTATTTCAACAATCCAACTGATTGTGTCCTGACAAATTTCACTACGTTTCGTTGACGCCTTGATTTCAGGCCTTTTCACGAATTGCTCGAGGACATAAATGTCAACGTCCTCCGGTGTCGGTGTAGAGAGTTGACGACCAGCGCCGAATCTGGTGACCTTCCGATCGAGAAAATTCACTAGGGCTGCTTTGGCCTTAAGTTCAAAACGCCATGGCTCCAGTTCCGACCAAGATTGTGTCGTGAGGTGGGCCGCAAAATGCTCCCGAACCCGTTTATAGTGTTCATTAATTGGCGCATCTTTGCCACTATTCCACTTTGAGATAGCGGACTGATCAACGCCTGCAATTCCCCCGAGTTTGGCGTTTCCGACATTTGGAAGAGCTGGTTTTAGGTGCGCCCAATTGATCATACCCATTGTCTTTTTAGCTCGGTCTTTGAATTGCTTGCGAATTCGTCCGTTTATGTGGTAACGGCGCTCAAGAAGTTTGACGAGTTCTTCAAGCTCTATGGTCATTTCTTGATTTTACACTGAGCGATCACTTGGAGCACTTGGATGATCCGGACGGTTTGTCTGGTGTGTCATTGTTTTCAACTCGTTCCCAGTCTATCGGAGTACCCGAAGATATCAATCGATAAACCGCTTGGCGAATCTGATCCGCTTCACCATTAGAAATTGCATTTTCTTGCGAAGGTAAGCGATTTGTATCGATTGAAAGAATCTGAGACGTCAGCTTAGGAGCGTCTAGAAACCTGTGATAACTGACATTTTTTGCGCACATTCCGCATGATAGTAGCGCGAGCGAGATTCGTTGTCAAGTTTTGATCCAGCCGGAACGGGGAGAAGGTCAGAATCACTACTTACTTCCAGTTTTGTCAGTTTGCGGTACACGGGCCAATAGTCCATTTGAGCCGAATCGACAACACAGCATTGGTTGACTCTCACGTGCGAACACTCCGAATGTGAGTACTGCTCAAATGAGTATTGCTCACGTCAATTGGATAAATCCAGGGCGCGAATGCCACATTCCGACTTGCTTATCTGCACAAAAGGCCAAACAGTGAAAGGGATTCACAATGCTCGTAGGGACTGGTGAACCAATCGGAAACGACGAACGTTGCGAACATCCTGTTCCTCGTACATGGAAGACCTAGCCAAATATCGGAAACACCTCGGAGCAACATAGTGTCCACTATCGACCAAGCAGTACAACAATCCACAATTCCCACAATTCCAAAGCAGTATCTCCCGCAGTCAGCAAATCAAAAATTCGGGTTGATGAGGCTGGCGACAATTGGCGATCAGGCCGATCTTGAAAAACTGTTCAAAGAAGTGAGTCTCGGCAATATTCGACCAGGCGTAGTTCGTTCTGCCATCGAAATGTCCCAAGCCGCTACCAATGGCAATGCCGATCTTGAGAACGGCGGCAATTTCTGTTTCGTCACTGAAGAGATTACGGACGCAGGTCGTGCCGTCGTCGGATCTGCAAGGCTTCAGATGGGTTTGCACGGCGATTGGCGACCCGTATCACGTTCAATTCAGTTCAATGGAAAAACGGTCATTCAGCGGTATTTGGAGTTTACGATTGATGAAAAAAAAGAGGTTGAATTTGCTGGCAACGTTGTCTTAAAGGATCACCATCGTGCTGGTCATGGCCGACTCAATACCGGTGGCCGAATGTTGTATTTTGCGTTGTTCAGGAATCTTATTGAACAAATTTCAGGACCGATTGATGGATTGTACGCCAACATATTGACCGAAGAACGGATCGATGGATTTGAGTTGTTCAACGAATTGGTTAAAGGGTTAGTTGGTGGAATGAGTTACGACCTCGTCGACCATCTTCGATTTCAATACCGAATGTCGTCGGAATCACCGATCTACCGAAGTCTCTTGCAGGGACTCAAAATCCCAATGCACTTGATTCGCACTGAATTAGGGGTAATTTGCAACGCTTCGAAGCCTGCCAAAGCTCTCTTGGAAAAACACGGCTTCGAAGAGGCTGAACGATTTGATGCTTTGGACGGCGGTCGATATATGGAACTGTCGTCCGAGAAATTTGATCTCACGTTTCAGTATCGAAAATACCGTGCCCGGTATGAGTCGGCAGACAATTTTTTCTCTCGGAAATCACGGCTATATACTGTCGCGACATGCGAACGAAGCATGTCTGAGTTTTTGGCTGCCCGAATTCCGATTATTTTCGATGGCACTGATGTCGTATTACCCAAGTCCGTCTTCAGTCATTTGGAAATACAACGAGACGAACGTTTGGCCATAATTGCTTAAGGTGGACAATTTTCATGAAAACAGTTATTAACTCGCTTCAAGTCGCGTTATCCACTGCGAATCGTGGACAGGAAATTCCTTTTCGATTCGCACCTGGCGGGACGGAGGGAGATGTTGGTGTACACATTAAGGCGCTGATGAATTCAACCGGAATGTCTGAAGGCATACTGCGAGACCGATTCATGCAATTGCCTTACACGACCGATTTTGTCGATTCTGTCGTTCCAAATGGATCGTATCTGAATATCAAGTTGAATAGGCAATCCGTATTCCGGGAAACCTTCGCTGAGATTGAAAAATCTGGGTTTTCACACAATCTCGGTGTGGGGAAGATCGCCCAGATTGAGCACACCAGCATAAACCCAAATGCAGAAGCACACGTTGGTCGCGGTCGAAATGCAATAATCGGCGATTTCCTGGCTCGTTCGTTGAGATTTCAAAAATACGACACTGTTGTTCGGTATTACGTCAACGACATCGGAAAACAAATCGCGTATTTAGTCTTGCAAACGTGGAACAAACAAAAAGTAAAATTTGTAGATCTTCTTGCCGAATACATTGCCGTTAATGAACTTGCGAACAATGACCCGTCTATCGAATTAAAAGCGTTTGAACTCTTGACGAAATTCGAAGCTTCAGATCCAACCACGGTTTCAAAGTTCATCGAGATTACCACGACTTGTCTGAATGGACATATCTCTACTGCAAAACGACTGAATATTGAATTTGACCAATTCGACCGAGAATCCAGGTTCCTGGACGATCGAAGAATAGTTGCTTTGGAAAAGAAATGGAAACACGATGGTGTGGCGTTCACAGATGAACATGGTCGAATTGTCGCTGACCTTCGCAAACTGGGTTTCCAGGACGAGAACGGAAGATTCCTAGTCCTTCGTCGAGCAAATGGTTCAACGATGTATGCGCACCGAGACATCGCATACTCGATTTCGAAGGCGGAGATGCGTAGCGATATAGAACTTATTGTCCTTGGCGAGGATCACCAACTTTATCAAGAACAGATGTCTACCGTGTTATCGTCGGAAGGACTTCGACCGCCCGAAGCGATCCACTATTCATTCGTAATCTTGAAAGATGGAAAAATGTCGACTCGACGAGGAAATGTTGTGTTGTTGGACGAATTACTTGATGAGGCCAAACTCCGAGCAGGAAAAAGAGTGGACGAAAACTGTCCTGGTTTTTCATGCAAAGAACGAGAAGTAATTGCAGACAAAATTGCTGTAGGTGCGGTGCGATTTTCGATGTTGAAGGTTTCTCCAAGGCAGAATGTTGTTTTTGACTGGGATCAAGCGCTGAGTTTTGAAGGTGATTCTTCTCCTTATATTCAGTACTCTGCGGCACGCATTGCCGCTATCCTCGACAAATATGAAGGGACGTTACCGCCCTTAGAAAGTTTTGAAGTCAAACTTGATAACAAACAATGGCAACTATTGCTGACGGTAAACCAAACTGCTGACGTGATATTGAATTCGTTCTCAAAACGAAATCCGGCGATCGTGGCCAATCACGCTCTCGATCTTGCGAAAGCCACAAATGCTTTCTACAACAATTCCAGTGTTTTGAAAGCGGATTGTGCAGAAAGTAAGTTTACGGGTCTCTACCTTTGTCGGATGGCGTATGCAGCCTTGGAAACAACGTTAAATCTATTGGGGGCAGAGATTCCGCAAAGGATGTAGCAAAATGCGAATTACCATAATTTCTGATAAAAGTCTGTTTAACGAACTGAATAACGCCTTGGGCGAATGCACGGAACTCTCATTTTATGATTCCACGGTATTCGGCAGCCAATGTGATCAACTAATCGAGTTATTGACGTTTTCGGACGTCGCAGATGTTGTGATCCTATCTATTCAACATTTGTCGTCTAATACGATCGGGATGATCGCAAAGGCCCTTTATTTCATGGGGATCATCGTGGTTGTTGACACAGATCAAATCGATTCAAAAACAGAAATTCAAAATGCGATGGCCCGATTCGACGTGATACCAGTCAAGTTTTCCGAACAAAATTTGATCCAACTATTGAATTCACTCAAGTCGCGTCTCGGCGATCTAGATACCGTTTTCTTTAGTGAAAATTTATGCCAGGACAATCACTATTCAGAAGACTATGACAATTGTGAACATGCGAACCTTGGAACGCTGTTTGAGCAGAAATTTGAAGACGAACTAGTGTCTGAAATTGTAAAAGATGTGATTTTTGAAAACTCAAATACGCCGCTGAATCCGATTCGCATTTTAGATGTCGGTGCGGGTACCGCAAGATTTGAAGACTTAATACTCGGAAAGCACTTCGCTGAATGCGTTCACCTCACCGCAGTCGACTACTCGCCTGGAATGTTAGCGAAGGCGAAAATCCGACTATCGGATTATCTAAAAGTAAAGCCCAATAGAGTTGCATTGGTTAGGGGGCTTTGCGAGCGAATTCGTTGTGTTTCGGACAAAACATTTGACGTGATTATCATGGGATTCGGCGTTCCGAGTTTCGTAAAAGACATCGGCAAAACGCTGTGTCAACTGCGGGAGTTGCTGAGCGAAAACGGTCGAGTGCTCTTTACGTTTTACAACCGACCTATCATAGATCGAATCTGTTTTGGCAAACAGAACACCGAGTACAACATGACGGCGACGGTCGAATACATAAATGGGTCTTATCGAATGGGCCCCGATGAAAACATAATTGATTTTACACCGTATTCTGTCGACGAATTCGTGCAGCTAATGAAAGTCGCCGGTTTTCAAGATACTGGCGAGAATTATTCTGCCTCAACGTTTCCTAGTCTAGTCTTGCAAGGCATGTTGACTCCGATACCAGCTTCTTTGGCAGCCTACAACGGCGGATCGTCATATCACAAAGACGACCCTCTTAAGATCGGATTCGACTATTTACTCTACGAAGCGGATTGCGACTATTGCCAACGACATCAAGGAAACGGGTATTATGCAAACATCGTTTGGAAAAACGGGTAACACACGGTGGTAAAAAAATGCGTGCGGTTCATTGTGTGCGGAATTGGTGACTTGGCCAGTGATAACATCTACAGTTGTCTTCGAAATCTGTACGAGTGGAAACCAATTGGCGATGGGCCATTTGGAACCGGCCTGTACGTATTGACAAACGACTCGACCATTTGGCTATCAAGATCGTTGCCATTAGTTGATGAATCGTTGTTTACGGTTACAAACTGGGCGTCAAAAATGGATGTTCAAATTGGCGTAGTTATTATGGCGGCCTGGCACGAGGGAATCGTTCCGAAATCAGTTTTGGTTCATGCCGGAGGTAGTTTAACACCGAGCTCGCGAGGCAACTTCATTGCGCGATCGAATTGCGATGTAATTAGATCGCTTGTCAATTCTGTACAAAACCATGTTGAGTCCTCAGAACTTGAAGGGGTCAAGGTTTTTTTAGAGGCAACACATGGGCCACCCATTCCAGACGATATTCCGTTCGCCGCTATTGAAATCGGCGGCCCAAAACTGTTTTGGAAAAACAAAGCCATTGGCGAGGCTATCGCAAAAACTCTTGTCGTTTTCGAATCACCAGCCAAAGTCGTGTACTCAATTTTACTTGGCGGCGGTCATTGTTCTGAATTTGGAGCAGAAGTGCAAACAAAGTCAGAATTTGCTATCGGTCATTTCATTCCGTCGTACGCAATAAACGAAAACAATTTGGCCGGATTGGTCCAACTGATTGTTGAACGAACATTCCCGGAGCCAACAATGTTGATTTGCGATCTGAGCCGAAAGAAGTTTGAGCTAGTCTCTGGATTATTAGAAAAGTCGAGATTGAAGCTGGTGAATCGAAAAGACCTGAAAAAACATGAGTTTGTGCCGAGATCGGTGTAGGGTTTGTGTAGAGAAAAGTAAAGGTCCAGAAGGACCATTTGTGGCGGATGCAGGCGGTTTTCAGCAAGGCCCATGAGAAAAAAGGGCCGAGCATCAACAATCGTTCTCTACACATCACCAAGTAATTGATTCATTAGTTCAGCGTTTCGAACATTCAGGTTGGCGGTAAGCATTCGTTTGAGGCGGTCATCAACGGGAAGTTGGTCTATTTGTTCTTTTTGCGATTGAAACCAGATTGCAAGCTCTGGAAGAGTTGCGAATTTCGGCGTGGGCCTGACTTGTTCGCGGTGGTGGATGATCATTTTTCGTAGTTGTTCGGCACGGTGTTCTACGTCGTCGGGAGTTTGGTCGTCGCCCATGTATTTCTTGATCCACTCGTCAAGCGATTCACGTGGGAAGCGGCTGGAAATATCTACCGCGTACAGCTGGAAGAGCATTTCACAATCGGCTCGCGCATCGCTTCGCCGCTTTTGGGCCTCTCCCTTTTTACGGTTTTCGGCTTCACGAAGTTGGCTCGCTTCCTGATTCGCACGTTCTCGATCAGGAGCGCGACGTTCCCATTCGATTTGATCTTGCTGTTTTTTCTTTTCAGCAGCCCGTTTTTCCCGATCCAATTGCCGACGATGTGCTGCCGAACCTGCGGATGCCGAAGCACGACGATAATATCCACCAGCAAATCCGAGGATCGACAGAATAATCCACGCCGGGCCGAGCGCAACCAGTCCGCCAAGCAATCCAACAATTGCGGCCATTGCCAGATCTTCTGCCGATGGACTGCCGACTTCTGAAACGTGTGCGATCGCAAATCCTACAAATGCAATGGCTGCCGTTCTCAAACCCCATACTCGCAAAGTTGCCTGGCTATTGATCATGCGGTCGCCAACAAACATTGCGACTAAGCTGAAAAAGACGAGCGAACAATAGTCACCGTTCTGAATCGCGTCCGTGATGAATTGCATACGCTAATCTTGCTTTGCGAACATTGAACAGACGTATTATCAGGCTTCACGCATTCTACCAGACATTTAGATGTGAACTTGGGCCGACGGAGCGGGAAACGGACGGCGAATAAGGCATTCGATCGAAAGGGTTGCCGTACTGATGTTGTTGCGCGGCGGGTCGCCTTGTGCTTGAATCCGCAACATGCTGCATGGAAATGAGCCTGAGTCCGGCAGAGTTCAGGTTGATGATCTGGCCGAAGATCGACCGACTCGACAGACGCGGGTCAAGTATTTGATTCCGCACGAAGTGCTTGCCAAAGATTCTGCGGACAGGCGAAAAATCTCGTATCTGCTGAATCGGAGATTTGAAGAAGAACGCTGTCGAATCGAAATCCTGAAAATTGAATTGGCCGTGGCCAGAAAGTTGTTGCAGGATTTGCTGGGTTCTACTGATCCCGAACTGGTTCGCGAGGGGGCCCTACGGTATGACGTCAGACGGCAGGCAAGACTTTTTATCGAACACTCGTTACCAACTGAAACAAGACAGCGCATCAACAAACTGCAGAAGGAATTCCAGGCCAATTGGAGTAACGAATACAAACCGCAAGACATCAAGCCATACCACACCGATTGTGAGTGAACGTTTCGAGTGCGATCATTGTGGGGCTTGTTGCAAGGGGACGTTACTTGTCGAAGCAGACGGACTGGATTTTGAACGCGAGCCGAAAATCAAGAATTGTGACCCCTATTATCGAGACAAATCGCTTGATGAGACGCGGAAACTGCTTGCCGATGGAATGCGAGTCATCCTGCTGGCGGCTGGCGGGATTCGACCCTGTTCACTGCTGGACTGTGAAAACCGTTGCACGATTTATCCAACCCGTCCCAACAGTTGCGTTGGGATGCAGGCCGGAGACGAACAATGCCAGTCGGCTCGTCAAAGCATGGGCCTTCCGCAACTTGAACCCGTTTCTGATGCCAGCCATTGAGCGGGGCCGCTTCATCGTGCAGTTGCCTCGACATTTGGTTCAATGAAACCAAACAAGCCACTCTCAAGCAATTCAAGCATCTGATTTCTCGCCAATTGCTGGTTCGCATTGCAGTTGCTGTCAACAAGTTCGCGGCCAAAATGGCACCTGGCATCTTTCAACAAGACGTCGATGCAATCTTGTCTGGTGGCATAAACAGACCACGGGCTTGAGCGGCCCGACATGTTCCCGCTGCCGTATGTCATTTGATATCGAACGGCGAACCTTGATTCAGAGAGGGGAGCGATCTCGTAACAAATTGTTGTTTTTCCATCCTTCGAACGAATCCATCGTTCCCCTTCACTCAGTTTGTTTGCCGGATCGCGAACGAATTCCCGCCACTCGTTGAAGTCGGCATGCCTTTTTGCCAGCTCATCATTAATTTCGGCCATCGGATCAGAACGGTACCATACACCCCTTCAAGACAACAGGAATTTGGATTGGTAGCTGCGAAAACGGGAATGGCAAGCAAGACCGGGAATAGTTATCTACAATGGAGGCTCAAGAAGTGACGGCAATTGGTGCTGACGGTCTGGGAAACAAGAATCGCGTATGAATGTAATCATCGTTTATGCTGATCGAATTCAGTTTGGTTCAGGTTCTTCAAGCTCGAAAGGGAACTTTTCCTTTGAAGAACCCGTGTCCTGCGCATCGAACGACGATCGGCTAGACGTATTCGAGCAAGTCATCGCAGGCCTAAAACAAAAGGAACCGCTGGCCATTCTGTTCGGACCACGCCATGCCGTTCGTTACGAGCTGCCAATCGGCACATACACGCACAAAAGCAATCAGGCTCTGAAGTTCGCCTGTGAAGAACAAATTCCGCTGCCTGCAGAACAAATTGAAACCGACGTTGTCGACGGATCGCGACTCGGAGTCGCCATTGAATCGGGATTTCTAAACTCCCTACTTGAAATATGTGAACGGTATCAGGTCGAAGTTGTCCATAACGGATTCGTTGACCTGGAGGCGATGCAGTGGTTGATGAACGCCGACAAACTGAACGCGACCGGCGTGCTGCTAATCGATTCCGAAAGCGGAATTTCGGTACTCGGGTTCCGTGATGGACAGCCTGAGACCTGGGACTGGTTTCCCGATGATTGTACTAATGAAGGCCTTTTCCACGGGGATACTGCCGGCTTCCGGTTATCAATACTTGCCACAAACAAGCCTTACTATCTTGTCAACGCACCTGATGAGCTGGCTGAATTCTTTCCACCTGATGAGCGACAAGTCATCGACATGGGCCTAACGATTGAAGAAATGGCGGCAAGAAATGCAATTGCCGTTTCATCCGGGAGAATCAAGCCGTTTATCACCCTCCAATCCGAAACGCATCGGCCACACGGATATTTGACCAGTGCCTTGTCAATATTGCTCGTATCAATTGCGATGTTACTGGTGTCCGCATCGGTCTATCTTTGGGTACAGGGAACTCATTTCGCAAACCAGGCAAATGACATCGAATCGGAGTTGCAACAGTTGTACAAAGACAACATCCCCGGTGGGCCGCCAACATCACTGATTGCCCGTGCCCTCAAGGCCCGTTTGGCAGATATTGAGCAGGATACGTCCGCTATGGAACTCACCCAATCGAATCGCACGATCCAGCAGAATCTGCACAGACTGCTTTCGGCGATTCCCGAAGACATCGAGTTCGAGTTGGACTCACTCGGTATCAAGCCTCAATCGATTGCTATTGGTGGCTCGGTCATGGCCATAGACGATTTGGTAGCGATCAAAGGCTGCCTCGAAAACGCCGGTTTTGAAATTACGACACGTGACCTCAGAAAACAATTCAACATGACACTCATCCCGCCACATGTCGTGGAGAACCTGGAATGAACAAACAGCTGGTTCAGTCATTGTTGTTGATCGTTGTCGGGATCGTCGTATTGACCACCAGTTATTTGCGATACTGCGATCTACAACTAAGGGCCGGAAATGCCAACGGCACCTTCAACGAATGCAGGCGAATTGTTGGCCGATTGAACGAAATCAAGGACAGGATCCCCGAGAAAATGGTCGCTTCCGATTCTCTTCAACCTGCGAAAATGACTCTGGATATTTTTGCTCAGAGCCAAATCGCTTTCGAAGGCGAGCCCTTTGCAACCGAGATGCCAGCAGTTTCACTGGGAAATGGGAGTTTACAGACGGTTAACATCTCCATCCCCAAGGCGCGCATGAAGATGGCGGAAATCGTGGAACTTCTTCAACAAATCGACAGTGGCCGTGACCCGTTGTTCGTTTCCGATGTTGTCCTGGAACGAATACCAAACTCCGGAAATGACCCGACTGAACTCTGGCGCACAGGGCTAAATCTGTTTGTTGTAAAACGAGCTAGCAAATAACAAAGTGCGGGTCCGGCTTGGTAGCGTCTTGACCCGAAAACGGGCTTTTTGCTATTAGTTCGTGCAGATTCTCTCCATTCTCACGGGCGTCGATGCGTATCTGTTTGTTGTTGATACCGATCATCCTACTCGCATGGACTGGCTGCAGTCGCTTATGCCAGCCCTCGCGCGCCTTTCCAACACTGTTCAACAACGACAAAAGCATTACCAAAGTCGAGTTGAAACACCAAAGGGCGATCGAATGGATGTGCGACGGCGACCTGTGTAAGGCGGAACAACTGCTGCGTGACGCCCTGGTTTGTGAACCATCTCATGGGGCAATTCATAATACGCTTGGAAAAGTCTACTTTCAGCAGCGCAGATATTACCTGGCCGCATGGGAATTTGAATTTGCTCAGAAAGCGATGCCGGATCGCCCTGAACCACTCAACAACATGGGAATGGTTTACGAGGCCGTTGATAATTTCGATCAGGCCATCCAGTATTACGAAATGGCATGGGCATCCGACGGCAACAACCCGGAATTCCTGGGGAATCTCGTTCGTGCGCGAATTCGATCCGGTGACCGTTCAACCGAAGTTTATGAACTATTGAAACGATTGATTGAGATTGAGCATCGTACACAATGGGTTGACTGGGCTCGGGGACAACTGGTTTTCTGGAACAGGAATGTTACGGCGCTGGAGACAGGTAAAGAGCCATTTTACGAAGACATTCCGGCCATCGAATTCACACCATACCTGGAAGGTGTCGAACCAGCTCAACTCCCGCTCCCCATACTTCCTGGCACATCGATGGACGACCTCGAACCACGACCAAATTCTGACGGCAATTGAGTTCTTTTGTATCCATTGGAAAGCCGACGAATAGATGCTATTCATTCGCATCCATCGAGACGCGTAACACTTCCTCAAGCGTCGTCTTTCCGGCAAGCACCTTGGTCATTCCATCGTCTCGCAGCAACTTCATCCCACCCTGCATCGCAGTTCGCCGAATCTCGGAAGCGTTGGCCTGCCGTTGAATCAAGCTCCGAATCGGCTCATCGATGATGACCATTTCAAAGATACCCAGTCGTCCCAGATAGCCAGTGGAACGGCATTCCGAACAGCCATTTCCTTTCCACGCTTTACCCATCCATTGGCGGCTATCGCCATCACCGACTTGCTCAACTTGATCGGGGGCCAGCATGATTTCGGTTCGACAATGTTCGCAAATCCGTCGCACCAACCGTTGTGCTAACACGCCAGCCAAACTGCTTGCCACCAGGTAAGGCTCAATGCCCAAATCCAGTAACCGGGTCACTGCGCTCGTTGCATCATTGGTGTGCAGTGTCGAGTAGACCATATGCCCCGTCAAGGCGGACTGAATAGCCATTTCCGCCGTCTCTTGATCGCGAATTTCGCCAATCATGATAATGTCCGGGTCCTGTCGCAGAACGTTGCGCAACCCGGTGGCAAATGTCATTCCCTTCTTTTCATTGACCTGCGTTTGGCTTATTCCCGACAACTGGTATTCGATCGGGTCTTCCAGCGTGACCACATTCTTGTCCTTGACGTTTAGCTCCTGTAAAGCGGCATAGAGCGTCGTACTTTTTCCACCTCCGGTCGGTCCCGTGACCAGAAACAGGCCGTGTTCGCGGTGGATCAATCGTCGGAACTGTTCAAGAATGCCCGGCGACATTCCCAGGTCCTCGAGATTATAAAGCCTCGCTCCTTTGTCCAGCAAACGAATGACCACCCTTTCACCATAGCTCGTAGGAAGAGAAGCGATTCTCAAGTCAATGCTTCGATCACCCAATGACACGGTTGCCCGGCCATCCTGGGGAAGCCGTTTCTCTGCGATGTTCATCTTCCCCATGACTTTGACACGGCTAAGAATCTCGTCCTGGCTCTCACGAGGGATTTCAAACTGATCGAACAAGAGACCATCGATCCGAAACCGAACTTGTAAATGTTCGGCATAAGGCTGAATGTGGATGTCGGAAGCACGGCTGCGGATGGCGTCAAAGATCAATGAGTTTGTAAGCTTGATCACTGGCGACTTGCCCGATGTCGCCAATAAATCCTCGCCGCCAGCACTGATTCTCATTTGAGAAAGGGCATTGTCCCGATCCAGCGTGTCAATCGTCGATTGGGTTTCGCTGTGCCGTCCCTGGTAGGCACGATTGATTTCGGCAACAACCATTTCTCGTGTTGTAAACACTGGAACAATCGGCATGGCGAACCGGCGTCGAATATGATCCAGTTGTTCGACCCCGGCGATGCTGCCAACAAGCACTTCAATCCGGTTCGCCACAAGTAGTCCCGCCAATATAGCCTTGCGCCGAGCAAGTGATATCGGGAACCAGTCGATGAATTCCGGCGACGAGGAGAATCGATTTATGTCGGGACGCCATTCGGAGTCAATCAGTTTGGCCAGACCCTGAACCGCCTCATCTTCACCTAGCGAATTTGCCGCAAGCCATGCAAGCAATTCTTCAATCGAGGTAATTGCTCTCGTCGGGCCAATCAGGCCCGGATTGAACTGACAAACCGTTTCTGCCCAACGCTCAAACGTTGATGGTTTGAGGTGGTTTATCATGAGCGACAGTCGGTCTAACGAATTAAGACGGGTGAGCTTGAAGGAAAATCACCTTCAACACAGGCCTCACGTTGTTCGATACCGGAAAGGTATCTCAAGTCCTTGAACTTGTCGTCCTTTAGGATAATTGGCTTGATAAACACAAACAACCGTTGCTCGCGTTCTCCTTCGGAATTGTTGCTGTTAAGCAACTGAAAAATAGGGATGTTTTCGAAGAATGGAATTCCCTGGACATCAGTAGAACTTCGTTGCCGTGTCAAACCGCCCACGATGACCGTGTAGCCATCCGGAATTGAGACCTGACTGGTAACCTGGTCGGTGTTTCGTGGTGGAGGAAGTGACTCGTTGCCGGCACCGGTAAAATCATTAACAAGAATGTCGAATTCGAGATTTAGATATTCCCCCTCGGAAATATGAGGCGTTACAGACACCGTCGTCCCCGCCTGGGCGAATCCTGCAAAACTTGTCGTTGCCACGGTGCTGGAAGCGTTGATACTGGAAAAGGGAACCTCGGCAACACTTGAGAGCAGCCCGGTAGCATTGTCATTGACCAGCACCCGGGGTGCCGAAACGACTTTGGCCCGGCGATGACGAGTCAAGGCCCGCAATACGACGGAGGCAACATCGGGATCGACAAGTGTTCCGTTGAAACCCAAACCCGGAATGAGCATGAGGGAACCATTTAACGGGTTTACTTCGCTAAGTCCGAAACTGTTAAACGCAAACAGACGTTCGTCACCATTCTGGCCACCGACAGAAATTTCGATCCCGAAGTTAAAATCTTCCTGGGCATCCAGCGTCACGACGGTCACTTCGACCAGCACCTGAGGGCGATAGACATCCAGTTTGGCAATCAACTCCTTGTATAACGCCTGAACGGCAGGCTCTGCCACGACGATCAGCGTGTTAGTGTTTTGATCGATGGTGATCTGCGCCTCACCCGGCAAAATGTTGTTAGGGCTATCAAGTTGATTAACCAACCGCGCAATATCACCGAATTCCGGAGAACTGAATCCGTCGTAAGAATTCGACTGACGATTGCCAAGACCCTGTGCATCCCGACGTCGCAACGGATCGTTGGGGTCACTTCTCAGGAAGGGCTGTTCCTGAAACTGTCCTTCGAGGTTTGGATCCAGCCGGTTTGGGCCTGTGGGCTCAAAACCACTGCGATTATTGAATCCGATGGAAGTGTTGAGCCCACCACTGGTATTGATCCCTTGCAAACGACCTTGTTCGTTCCCGAACAAATCCGGACGAGTTTGTTGACCGACACGTTGCAGCGTTTCCAGGATATCCGTCGCCTTAACGTGTTTAAGCTTGTAAAACTCGATCGGACTGGACGACTTGAAGTTCGAACCGGGCACATCAAGTTGCTTTTTCAGATCCTCGATTCGAGTCAATATGTCCCCTCTGGCCGTCACAATCAAGGAATTCGATTCTTCATTAATTGTCGATTGGTAAAAGCGATCGGTGTTTTCAAGGTCGGCTGGCAGCGAACGTCGAACAAGTCCATCGATTCGTCCCGCAGATATATGTTCAAACTGGAATGTCCGCACGTCGAGGTTCAGACCTTTATCCAGTTCCAATATCAGTTCATTCACCCTGTCGATGGCGGCCATGGTTCCAATCAAGATCAACCGGTTGGTGCGGTCGTCGGACGAAATGCTCACCTTGGGCAAGCCTAGCGAGCCAGCCTCGATGAAAAGCTCGTTCGTTCCCGGTTCCGGTTGGCTGCCGGATTGCTGCTCGGCGGAGTCCTGTTGTTCCAGAATCGATTTGAGTTGCTGTTCCAGAGTGCTTGCCTCGACATTGTCGACCTTGATAAATCGAGTCAGCACTTGTTGCCGGGGGAGGTCTATTGCGGCAATGGCATTTTTGATTCGTTCGATCCTTCCCGCCATTTCTGTGACGATCAAAATATTGGGTGGAAGCTTTGTAACAACGTTTTCCACAGCGTTTTGCTGGTCGGTTGCCGCTGCAATGGCGGCTGGCATGAAGTCCCGCAAAAACGCTTCGGCGGCATCGGGTGAAATGTGCGTCAACGAAAAAATGGCCGTTACGTAGTCGCCGTTTTGCAGTCCGGAATTCAGTTCGACTTTATCGTTGGCATCGCGTCGCGGGACAAAGGGACGGATATTGGAAAGCGGAACAATTCGGTGAATTCCCTCCAGATCGGAAGGGACAATGGCATATCCCCGGTTCCGAAGTACCAGTTGTACAAACTGAAAGAACTGTTCACCGGGCTGAAGTTTGACTTCGCCAAAGAACAGGAGTTTATCGGTCTTGGGAAAGTCGTCCTGATCAAAATAGATTTTCAGGTTCTCTTCGGCAGCCAGCAATTTGACAAGCGCTTCCAGATCCAGCCCTTGTCCATCGGCCGATTTCAGGTCGATGACATCGTCCTGAAGGACGGGCGTCAGCCCTTGCGCAATACACGTCCTCGATCCCTGGCAAAGCGCAAATGCCACGATGGCCATACAGATCAAGAAAATACGAGTTGCCATCAATGCAACCTGGTCATTAAGTATCCGTCTCCCGCGTTATCGAACGAATCGCGGCTCTTAGAGAACGTGGACTTATGAAGAAAAGGGTGCGAATCGTCAATAACGACTATCGTGCTAGCAAGGCAAGCGACGATCAGCGAAGTCGCGTAAATTCCGCCGGATATATTTCCATGCTTTTCACGGATTCGGTGGATGCGTTCTCGACTCCACTCAGAATCTCAGTAAACGGAAGTCCCTCTACCAACATTCAGTCCAACCACTTGGCGGCTTTTAGTATTTCCTGAACGATAAAGTCTCGCTGAAAATCCTTCTTAATGCTTTCCTTGACCTCACCTGTCTCAGTTCCCCCAGGAGGTGGAAGCAAGACAATGTCCTTCATGCCTGAGCTGATAACTTCCGCCTTCGCAAGCGCGATAGGAGTATTGGTTTTCCAATCAAACAACAGTCCTTCGACCATTAACCGCCCGTTGTTCCTGTAGACTGTCAGCGGTGTATGCTGACTTTCGTCGACCAGGAACGCTTTCCCATTCCCCTTTCCCAAGTGTTTAGCCACTTGTTTGAAATCGGCAGGGTCAGCGTACAGGAATTTGCGTCCGCTTACATAGACCCCGTTCTTGTCAGAAAAGACCTGATACCCGTAAGGGTGGTCAAAAATGAACTTGCAGGATTCGGCATCAATGTTCGGCAGTTTCAGGCCGTTACGATAAACAGCACCTTTGTCGCGTGCCAGAAACGAGTTTGCCAAAACCTCAAAGCTCGCAGGATCGGCACCTTTGACAATTTCCGTCCCCCAATAAACGTTTGTGTCGTCAACATAGTAGTCTGAACCAACCGGGCGAATAGATGTCGCATTTGGGTGATTCGATGGCTCACCGTTTGAATAAATTCGAAACTTGTCTTGTACAATCTGATCCGAGAGAAGCGTTGCAGTTGCAGGATCACTTCCCGGGATGGCTGAATCCATAAACCAGATCGAATTCTTGTCGACGGCGTATTTATAGTTGAGAGGTTTGAACGTTGCCGGATCGGCACCTTGAAGTTCCACAACCAGAAATACGCCCGGGCTGATCCACTTGAAATAGACTTTGTTCTTGTCACGCGTGTATTCTTCACTCAATGCTTCAAATGTCGCGGCGTCGAGGGATTTGCATGGTACGAGTTGGCTCCCAAGTAAACTCTCGAACGTGCGAAGCACGGCATTGGGTGGGTTATCGATTCTCGTACCAACCGAGTTTCGCGAGGTAGTGTTCGTAAAATAAATGTGATTTCCGCGGCGGTCGTAGCCAAATCCAAGATCCTCTTTGTCTTGAGTCCCACAGCCTGCCGAAAAAAATGTCGAAAGGAACACTATCGCACAAACACAAAAGCACGGCTTTGACACGACATTTGAGGACTTAGCGATGATCATTACAATTTCCCAAATGAATTTTGATAAATGCCAGACTCAGCCTCGGAGGATTCGTTCGTTTTTCGTCATTTCCTCGACGTGACATTGAGTAACAACGGAAGTTCATTAAAGCCAATATTGAGAAATCAATCGCCCCGCTCCTTGCCAGGACAGGCAGACAACTGCAATATCAGCAAACATGATCATTACGACGTCGAAGATAGGATCATGTAGCCGTACCTTTTGATTAAATCCCCGAAACAATCGGATTGACAATACGACCGTTGTCCAACCAAGTGTTAGCAGTCCTAATGGGTATCCGACCAAGATAAACAACAGCATAAACGGCGCGACTTGACCGCGAGTCAAATGAACCCATTCTGCGATGCAGAAAAGACCCAATGGTAAAAAGAGTAGGACAATCGAAGTTGTCGCCAAAAAATAAATTCCCATCCTGTTCAACTTAACTCCACTTTCATACACAAACGCAGACAATGTCCTTCGGATCCGCCATGAAGTCGCGGGAATTGGCTGACAACTTAGGATGTTACAATTCACTCAACATTTTTATGAATAACTTCACAAAATCCTATCAATATGGAATTACAACAGTTCGTAAACAAGGGGATTGTTGGCGCGGATCCAAGCCTTGTAATGTTCCATTTGGTAAACAGTGGAGTCCATTGTTTGGAGGCCTCCTTTCCAAATACCAGCGCATACACCCTAACGCTTTCGCCCAGAACCAAGGCTGAACGTCGTCCGCGTCGTGGTTTGGTCCTCTATCCGGCGTTCCTGCACCTAAGCCATAGGTGATAAGTCTCAGATTTCGATCATAACAACATTGTTGGGCAGGATACCCGGAGTTTGACGATCTGATACAATGGTACGCACCTGGATGAAAAGTCCAGATACCATGCCAGACTAATGGACCAATTGGAATG
Organism: Pirellulaceae bacterium; assembly: GCA_031414755.1. Classification (GTDB taxonomy): domain Bacteria; phylum Planctomycetota; class Planctomycetia; order Pirellulales; family Pirellulaceae; genus CAJQPP01. The sequence continues at coordinate 2,539 of JANNWJ010000077.1, read as the reverse complement.
TCAACGGCCAAGTCAGTATCCCATCCGCCAGGAATGTTGATTACTTCGCCTTCAATTCTTTTCCCCGGTCCTGCGTAGGTAATGCATATGGATTTCTCCAGAAAGCACGGGCATTGAAATTTTGGATCGGATAAGCCGTCTAACCATGTTATGTCTTTTTCGTTTTCATACCAATCCTTGAGTTTTTGCAGAATTTCATGGCATTTTTTGACACAAACGGCACGAGGAGATTGCTGGAAATTGTCATACAGAGGTTTTGTTGGCAGTGATTGACAATCAGCCACACATTTTGAAGCAGTGCATGTGCCGGTGGAATCAAGGCCCCATAAATCAAAATACCCCCTCATCAACGACATCCCATCCACATACTCCATTGGATCGCGGGAGGTGAACTCACCAGTCGTCACGTCGTAATAGCGGGCCCGGAAGTACATGAGTCCCGATTCGGCGTCGTGGCGGCGGGAAGTGTAGCCGTAGGGGTTGTCATAGCTGGATGAAGTGCGGACCGTTGATCCGTCGGGAGCGAGAATCTTTCGTTTGCCGAATTGATCGTAGGTGTATCGCTCCAGAACATTGCCGTTGGCGTTGTCGTTGAGCGAGACGATCGACCACTGCTGGTTGCGGGTGGCGATCAGTTTTTGTGCATTGTTGTTGCGCGCGATCATCGCCAATGAATCGATATCACCGGCATAGATGTACTCCATCACCGGAGCGTTGGTTGCGCCGCCATAGTTGTACTCGGCCACACAGTTCGGACCGGCGTAAATGTAGACGGTGTTCTCGACGACTACGCTGTTGCGAGTGACTTTCTTCCAAGTCCGTTTGCCATCTGCGTCGTAACCGTAGTCGTTCGTCCCCTCGATACCCATTGTCGGGCTCGACGGAACGACCGTTTGGGTCATCCGGTTGGCTGTGTCCCAGCCAAGGGTGACACCACTGTGATGAGCGGTCAGGTTCCCGTCGTCATCGAAGGTTTGACTGGTGCTGTCGACACTCGTCAGTTCGTGGGCACTTGAATAACTGCGCAAGTGACTGGTGCTGTTGATCTCGACATCCGAGATGTTTCCAATGTCGCTTCGTGCAAGGTAAATATCCTCGCTCTGGCCACTTCTTATGAAACGGCGGAATCGGTCTTCCTGGTCGTAACCGTCGACGTACGTTCCACCGGTCTTCTGCGTTGTGAACGACCAGTTGGCCATCGCACCCGACCACGTCTCACCCAGCTTGTTGCTGTTGGCGTCCCACGTGTAGGTCACCTGACCCACGTTGGTATTATTGATCGTGAGCAAGCGGTTCCCGTTGTCGTACGTTCGGCTCTCATCGGTATAAACACGGTCAACGCCCGTCAAGCGACCTGCCGTATCATAGGCCCGGTCTTCGAACTGCGTGTTGGCCCATTTGATCTTGTCGATCTCACTTCGCGTTGTGTAGCTGTAGTTGGCCTTGCGTGTCGAGGGGTAAGTGATGTCCTGAATCCGGCCTCGTGCGTCGAAGGTGTAACTGACTGTATACGTCTGGCCACCGTACGTCGTCGCTTCGGAAGCCAACTGGCTGCGGTCTGTGTACGTCATGGCCCGCGTGATCCCATTCATGCTGGTCGAACCACTTTGTCTGAGCAATGCGTCATAACTGAAGTCATCGGTACCGACGAGGGTTCCGCCCGAGTTGCGATACTCGAGCTTGTCCAGTGTCCCGTCAAAGCTGCTGATGGATGTTTTGCTCTTGTCCGTATCGAAGGTCAATTTATGGGCCGTGCTGCCGGTTGGGAATGTTCCCGACGGATCGTAGTCGATGGTCGTGACACTGCTGTCGGGGTAAGTCGTCGTCAGCTTGCGATCGAGTGCGTCGTACGTGTACGTCGTTGTTTTGCTCTCGGCATCGGTCAGTGTAGACAGTCTTCCGGCACTGTCGTAAACGCGGGTCGTCGTTTCTCCCAGGCGGTCGGTAACCACAGTCTGTCTGCCAAGGATGTCATACGTAAAACTGGTCGTGTTGCTTTTGGCATCGGTCTGCGAGACAACACGGCCGGTACTGCTATTGTAACTCGTGCTGGTCGTCCCGGCGAAGCTCGTTGTGGAAGTCCTTCGTCCCAGCGCATCATAAACATGCGTGACGGAATGACTTAATGGATCGATCTGTTCCAGGACGTTCCCGGCTGAATCGTGTTTATTACGGGACAGGTTGGAATCCTCGTCCATCGAGGCGACTCCCCAGCCGAATCCGTCGGTCATGGAACTGGTCCATTTGCCAGCCGGATCGACCTGGTTGGTCCGTACCGTATTCCCGTATCCCGAAAGGGTGTAGGTCTGGTCGAACTGCGTGCATCCCCAATGAAGCAACAGATAGGGAGTCGTAGCGGCTGGTCCGGACATGGTGGCGTTCATGACGTTTCGTCCCAGACCGTCGCTGATAGAAACCTGCATCGTTTTCTCATCGGGTGCGATGGCCACTGTGGCTCGACCAAGTGCGTAGGTTCCCGAACCTCCACCCCCTTCCTCCCCACCTCCCCATCCGCCGCCGGAACCCGAAGTAAAGGTGA
>JANNWJ010000076.1:0-156674 GCA_031414755.1 Pirellulaceae bacterium | reverse complement strand
CGCTTTGTTGCTCCCCGCCGTTCAACAAGTACGCGAAGCAGCCCGCCGAACTGACTGCCTGAACAACTTGAGAAATATTATGGTTGCGACAGTGGCATACGAAGCCGCAACACGCCACTTTCCACCAGGCTTTGTTGAACTCGCATTAAGTGGCGAACCGGACCTGGATTTCCGATATGGTTGGTCGACCATGATCAGCCAGTTTATCGAGCAGGACAATCTGTATAAGACGTTCGATACACGCACCTCATATTGGGGTGATAATACCACCGACGAGATCATTGAGGATGCTGTAACTCCACTTCCGATATACATGTGTGCATCGGATCCATCTCCCGACTACAATATCAACTGGCCCGGACTATACGATAATTCTCCCACGCCTGTTCTGCTACAACTTGCCAAGTTGAATTACGGTGGCAACTTTGGCATCGGTCGAATCGGAGTATCCGGAGTCGCGCTCGATCCGTTAATCGAATACGTTCCGTCGACAACCCCGGTTGGCAGTGGTGAGTTGGGTGATGCCAACGGTATGTTTTGTTGCAATAGCCGGGTTCGATACAAGGACATCCCGGATGGGTCTTCGAAAACCGTACTGTTTGGTGAACGAGGCGGGTCTGATCCGCGTGCAAACGATACGACGAACCCGGTTGCACGTCGTGACACGCCCAATCTGTTGCTAAGAATAGGGGTGCCTCGATCAACCATTGCTCCTGATTGCCCATTAGGTGCCGGAATCGCTGGTATTGGCGGCGACGGCAGTGCTCAGCTTTCGATAGGACCGATGGTTCTCCCCGTTTTAGATGGTAGCGGAGCGGCCGCGTTCAACACGGCCGGCAATCCTTATGCTCCGGAAGACTATTTGATCAATGCGACCACTGACCTTGACGGAGATGGCCTGAATGCCTACTCCAGCGGTTATTCGTCTGGTCATCCAACGGGTGCCAATTTTGCATTTGCTGACGGCTCGACCAAATTTATTGCTGAACAAATGGACCTTGTGACTCTTCAAAGAATCCTCCAGCGCAACGACGGACTCGTCGTCGATGAGTCTGGTTTCTAATACAACCTGCGATCAATCTATTTTTGACACAAGACCCGTCGCCCCATTCAAGCGTCGGGTCTTTTTAATTTTGCGGCCATAGTTTTAAATTCAGCCCTTCAAACTCAGCCTAATTCCAGGACTGTAACAATACGATGCGTGATTCCTCAGATCCGAACCGTACCCGGGAATTTCCATCTCGCTGGCGATCGATTCGGACACGGATTGCGCTGATCGCCATCGGATTGTTGTTGGGCTACCTGGCGAAGACATTTTTCCCGCCAGCCAATGGCTCGCATGGCCAACCGTTGTTTGTCCCCATGCCATCGGCCCAGGCCGAAAACGGCAACGCAAATATCAGGAATTGACGCTGCCCTGGATCGATTTCAAGACATTGATCGTGGCCAAAGCCATGGCGTTTGCGTTGCGTTTTTCCAGAACCATCTGACGCCCTTCCTGCCCAAGCCGTATTCGAAGCGCATCGTTGTTCAATAACAGGCAAAGCTTTTCGACCAGGTCGCTCGCGTTACTGGAATCGAACAAGACGCCACCCCCAAAATCATTCAACAATTCCGGAAACACCCCGTGATCGGGCTGGACAACCGGGACCCCCGCGGCAAGTGCTTCCAGGACATACAGCCCTTTTGGTTCGAGGTATTCAGTAGGAACGCAAAGCAGATCGATCGAACGGAGCAACTCCAGCTTTTGGGTGCGGGTGACCGACCCGATGTGTTCATAATGGTTTTTTAAACCCGCTGCATCAAGTTTTGCGAACTGCTCGTTAGCGAATAAGACATGGTCAGTGCCCAACCAGCCGGCAATTTTTAAACCAACACGTTCCATGCCCGGGCGTTGCTTGAGTTGAATAAACGCATCGACCAGATGGTGCAGCCCCTTATCAGGCGTCAGTCGGGCGAGATAACCGATCGTCAGTGGATGTCCGGTCGAACGGCTGGCAAAAGACCCATCGGCAAAAGACCCATCGACAAAATCGCGAGTGTCAATTCCAAGAGGAGTGATATGCATTTTGTTGCGGGAAAGACCCAGGTAGTTCGCCATCGCGTCGGCGTAAAAATGGCTATGAACCAGATAGGCATCAATGTGATCATCGAGTTTGCGAATCAGGTCAAGCGCCTGGGACTTGTGTGGTTCCTCCAGACTTTCCAGGAAAATATCGTCCCCTTGCAAAGTCACAACAACCGGAACGTGCAACTCGCGCTTCAAGTCCGGAATAAACCCGCCGATCAGGATATTTGAAAGGATTAAAAAGTCGGCATGCGAGTCATGACACAGCCATTTGATTAAACGCCTGACCTCTTTTCGTTGATTGCCGTTACTTCCGCGCAACATAGATACGACAAGCGAGCCAAGCATTTTTGGGTCGGTTTCAATCGCCCGCGATGTGACGCGGCGAATCAAACTGGGGTTGTCGAGAAAGCGATCAAACAATTTGGGTAAATGCCGAAACAGCGGAACTTTCTGTTGCAGGTAGACATTGATGCCGCCAAAAAAAACCTGATCGACAGCCACATCGGTCTCGTCCGTTCGAATCGGTGTGTAGGTTGGGACAAGCATCGTATCCCAGCCGGATTGCGATAGAGCCCGTGCCAACGAATTATCGTGCATGCAACTGCCGCAATACATCCCGGCCGCCCCGGCAGTAATGTAGGTGATCCGTTGATTGGCCGATGAAGTCACGGGCGATTCACAATTTGACTGGAGGCAGAATCATGTGGCCGGGCGGGCCAGGAGTCGTTCACCGTCGGATGCGTGAACGAGGGTATTTATAACCGCGCCCGTTTTATCCGGCATTCGGTCGGGACAACTGCTGAACTGAACCGTCGTATCAACGTATCGGCATGAGGTGCCACTGGCCGTGAAATGCCGTGCGTCCCTATCCTCGAGCAACACGACCAGTCTGCTTCCAATGAGCGATCTGGCATATTCCTGACGCAATTGAGACTCGTATTCCGCAAGCCGTTGACCCCGTGCGGCCTTGACTTGAGCGGCGATTTGTTCGGGCATGTCGGCGGCGGGCGTTCCGCGTCGTGGACTGAACGGAAACATATGAATTTTCGAAAAACCGATTTCGCGGCAAGTCTGCAAGGTCTCTTCGAATTCGGTATCGGTTTCACCAGGAAAGCCGACGATGACATCGGTTGTCAGCGCCGGTCGATCGAGTCGTTGCTTGACTTCGTTACACCGATCCACAATGTGCTTTACGCTCCAGCGGCGACGCATCCGCCGCAAAACCGAGTCGCTGCCGCTTTGCAGACAAACGTGCAAATGCGGGCAGACTTGTTCCGGATATTCGCACATGACATCGATCAATTCGTGAGTGACTTCGGTCGCTTCGATGCTTGAAAGGCGAACACGGGTTCCGGTGTTCATATGGCAAATCTCGCGAACAAGCCGGGCAAGCCGGATCCAGTCGGACTTGGCTCGATCACGGTTGAAGTCAACTCCGTAGTGTCCCAGATGAATCCCGGTCAGAATGACTTCACGAAAACCCCGGTCGGCCAAACGACGAACTTCGTCCAGGACATCCTGCATCGGTCGCGAATACATGTCGGGGCGAACGGAGGGAATGATGCAGTAACTGCAACGGAGCAGGCAGCCGTCCTGCACTTTGACATAGGCGCGATGACGGTTGGTCAGTCCGGAAATTCCTTTGGGAATATCGACGACACCAAATCGTCCCAACAGATCCGGCAATTCACGCTTGTTGGTGACGACTTCGGCAACGCCGGGGAGTGCAAGAACTTCTTGCGGTGCGCGAGTCGCATAGCAGCCCATCACGACGATTCTTGCATCGGGGTTTTCTCGATGCATGCGTCGTATGATTTGGCGACTCTTGCTGTCCCCTTCGGCCGTTACGGTGCAAGTGTTAATGACGCACAGGTCAGCCTGTTGATCCGATGCGGCGTCCTCGTATCCGATGCCAAGCAAGCTTTCGCGCAGATACTGGGTTTCGTACTGGTTGACCTTGCATCCCAGTGTGTGCGTTTTTAGTCTGGCAGTCACTCGCGGTTTTCCGGTTCGATCGATGCAGACATGCTGCCGCTGCAACGCGGGATCAGGCGGTCGGTGCCGTACGAATGTATTTGGTCGCGTTTCAGTTCTGCATGCTCCATGGTCGTTGTCAGGCAAACTGCCCGGCCAGCCTGATCGACAACTTCCGCGATTTTGAATCCGGCCTCGATGTTGTGGCCAAACAAGTCCTTCATCATATCGACAACATACTCGTACGAGTGATCGTCATCGTCCCACAGGATGACATGGAACCGGGGTTGGCGACGCACCTTTTGCTTGCGCTGCGTTTTTTGGTCGGTCTGGTTTTGTTCGACGGTTTCGCGAACTGCGGCAACGGCTGCTTCAGACATTTTTGCCACCTTTGGAATTTCCTTGATGAACCGGTCCGACGATTCGTCGCCAATACCCATTCCCTTTTGCCACTGTTATAATCATGCCACTGCAAAATGGACGATGTTCCTGGCAGCGACATTATGGCACCGGAAAACACATTCTAAAGTCCTGGAGGGAGTTCGGCCAGAGTTTTTTTTGGACGCTCCCGTTTGCCTGGCTGGTGCAGTCGACGGCTGCCGCAAAAGCCAGCAGTTCTTGCCGCAAGCAACCAGCAAGCGGGTCTTTTCAAGCACAATTCAACCTAAATTCTGTCATTTCATGAATTCCGATCCCCTCATAGTCTAAACCGCTTCACGCCATTGGACGAGAATATCAAAAATGTCGAAGGCAAATAAAGAAATCCAAAAATATCTTGACAAAAACGCCGCGCGATTCGTGGACGATTTGTGCCAGTGGCTGCGGATGGCCAGCATCGGTACTGACCCGAAATATACCCCGAATGTTCGCGAAGCAGCCGTTTGGCTCACGTCGCGTTTCAGGAATCTTGCGATTCCCGTCGAGATGATCGAGACGGTGGGTCATCCGATTGTTTATGCCGAAACGCCTCCAGTACCCGGTGCACCGGTCGTTCTGGTCTACGGACATTACGATGTGCAACCGCCGGACCCGCTGGATCTCTGGACCACCCCGCCGTTCGAACCGACGATTCGCGATGGAAAAGTGTTTGCTCGAGGTGCAACCGATGACAAGGGGCAATTGCTGACGCACATCCTGTCCTGCGAAGGCTGGATGAACACGGTCGGATCGCTGCCGTTGCAAATCAAGTTTCTGATCGAAGGCGAGGAAGAGTCGGGAAGCAAAGGACTAAACGAGTTCCTTGCCGGAAAGTACGACGGAAACGGTCCAACGGTCCGTGAACGACTGGCGTCCGACATTTGCGTGATCAGCGACAGTTCGCAATACGGGCCTGGTCAACCGGCGATCACTTATGGCTTGCGCGGCCTCGCTTACTATGAACTTCACCTCACAGGACCGAATCGGGATTTGCACAGTGGAGCTTTTGGCGGATCGGTCAAGAATCCTGCCAATGCACTTTGCGAAATGCTGGCGGCACTTCATGACGACCAGGGGCGAATAGCAATTCCCGGTTTCTATGATGACGTGATCGCCTTGACTCAGCGCGAACGATCCGGATTCGAAGGATTAGGTTTTGATGATGAGGACTATCAGCGGCAACTAGGCGTCGATGGTCTGTTTGGCGAAACAGGTTATTCGTCGCTGGAACGGCGTTGGGCCCGTTCGACATTCGACATCAATGGAATGTGGAGTGGCTATCAGGGTGATGGTGCGAAAACCGTTTTGCCGGCGAAGGCCGGAGCCAAATTCAGTTTTCGACTGGTTCCCGACCAGGATCCGCACAAGGTGACGACGCTGCTCGAAAAACGTTTGAAGGAACTATGTCCGCCGGGAATCACGATGAAACTTGTCGATATGCATGGAGCCAAAGGGGTGCTCGTACCGCTCGAGAACCGTTTTATGGAATCGGCGGCTCGGGCCGTTAAAACGGGCTTTGAAAAACAGCCCGTGTTCATTCGATCGGGAGGTTCGATTCCGGTCGTAGGGTACTTCAAGGAGCTTCTGGGAATCGACACACTGCTACTTGGCTGGGGGCAAGACGATGACAACCCGCACAGCCCCAATGAAAAATTCTCCCTGGCCGATTTCCAGAGAGGGATCAAGGCCAGCGCCGAATTGTGGCAAGAGCTTGCGTCCACCGGCAAGAGTTAACGTCTCGATTCGATTCCTCCTGGATTCTGGATCGACTCCAATGGATTCACCGACTTTCCTTATGAACTGACTTCCGCGAAACCAAAATGCTTGATCGAAAATTCATCGTCGACAATGCCGCCGCCGTCAAACAAAACTGCACTAATCGGGGTGTGCCCGAACGGGTTGATCAACTTGTTGCCCTGGAAATGAAGCGTCGTCAAAAGTTGATCGAGGCAGAAGATTTCAATCGCCAGGCCAATGAGACTTCCAAAAAAATCGGACCGGCGCGGGATAACGAGGAACGGGAACGACTCAAGGAACAAGGGCGATTGCTTCGTGATCAAAAGGAAACGGCCCAGCGCGAACATGATGAGCTGGAACGACAGGTGCACCAGTTGCAATTGCACTTGCCTAATATGGCCCACCCCAATGCTCCGGTCGGTGCCGACGATCAGGCGAATCTGGAAATACGTCGTGGAGCCTGTACTCCGCGCAAGTTTTCGTTCAAACCGCTGGATCATCTCGAGCTGGGCGAAAAGAACGACTGGATTGATTTTGAAGGTGGCGCGAGGACAACGGGTTCCGGTTTTTACTTTTTGCGAAACGAAATGGTGCTGCTCGATCTCGCCCTGCAGCGATTTGCGATCGAGAAATTGATGCAACGAGGGTTCATCCCGACAATTACGCCCGACCTGGCACAGGACAGTGTGCTGGAAGGGATCGGGTTCATGCCGCGTGGACCAGAGACACAGGTGTACAGTATCGAAAATTCGAATCTGTCGCTTGTCGGTACGGCCGAAATCACACTGGGTGGCCTGTACAAGGATCAAACCATATCGTCAGACGACCTGCCTGTTCGATTGTGCGGAATCAGTCATTGTTACCGGACCGAAGCAGGAGCTGCCGGACGTGCATCGCGCGGTCTTTATCGAGTCCATCAATTCACCAAAGTGGAAATGTTTGCCTTCACATCACCTGACACCAGCGATGCCATGCACGACGAGTTGTTGGATATCGAATGCGAATTGTTCGACGCACTTGAGATTCCGTTTCGGGTCGTTGATACCGCGACCGGTGATCTTGGAGGTCCGGCCTATCGCAAGTTTGACCTGGAAGCCTGGATGCCGGGACGGGGCGAATCCGGCGAATGGGGCGAAGTCACCAGCACCAGCAACTGCACCGACTACCAGGCGCGGCGATTAAACGCACGCTACAAGATCAAAGACCAGAAAGGGACGCACTTGTTGCATACCCTGAACGGAACGGCCCTGGCACTTTCCCGGGCAATTATCGCCGTGATCGAAAATCACCAGCAGGCAGACGGAACCGTTTCTATCCCCCTGGCCTTGCAGCCATTCATTGGCAGGACCAATATTGGTTGAGGCGGTGCACTCGAATTACCCGGACGTTGCAGGCCAGTCGGCAAGGCTGGATTTCAAAATGGACATCAATTGTTCGGCAACATCGGCCGGAATGAGTTTGGTATCAAAATTCAAATTGATTTTCTGCCGATTGCCATATCGCATTACGGCAAAGCCCAATGGGGTAAGTGGGCGAAGCGGAACGGTCAATTCAACATCTTCGACCAGCAAGTTCCCAACCATCAGCCTCCCTTGATCATCGGTTGGCAGTTTGACGCGTTCCAGTGGAGTTCCGAGGTTTGTGACAACGCTGGTCGCCCGGCAAACGCGGCGCTTGGCGGAACGGTTGATCCAGCCTGGGACAATCGACATCCATTTCAGAATCAACAAAAACGTTTTTTCCAGATTCCAGTTTCGAATGTTTCCCAATTCGTAATTAATACCCCAAAGCAACCCGGCATGATCGGCGAAATCCCGATCGGTCCGGTCGAGCGGAACGACCGTGGCGCGGTTGGCGGCCGACATTCGTCGATCGGCGAAGTCGCGGATGTTCATCGGGATCACCAATCGGATCCATTCACCATCGCTGTGCCAGTCCCGTTCCTTGCGCAACTGGTGAATGGACCGAAAAACCGCCTGCAATACCAGTTCATTGATCGTGACATTTCGTTGGGTAGCGACATTGCGAAGTTGGTTGATTTGTTCGGCGTCCAGTTCGATTGTTAATTGAACAGTACTCGCCGGAGCGCCGGTTTCCCCTGCTGGCAAGTCCAGTGGCACTATGGGTGTGACCTTGCGCATCAAGAACTTGAAAGCGCCCATCACGGCGATTGGTTGAATCCACAATCGACTAATGAACTGCCGGCTGAACAACCGCAAGTTATTCCGCCGCCGCAAAAGGGTCTGGTCCATCGTTCGCGACCGTGGTTGATCGCTACCGGTGATGAGTCGATGGCAAGTTTGCATCCAGTCAGTGATAAATTGCAATCCACCAGCACCGTCGACGGCCGCATGGTGGACGCGAAACCTCAATCGTGTGCGAATTCCTTCGTCGATAACGCACAATTGGCCAGGCAACGAGCTTTTCAGGTCGATAAAATTCGATTCGATCGGGCCATCGATGATCTGATGACTTTCGGCAAATTCCGGGTCAAGTTGCCAAACCGGCTTGCGCCATCCACGCGAAACCAGTCGCGCCGATGCCATCAAGTGCCGAGCCATCGTGTCACGGAGCGCTCGCGTCGCAATCTCGCGATCCAGTTTTCCGGTGACGATCAAATCGCAAACAATAACGTTGGGGAATCGGCGGCTGTCATCCGCTAAATGGTACTGTTCAACCGAGGTGAGCGGCAATAACTGCGACAATTGCGTCACGTTATTTGCCGTCGCCCGTGTCATGGGTCAAGGTTCGAATTTTGATGTTCCGGAACCAGACTTCGTCTCCATGGTCTTGCAAGGCGATATGACCGGTTGGCAGCGTTGCGAATTTTTTCCAGTCGCTGAATTTGCTCTTGCCAAGGCGCTCGTTCCAGTCATCGCTTCCGAATTCGGCGTCAACGATTTTGACCTCATTGAGCCAGTGTTCAACGTGGTTTCCATGAATAACGATTTTTGCCGAATTCCACTCGCCCACGGGATTTGTTTTTCCGGTATCAGCAGCATACAACCCGTACAACGATGCCGCCGAAGTGAGCTTGCTTTTTCCATCGGCGTGTTTTGCATTGTCGAGAACCTGATACTCGGGACCGGTAACATATGGTGCGCTGTCACCCAGCCCGACCTTGTACATGACCCCGCTGTTTCCACCTTCAGTGACAGCCCATTCAAACGTCAATTCGAAATCGGTAAAGGCCGCACGAGTGATGATGTCGCCACTCCCTGACCCGTCAATCTTCAGTATCCCTTCATCGATCTTCCAACCCGCACCGATGGCATCATCCTGATAGCCGCGCCATTGATCCAGGTTGCTTCCGTCAAATAGGACAATCGTCTCGTTGCCAGAAAGGGTTTTGTTAGTCGCCTGGCCACTGGCACCGGGCGAACCGATTAACGCCGCGATTATGAGAGTTACGAATCCGAAAAGGGTTGTTCGGGAAAGCAAGGAGTTAGAGTTCATACAAGTGACCTTTTCGATTACCGGAACCCGGTGGAACTGCTTGTGCTAACAGAGTATTGGCCGGGCAACCAGTCATGAAGAGCTTCTTCACGTTCATGAATATCACCATCGACCAGTTTCCTGGCGTTTTCGACACCAATCAGTGCCTCAGCGGCTGCAACATAATCGGTTTTGGAGATCAGGTCGTTATCAAGGTAGTGCCTGATTTCCGCAAGGACCGGCAATGGATTGCCGGGCTTGCTGTTCAATAGATTCTCCACTCGTTCCGCAGCTTTGTCGGAGGAAATATTTGGAAACGCTGAACACTTAAATGACTTGTCAGTCGCTTCCGGGAATACCTTGTCGAGTTCGACTTCGATTGGATTTTCCTTGCCGGTCTCCAATGCTTTGGAATAGGCAACGGTATTGAGCTTGCGCGTTTCAGCGACGTTTTCGCCGGTCTTGACGTTGATGACAGTCAGCATCGTTGAATTCTTTGCCTCATCTTTCGACGAAAACTGGATACTGACATCAAACACGGCGATCAAATCCAGTCCGTGCGCCCGGGCCCGTTCCAGCAATTCATTTTTATTGCCAAGTCCGAGGGCAATGGCTCCCGGAACCAGCGAGGTCGGATCGGCCTTGAACTCCGGCTCAAACCCGGGGATTTCAACTGCCGGCAACCGCCGATTATCGGAATCTGGACTTGAGTTATCGCCACTTGCTGGCATCTCGCCTGAGCTCAATTCGTCTTCCATCTGCAGGCCGGAACCGCCAGCACCGCGCTGACCGCCTTTGCTTTTATCTCGCCCGCCAACGACCCCGGAAGGAGGTTGCTTCTCCTCAAATACTTTGGTTGCGTCGATTTCAAAAAGTGCCTTTCCCCAAAAGAAATCGGGGTTCGTTCGCCGGAGTTCAATACGTTGTAGAAGGAGTTCGCCAAAGTCACCTGTGTAATAATTCAATTGTTCAGTGGGATCATCGCCAGACGGTGCGTTCCCGGCAGCTCCCTGGTTGTTTGACGGTGCAGCAGGGAGACGTCGGCCACCAGGTAGTCGATCGCTGATGTCGCGACCGCCGATTTCTCCGGAGTTGTTGGAACTACCGCCCGAACCGGCAGCAGTCGATGTTGATCCGCTGTCAGCATCAAACTTGGGTGGATCGCCATCAAAATTTCCGGACCGGTAATCGACACCAACGCCCCATCGTAATCCAAGTCGCGGTTCGCCGACCCCGGTGTACCAGGCGATAGGATGTTCGACTAACGCATTGTCTTCGGCGATCGCATGGGCGTACAAATACTGAAACCCTTCCGTTTCATTCTCAGTGGAAAAAGCGTAGTTGGCTCGCTCAAAAAAAGTAAACCGGTGTTTTTCCGCAGGAGTTTCATTCAGAACGCTGGCCGGTGGTGTTTCACCTGTTGCTTCGACCGGAGGTTCGTTGTTCTTTTCTTTCTTGTCCTTGTTTATGTCGTCCTCTTTGCCTCCTCCGGTACGTCCCCCACCGCTGGCGATACCCAATCCAGGCGGGCGACCAGGTCGTAACCGGGTGCGAGCGTCAGCGGCAGTTTTGGCTTTGGCGTCTGCCGCCGCTTTGGCGTCCTTTTCAGCTTTCGCTTTCTCATCATCTACTTTGCTTTCTTCCCCGGAGCCATCGGAATCAGATGGTTCTGGTGGTTTGGCATCGCCATCCGCAGACTTGCCTTCTTCGGACTTGCCAGCATCGTCGTTTTTGCCTTGATCCTGTTGTCCCGATCCCTGATTGCCGGAATCATCCGCTGCGCCGCCGCCTGAGCGTTGTCTAAGTTCAGCGGCCCTGTTGACCGGTTTGCCTGGACCGCCACAACCGACTGCCGACCATGCGATGACTGTAACCATTATCAAGCCGACTAATTTGTACATTTGAATAACCTCACCCAAGTGAACAGCAATGCCTTGCCAGCCGCTGGAACTCACGTTTGAAATGGAAAATATGAACGAATTCAATTGTATGAGCCACAAATTCAGATTGCTACCCGATTTTTGCGGTTCCCAACATTGATGTCCGAAGGAACGGCAAAGTTCCGGCAACGGCGAAATGCGATACAGAAAGTGGCGTTTTTCCGACTTCCTCCCATGAATGGCCAATTTTTTATGGCGACAATCGAGGCATGAAAGTCGATTTTTTGCAGGAAGTTACCGAGAGCGAATGCTGAAAAAAGGCGATTATTTTGACAATTCCGGGCTACTGGTTTTCGCCATAACGAAGAGACTCCCCTCGCTGTTCGTACCGTTCGTTGTAAGCCGAACTGCCACAACCTGCCAAAACGGTCGTTGCCAGGATTATGCATGCACAAAGGATCATGCGCAAAAACTTGATATTATTTGGCATCAAACAAAAACTCCGCAATTAAATTCCTGTCAGGCCGCGCGCCATCGCTGGCAACCAACTCATGAATTGTCATTACCCGTCAGTCAGGATGCAATAGCATCGCCAATTTTCCCAATTACTATTCTCAATCCCGAGAGGAAACGCCATGAACACATTCTTTAACTAGGAGGTTTGTTGTTTAGTGCCGCTTCGGAACTTCGGTCGTCGTCTGTTAGTTAGCCTGGCCATAGGCGGGGTCGCATTCCTTTCCGGCCTGTGCATCGCGTTGCCAAACGCAAACGCTCAACATGACAAAGTATCAGCCGCTCAATCTCCAACAGTCGTTGATACACCCGCATTACTCGATTTGCTCGGCCAGGTTTACCTGACGCTGGAATCCCATCACTATGCGCCTCCAACTGGCCAACAATTTGCCTTGACCGCCGCCCGTGTCATCCGGGAACAATCCGATCGAACTATCGACCGAGCCATGAAATCGGAAGTCGAAGATTTGATAACCGCTGACGACCTGCGCAAATGGTTGACCAAAGAGATCGAGCTGGCCAAAGAAAACAATCGAGAACTGAACGCCGATTCGATCGTCAATCAAACGGTCCAGCACTTCGATCCCGGAGCGACAGTCGTTTCGAACAAGGAAGCGAGGGTCCGCGACCAGTTGCGCGACAATCGCTACGTTGGAATCGGGATACGAGTACGATTCGCCGATGGATTCGCCGTTATCGACGAACCATTTCCGGGTGGGGCCGCAAAAAGAGCGGGTGCCAAACCAGGTGATGCGATTCTGGAAGTGAACGATCAGTCCATGGAAGGGCTCGATCTTGCGAAAATAATCGACGTCCTGCGAGGCGACGTCGACACACCCGTGTCGGTGGTCGTTCGAAATGAAAAGGAAACAGAATCAAGGCGGCTCGAAATGATCCGGACAGTAATTCCAATCCCCAGTGTTGAAGGAATCCGTCAAAACGATGACGGGTCATGGGAGTTTGTCGATCCCAAGTCGAACAAGCCCGCCCAATTGAAAGTGACAGGAATTGTCGGCAGTACCGCCAGTGAACTTGCCATTGCCGCCCGCAAGATCCGGTTAGCGGGAGTGAAACAGATCGTCCTGGACCTGCGCGAAGTTACGGACGCCGATTTGCATCATGCCCAGATCGTCGCCGATTCGTTGACGAGCGCCGGACACTTTGCCACCGTGATCGATGGCGAAGGAAAGAAGCAGGAAATGAGCACGCGAGATGAATGCGACTTCGACGGTTTTCGAATTGCAGTTCTGGTTCCCGAAAAAGTTTCCGGTCCCGTGATGGCAGTCATTTGTCGGTTAAACAGCAGTTCGAACATGATCACTGTCGGCACGCTTGTTCAAAGCGACCTGAAGGTCACAGGTTCATTTGATTTCCCGGACGGAAGCGGCTCAATTTCCGGTGTCAACTACGCGCGGATCGACAGTTCGTCCCTGGATTTGAAAGAGAGTGCCGAAGCGGGTTCAACAAACATCATGGACCAGGGCCATTCGTTTGGATCCCCCGTTGCGATACTAAAAGCCAAAGTCACCGTCGACCAACCAGAAAAGGCTCCCACGGCAGCCCTCGTATGGCTGAAACAAGGCGAATAGGAATTATTTTGAGGAGGATCGACAAAATTTTTGCGTAATGATTCGAGGAATTTACTCGGCAATAGGGGTGGTCTTGGAGGCCAGGCGCAATCGCATGGGGGCATTGTCCCCCAACGCGCTGGAAACGGCCGGATCATCTCAACTTGTTGGGCGCGTCGCAAACGCACTCACAATTCTGGCGTGGCTGTCGATTCCCGCGATCGTTGCCTCTGTGTTCGTGGTTTTGGCCATTATTTTTGGGGTACAACTTTCGGCAAGGGCGCAAACTCCAGCAATGCTCAGCAACGAACAAGTCTTTGTGCCGCTGGTCATGTTCCCGTTGGTGGTTGCCAGCGCGGTCACGATCCCTATCGTGCTTCTGGCAGCAACGCGAATGTGGTCGTTTCAATTGCGCGGGCTGGCGATTACGGGCACCGTACTTTTCATGATCCCTGTCAATATTATTTCGCTTGTTGGAATTCCGATCGGCATTTGGGCGCTCCTTGTGCTGTTGCGAACGGATGTTCGCGATGCCTTTGATCGGCATTCGGTGCCGATTGACCATACCCGGGAACAACTTACGAAGGCCGGCACATGGCTCGTCGTTGCAGGAATTGTGTCGCTCGTTTGCACGACGGTTTGTCCGGTGGCGTTCGGGATCGCTTGTGAACTGGGCCTTCTTGCTATGACCGTGAATCCAGATGTGGGGTTTTCTGTTATGATCTTTACTTTGTCAGTGGGTATCCTGCTCAGCACGTGCCAATTGGCGCACCACAATTCATGCTTCGCCGCAGCGACTCCAGTTCTGCTTCCCTTTCAACTTCGTTGACATGGCGGGTCCAGCACTTCACCTTGGCCAGCGGTACTGCAAGTGTTCGCAGCCAAAAAGATGACGAAGCAGTCTTCCTTTCGATGGAGTTACATTGCGGCAATTCCGGGATTGATTCCTTACAGTCCCGCATGGTTGGTTAGCTTGCCGTCTGCCATTTACGCTCTGGCGGTTCTGGGACAACACACCGATGACGTCAAACACAATTCCGAATTGTTTGGTGCTGTCGCAGCCAGGCGGATTCCCTGAACTGATATTGTCCAGTTTCTGGTATGAAATGGACTTCAAAGTCACGTGTAGACTTTCAGCCCAGTGCCTTTTGGCTAAGTCAATAACCATGCATTTCCAGTTAGGAAACAACTGTAAAAGACCGTTTTTTGGAATTAATTGGAAGCGGCTGTCACAGCCTCCGGATGTGGGCGTATTGAGTGCAGTTATCAAACCACAACACTCAATAAATTAACCGGAGACACGAAGATGAAAGCCCTGAAAACATGCTTGTTTGCATTCGCCATGGGATTGACCGCCTGCCAGTTTACTTTTGCTCAAGTTGACTACGTAGCCGAAGTTCAACGACTCGCTGACGAAACAGGCCAACGTGCCAACATGCATGCTCAAAACGCCGTCAATGCCTACCGGCAGGAAACAGGCGACTGGTCGACACCCGATCAGCAGGTTTACAACTACCTGGTTGCCCAATCGCAACGACAAAATCCTGGCTTTTACGCTGATTTGCAGCAGCGCGAACAAGCTTTTTATCAACAACAGCAGGCATATGTTGCCAACAACAACGCCGCACACGACAGTTTGTACAACAGTTATATGGACCGATCGAACTCGCAGTACCGAAGTCACCAGCGGTTTATCCGCGAGGGAATCTACGAGCGATCGTTGTACACCAATGGAAACGGCAACGTCTACGAGATGCCTTACTACTCGCCAGGAAACGTTTACGACGCCAACGATGGTTCGACATTCATTCAGGACAACAGCGGTCAGTACTACCAGTATGACAACTCAGGCCAGGGAAGCGAAGTGTCCGACTACGATGGCGAATAAGTCAACCGAGAGGCACGCTGCAAAACACAAAAACGGCCGACGGGAAACCGTCGGCTTTTTCTCATTGCCATGTGCCAGTTCGATCGGTCAACCGCAGGCCAAAAGTTCCGGCTTTCAAGACATTCGCAACCACTGGTCACTCGAAGTCTTTTCCGGACAGACCGTTACATACATCACCGTCGGCATTTTCCAATTGTTACGAGTTGGATATTCTCCTGGGCCAGCAAGTGTCGTGAAAATAGTAATAATATGGCTGGCTGGTTGTGATACAATAAGGACTCCTGTTTTCTGGAAAACACTGGAATTCGACAATGAACATCCTCGTTAGATGCTCCTGTGGCGCAAATCTACAGGCCCCGCCTCAGTTAGCTGGCCGGAAACTGAAATGTCCCAAATGCTCCGCCGCAGTTGTCGTTCCGGCGGCTGCCGATTCGGCTAGCCCCGATTTGTTTGACCCGTTGGCGCCACTTCCATTTTCTCATCAACCGCCGCAAAGTTATCCGACGGGCCCTCAGCACGGTATGCCACAACAGCCCTATTCGCCAATGGACCCCTCTCAGGCTCAGTACGGTTATCCACCGCAAGGTTATCCACCGCAAGGTTATCCACCGCAAGGTTATCCCCAGCAGTATCCGCCGCAAGGATATCCTCCTCAACCCTATCCTCCCCAGGCTTATCCGCCTCAACCAGGGCAGCCACCGTATTACGGTCAGCCCATGCCAGGCCAACCGGGGTACGGCTTTCCGCCGCAGCCTCAGGCAAAAACAAAAAAACCAAAGAAGAAAACGAGTCTGGTGCGGCTTGCCGTTATCGGTGGAATCGTAACTGTAGTAGTGGTGGGGGTTTTTGTTGGCATCATGTACTACATCGGCAAAAGCGAGAACGACAAAATCGCGAACGAACGGCGCGAGGCCTCAACGCGATTGAGGGATATTTCCAACCAGGCCCAGGCCAACAATCAGCAGCGTGAGGCCGCCGATGCCAAAATGGGTGCGGCGACTCAGGTCCAAAACAAATACGACACGGGTAGCCAGGACATTTTTGGTGAGGTGAAAGGGAGCGAGCAACCACTCGGATTGGCCGATCTTATCGAGCAAGTGACCCCATCCATCGTGCGGCTGAATATTGATTCGACCGAAGGTCAAGGGACGGGAAGTGGATTCTTCATCGACACGGAAGGTAAAATCGCCACGAATTTTCATGTGGTCGAAAATGCCATCCATATTATTGCTGAAACTGCCGATGGCAGGAAAGTCGAGGTTCTGGGATTCGTCAGTGCTGATCCGCTGAAAGACCTGGCGATCATTCAGATTGACCCGACTAAATTGAAATGCGTTCCATTGCCCATTGCCACGGCGATGCCACGTGCCGGTGATCCGGTCGCCGCATTCGGCGCTCCCCAGAATTTGAGTTTTACGACAACGAACGGGATCGTAAGTGCCATTCGAACCGGCAAGCAATTGGGAGACGACCTTCGCGCTGAAAGTATTGATGTCTACCGACAGATGGGCTACACCGAAGAAATGGATTGGATTCAGACCTCGGCGGCGATTTCGGGCGGCAATAGCGGGGGCCCGCTCGTCAACATGCAAGGTGAAATGGTTGGCATCAACACATGGAAACATGCACAAGGCGAGAATCTGAATTTCTCATCGGCCATGACGGCGCTGCAGAAGGTTTTCGCCGATCGTGGCGATCAAATAAAATCATGGCGGATGCTGCCCCGAAATACATCACGTCGTCAGTGACGTATTGGTGTCAACGATCGCCCTAATGGTACCGTAGTTGACGTGACTTTGTCCCGTCAAACATAGTGGAAAGAGCAGAAACCAAACTGAAAACGTCGCAAGGACCGATTTCTGGCGCACAATAGAAAAGCGGAGCGGGTTCATTTTGTATCTCCATTTTTGTGAATTATAAAAAAACATTGGGTTATCGCAGGGCAATTATTTGGCAAGTTTCATTATTCGCTCTACATTCGTACATGGACATGGATCTTTCAATCCTCGTTGAACCCATTCGGAACCATAGCTGTCCCAGCCGACTCCATCCCCGGCAAGCGTGATCTTGTTGCAGCAATTCGCTTACGTATGAATCGCCCGGCCGGCGACTGCGAGGGCGGCTTCCATCATGATTTCGGAAAGGGTTGGATGGGCGTGGCAACAGCGGGCGAGGTCTTCGGCACTGGCATAAAAATTCATGGCCACGGCCGCTTCGGCAATTAGATCGCCAGCGTGCAAGCCGATCGCGTGAACGCCGAGGATCCGGTCAGTCTCTGCATCGGCAAGTATCTTGACTCGTCCGGTTGTATCGCCAAGCGTTCGGGCACGACCGTTGGCCCCATACGGACACATTCCTTTTTTGAACTTGATGCCCGCTTCGTTCAATTGTTCTTCCGTTTTTCCAACGCTGGCGATTTCCGGATTGGTGTAAACGATTGCCGGAATCACATCGTAGTTGACGTGCCCGTGACCGGTCACGATCTTTTCCACACAAGCGATCCCTTCTTCCGATGCCTTGTGGGCCAGCATTGCGCCGCCGATGCAATCGCCGATTGCAAATATACCCGTGGCGGATGTTTGAAAGTTTTCATCGACGACGATCATTCCGCGTTTGTCCGGCGCAACGCCGATCGATTCCAGGCCGATGTTTTTTGTGTTGGGTGTGCGACCCGTGCAAACCAGAACACGATCGGCCGTGATCGGTTCCTTCCCCTTGCATTTGACGACACAGCGACCTTTTTCCACTTTGGCTGATTCGACATACATCCCGGTCTGGAACGTGATCCCCTGTTTTTCAAAAATCCGATGAGCGAGTTTGGCAAACTCGTTGTCGAGCCCCGGCAGGATCCGGTCCATCGCTTCCAATACCGTCACCTTGCTTCCCAAACGTCGCCAAACCGAGCCGAGTTCCAACCCGATATAACCGGCCCCGATCACAATCAACTCGGTGGGCGGAACGGGCCAGGTTAGGGCCGTTGTGCTGTCGCCTATCAAGTCGCCATCGAAATCAATTCCCGGAAAAATCGTGGGGATGCTGCCGGTAGCGATGATGATTTTGTCTGCCGACACGGCTCCCGAGTCGCGCCCGGTAACTTCGATAGTTTTTGGGCCGTTGAACTTTCCGCGACCGACGAGGGTGGTGACCTTGTTTCGCTTGAGCAGCATGTTAATACCGCCGGTCAGTGTGTTGACGATCTCGTCCTTGCGAGCCAGCATTTTGCCGACATTGAGACTGACGTTGCCGACATCGATCCCGTGCCCTGCCAACTCGTGAGTCGTCGTTTCGTACAAATGGGTGCTTTCCAGCAAGGCCTTGCTGGGAATGCAACCGATACGCAGACATGTGCCACCAAATCGCTCGTTGTCGTCGATGACGGCAACATTCAAACCAAGTTGTGCGGCACGAATTGCAGCGACGTACCCGCCGGGACCACCACCAAGAACGATCAAATCAAATTTTGTTTGGCTCATAGTCTTTTTTGCTTGAAAAGAACTGCTTTTTTGAAGCTGACGATTGTCGCACTCCGGAGTTGGTTTTCAAGGGCAATAGCACCCGCAAATCAGGAACGGCATTTCAATTTTTGGACAGAGTACTATGGAGACTTCGAACAGCTGTACGCGTGAATCAGGAAAAAACGTTTTCGACCTATCGTCACGTGCCGAACGCTTTTTCGCGGAGCGAAAAGCCACGTGGCCGTTCACTCCGTGAACGTGCGGTCGGTTTTGACCGGCTTGTGTCCAGGATAAATGCGAACCCGACAGCACAACTATTTTTTTCCCAGTTCGCGCTGTCGGCGAAAGAAGTTGGTCAATAAATCACCACATTGTTGACCCAGCACGCCAGGAACTACTTCGCACTGATGATTGAGTCGCGAATCATCAAGTAACTGAAAGAGGGAACCCGCCGCGCCCGCTTTCGGATCAGATGCACCAAAAACGACCAAGGGCACTCGGGCATTGACGATCGCTCCGGCGCACATCGGGCACGGTTCCAGCGTCACATACAGAACACAATCGATCAACCGCCAATCACCCATCGCTTCGGCTGCCTGGGTGATCGCCAACATCTCGGCATGTGCCGTCGGATCGCGAAGTGTTTCTCGCTGGTTATGCGCCGCACCAATGACTCGTCCCTGATGAACGATGACGGCCCCGATAGGGACTTCGTCAACGGCATCGGCCTGTATCGCCTGATTCAAGGCCATTTGCATATAAAACTGGTGCGGCTCAATTTCCGCCAGTGAATCCTTGATCATGGAGGGGGTTACTTTCTACTTTCCCGAATCAGGGCTGGCCGTGTGTAGCGTCAATCGAATATTACGCCATGCCGACTTTGTCTCGAAAGCACAAATGCCGATCGGTGTCGTCGAGTGTACTTCGGATCTCAACGACAATTCGATCCCGTTCAGGGGCAAATCAACGGCAACTTCATCATCAACAGAGCAAACGATCCTGTCGTCGGTAACTTTGATTTCGATGTCATACCATTGGCCGCGCTCGAACTTCTTCAGCCATTTCGTCGAATTGTGTGACGCATCATCCCCATCGATGCAACTAATCCCGCAAAGCGTCCCACCCCATCCGCCTACGACCAGCGAACAATGTTGCTCCTTGACGGGAAAGGTAACGCAACAAAAAAAATCGGTGCCATCGATTTTCTGCGCCTCGAGGGCCAAGGTGTAGCCGGACCTGGGCAAGTCTTTCAAGGTGCTGGCGATTCCGGCAAGTGGATAACCTGCTTCGGCGACGATCGAACCATCGACAACTTCAATTTTGTCTTGTCCACCAAAAGCCACGATTTCCCAGCCAACCATTGTCTCGCCGTCGAATAGCTTGCGAGATTCCTGTTCGGGCGATTGAGCCGCACTCTTCGAGCTATCGTTTGCGGGTTCCTGGACTGCGACTGGAGGGGCCGGTTTCGTGGTTTCCTGGCGAGCTCCCAATCCATAGCAACAATTGCTGGATATTGTCGCCAATCCCGCAATCGTTAGTGCCAGGAGCCCGATTATGAAATGTCGTCGAATTGGGAAAGCAGTTTTCATGGGCCTGTTTTGCCGCGTGTTGCGTTGATTGTCAAGTGAACAAACTCCCAATCATACCGGTTCTGACTTCATTCCGGATTGACGTTTGCGTTAGAATTAAACAATTGAGGAATCCTGAAGTTCGGCCGATTCCCATAAAATGCATGGATGAGCATGGATCGCGATCGTACATCATCGAGCTACGTCGAACCGGACGGTCGAATGCCACCCGATGTCGGATCGATCTTTGGCCAGGTGCGTCGACGTTTTCGGCGGTACGTATTCGCATACGGATTGACGCTGGTTGCTGCATGGCTAGTGATCTGGTTCGGTGCGGCACTTGTGATTGATCGCGGGCCGGTTGTAATGGGGCTGTCCGAATTGTCGTTTGATTGGCGTGTAGTTTTGCTGGTGATTGCGGTCACTGGGGCAGGCTGGTTGTTGATTACGAAAGTTGTTTTACTGGCGGGAGTTTCCCTACCCGATCAAAGTATTGCCATGTTGATCGAGCGCCGCTTTTCGGTTTTTGGCGACCGGCTGGCAACGTTGACAAGCCGGCGCGACGATTCCGGGCGCGACCATGATTTCGAATCGCAAACAGCACTGGCGCAAAAACTCATCGGCGAAGTTCAGCAGCGGTTGACTTCAATCAACGTTTCGGAGCTATTCAATATTCCGGCCCTGCGCCGTGTGCAGTGGCTGGCGCTGGTATTGATCGCATCACTGACCGCTTTTGCGATTTGGCAACCAACAACAGCGTTCACGGGATTGCGGCGACTGGTTCTACTTCATGAAATAAAATGGCCCAGGAATTGCCGACTGGAAGTGATCGGGCTGCGCGTGCAGAATCAGGGCATTCCTGAATCGATTGCCGATGCCAACACGCTGCAATCGCTGGTCGATCAAACAATTTTCGTGGCGCGAGGAGCCAGTGTTTCGCTGTTGATTCGAGCCGAGATACCAAACTCCGGCAATCCACAGCGCCGTTTGCCGCGCCGTTGCCAACTTCTATTTGCAAGCGACGACGGGCGCAGTGGAAAAATACCCATGAATGCGATGGGTGGCCCGCGCGAAGGATTTCAGACTTACACAGTCGATGGCAGTATTCTTGATGGGATTAGCAGCACGATAACTTGCTTCGTTCGCGGTGATGATCATCGAATCGGTCCCTACACGATCAAGGCCCTTGACCCGCCCGTAACGACTCAAGTGGCACTCGATGTACGCTTTCCCGATTACCTTGTCGACGAAGCGTCGTCGCGCTGGACGCCGCGAAGTATCGTGCTTGTGCCGGGTTTGGCTTTGCCGCATGGAACGTCGATCGATCTCAATATCGAATCAGATCGTGAAGTCCAACATGTATTCCTTGTCGACTCGAATGGGGTACTTGCAATCGAAGCGGCCGTTCAGCCTGGTCATGGCCGGCGATTTCTGGCCTCGCTGGGAACTCTGGAAAGTGACATACAACTCAATGTCTGGTTGCGCGACCAGCACGGAATCTTTTCGCAAGTCCCGACGCGCGTTGCGATCGGTGCCACCGAAGATAAACCGCCGACGGTCCAGTTCCGTTTGTCGGGCATCGGTACCGCCGTTACTCCAGGCGTTTGCATTCCGGTCGGTGGGTTGGTAACAGACGACTACGATATTCAATCGAGCTGGGCACAGTTGTCGACAGCGATTGCTGACGGAATTGAAATGCCGGTCAGCGTTTCGGCGCAAGGCGAACTTGACGGTGAAGTGGACTTTCTGGAACTGCGGCGAAATGGTGTGCTGCCGTCCGATTTGCCAGTTGGCGATGGAAGTCAAGTCACATTTACAGTCTTTGCCAATGACAAGTTTAATCTTTCCGGGGCACCGAACACGGGTGCCGGCGAACGGTATACGCTGGATGTTGTTTCACCTGCCGAGCTGCTGCGGATACTGGAACGACTGGAAGCCGACCAGCGCCGCCGTCTGGAACAAATCAGTGACGAGTTGCAACAAGCCCGCGACAACCTGGCTCGCTCCGTATCCATCGATCGCGGTGCCGAAGCGGGTTTGGAGCCGGGTGAGCAGCCGGTCCATGGCGAATCAACGTCGGGTTCAGGCCAGGACTGGTCAGTGCGACAGTTGTTTGTACAGCGAAGTTTGCTGCAATCGCAAAAATCCACTCAGGAACTGAGTGCGATGACAATCGCCTTTGATGAAATCCGCGGCCAGCTCATTAACAACCGAATCGATGCCGAAGGCCGCAAGGTCCGAATCGCCGACACCATTGTGGCGCCGCTGCGACGAATTGCCGACAAGTCGCTTGTCGAATTGACGCGACAACTCAAGGAGCTGGACGAACGGTATCGACAAACTGCTTCTGCGGCGGGGACCGGGAATCGAAGCGTTGAAGTTGATTCGGCGACGAAACAGGCGCTTGTAAAAACGGACGAAGTGGTGGCCGAAGTTCAATCGGTACTCGGCGCTTTGCTGAAATTCGAAACGCAAAATGAGTTACTGGATATTGTACGACGGCTACTTGTTCAGGAACAGGATTTGTTGCAACGAACCAGGGCCATTCGCGAACAGGAGGCATTCAATGAACTGTTCGGGAAATAAGTCAATCCGAATCTGGTTGACAATCGCGCTTTCAGCAGCGTTTATTTCATTCGTATCGCGATCGATGGTCGCTTGTCAGGTCGAAGGGAATGACGCCAAAGTCGCTCAACCCGCCGATTCGCGTGAGGCTATCTCAAACGATCAGACACGACTGGCAGAACAATATCGTTTGCTGGAGGAAAAACTCTTTGCGCTTTATCAATACGAGCAGGGCCAGAATCCCGAGCGATCGAAGCTGCTTCAAAACGCCTGGCAACAGTCGCAGGAAAAGTTGACTCTGAAACAGTTGGAGTCAGCCTTGCAAATGATTCAGCAGTCCCGGCTCCGCGATGCCGAGAAACATCAAACAACCGCGATTGAAAATATCGAGCTACTGCTGGAACTTTTGCAAAGTGGTGATCGCAGCACGAAGTTGCGTGAGGATCGTGATCGTTATCGCGAGTACCTGAAAGAGCTGGAACGAATCGAGCGAATCCAGCAAGGTGTTCGCGGCCGCGCCGAAGCTCCGTTGAATCAAAATGGCGACGTATTGGATTCCAAAGATTTGGAAGCACAACAGGTCGAGCTTGCACAGCGTACGGCGGATCTGCAATCGCAAATCGGAAAAGAACGCGATGCGGATAGCGAGGGACCGCAGGATTCCGGGTCGGATGCTTCATCGGAAACCGATCCGGGCAACGTTGATGAAAACGGCGATCCGGGCAATCCGCCCCCTGCAGACAGTGCCTTGCAAAAAGCGCAACAGCATATGGAACAAGCGCAGAGGGCGCTTGACGAATCCGGCCGTGAAAAAGCGGTCGAGCCGATGCGCGATGCGGAGCGGGAACTGGCCCGTGCCCGAGAAGAAATGGAGAAAATCCTCCGTCAACTTCGGGAAGAAGAAATCGAGCGGTCGTTAGCGTCGCTCGAATCGCGGTTCCGACAGATGATGGAATTTCAGCTTCGGATTCAGGAGGAAACGCGTCGGCTCGATCTGAAAACCAGCGAGACAGACAACAAGACACGCAGCGCCGAAGTCGAAATGGAATCGAATCGCCTGGCGGGTAACGAGCGGGAACTGGTGGCCGAAGCCGACCGGGCATTGCTGGTTCTGGAAGACGACGGTTCGTCGATTGCGACGATTGAATCGCTACGGCAAGTCCGAACGGATTTGCAACAATTGGCGGACCGGTTGGCGGCGTCGCGAACGGGTGAAACCACTCAGCAAATCCAGGACGATGTGATTGAAATACTGAGTCAAATGATCAAAGCGTTTGAGTCAGCCCAAAATGACTCGTCAAAAGTCGAAGCAAAATCCGCAGAGGGTGCCGGCCAGTCGCCCGGACAACAAGCCTTGATCGATCAACTTGCCGAATTAAAACTGGTTCGCAGTTTGCAACAACGAATTTTGCTGCGGCATCAACGATACGCGGCGTTGCTAGTCGATTCTGAGGACCTCATGGGACACAGCGACGAACCGGATGTCCGCGACGCGCTAAAGGATCTTGCCCAACGCCAGTCGCAATTGTTCAAGATCACGCGCGATATCGTGGCCCAACAACTACGCCGTCAGGCGGGAGACGGGAATCTGCCATGAAAAAGAAAGCGATCTTTCCAGGTTGGGTGTTGTTAGGCTTGGCTTTCTGGATATGTGACGCTCTGACAACGCAAACCTGTGAGGCATTCACGGTTCAAGAACCCGTTTCCGAACCGACCTGGAAAGTGCGGTCTGTCGAACAGGTTCGCGAGACGATCATCCAGTGGAAAACACTTTCAATCGAGCTTCCGGAGGAATCGCTCGAACAACTGCAAAAAGTGTTAGGCGACGATCAGCGTCTGGCCAATGAGCCGCTGGATGTCGCTGGTGAATCAATCGGTTTGCTGTTCCAGGATTTTGATGCAACGATTTCCGGATTGGAGCAACCGCCTAATTTCGGTGATACGAAATCGCTTGCGGCACAGCCAATCGAAAGTATTGAGCGATTGCCGGTTTCCGTTCAGGCAACCGCACGACTGGTCGTCGGTCGCGGGCTCGTTCGATTGGCTTTGTACGACGAAGCGATTGACATCATGAGGGAGTTGACCGCTGACGACGTTATCGATCCGGCATCCTTGTATTTTTACCGGGCGTTGGCACTTCATCGTCTTGTCCGTCCGAAAGAATGCCTTGTCGGCCTGAACCAGTTGCTTCAAAACGAAAACCAGTTACCGCGACGGTTCGCGGCGATGGGGCAGTTGATGCTTGCCGATATAGAGGGAGTGAAACCGGATTCACTTGACGAAATTGCCCGGCTGATGCAGGACGCCAGCCGCCATCAATCACTCAGTCGCAGCGGCTCGCATGTACTTGAAATCGAGAAGTCAGTTCTTGCCAAGCTCGACAAACTGATCGAAGAGGCTGCAAAACAACAAGAGCAACAACAGCAACAATCGGCCAATCGGGCCCCCCCTTCATCGCCGATGGACAAGAGCCGCAGCATGCCGGGCCGTGGCGACGGCGAGGTTGCCGATCGTCAGATTGGTGAAGGGGGAGCGTGGGGTAATCTCCCGCCGCGCGAACGTGCTGCCGCACTTATGGAAATGACCCGCGATCTCCCGCCACACTACCGCGAAGTCATCGAAGAATACTTTCGGCAACTGGCGAAAGAAAAATGACGTATGACCTTGCATGGAAACTGCCGATCAAAACGTCGATCGGCTGTTTAGGTCCAACGTCATTGAAAATGGTCGTTACCTGTCCTGGTTGGTCGTTGCTCGCTCCGAGATCATGCTGCCCAAATTAATCGCCGAAGGCAAGGAGTTCATTGACGGAAACGAAGGCAGAAGGTAGGCCGTAACAAGCGCAGCGAAGTTACGGAAATACTCTGTTATTCGAATTCATTCAGTTGTTGCCAACCATTAATAACCTGGCGAAATAATTACTTTCGGAACATCTGCGATCATCCGCCTGATCTGCGGTCCAATCTTCGTCCGGCGATAAAACGAGAAGCTGACCGCAGATTAACACGAATTGCCGCAGAATTGATATTCGTTTGCATTCGTGTTTATTCGTGGTTTAATTCTTTGATCGCACCATTGCTCGTTTGTAGCGCGATACGATTTCTGTGTCGATTGTGTCGTACCTGTTCGACGCTCAAATATTAGGCCCGTCGTTTACGACGGGTTTGCAAGGAACAAAATTAATTCAAAGGCCCGTTCACGGGCCTTGCCATACCGGCGGACGGGATCGGGACAAAGCCCGTAAACGGGCGCGCCGGGTATCGTTTTGTAACCCCGCGGTAAACCACGGGGCTACTATTCAATCCTTCAGCACCATTGAAATGCGTCAGCACCATTGCCCGTTTGTGGCAAGACACGTTTTCTGCATCGATTGTGCTGTAACCGTTCGACGCTCAAATATTAGGCCCGTCGTTTACGACGGGTTTGCAAGGAACAAGATTAATTCGAAGGCCCGTTCAGGGGCCTTGCCATACCGGCGGACTGAATCGGGACAAAGCCCGTAAACGGGCATGCAGGGTGTCGTTTCGTAACCCCGCGGTAAACCACGGGGCTACTATTCAATCCTTCTGCACCATTGAAATGCGTCAGCACCATTGCCCGTTTGTGGCAAGACACGTTTTCTGCATCGATTGTGCTGTAACCGTTCGACGCTCAAATATCAGGCCCGTCGTTTACGACGGGTTTGCAAGGAACGTTCACGAAATTGGGGCTGTCCAGCTAGTTGTCGTAGTACAAGCAGAACTCATAGGGATGCGGTCGAAGGCGCATTGCATCGACTTCGTGTTCCAGCTTGTACGAAATCCAGGTATCGATCACGTCTTGAGTAAAGACCTCGCCACGTAACAGGAACTGATGATCGTCTGCCAAAGCCTGCAAGGCCGCTTCGAGCGAGGGGGGCGTCTTCTCAACGCAGGCGGCCTCTTCGGGTGGCAAGTCATAAATATTCTTGTCGAGCGGTTGGCCCGGATCGATCTTGTTCTGTATGCCGTCAATCGCGGCCATCAGGATTGCCGAGAATGCAAGGTACGGGTTACAGCTTGGGTCGGGGCAGCGGAATTCAATCCGTTTGCTTTTGGGGGACTGGCTGTACATCGGAATCCGGCAGGCGGCAGACCGGTTTCGCTGCGAATAAGCCAGGTTGACGGGTGCTTCATATCCAGGGACGAGTCGCTTGTAACTGTTGGTTGTCGGGTTGGTGAACGCCAACAGGGCCGGGGCATGTTTGAGAATTCCGCCGATCGCGTACAAGGCCATTTGGCTGAGCCCGGCGTACTTATCACCCGCGAACAACGGTGATTCACCCTTCCATAGCGAGAAATGTACATGCATTCCCGATCCATTGTCACCGAAAATCGGCTTGGGCATGAACGTCACAGTCTTGTTGTTGCGCTTGGCAACGTTTTTGATAATGTATTTGTACATCATCACCTGGTCCGCCATCTTGACCATTTCATTGAATCGCAAATCGATTTCACTTTGTCCTGCCGTGCCGACTTCGTGATGTTGGCACTCAACGGGCAGACCGCAATCGATCAATGTCTGCATCATTTCGTTACGAATGTCCATCAGATGATCGATGGGAGGGCAAGGAAAATATCCATGCTTGTAACGAATCTTGTTGCCGAGGTTGGGTCCTTCATCGCGGCCGCGGTTCCATTCCGCTTCGATGCTATCGATGTGATAGAACCCTTGATGACCCGCTTGATCGAATCGGATATCGTCGAAGATAAAAAATTCGGCTTCCGGTCCGAAATACGCCTTGTCGGCGATTCCAGTTGTGTTCAGGTAGTTGACTGCCTTGCGTGCGACATTTCGCGGGTCGCGGCTATAATCAACACGTGTGATTGGATCCTGAATGTTGCAAATAAAGTTAATTGTCGGGAGTTTGGTGAAGGGGTCCATAAAAGCCGTGTCGGGCTGCGGCACGATTAACATGTCGCTTTCGTTGATCGCTTGCCAGCCACGAATGCTGGAGCCGTCAAAGCCAAGTCCGTCTTCGAACACGTCTTCGGTTAGCTGCGTAACGGGAATCGTCGTGTGTTGCCACAATCCGATAAAATCCATAAATCTCATGTCAACGGCTTTAACGTCGTTTTCGCGACACATGGCCAAAGCGGTTTTCGGCGTCATGAACACTCCTGAACAAGTTGTGAAAGAACGATGGCAACCCATGTAAACAAACCGAACCCGGTGGCACCGAATTCGGTTGCTGCAACCGATTGCAAGCGGCGAGCCAATCGACAAGAATTTTCGCATAGAAAAGTTTTGGATCGCCGATTGTCGAGCAAGTTTTTTTCCGGGCGAATCAGGTGTTGCCCTGGTTGCGCGCAACGTGCCAGATAAATCAGCAGCGATCGCTTTCCGCTACATTTTTCAACTGACTCTTTCATCAGCAGGACTGCCATGAGCCCAATTTCCCTGGATCGAGTACGTCGAGTCGATGTTGACGAGGATTGGCGCGACCTTGCAGCCGAGTTTATGGTGCGCAAGGACACAACGTACCTGAATCACGGCTCCTTTGGCATCAGTTCCCGTCCGGTGCGCGAAGCGAGAATGGGATGGATTGAGCGGACGGATTGTCAGCCGATGAATACTTTTGTCCGCGAACATGAGGCAAGTTGGCTTGCGGCCCGATCGAAGCTCGCTGAATTTGTTGGAACGAACGACGAAAATCTCGTCTTTGCTGACAACGCCACCTTTGCCATGAATATTGTCGCGGACAGTTTCCCGTTAGCCATTGGCGATGAGGTCTTGTCGAATAACCACGAATACGGAGCGGTTCACCGAATCTGGGAACGAGCTTGTCTTCGTCGAGGTGCCAAACTGGTGATTGCCGTTCTGCCGGAACAGTTTGAATCGCACCAGCAGATCGTCGACGCGATTTTCGTTCCGGCGACCGAACGGACAAAATTGTTGATCATCAGTCACATCACCAGCCCGACGGCGCTGATCATGCCCGTGGCAGCAATTTGTGCGGAAGCCCGACGACGTGGAATCGCGGTTTGTGTCGATGGACCCCATGCGCCCGCTCATGTGCCGCTCGATCTGGATGACCTGGATTGCGATTTTTACACAGCAAGTTGTCACAAATGGCTGGCGGCCACTTTGGGGACAGGGTTCTTGTATGTTCATCCTCGCTGGCACGATCGAGTTGAGCCTCAGCAACTGAGTTGGGGGCGACTGTTGCCAAATCTGCCCAATCGCTGGTACGAGGAATTTATCTGGTCCGGAACTCGCGACTTCAGCGGTTACCTGAGCATTCCCGTCGCAATCGATTTCATGAACTCCGTTGGCGTGGATTCGTTTCAGGCCCGAGTTCGCGCGATGACCGTCGAAACGACCCGGCAATTGATCGATGTGACAGGTCGCCAGCCGATCGGAGTCGGCATCTCGAAGTGGTACGGCGCCATGGCGCATGTGCCGCTTCCTGAGGGTGACTGGAGTCAACTGCAGCAATGGCTGTGGGACGAGCATCGTATCGAAGTACCGATCATCAATTTCGAATCCCGCTGGTTCGTGCGCGTCTCGCATCACCTCTATACAATGCGCGCGGATGTCGATCAGTTGATGGACGCCTTGCGAACCCGGTTTCGATAGTCTATTCGTTTGCAGCGACTGAATTGCGATCTGCAAGGTCGGCTGCCGCCAACGGCCAGTCCGGGAATTCAAATTCAAAACCGGCGTCAAGCAGGCGTTTTGGATAAACGCGGCGGCTTTTTAGCAGCAACTCGGTATCGGTTCGAAGTACAAACGCTCCGATTTCAGCCATCCATCGAGTCGCGGGCAGTCCGATAGAAATACCAAGCGCTTCGCGCAGGGTTTTCATGAATTCAGTATTGGAAAGCGGATTCGGCGAAGTCAGGTTGACCGGCCCGCTAATATTTATATGGTCAATCAGAAAACGAACCGCCCTGATAAAGTCGACATGGTGAATCCACGATACGAATTGCCGGCCCGATCCAACCGAGCCGCCCAATCGGGCCCGAGCCATCCTGGATAGCACGCTGAAAACACCGCCCTTTTCGGGTGACATCACCATCGATGTACGCATGGCGATCTTGCGGGTTGCGGCAGTCTCTGCAACCTCAAGTTCCCGTTCCCAGTTTCGCGCAATCTCAATGCTTCGCCGCCAATAATCGGGAGCGTCAACTTCCTTGCCACCAATCACGCCGCTGATTTCGTCATTGGCAGCATCAAAACGATGCGCGTAGATCGTCGATGTACTCATCTGCAACCAAAGTCGCGGTGGAGATGTCGATCGGGAAATCGCCTGACCAATCACCCGTGTCGACTCGACGCGAGAATCCATCATCTCGCGCAAGTTGCGTTCGTTGTACCGGCAGTTGACCGTTCGACCGGCAAGATTGATCACGACGTCAGATCCATCAATCTTGTCCGTCCATGATCCGAGGGTTCGTCCATCCCAAACGGTGACGTCGGCGGCCGGACGTCGTCCGAGTACAACGACACTATCGCTTGATTCCTTGAACGCCCGTTGTAACTGGGTTCCGATTTGTCCTGTTCCACCAGCAATGACGAATTTCATGGATTTTTTATTAACCAGGAGAACGCGAACAGTCAAACCGGGAGTTTGTCTCCGACTAACCGCAAAATGCAAATGATCATAACGTTGATTTTGATGGGGGTTCGTTGGCATAGCAATCGTGCCTGCAATTCGGTAGCAGGTTCGGATATACTGCAAAACAGTTTATTTTTAGTTAACTGGCAGTTTCCGGTGATTCATGTGGCCTGAAAAAAACAAAACGGACGAGCTGTTGACTTTGGCACGCAAGGGAGACAGTGAAGCGATCAATCAGTTGATGGAACGGCACCGGGATTCGCTTCGTCATCTGGTACGAATGCGGCTTGACAGGCAAATTCAGCCGCGAGTGGATGCGAGTGACATCGTGCAGGATGTCCTGATCGAAGCGAGCCGTCGACTGGATGACTACCTGGCCAACCCGGTGATGCCTTTCCATTTGTGGGTGCGTCACATCGCCCACGATCGAATCATCGATGCCCATCGCCGCCATCGCGTATCGGCCAAACGCTCAGTCAATCGCGAACAAGCCATGGTGGTACCGGGCGGGATGAATCAAAGTTCTATCATCCTGGTGCGCGAGTTGATGGATGGGGGCCGATCGCCTGCCTCGCAAGTAATCGAACGGGAGTTGGCGGGACTGGTGGAGGGAGCGATAACCGACCTGGAGGAACTGGACGCCGAAGTCATTGTCATGCGTCACTATGAGCAGCTAACGAATCAGGAAATCGCCCAGGCATTAGGACTTACAGAACCGGCGGCCAGCATGCGTTACTTGCGCGCCATCAAAAGGCTTCGCGAATTGATGCAAGGCAAGCTGGACTGAAAGGGGATTTTTCATCATGACGCAGTCACATCGCGGTTTGGATGAACTTGCCATTGAGCGCGAAGAACGCCTTGCCACGATCGTTGCGGGACTGATGGATCGAATTCAGGCAGGCGAAGCAATCGATTTGGATTTTGTTTGCCGGGAACATCCCGGTTTCCAGGCGGAGCTTCGGGATCTGTGGGGAACCGTGATGGTCACGCAGGCTATTGGTCAACAGCAACATGATGATGCGGGCGGAGGGAGCAAGGGGTCGCCACTGGCACACTTGTTTTCATTGCCCGCACAATTCGCCGGATACGAGTTACTGGAAGAACTTGGGCGAGGCGGGATGGGTGTCGTCTATCATGCCGTTGAAAACAAAACGGGCAATGAAGTTGCACTCAAGATGATGTTGCAAAGCGATCATTTCTCGCCGTCCAATCTAAAACGCTTTCAAGCGGAAGCCCGGGCCGTTCAAGGGATGGACCACCCGAATATCATCGGGATCATCGACATTGGAGAACACGACGGACGATCGTACTTTTGCATGGACCTGATCGAAGGCGAAACGTTGGCGGACAGACTGGCTCGCGGTCCAATGCCGCCAATGCAAACGTCGCGGATACTGATGCAAGTCGCTGAAGCGATCGCGTTCGCCCATGCCAACGGTGTGTTGCATCGCGATATCAAGCCCTCCAACGTCTTGCTGCGTGACGCCGACAACCAGCCGTTTGTTTGCGACTTTGGATTGGCCCGGGAAATTGATTCAGGAGAATCGTTAACGCGGACAGGCGCAATCCTTGGAACGCCCGCTTATATGGCACCGGAACAAGCGGCCGGAAGACGGGGCGAAGTCGGACCGGTCAGCGATGTCTACAGTTTGGGTGCCTTGCTTTATCACATGCTTACCGGGCGGCCTCCCTTTCAGGCGGCATCGCCTGTCGATACGGTGCTGTTGCTGCTGGAGCAGGAGCCGATGATGCCGCGATTGCTCAACCGGGATGTCGATCGACGACTGGAAATGATTGCCATGCGCTGTTTGCAGAAACCGCAGGACTTGCGGTACCAATCGGCAAGTCACCTTGCCAGCGACTTGCGGGCATGCCTGAACAACGAATCGGTTTCCGCCGAGCGGGGCCAATTCGCACACGTCGTCGCGAACTTGATGAAGGAAACCCATCATGCCATTGTGCTGGAGAACTGGGGCCTGTTATGGATGTGGCATTCCCTGGCACTGTTGATCGCTTGCGGGATTACTCAAGGAATGTTTTGGACGGGGGTGACAAACCCGTGGTGGTACTGGCTCATCTGGACAGCCGGTTTTGGGGCATGGGCCGCCGTTTTCTGGTATATGCGACGGCGAATGGGGCCGGTCACGTTTGTCGAACGGCAGATTGCGCACTTGTGGCTGGGAAGTATTATTAGCGTGGCGGCCATGTTTCCGTTCGAGCTGTTACTGGGCCTTCCCGTACTGTGCCTGGCTCCCATGTTGGCGCTGGTCTGCAGTATGGTTTTTTTTGTCAAGGCAAGCATACTGGCGGGTGCATTTTATATCGATGCAATCATTCTGTTCGCAACGGCCTTTTTGATGGCCCTCGTTCCGAATTGGTCGTTGGCGATTTTTGGCGTCGTTTCGTCCGGCTGCTTTTTCTTCGCTGGCCTGAAATACCATCGCAGATCGATTCGTCATAAACGCGTTATCAGCCGCTGGTAGTCAATCGACGTATGGATCGCCTTGTTCGGTATGGAAACGACTGACACGCAAGCGACTGGCCAGCAAGAAATCCGGGCTCGCCGTCGCCCCCGCCATGCGAACGAAACGGGAATGATTACGGTTTCTTTGCCAGCATGATTTCTTCAGCGGGATTTAATGTCCGACCGGCTCAGTCGGTTGGGGTTCTCATTCCAGTCACCTGGAATCCAGAGAGGCAAGAATGGGGGTATTGGGACGACTGCGCGATTTAGCATGGGATTCCTCGTTCGTGAGTCGCAAAAACGAGAGCAATGAGGAATGAAGGCGATACCTGAATGAGAGCGGGATGAGAATTAATGAATAAATCCCGGCTTACAAGTTGACAACATTTCCCGAAACAACGATTAGTACGCAAATATCAAAAGTCGTCTATCGGGCAACAAATTGCGCCGTAGGGAGCGGACGGACGTTTCAGAAGTCGGGACCATTTGGCTGTCCAGGAATCAACGAAATCGGACTAAAAAACATGGATGTTTTTCGGCCTTTGTCAGGCGCGCACCCTGACGCTACAGAACAATACAGACGCAAAGGTGTGTCGCTTGTCCTGCCCGCCTTTAACGAGCAGGAAGTAATAGGTAAAGCGATCGACGAGGCCGTCGTCGCGTTAGCATCACTCACGGACGATTTTGAAATCATTGTCGTCGATGACGGCAGCAGTGACGAAACAGCGAAAATCGCCCAAAGTAAATCCGAACAATTCTGCTCCGTTCGACTCGTCCAACACCCTGAAAATTTCGGTTATGGCGCAGCTATCCAAACGGGCATTCAGCAGGCAACCATGGAATATATTGCCTTTACAGATGCGGACTGCCAGTTTGATCTGGGCGAATTGGATCGATTTGTTTTGCTTGCCAAGACCTATGACCTGGTTTGCGGCTATCGTATTGACCGAAAAGACACGTGGTTGCGGTGCTTTATTTCCAAAGTTTTTAACGCCCTCACCCGAATATTGCTTGGCATTCGGGTTCGTGACATTGACTGCGCTTTCAAGTTGTTTCGCCGGAGGTCCTTTCAGGAGTTTTCCATTTCATCGAATGGTTTCCTTATTAACAGCGAGTTGTTGCTTTTTGCGAGGGATCGAGAGTTGTCAACAGTCGAGGTCGGTGTGACTCACCGTCGCCGTGACCTCGGTAGCAGCACCGTTTCCATGTCCCATATATTTCCAGTGCTGGCAGGACTACTTCGAATTTGGTGGAACAAATCAATGTTCGCCGAAACAAACAACTCAGTAGTGGCAAGTCGCGGGAGTCGTCGTTGGAGATCCCGTGGTTTGACGGCAATTGTAGTTGTTGCCACTGCCATCTTGCTATTCACCAATCTTGGCTACCCATTGATTGATCGCGACGAAACGCGGTATGCGGAGATCGCGCGTGAAATGGTTGTCACGGGGAACTGGGTTTTGCCACAATTGAATTTCGAACCGTACTACGACAAGCCGCCGCTTTTCTATTGGTTGTGCGCCAGTAGTTACAAGGTGTTTGGTGTCTCGGAATGGTCTGCACGAATCGTGCCGGCGATGGCGGGATTCCTCATGGTGCTTGCCACATTTTGGTATGCAAGGCGGACGTTTGGTTTGCGTCCGGCAATCATCAGCTCAATCGTCTTTGTCACCTCGGCGGGATTTTTGTTTTGCGGAAGGTTTTTGTTTATTGATGCGGTGCTCAGTCTTTTGGTTACGCTTTCGATGTTTTTTGCCTACGAAGCAATTCGTTCAAGGGAACTGAAATTGTCGTGGTGGATCATGTCAGCCGTTTGTTGCGGATTGGGGGTTCTCGCCAAAGGCCCCGTCGCGTGTGTACTATTGGGCCCACCGGTTTTGGCGTTTGCCTGGTTGAGCAATAGTCACGCAAGGATACGCGTCCGTCATTGGCTTGGCTTCGCGGCCATTGTCGCGGGAGTAGCCGCGCCATGGTTCATTGCCGTTGCGATTTACGATTCCAACTTTCTCTATGAATTTCTTTACAACCACAATGTGCGGAGATTTGCGGGAGCATTTCACGACAAGCCTTTTTGGTTTTTTGCCCCGGTCGCATTGGCATTAATGCATCCATGGACCTGTCTGGCAACCCCTTGTTTGTCGTTTCTTGGTAAACACGGCAAGAATTCACGCGAGATGCGGCCTCAAGTCCTTGGCTACTTGATGCTTTGGATTGGCTGGTGCCTCTTGTTCTTTTCACTATCCCGTTGCAAATTGCCGGCCTACATACTTCCTGCGGCTCCAGCATTCGCCTTGTTCGTTGGTTATTACCTGAATCTGGTGATTTTTGAAAAGAGCAAGGAAGAGGCGTTCCGGCAGGCCCGTTGGCTATTTCCATGGACAGCATCGATTGTTACCTGTGTCGTCGGATTGGCACTGGGCGGGGTGGTACTTGGAATGTCACAGGAGCAACCGACGACCATTGCATTGAAAGCGATCCCGTGGTTAATGGGGCTGATTGGACTGCTGGTTTTTTATCGCGTGACCCGTCAACCAAAAATTGCATGGGCCGTTTGCACGTTGGCTGGTTTTGCACTCGCAGTTCAAACGACTCAGGACTGGGTGCCGACGTTAGGAAAAGATTTAACGATCCTGGCCGCCACGGACTCGTTGACAAACACATTGAAGAACCCCGGGCAACCGGTTGCGACTTTTAATAACGAATGGGCGGGGATTCCGTTTTACCTCGGTCGAAGTGACGTTTTGAATTTCCAGAGCGACGAAACCGGCAAATTAGCAAATTTTGTAAGCGTTCATCCAGCCACAATTCTTTTTGTAAACAAATCCGCAGACATCGGGGCGTTAGTAGACTCGATGCCGAAAGGCATGACGCTGGAAAAGGTAGGAGAACGTGGTACGGCGTCTATTTTCGTACCAAAACAAGTATCCGTTTTGATCCGAACCGCAGCGCAGATTGAGCCGCTGATCCGATAAATCGGTCCTGGTTGTGAACCGATTGGAGATTCCATTTGCGTCAATGACGACGCGGAAAATACTGATTCACGAGGATCTGCCGGTTCAATTTCCCGTTTTTCGGCGGGCAGTTTCGATTCCTACACGCAGGACGTCGTCAGATTTGTTGTCCAATGGACCATCGTTCGCTGGGCGGGCTACGGTTTGAACCGGGATGGTTGGCAGGACGCCCCTATCGGCGATGGCGACACCGTTGGGCGAGTAGAACTTGGCAGTTGTCAAGCGAACTCCGCCAGCTCCTACGTTGAGCGGAAAGATTCCCTGGACACTTCCTTTGCCGTAACTCTGGTGGCCGATGATGTCACCTCGCTGGTGATCGTTGATGGCAGCGGCGAAGATCTCGCTGGCACTTGCCGAGTCCTCGTCGATCAGGACAACGAGTGGAACGCCCCACGTTCCAGGGGATTTGGCGCGATGGACGTAGTCTTCCAGCGGGTTGCGACCGCGAGTTGATACGATGACGCCGCTTCCGATAAATCGATCGGAGATGTCGACGGCTGCGTTTAACAAGCCACCCGGGTTGCCACGTACGTCGACAATCAACGACTGCATCCCTTGTTTCTGGAGGCTCCATAGTGCCGCATCAAAGTCATCGACCGTGTGCTTTTGGAAATTGGTGAGTCGCAAGTATCCGACGCCAGCCTCGGCATCGATGATTTGAACCTCCTCGACGCTTGGGATATCCACACGACGGCGCTGCAAGCGGACCTCGGCTGGTTGGCTGTCTGCTCGTTCAATAACCAGCGAGATCGAGCTCCCTTCGATGCCGCGCAAGGCATCCGCGGCGACTTCGGCGCCGATCGCAGATACCGCCTTCCCCTCGACGTGGGTGATCTTGTCGTGGGCAACGATGCCACCTGTTCCGGCTGGTCCATCGGCAATGACGCTGACGATTTCCAGATGATCGGCATGCGTTTTCAATTCAACGCCGAGGCCGACAAAGTTCCCTTCGATTTGGGACATTGTTTCGCCATACTGATTGCTTGTCATAAAGGACGAGTAGGGGTCGAGCGATATGATTGCACCGCAGGTGAACTCGTAAACGCTGGTCTGCAATGGCAGGTTCAGTTCGCGCTGCATCAATCGACAAACGTTGCTGGCGATGACATACGCGTCCTGGCGGGTTGTCACCTGGTATTTGCCAAGGACGGAGTTCATTTCGTCGATGGCCGGTTGAATGCGACGACGGTCTATGCCGGGCAGGTTGTTGGTGATGTATTGTTCGTCGGACAAGGCAATTTCCATACAGGCAAGGCCATGTCGCATGATATTGTCCCAGTCCGGTTGGTCGACGTAGTACGACTGAATTTTCAGAAGGATCTCGGCGTACAGGTTCAGGGCGTTGGCCCCGCCCATACGAGAAAGTGATTCGACGTAATTGGAATCGGAGTAGCGACGATTCAGATCGTAATGGATACGGGCAATGGAGCGCCGTGTTTTGATCTGTGGATTTTCGGGAAGTGATTTGAGGGCTTGCTGATAGTAGGTCAGGGCATCGCCCCAACGCCCTTCGATTTCCAGCAGTTTGCCTTCCTTGATCAGCGACTGGATTTCAGGGCCGGGAGCGCGAGCAACCACCTGCGGGGTCGGTTGGGCTGTTACCGAATGATGGCAACAACAGGCGAAAAACAGGATGAATGCAACCGGCAATTTCATTCTTGCCAGGCCTGAAAAACTACACTGCAGGAGTTTCATAGATTCCGAATCCGTTACGCTGGACGAACCCATTGCGTATTCGCAATCGGTGACCGTCAATCATGAGGGGGAAGGACCGTTGAAATTCGCCACCGCGTAAAGCCGTGACGGAGTATCAGTCCTGTGAAAAATAATCATGTTTTGACCGCTGTCAAAAAAAACAAACGTTTTTCTGACTGCGTGATCCGCATAACCCACGCGTCCGTTTATTAGCGAAACGGTTTTGTGAATGAGGTAAACTGTGCGTTGCCCTCGGTGGGAAAGCGGTGCGTCCCGGCGGAAACTGTACGGACTGTTATTCCTGAAGGTTCAGAAGGGTTGATCATTCAACAAAAAAAAATCCGATTGCCCGTCAAAACAATCGCGTTGCGCAATGCAATTGGCAGTTTCAGCTTTTTGCTTAAGTTGATAAACAGCAGTGATTTGCCGCGAAGCGGTGACGAGATCGACGAATCGGGAAAGGAGGCGTTTCACGCTCCTCAGCCGCGCCATCCCATCGAGCCATCCCTTGAACTCGATGGGGATAATACCTGCCCCTGCACGAACGGTGGTGAAATTCCGCGGAGGTTTGATTCGCTGCTGCCAAACGATCTTGTCGGCGCCCGTTTGCGAATCCATCTGCAATGATTCAATCACGCCATCCAAAATGGACGGGATGTTACACGTTGTTAAATGTCGAGCTTCCCCAGGCCAGATGCGAACCCAGGATGATCGGTGCGGCAACGGAATGGGATTTTGTGGCGGATTCTGCCGATTGTTCCACCGATTTGCGACGACGTCTTTTGATCCGTGTATTGGCCCATTCCTTGGTCAATTCCTCAAAGACCTCGGAAGTTTCGTAACGCGCAATCCCTTTTCCATCAGGTATTGGGCCGACAAGTCCACGAAATACAGGACAGGTTCGAAGTTCCAGATCGGTACTACAGTCGTCGATGCCGATTTGCTCGTGCGAGCATGTCAGTTCCTCGTATGACTCGAAATCCCGGATGCGTATCGAGCCGTCGGAATTTCTGGAAACGAGGCGGATTAGGCTAGCTGGCATGCGTATAAAACTCCACAACGGATTATTCGGACGGGGACTTGGGATTACCAGTGCCCGATCAATCCGGTGGGCCAAACGCCATTCCATTGCTAACTGGTGTGCATTATCTCATATCGGAAGTCCCCTTGGGCGGCATCACAACTTTTGCCCAACTGCGCATGTCGCCCATAATCGGCATTATCCGAATTCGAATTGTTTTCAGTCCGTAATTTCGAATGCCCATTGCCATTTCAGGAAAAAACCGGACTTTGGCATGCGTCTTGCGAGACAAGTCTAATGGAAGTGGTGGGCCCCACCAATTGCGAAAAGCGATTTGGAGGGGGCCGGAACTGAGACGAGGTAGTGTCCGAACCATTTCACTAACCCTGGAATGGTTCGGACCAGCAATTTTAAGTATTTTCTGCTCAATATCTCAATCCTGATTCCAAATCCAGGAACGATGAATCGAATAACCAATGTTGCGAATTTAGTGTATCGAAACGGCACAAGTGTTTAATAACGATACACTTCGAAGCGAGAAATGGACGATAATCAACTTGGGTGACTGCTGAAATCTGACGAACTTAAAAGACCATCGCGATTTCTGCGGTGGTCTTTTTTTTGATCCCGAGTGAAGCGATACGGTTTTGCGATGCGATTTTCCTTGAAATGGAGACTTTTGGCTCAGTCATTTCGTTAAAAGAAGCATCGTCCGGGCTTATGATGAATTTTATAATCCGGTTCGACTTTCACACGCGCTTTGGGAATGTCAGTTTGTTAACATGGCAATGGTTGCGCAACCCGTTAGAAAACCTCGGCCGTGGGTGGTGGGATAATGACTGAAGATAAACGAGTTTGCTGGACAATCGGAATACGAATGATTCATTCAATTCCGCTTTTTCTCGTTGCGGCGGTCTTCATGGTACTGAGCGCTTCGACCGTGAAAGCGCAGACGGAAATGGAATCCGCCGGGTCAACTATTCTTGAGGTTCGGACGATTGACAAACTCGTTCGGGATATGTGGACTGCCTATGACGTTCAGCCTTCTGCAGTGGCAACGGATGCCGAGTGGTGTCGCAGGC
The DNA here is from genome assembly GCA_031414755.1 of Pirellulaceae bacterium. GTDB lineage: Bacteria > Planctomycetota > Planctomycetia > Pirellulales > Pirellulaceae > CAJQPP01. Next base: position 116,754 of record JANNWJ010000076.1, on the reverse strand, counting down.
TTTATCTTGATTTGATTGGCCGCATTCCCTCGGTGAAAGAGCTTGAGTCATTTACGGATGACAAGAGCAAGAACAAGCGAGGGGAACTGGTGGATCGTTTGTTGAATGACGATCAATACACCGAAGAATATTCACGAAACTGGACAACCGTATGGACCAACTTGTTGATTGGGCGTACGGGAGGCAACGGAAATAACTCAATGATCAGTCGCGCTGGAATGCAGAAATTCCTGCGAGACTCATTTGCCCGCAACAAACCGTATGATCGAATGGTCTATGAACTGGTCACCGCATCGGGCCACCCGGATCCGGATGACGAGAAATTCAACGGTGCGGTGAATTACTTGATCGACAAGGTCAATGATGAAAACGCAGCGCAAGCGACTGCCGCCACTTCGCGGATTTTTCTGGGACTGCAGGTTCAATGCACGCAGTGCCATAACCATCCGTTTAATGAATGGAAGCAACAGACCTATTGGGAGATGAACGCATTCTTTCGTCAAGCGCGGGCGACGGGCGGGCGACGTGCTGAGATGACCGGTGCCAGCAACGAACTGGCTGATCAGGATTTTCGAGGCGAGGGGAACAACATAGAGCAAGCCGATTTGTATTACGAATTGCGCAATGGGCTCATCAAGGTCGCCTATCCGGTTTTCGTTGACGGGACGGTGATCGATCCCCACGGTTCGGTGGAACGGACCAACCGCCGGCAAAAACTGGCTGAACTAATGCTGGAATCGAAGTACCTTGAAATGTCGATGGTTAACCGAACCTGGGCGCATTTCCTGGGCTACGGATTTACCAAGCCAGTGGATGATCTTGGGCCTCATAACCAGCCATCGCATCCTGAACTGCTCGGTTACCTTGCCGAAGAATTCAGGAAATCAGAATTTGATATGCGCACCCTGATTCGCTGGATTGTTCTGTCCGAGGCTTACGGACTATCGAGCAAGATAGGAAACGGGAATGAATCCGATAGCCCCGAATCAGGCAAGCCGCCACTGTTTTCCCGGTTTTATTTGCGGCAAATGGACGCCGAAGAACTTTATGAAAGTCTTTTGGTTGCATCGCGTGCGAACGCGGGGGTGGGCAATTACGATGAACAGGAACGCCAGAAGAACCAGTGGTTGCAGCAATTCGCCCAGGCCTTTGGTACCGACGAAGGAGACGAAATGACTTCGTTCAACGGCACCATTCCCCAGGTACTGATGATGTTTAACGGCGAGATGATCCGTGAGGCAACGGGGCCACAATCGGGCAACCTGGTCAACCAGCTTGCCAACAACGCATCCATGGATGCGAAGGAAAAAATCAATTACCTGTTCCTTGCCGGACTGGCACGTCGCCCAAGCCGCGACGAACTGGCGATGACCCAACAACTGTATTCAGCTCGCCAGAACGTCGAACACTCCTTGCAGGATGTTTGGTGGGTTATCCTGAACTCCAACGAATTTATCTTCAACCACTAATCGTTCCGCTCCGCTGAAGTCCATCGGTTCGGCACGCAACAAAAATTGAAGGAGTCGATGTTATGCAATTCCAGGTACCTGACGGAATGACGCGACGGCATTTTGCCAAACACCTTGCCGGGGCCTCGGCGTTTGCCGGAACGGCACTGGCGCTTGGTCGAAGTCTGTCGGCCAGTGCGGCAAGTCTGAAGGCCAATCGCAAAAGCGCCATCCTTTTGTGGATGGGTGGTGGTCCATCGACGATCGATATTTGGGATTTGAAGCCAGGCTCCAACACTGGCGGACCCTTTAAGCCGATCGCAACAACCGGGGAATCGCAGATTTGCGAATTCATGCCACTTGTCGCACAACAAATGGACAAGTTATCAATTATCCGCAATATGAGCACTCGCGAAGCCGACCATGATCGCGGTCGCTACTACATGCATACGGGCTACGTACCCAATCCGAATATGGAACATCCCGGATACGGATCGGTAATCGCCAGCCAATTGATGCACGATCGTGGTGAGTTGGACTTGCCGCCGTTTGTTAGCGTCGGTGGACCGAGTGAGGGCCCCGGTTTCCTGGGAATGGCCTGGGCACCGTTCACTGTCGATTCCAACGGCAATGTGCGCAACCTGGAAATGAATTTGCCTCCCGATCGCTTGACTCAGCGGATGCAGGCCCTTCGATTACTCGAGACGGGATTCATTAACGAGAACCGGGGACAAAGCGCCACGGAGCACGCCAAAGTTCTTCAAAAGACATTGAATCTGATGTCGAGCCAGCAAATGTCAGCTTTCCGCATTCAAACAGAATCGCCTGAGATTCTTGCTCGATACGGCGACAATAATTTCGGCAAGGGATGCTTGATGGCGCGACGGCTTGTCGAGGCAGGCGTTCCGTTTATTGAGGTGAATTTGGGTGGCTGGGACGATCACCAGAATATTTTCCCATCCTTGCAAAACACTCGCTTGCCCATGCTGGATCAAGGGATGAGTGCTCTCGTCGAAGACTTGACAGCTCGCGGATTGCTGGAAGACACCGCCATTATATGGATGGGTGAATTTGGCCGGACTCCCCGGATCAATGGGAACACGGGACGGGATCACTGGGCCCGATCGTGGAGCGTTGTCGTTGGTGGCGGCGGACTCAAAGGTGGATTGGCGATTGGCAAGACCAACGAAGATGGCACGGCAGTCGAAGGCCCGTCCTATTCGTCGGAAGATGTTATGGCTTCCGTCTGCAAGTCGATGGGGATTTCCCTGGACACGTCGTTTACCAGCAATGACGGGCGCCCGATGAAGATTGCCAATAGTGGTCGATTGATCGAAGAACTATCCTAGTTCGATTCGCACGAACAAGGTGAGATTTGAAATTTGAGAATATTGCGAGTCCGGCTTATTGATCAGAACCTGTGTCATCCGTGGACTTTTTCTGATGGAACTGCATCAGGTCCGAGAAAGACCGCATCGGTTTCTTCCCCTTCACCATTTCTTCGGAGATCGGGGTAACCGGTTTTGGTTTGTGCGGTTTTTGCTCGTAGGTTTTGGCAGTGCGCGGGCTATTTTGGAACGAGCGATTTCCACCAGCACGTCCTTTGCCACTATCATTACTCCTTGAAGCGGGCCGTACGCTGCTGGAACTGGATGATGCTGCAGCGAGTTCCGGTTTAGGTTTTCCGCCACTCCCGCGACGGGTTCTCGGCCTTTCCTTTTTGGCCGACTCGGGTTGAACGGCGGTCAAAGTGACCCGTTTCTTCGCAATATCCACTTCCTGAACCCATACGTCGAGAACGTCCGCAACGGCAAAATGCCAATGTGGATCGCGAATAAACCGATTGGACAAGCGGCTGATATGGATCAGGCAACTGTCGCCGATTCCAATATTGATGAACACACCAAAGTCGACAACATTGACGATTTGGCCCCGTAAACGCATCCCTGGTTGCAAATCCTCGAACTTGAGAACGCCCGTTCGGAAGACGGGTGCCGGCAAGTTCTCGCGCGGATCGAAATACGGATTTCGCAAAGCGCGAAGGATATCGCGAACGGTCATTTCACCGATTCCGATTTTTTGCGAAAGGTCAACCGGGTCGGTGGCCCGAAGTTTCCGGGTCAGCTCGAGTCGCCGTTCACGGAGCGCCGCGATTTCTGCAGCGGACAAGGCGGGCTCGACAGGCACTGCCGGTTCAACGACCAATGGAACGTGTTCTGTCACGGGAGAATTGGGTTGACTGATTTCTGCCGTTGTCGACACAGCGTTTTCAACCAACGGGACGTTTGGATCTTCCTGGGCTTCTGGCGAATCTGAAGAAACGACTGGAGACGCAGGTGTCGTTGCAGGCGATGCCGTTGGGATCGGGCCTGCTGTCTTTTCTACTGATACGGGCAATGGCAAAAACAAATCGTCGAGTTTTCCGCCGACATGATTCAGTATAGCCATCACCGTTTCGTAACTCTCCGGATGGATATTGGTTCGGTCGAGCAGATTGGGGCTGTCGGCAATTCGCAAAAAGCCGATCGATTGTTTCCACGTGACTTCACCCATGCCAGGAACCTGGCGAAGCGATTCGCGATTTGCAAACGGGCCGTTGGCATCACGGTATTCCACGATGCGGCGGGCTGTCAGCGGGCCAAGTCCGGAAATATGGCGGAGGAGCGAGACACTTGCAGTATTCACATCGACGCCGACAAAGTTCACACACGATTCAACTTCTTCGTCCAGAATTTCGGAAAGGTGCTTGGCGCGAACATCGTGCTGGTACATTCCAACGCCAATATTGGCAGGGTGCACCTTGACCAGTTCCGAAAGGGGATCTTGCAATCGCCGGGCGATCGAGATTGCACTGCGCACCAGTGGATCGTGATTTGGCAGCTCTTCGCGTGCCGTTTCACAGGTTGAATAAGTGCTGGTCCCGGCCTGATTAACGATCGTGAACTGGAATTTGCGTCCATCATCAATGCCGCCAATGACTTCCGAAACAAATTGTTCGACGGCATGACAGCCACTGCCATTGCCAATCGCAATCAGGCTTGGCTGAAACTGGTTAAGTATTTCGAGCAGCCGTTGTTGATTGTTCTTCTTGCGATCATCGTTTCCAACAATGGAAAAGACACCATGACCAATCGGTCGCCCCATTGCATCGACAACGGCAACCTTGCACCCGGAACGGTAGCCGGGATCAATCCCCATGATGCGGTGACCGCGAACCGGTTGTTGCAACACCAGATTGCGCAGGTTTTTGGCAAAGACTCGCACGGCATGAACTTCGGCCCTCTCGGTCAACTCGCGGCGTATTTCGCGTTCCACGGCAGGTACGATCAGTCGGGTCAATGCATCGTCCCCTGCTTCACGCAGGAATTCTGCGAACGGATGATCGTTTGGAACGAGCATTTCCCGGGCAATTTCCGAGATCTTTGCCTCATCAACCGTGATTCGGACCTTGAGGTGACCGGCACGCTCTCCGCGGTTGATACCAAGAATTCTGTGCGGCGGGAGTTTTTGAATGGTTTGTGAAAAATTCGCAAACTCGGCAAACGGTTCGGGGCGCAACTTTTTCTTTTTCTTCTTTTTCTTTTTCCTGGTGACGACAGGTTTCGGGGACAAGCTTCTGGCAACTGACGCATTGGTAACCGCGCTCGGAAGGGGACTGCCATCAACGGCCACGGTTTGCGTCAATAAAGGCTCGGAAGCCGCACGCTCTGCGCGCTGCGTTGCGGGATCCTCGATTAAAGAAGCAGAAACCGTCGCATCCGGTTCGGCAGGGGACGATTCGCAAGTTAGCGCCGGTGATTCGTTGACCGCCTCCGCAACAACTTGTGTCACGAGCTCATGTGACGTTGCGATCGTTTCTGCTGAGGAAGGAACGGTTTCCTGGACAACGACTACGGCTGGTTCCGTCGTCTTTTTTTCAGGGTTCTTTTCAATCGCTGCTATTGTTTCCGACAGGCGAACTTCGATCAGCGAGTGATCCCAAAACAGCTTTCGCAAGGACCGCCGCAGTTTTTGGTGTTCGGAAAACCTTTCCGCCAGAATGTGCCTGACGCCCCGGAAAACTTCGTCAACGTTGGCAAGTCCCTTGTCGACGCGAACGAATTCGGCGGCACGAGTCGGCAAGTCGACCTCGGTCGTTCGAGCTTCGAGGATATCGCGGGCCAGCGGCTCAAGGCCCTGCTGCCGTGCAGCGACGGCCAGCGACTGTTTCCGCGGTTTGAACGGTAAATACAGGTCTTCGAGTATTCGCGACTGGTTCGCGGACTCAATGCGCTGTCGCAAGTCGTCTGTGAGGGTATCCTGGTTCTCAATCGACTTCAGGATGATCGCCTTGCGTTCGGCCAAAGCGGTCAAACGCGAAAGTTCACTGCGGATGTCGAGCAGTTGACGTTCATTCAGGCCATTGGTCGCGTCCGACCGGTAGCGCGTGATGAACGGAATGGTGTTTCCCTGTTCCAGCAGTTCTGCGGCGGCACGTACCTGAATTTCGGTTAACGAAAGGTTTTGCGCAACCAGATTCAGATCGACGGCGGTATCCGCCTTAAGAGCATTTTCCATAACGGAGAGACTTTTAAACCCGCGAAACCGGGCCAAGACGTTTAAAGAAGGATTGAATTGCGAAAAAGGATATCCAACCGCCGAATTAAAAGGCCATTCGCATCGGTGGAGTATTGCCGGATTGGTGTTGGACAGACCGGCCGGTTCCCAAGAATATACCAGAAGCGATTTATGTTTCCAAACCGGGGATCAAATTGAATTGCACGATTAACAGCCACCCTGAAATGGCAATTTTTTTTTCTTTGGGTCTGATCGACGATTGGCACAGCTCAAATCGACCGGAATCTACCACCTTATAATCGGCAAAACTGGTTGGAAGTCGGGCAATTCGGGACATCGTTTGACCGCATGAGTTGGCAATTCGCATCCTGAAACCAACACTTTTCCAGCCATTCCAGGCCGATCGACGTTTGTCCCATATTTTCGCCATGTCCCATCTCTCCAGCACAAAATCCGGAATTGCTGCAAGCATTGTCCCTGAATTGCAAGTCGATTCGCTCAAAGCTGGCGTGATGTTCGCTTTAATTTTGACACTGGTTCAGCGAGTCATTGGCCTGCTGCGCGGAATTCTGTTTTGCCGGGTCTTGCCCGAAGAACAACTGGGTCAATGGTCACTAACCTGGAGTTATCTGATGCTGCTGGCCCCGCTGGCAGTTTTGGGTTTACCCGGTTGCTTTAATCGATACGTCGAAACCTACCGGCAGAGTGGCCAGTTGCGCGTGTTTCTGATTCGAATTACATTGATCAGTCTGGTAACGACGCTGGTCTTTTCAGCGGTCATGGCTGTAACAGCAGAAAAGTTGGCTGAATGGCTATTTCGAGACCGTCAGCAATCGGGACTGGTGAACCTGATGGCTTGCTCGCTCATATTTGTCGTTGCTTTCAATTATGCAAGCTCGTTCATGGAGGCACTTCGGCAAGTTCGACTCGTCACGATCATGCGGGTGGTCAATGGAGCAGGTTTTGCGGTTTTTGCCATCGCGTTGATGTTCGTTATGCAAGATGGAACGTATGCCATAACGTTGGGGTTCGTGTTGAGTTGTATTGCCGGAACGATACCGGCTATTTGGTATATCAGCCGAAACCGGTCGATCATTAGCTCCAGCAATCAAACGTTCCAGGGCGAGTCGATGTGGGTCCGGGTGGCTCCGTTCGCCGCCTGGATGTGGGTTTCCAACCTGGTTTCAAATCTTTACGAAACAGCGGATCGGGGGATGTTGTTACACCTTGCTCCAACCTCGGTTGCCAAAGCACAAGCCATGATCGGCCAATACCATTGTGGACGGGTCATACCCCTGGTGCTGGTCGGAATGGCCAGCATGCTCAGCGGGACGTTGATGGCCTACATGACTGCCCATTGGGAGCGAGGCGACAAGGAATCGGTTCAACGGCAACTGCGGTGGACTCTCAAACTTGTGGGACTTGGTTTCACGGCAATTGCACTGGGATCAGTTTTATGTGCGCCATTCTTGTTTGATGTCATTTTACAGGGCAAGTATTCCGACGGTATGGCGATCATGCCTTTGACGTTTGTTTATTGTATCTGGTTCAGCTTGTTGACCGTCGGACAAGACTGGCTTTGGTGTCGAGAAAAAGGCAAATGGGCCTGTCTGGCAATTATCGTGGGACTGATTGCCAATCTCGTTCTCAACTATTTGCTGATTCCTCGTTTTGGATTGATGGGAGCTGTGTGGGCAACCACGATTTCCAACGGCATCGCCCTGGCATCCCTGTTTGCGATCAGTTTTCTATTTGGGTGGCGACCGGACCATGGCGTTTTAATTTCGGCGTTGTTGCCGTTGTTGTTGCTGCTACCAGTTGCGCCGGCGATCGTTCTGATCATCGGTATTTCGTGGGCAGGGTTTCAATATGGTTGGTTGTTTAACGAACGGGAGCGGCAGGAACTCGTTGTCGCCACAGAAAATGTAACAATTCGCATCCCGGGGCTCCAATCGCATTTGACGGACAAGGCGAAATCATAGGCTGCTGTGATATACTGTCCGAACCGATTCAATGATCGTTCCAGTCAGTGAAAAGTGGTTGAGCGATTTCTCCATGATCTATCCACTCCGCAAGTCAATCGAAATCGGTTTATTGCCAGTGGGCTTGTGCGTACTTTTCGTTTTGATTTGCAACCATGCGCCTAATGCTGGAACCGCATCTCCAGGTCAATCGCCAGTTGCAAACGAGACTCCCAAACAAATCCCGACCGACCTGGCATTACGTCGTCGACCGGTTGCCTGTTGTTTGAACAAAAATGAAAGCGTTCTGCTCGTCGCCAGCGGGCGATCGGGAACGATTTCAGCTATTCAGGTGGATGATGGAAATTTACTGGGTGAATGGCAAGTCGGAGAATGCCTGACCGATCTGGTTCGTTGGCGCGATGATTTGTTTCTTGCCGTCGATGCAACTGCCGGGCAATTGATTTGCCTGGACTTTGCCGAACCGGTCAGGCCGGTAATCCCCTGGCGATGTCAAACGATTGCAGCGCCGAACCGGCTGCTGGTTGATCCCTCCACCAATCGTTGCTTTGTGGGGGGGCTTTGGTCGCGGCAATTGTGCGTCGTCAACTTGCCGGATGATATGCAATCCGATATCGGAGTTAAAGTCTCAACCGATGATGTGGTTGATTTGCCATTCAGTGCCGGCGCGATGTGCCGGATCGACGGCGAATCCCCTGCCCTGCTGCTCCTTGACGCTTTTTCCAGCCGCTGGTCGACCTATGATTTGGGCACTTTGAAAATGATTGCGTCTGGTCGAAACAAATCGCGACGGGCAAGCGGAGTCGCGATCCATCCGAAGAGTGGCAATATCTGTATGACCGAGCAAACGTTAAATCACCTTGCTCATGCCATTCGCAATGATGTTCATTGGGGAACCATGATTGGCAACAATATTCGGACTTATTCAGCAAGTCAGTTCGTTCAGCAATCCGTCCCTCGATCCGGTCCTTCGGCAGATGCATTCGGATCATGGCATCTGACGGGAGATTCTGTACCATTGGGGGGCGCGTCGGACGCCAAAGCCGATCCGGAATCGATCGCCTTTGCCAACAACGGCACAGCGATCATTGCCTTGGGGGGCGTTGATCAGGTAGCCGTCGGAGCGCTGGATGACCACTCGTTCAAATACTACGCAACCGGTAGACGTCCGGTAGCAATGGCCGTCACTGACAATAACAAGCTCTTGTTTGTATGCAACAACCTGGATGATTCGATTACCGTTATCAACCTGCGTGATCGCGAAATCGAAGCGACATTATCGCTCGGCAAACAACCTGATGCAACGCAACAGGATCAAGGTGAACGACTGTTCTTCGATGGCCGTGTTTCGCACGATGCCTGGATGAGTTGTCACAGTTGCCACGTTAACGGTCACAGCAACGGGTTTCTCAACGACAACCTTGCGGATCAGTCCTTCGGCGCGCCCAAGCGAGTTTTGTCGTTGCTGGGACATGCCGATACGGGGCCCTTTGCCTGGAACGGTTCGTTTGAATCGATGCATGAACAGATCAAGAGTTCAATCGTCAACACGATGCAAGCTGACGAGCCACCGACCGTCGCGACGCTCGATGCCCTTGCCGCTTTTGTCAATTCACTTCCGTCACCAACAGGGTTGGCCCAGTCGCGAAATGCATTGTCCAGCGAATTGTCGGGCGAATTGGCCAACGACGCGATCGAGACAGGACGCAAATTGTTTCTGGATTTGGACTGTGCAACTTGTCATTCGCCCGAACAGAATTGGACGACCGGGGAACAATACGATGTAGGACTGACTGACGAGTTGGGCAATACACAATTCAATCCGCCATCACTGATTGGCGTCGGTCAGCAAGCAGCCTATTTGCATGACGCCCGTTACAGCGAGTTGCAAGATGTGTTTCTGCAAGGCAAGCATCGTTTGGAACGGGAATTGTCGAATGACGAATTGCAATCGCTGATGATGTTTTTGAACAGTTTATGAGTCCGGTTCCAATTATCCGAAAACGCCAGGTTCGATGAACGGCCATTAATAACAGGAAATTTGACATGCGACTGAACCGATTGGTTGGAATACAGGTAATCGCACTTTTATTGATGCCTCTTTGTAGTTTCGTTTATCCCAGCGATCCCCAGGAAGAGGCCAGTTTGATTTTGCGAGGGGGAAAAGTCGTCACGGTTGACTCAAAAATGCCGACTGCAACCGCCGTTGCAGTTTCAGGAGACAAGATACTGGCTGTTGGCAGCGACGAGGCAATGGCCCGCTTTGTTGGGGAAAATACGAAGATTATTGAACTGAACGGACGGCTGGCGATTCCCGGATTCATCGAAGGGCACGGGCATTTCGTCGGGTTGGGCGAATCGCGAATGATGCTGGATCTGACAACGGCCGATACCTGGGACGATGTGGTGCAACAAGTCGCCGACGCGGCGCGGATCACACCGCCAGGACAGTGGATCATCGGGCGTGGCTGGCATCAGGAAAAATGGTCGAGCAAACCGGAACCAAACATCGAAGGATATCCAACCGACGAAAAAATCAGCAAGCTGTCCCCCCATCATCCAGTGTTGTTGACGCATGCCAGTGGGCATATGTGTTTTGCCAATGACTATGCCATGCGACTGGCCGACGTCACCTCCGAAACGCAACCTCCCGAAGGTGGTGAAATTTTGCGCGACGAATCCGGAAAAGCAATCGGAATTTTCCGCGAGACGTCCATGGCGCTCATTCATCGAGCTCGCAGCAATGACGAAGCAGGATTGAGCGAAGCGGATCGACTGCGCTACCAGGCCAGAGCGATCGAATTGGCAACGGAAGAGTGTTTGCATAAAGGAATCACGAGTTTCCAGGATGCGGGTGCGTCGTTCGAGACGATTGAACAGCTCAGGCAGCTTGCCGAACAGGGCAAGTTGGGCATTCGTTTATGGGTCATGATTCGCGATCAGCTCGAGCTGGTCGAACGGAATATCAAGAAAGCGCGTGTCGTCGACGCCGGAAACGGTTTTTTGACTGTGCGGGCCATTAAACTGTCAATTGACGGCGCTTTGGGCGCTCATGGGGCGTGGTTATTGCAGGCCTATGAGGATTTGCCGTCCAGCGAAGGGCTCAATACGGCTCCTGTCGAAACAGCGGAGAGGCTTGCCGAATTAGCGGTCAAAAACGGTTACCAGTTATGCATTCATGCCATCGGCGACCGCGCGAATCGCGAAGTACTGGATATTTTCGAGCAATCGTTTGAAAAGAACCCGTCGATCATGCCGCGGCGCTGGCGAATCGAACATGCCCAGCACCTGCACCCCGATGACATTCCGCGATTTGGTCAATTGGGTGTTGTTGCGTCGATGCAGGGAATCCACTGCACGTCGGATGCAATTTTTGTACTGCAACGACTCGGACCGCGCCGTGCTGAAGAAGGAGCCTATGTCTGGCAGAAGCTCCTGAAATCGGGAGCAGTTGTCACCAATGGAACGGACGCACCTGTTGAAGATGTTGATCCCATCGCCAGCTTCTACGCAACCGTAACGCGGAAGCTGAAGAATGGTGCAACGTTTTTTCCGGAACAGTGCATGTCGCGGGAGGAGGCTCTTTATTCGTACACAATGGCCTGTGCCTACGCCGCGTTTGAAGATCACGTCAAGGGTTCGCTGACAACGGGAAAACTCGCCGACATCGTTGTTTTGTCCAGGGATATCATGACTTGCCCGGACGACGAGATTCGCGACGCGCGAGTCGATTACACCATCGTTGGAGGAAAGATCGCCTGGGACGCAGCGGCAGTCGAAGAAAAAGAAGACGAATAACGCTAACGCCGGAGTGTATCGACAGGGATAACCCTTTCGGCTGTCACGTGATTTAGATTGAGTTGTTGATCGAATCCACGATTACCAACTATTCCAACTCGCTGGTTCAGGTAGCGGCGCAAGTTCAATCCTGGCAGGGAGGATATTTCATGGGTGATTTTTCCGGCGTCATCCTGGATGACAAAACGGGACTGGCCAACGCCCCCGTTGACGATCAGTTCGTTGAGCCATCCATAGGCATCGTATTCGTGCAGTAAAGCGTTGTTGCCGGCCGCCGTTGCGGAGTTGTTTATCGGCCCATTGGAATTGAATCGTTGGGTGATTAGATCGCCCGGAGCTGGTCCATCGGTCGCTTCATAACCAGCCTGGATCTCACGGCACTTGCGAATCTTGTCCAGCAATCGTCCGGTACCTGCTCGAATCTGCGCGTCAGGTGTCGAGTCGTTCAGATACTGAACATCTCGTGCGATGCCTTGCAAGTCCCATTGCCGGGGTGAACCCTTGAGCATTTCCTGTGACAAACGAAATTCCAGCGAAGTCAATGAGCCATCCATCGGCATGTTGTTCAGGTTGGCAGTTGGCGACATTGCCGGTGATAGGAAATTGCCGGATGAGGTGTAGCTGTCTTTCGAGTCAAATACTTCCGAACGGGCATGGCTGGACGAGTCGCCAGTCGACGCCGTTTGGTGATTCCAGACTTGCAGCTCCTGCTGAACACGACTGCCGTCGGCATTGAATTCGGATCGCTCGGCAACAAAGTTGGTTATGGGTTGCTGCGCAGGGCGCCAGCCGTTGTTGGGACTTTCTGGGATCACTGAACGGGATGAGTCCATATCACGGCCGGGTTGCGTGGACCAATCGCCGTTGATTTGTGCCGGTTCAATATCCATGGACCAGTTTTCATCAGCGCCCATGGATTCCGAGTCCGCACCAAGTGCGTCAATAGGAGCCATGTGTTGCGTGATGTCGCGCGGCGGCGGAGCCAGATGCAAGTCACGCGGGATAGTTGCGCCTTCTGGTTCGGTTGACCATTGGTCGTTGACGAACGACTCGACGGACTGATTTTCATTGGCCAATGAACGGCCAGGTTGTTGATCGGTGCTTGTTGCGATTGATTCCGGTTCGCGCAAGTCCAGGTTGCTGGCTGCAATCCAGCGGAATTCGCCGGCAGGTGGCTGGATTTGCACCCAGTCGGGCTCCTCCTTGCCAAGTTCGTACTTTTGCCGGTCGACGACCCCCAATACCTCGACGACTTCGCCTTGCCGCAATCGAACTTGCCACATCGGTTTTTTCACGGCGGTCAAACGAGTTCCAACCCAGGCAACCGCCTCGTCGACATTGATCCGGGCCAATCCATTGGGGAGAAGTTCCAGCTCATCAAGTTGAACCAGTGAGAAACTCCCTTCGGGTGGGCGAATCGCCATCCAGTTGCCGGGATCATTACGATAAACATCGACCGTCGTTCCAGGAGCTAACCGGTCGGTTCCGTAATGCGTCGAGCCTGGACCACTATGAATGACAGCATCTTCGCCAACGACGTGAACGCGGTAGGGTGTTTTTGGTTGTTGTGCTTGCACTATCAGCGCAGCAAGGAAGACCGCCGTACTGACTCCGACGCGCAAGATCCAATAAAAGCGAAGTATGTTTGTCATTTACCGGTTGATTCAGCGGAGAGATGCCGAAAAGAACGCAGGCTTGTACCAAACCGCGGTCGGATGGCTCAAGAGCAGTTTTGCTGGTTGGAATCTGCGATTTGGCTTAGGTCGTTAAAGCACTGGCGAACATTGGCAACTCGACGTCGAATGGAGTAACAACTCAGGGAGCAAGCCGTTGAATGATCCATGAGCCATTTGTGGCATCGAGCGAATAGCGAAACCGGTCATGCGAGCGATCCTCACGCCCTTGCCAGAACTCCCATCGGGTCGGCGTAATTGAATAGCCCCCCCAATAATCAGGGAGTGGAACTTCAGCACCGTCAAGTTGTTGTTCCAGTTTGCCGCGAAGCTCTTCCAGGTGCTGACGCGATTGAATCGGAGTCGACTGTTGGGAAACGACGGCTGAAATCTGGGAAGCGCGGGGCCTCGAATGAAAATACTTGTCAGATACTGCGCGGTCTGTTTTGGTGACTGGTCCGGTGATGCGAATCTGCCGGCCTTGCCACGCCCAGTGAAACAGCAAAGCGGCATTGGGATTCGCCGCCAATTGTTGGGCTTTCTCTGATTGGTAATTTGTAAAGAACGCCAGTTGCCGTTCGTCAAAGTCCTTGAGCAATACGGTGCGGCTGGTCACAACATCTTTCGCTGACGTAGATAACGACATCGCATTGGGTTCAAGCCATTTGCCAGGGCAAGTCTCAACTGCCAGTTGAAACCAGGTGTTGAACTGCTGGAATGGATTGTCGGACAGCTCTGTCTGCTCCAGACCCCGGTTTTCATATTCTTTTCGGATATCGTCAAACAAACTCATGGTGTCAACTTTTCGTAAAAACGCTAGAATTACGACGGGAAGGCGAAGACGGCAACGACTGGTTTTGCATCATTGAGCTTTTCCGGTTCGCCAACGTGGCATTTCGCCGCACAAAAACAATTGTAATTGATGACGGGACGCTGAGGATGATGACTGGAACAGAGATCAAGTCAAGCAATGATTCAAAAACGCCTATTGGATATCGTACAGAACGGGATTCAATGGGACCGGTTCACGTACCGGCAAAGGCTTATTATGGAGCACAAACCCAACGGGCGGTCGAAAATTTTCCTGTTTCCGGATGGGTCCTTTCCGATGAGATGATCCGGGCTTTGGCCAGGGTCAAATATGCCTGCGGCATCGCCAATCGCGATTTAGGCAAGTTAACGGGGAGCGGCAAGAATCCGCTGGATGATTCCCAGGTCAAGGCGATGTTGGTTGCAGCACGCGAAGTGATCGACGGGAATCTGTGCGATCAATTTCCTATCGACGTTTTTCAAACGGGTTCCGGCACATCGAGTAACATGAACATCAATGAAGTGATCTCGAATCGAGCCATCGAGATCTGGGGTGGCGATCGTTTTGCTGCCGAAAAACCCATTCACCCCAACGATCATGTGAATATGGGACAAAGTACCAACGATACTTTTCCAACCGCAATTCACGTGGCAGTCGCTTATGAAATTCAGAATTCGCTTGTACCGGCGCTGAAACGACTTGCCGAAGCCCTGACGCAGAAATCGCGGCAGTTTGACCAAGTGCTAAAAATCGGACGAACGCATTTGATGGACGCAACGCCATTGCGACTGGGGCAGGAGATTGGCGCATTTGCACGGCAGCTTGAATTGTCCGTCGAGCGGGCCAATGCAGCGATGGAGGCTGTTTTGGAACTTCCTGTTGGCGGCACCGCAGTCGGCAGCGGTATCAATACCCATCCTGAATTTGGCAATCGGGTGACACGGGTTCTGGCCAACGAAACCGGAATCCCGTTTCTCGAAGCCGTGAATCACTTCGAAGCCAATGCCCAGCGCGATGGGCTGGTCGAGTGCCACAGTTACCTGAAGACGATTGCAACCACCCTTTTCAATGTTTCCAATAACATTCGCTGGTTGGGAAGTGGACCGCGCTGCGGGTTTTTTGAACTCAAGCTGCCAAGTCGGCAGCCCGGCAGTTCAATCATGCCAGGCAAGGTCAACCCTGTTTTGTGCGAAAGCCTGATGCAAGTCGCCGCGCGAGTTATTGGTAACGATCAAACCGTTACCTTGTCGGGAGCGGCTGGCGGACAATTTCAACTGAACATTATGATGCCTGTCATGGGTCACACGACGCTGGAAAGTATCAAGCTGCTGTCGGGTGGCACCAACGCCTTTGTGGACTATTGCGTTTCCGAAATGGAAGCCAACGTTGAACAATGCGAATCGTTCATCGAACAGAGCTTGTCAATGGTTACGAGCCTTAATCCGTACATCGGATACGAAAAAGCAGCGAAGCTGGCCAAGGAAGCATTCGCGACCGGAAAGACGATTCGTGAACTGTGCACCGAACAGAATGTGCTGCCGCTTGACCAACTCAATGAAGCCCTTGACCCAATGCGAATGACCGAACCACAAAGAGATTGACAAATAATTTTGCTTTTGGAAAAAAGCCACTGCGCATCATGCGCCCTGATCCATGGAGGAATCTGAAATGTCTATCGAACGCCCCTTTTTGACAACGACTGGCAATGGCATTGTAAATCGCCGCGACCTTGTTTCGCCTTTTCTGTTCGCCTCAATTGTTTTGGCGACATTGTTTTTCGGATTGCCTTGCCTGCCGGGATTCGCTGGCTTGCAAGAGGACCCGCAACCGGTACAACAGTCCGCAGATGCCAACGGAGGACTGAATGAGAATATTGTCGACAAGATCGAGTCTCTTTCGCGGTCAGCGCGCACGGCCAAATCCGCAACCGGGTATTCGACGATTATTGAGCAATGCGAACAGATCCTTGCAACCGAACCGGATAATGCCGAGCACGTACGATATTTGAAGTCGCTTAAGTCATGGTCACTCAATCGTCGAGCTCAAACCCGAATGGAACTGGCCGATCGATTCGCAAAAATCGGTAACGTCGAACAAGCGAATCAGGTGCGGCAAAGTGCCCAAAGCGATCTCGATGCGGCCATTGAATTCGACAACAGCAAATGGCAGGCGTTCCGAAATCGCGCCCAACTGCTAACGCTGAAGGAACAGTACGAGGCAGCCATTGCCGACTGGAACCAGGTTGTTGATCTCAAAAAAGGAACTTCCGATGCAATTACGGCCTGTTTCAATCGGGCGGAATTGCTGGCGTTTGTCGGGCGGCATGAAGAAGCCCTTGCCGATTACCGAATGGTCCTTCAATCCAATAATGAAGACTTGCAAGCGATCAACGGTTGCGGGAATTGTCTGCTGGCCCTTTCAAAACCCAGGGAAGCGATCGAGCAATACGACCGGATTTTGGCACAACAACCTGAAAATGCCAATGCGCTTGTCAATCGAGGCGATGCCCGGCAACAACTGAAACAATGGGCTCAGGCCCGTGACGACTATCGCGATTCGATTGAAAGTGATGTTTCGGGGAGAACCTTGCAACGGCTCGCCTGGTTGATGGCGACTTGCCCGGACGAACAGATTGCCGATTCTTCCGCTGCCATGGACGCGATTCGAAAAGCGATATCAATCGATGGGGAAACAGCCATAAATCTCGATACGATGGCGGCTGCTCTGGCGGCCACTGGCGATTTCGACCAGGCACGGGATATCCAGACGCGTGTCATTGCCTTGTCCGAATCGAACGACGACCAGTTCAAGGTCCGTCAAACGATGTACGAGAACAAAGAACCTTTTCGGCAAGACGACGACAAGTAATGGTCGACTTGTCTGGACCATGTTGCCAGTCAATTGCGAGTAAGCGAATCACCAGAGGACCCAGCTCGCGCGGTCCTGCATCCATTCAGGTAATGCACTTATTTCCTCATCGGTTTCCGGCGGGCCGGTAAGCAGGCGTGGGCCGAAGTTGGTAAGGGCGATCGTGTGTTCAAAGTGCGCACTCAGTGAACGGTCGCTTGTAACCGTTGTCCATTGATCGTCCAAATGGGCAAGTTCTTCGGTTCCGATATTGACCATCGGCTCAACTGCCAGGACGACGCCCGGCCGCAAGGCAAAGTTTTCTTCGTCGGCCCATGCGGGATCGTAATAGTTAGGGACTTGCGGGGGCTCGTGCATTTCCTGGCCAATTGCATGTCCCACCATACTGCGCACGACGGAGAAACCGGCCGCTTCGACAAAGGCCTGCATGTCCATGGCAACGTCCCCCCAGGTTTCACACTCACCCATGCGAATGATCGCCAGTTTGAGAACATCGTTTGTCACGTTTAGTAACTTGCGAGCCTTGCCTGAGACTTTTCCCACAGCATGAGTCGTTGCCGCATCACCACACCAGCCGTCCAGCTTGCAACCCGTATCGATACTGATGATGTCACCCTCGACGAGCACGCGCTTGCCCGGAATTCCATGGACGACTTCCTCGTTGATCGAAATGCATGATTCGGCCGGGAACGGGATTTTTCCAGGATAGCCCAGGAAAAGCGGAATGGCGTTTTGGGAACGAAAGACTTCGGCGATGGCCTGGTTCAGTTCGCTCGTCGTGACACCGGGTCGGATCAATCGGGCGGCCGCTTGATGAGCTTGCCAAACCAGCAAGCCTGCCCTTCGCATTTTGCCAATTTCACGAGGGGAGCGCAGTACGCGAGTTCCCGACTGGGCCGTCATCGGCTAGCCCCGTTTCGGTTTGTAGATTTCGGTCGCCGTTCCGTAGAAAACTTCCCCGGCATTCATCAACGTTTCGCTCAATGTCGGGTGAGCGTGAACGGTTTCGGTAATGTCGCGGACCTCGCAACTCATTTCGATCGCCAGAGCTGCTTCGCCAATCAATTCGCCCGCGCCCGGTCCGACCATACCGCAGCCGATAACACACTCGGTTTCCGGATCAATAATCCACTTTGTCAAACCTTCGGTTCTACCCAAGGCCTGGGCGCGGCCGCTTGCTGCCCATGGGTAAGTCGCAACGGTTATGGTGCGGCCCACTTTTTTGGCTTCCTCTTCGGTAATACCTGCCCAGGCAATTTCGGGATCGGTAAAGACAACGGCCGGAATGGCCCGTTTTTCAAAGACAACATTTTTTCCATGAATGACTTCAACTGCCAACCTCCCTTCATGTGTCGCTTTATGCGCCAACATCGGTTCACCCGCTGAATCGCCGATCACAAAAATTTTCGGGTCGTCGGTGCGTAGCTGGTTGTCGTGATTAATAAATCCACGTGGGTCAAGCTTGCACAGGGTGTTTTCGATACCCAATTGGTCAGTTCGCGGACGACGCCCTACGGAAACCAGTACGGCGTCAAACAATTTGGTTCCGAATTCGCCGGGGCCTTCAAAGGCGACTTCGACCTTTTCGCCGCGCAGGCCAAGTGAGCCAACTTTGGTGTTCAGGAAAATTCGATCCTCGAAAAGTTTTCTGAGCCGCTTTTCGAGGGGCTTGACCAAATCCCGGTCGGCACCCATCAACAATCCATCGGCCAACTCAACGACGCTGACCTTGCTGCCGATGCCGGCATAGACGCTGCCCATTTCCAGGCCAATGTATCCGCCGCCGATCACCAGCAGTTCGCCGGGGATATCGCGAAGCTCCAGCGCACCGGTTGAATCAAAAATGCGCTCACTACCGATATTGAATGCCGCTGGCATAGCAGGAAGGCTGCCCGTGGCAATGATGCAATGGTCGAAGGTCAATTTGCGATCGGCAGGAATCGATTCGTGGTTGCCATCCAGAACAATCGTCTGTGAATTTTCGAATCGGGCGTGAGCATTGATGACAGTGACCTTTCGTCGTTTGGCAAGTTGCCCGAGTCCGGCCGACAATGTCGATATGACTTTTTCCTTTCGAGCGCGCAGTTTTTCCAGCGAGACCTGGGGTGAACCGAAACTGACACCCCAATCCTGACCCAACTCATCTGCTTCCGAAACGACTTTGGCGACATGCAACAGCGCTTTGGAGGGGATACAGCCGCGCAACAAGCAAGTTCCGCCGAGCCTGGATTCCGTTTCGACCAAAGTCACTTCGATGCCGAGGTCCGCCGCCAAAAACGCGGCAGCGTATCCGCCTGGTCCGCCGCCGATAACTACGAGGGGTGAATGCATAAGTCAGTATTCCCAAAAAAAATGGCAAGCCTGGGGCACAACTGCCGGGCTTGCCAATGATGAATCTTGATTTCTACCGGTATCGGCAATTCTGCCGTGGCAAGGATTCCAGGTTGTCGAGCCAAGTACGGCGATTTACGTCGCCTGAACCTAGCGTGACATAAATTCGATAACCATATTTGCGTCTACAGGCAAACTGATGTCGGTCGGGCCCGGAACACCTTGAACGGTGGCCGTCATCGATTCATTGTCGAAGGAAACCCAATCGATGCCTGTTCCATCAACTCCCTGTGCCATGATCGACTGATACAGGTCTCTGAGACCTGGTTTGTTGCGGATAGTAATCACATCGCCGGGTCGAACCTGAAATGACGGGCGGTCGACTTTGCTGCCGTTAACAAAAAAGTGTCCGTGCGCAACACCTTGTCGAGCCTGGCATCGTGTTTTTGAAAGACCTACGCGTCGAACGATATTGTCGAGTCGGCTTTCGCACATCAACAGGAGTTGCTCGCCCGTATTACCCTTGAGTGACGAAGCCTTGTCGTAGTAGCGGCGGAGTTGTTTTTCACCCAGCCCGTAATAGTGCTTGATTTTTTTCTTTTCATACAAGGCCAAGCCGTAGTTGGTCGGTCGTTTGCTCCGAGTGTGCATGCCAGGAGGATTGGGGCGTCGTTCAAGACCTTTGGATGCACCATTCGATTCATAAATCAGTGCACCAAGACGACGATTAATTCTCGCTTTCGGGCCAATGTATCGAGACATTTGGAAAACTACTCCACTAAATCAAATTGCCAATTATGGTGATCTATCGACACCAGATGAATTTATCAAAACAAACGTATGTTTCAAATTTTGCCAAATTGCGTTGCCAGAATAAATGGCAACGCAATTGCGGTTGTCTAATTTCGGTTCACTGTTTTCAGTGCTCGATCGTCGGTGGTTTGTTGTCCCCTGTTTTGCCGTTTGAATCTGGAGGACCTCCTCCCAATCCAAGTCCCGGCGGACGGTTGTCAACCTTGGTAGGCGCTCCAGGCCCGGGACAGCCAGCGACCCCCGCCAAAAGCATAAACGAAACCAGCAACGTAAGAACTATTCTGAACATATCCGCACTCCTGTGGGTAAAAACGTTCAGCGAGCCTTAAACACATTCAGGCTCGCATTTACAGAAACGACCCACTGGTCGAAGTCACGTTTTTCATTACCCGGTAGCGCAGACGACCGTTTGGAAACTGCACCAATGCGAATCGGACATTTTTATAAAATAACGTCAAATTCACAAGGGGTAAAATTGGGACGTTGGAAAAGTCATTATCTGAATTATTCCGGGAATTTCGGCCCTTTTCAACGATTTTCAAACCAGTTTGTCACATTGACATTACGCCAGATTGTTGGATGAGGTTCAAATCGGATTCAAATCAGACGCAGGAACAACTTCTGTTTGTTCGTATTTTAACCGATGCGGGGCGTTCTTGACGAAACGCCCCTGGTCGAATCTCATTTGCCCGGCAATGACGTATTGACTTGCGACATCGGAGTCGATGCCGGTACAATCGTTGGCATTCCAAACCTGGTGACTTTTTTAGTACATTCCGACAGGTCAGTACCGTTCGTCGCCGAGGTAATGCAACAATCGTCGTGTTCACTGACTTATCCAAATCTGTGATAGTCGTTTCGGGGCTTCCTCGCTCGGGAACATCGATGATGATGCAAATGCTCGCTGCCGGTGGCCTACCGGTAATGACCGACCAGTTGCGCGCCGCTGACGACGACAACCTCGAGGGTTATTACGAACTGGAGGCAGTCAAAAAGACTCAACAGGACGGACGTTGGCTGCAGGAAGCCGAAGGCAAGGGAGTCAAAATAATCTATCGCTTGCTGGAATATCTGCCGGCAAACTACCACTATCAGGTGCTGTTCATGGAGAGGCCGCTGGATGAAGTCATCGCCTCGCAACAGTTGATGCTTCAGCGAAGGGGCGCGCAGGGCGCCTCGGTCTCCAGCGACCAGTTACGATCAATCTTCACCGGAGAATTGCAACGAGTAAAAACGTGGCTTGCTGCCCGGAAAAATTTTAGCTGGATGGAAGTACAATACGCCCGGGTTCTGGAACATTCCCAAATAGAGTCGCAGCGAGTGTGTGATTTTCTGGCACTTCCTCTGGATGTAACCGCGATGGCGGCCCGGGTGAATCGGCATCTGTATCGTCAACGAAGTTGATTGGACTTTGGTTTTATGTTTTTTGGAAACGAGTACGTACTGGCGTACATTGGGCCCGGCGCAGGAATCGCGCTGGCGGGATCGTTTTTGATCGTTTTGGTTGCCATGGTATCGGCGTTCGTCGTCGTGCTGACGTGGCCGATCAAGTGGTGCTGGAGAACTTTTTGGAACCGACATGCATTGTCGCGTGCCCAAGTCAAACGAGTTGTCATTCTGGGGCTGGACGGACTGGATCCGGATCTGACCGACGACATGCTGGCAAAAGGCCTGCTGCCCAACCTTTCCCGACTGCGTGACCAGGGGAGTTACAAACGATTGGGCACCACGTGGCCCCCCCTTTCGCCTGTCGCCTGGTCTTCCTTCAGCACGGGTACCAATCCAGGCAAACACCAGATTTTCGATTTTATTGTTCGTAATCCAGCTACCTATCTTCCTGAAATCTCGTCGGTACGAATACGTCCTCCGAAACGACAGCTCAAGCTCGGTAAGTTTTCGGTGCCGCTGTCACGACCAAAGATCGAAGGCCTCCGAAAGAGTAAACCGTTTTGGCAGGTCCTGGGCGAGTCGGGCATATCCAGCAACATATTGCGTGTGCCGATTACTTTTCCTCCCGATCGATTTCGCGGCGTTCAGTTGTCTGCGATGTGTGTGCCCGACTTGAGAGGCACCCAGGGGACATTTACCTGGTTCGTAGAAGAGGGAATGGCGGGGAAAACGACGGATGGTGGTTCGGGAGGAGAGCGGGTCGTTGTTCGCCGAATTGGCGATGTGGTCCATGGCGAGATGCCCGGCCCCGTCAATTCACTGCGGGCTGTTCCAATAGAGAGCCGATTGAAGTTCAAGGTAAATTCGACGCGTCGAGGCGATTCAGGCACGGCGAAAATGCGCATCGCGGGTCAGACCGTATCACTGAAACCGGGGCAATATAGCGATTGGATTCGCCTTCCGTTTCCATTGGCTCCTGGAATAAAAGCCCATGGCTTATGTCGCTTTCTCCTGAAGCAGTTTGGTCCGCATTTCGAAATGTCTTCGACTCCGATACACATTGATCCTGATCGTCCGATCATGCCGATTTCCCATCCGAAAGTCTATTCGAACTATTTGGCTCGAAGTATCGGACCGTTCGCCACCATGGGACTGGCCGAAGATACCTGGTCGCTTTCGGAACAGGTAATCGACGAAACTGAATTCTTGCGACAGGCCTATGACATCGACGAAGAACGTCAACGAATGTTTGCCGATGCATTGAAGCGAACACGGCGTGGGGCGGTTGTCTGTGTTTTCGATGGTCCGGACCGTATTCAGCATATGTTTTGGCGGTTTCAGGATCCTCAACACCCCAACTTTCAGAAAGAAAGCGAAACAGCCGCCCAACATCGCAATGTCATTCGCGACATGTATGTTCGCATGGACCAATTGGTGGGCAAGACCATGGAAACCACCGGAGATGACACCGCGCTGTTTGTTATGTCGGATCACGGATTTAAACCGTTTCGTCGCGGCGTTGACCTGAACGCCTGGTTGTTGGCCCATGGTTACCTGCATCTGAAGAACGACGCTTTATCTTCGGACAAAATCTATTTGGAGGAGGTTGACTGGAGCCGTACACAAGCCTACGCATTGGGGCTGGCAGGCATCTACATCAATCAAGCAGGTCGCGAGTCTCAGGGAATTGTTTGCGCGGGAAATGACCGCCGTCATTTGGTCGACCAATTGTGCCGTGAATTGACCGGATTGTGCGATCCAGAGACCAAAAAGGAAGCGATACACCAGGCAATCTCTCGTGAAACGGCCTATCAGGGTCCGTACGTTGAAAG
The DNA here is from genome assembly GCA_031414755.1 of Pirellulaceae bacterium. GTDB lineage: Bacteria > Planctomycetota > Planctomycetia > Pirellulales > Pirellulaceae > CAJQPP01. The sequence goes on along the minus strand of JANNWJ010000076.1, from coordinate 93,252 downwards.
CGCCGCCGATCTGATCGTTGGATATCATGTGGGGTATCGGGTCAGTTGGGATGCGGCTGTTGGGAAATGCGGGTCCAGGATATTTTCCGACAATATGAATGCCTGGAGCGGCGACCATTGTATTCATCCCAGGTTAGTCCCTGGTGTTCTGTTTAGCAGCATTCCGTTGAACGGATCGCAGCCACACATCACCGATATCGGGCCGACGACGCTGCAACTGCTCGGAGTTAGCAAGCCTTCGTATATGGACGGAGAATCATTGTTATGAAGAGACGCGAGTTTTCCAAATTGGCGATTGCCGCCACTGCGGTCACCGCATTGCCCGGGTGTCGCAAATCGACCCGCTCCAGTGCTCCACCGGCGGGCCACCGTGTGTTTGTCGTGGCCTTTGATGGACTCGATCCACGAATCGTAAAGAAATTGATCGACACAGGGCGGATGCCGAATCTGGCTCGCCTCGCTGACAGCGGCAGTTTCAGGAGTTTGGCAACCAGCACACCGCCGCACACTCCGGTAGCTTTTTCAAATATTATTTCCGGGGCTGATCCGGGACTGCATCAGGTATTTGATTTTATCCAGCGCGACCCCAACCCGCCCGAACCGGATTTGGCGATGCGTCCCTACTTCTCTTCGTCTGAAGCCGAGTCTCCGGAACAGCAGTGGGCGATTCCTCTTGGCAAGTGGCAGTTGCCCCTGTCCGGCGGGAAAGCCAAATTACTCCGGCGTGGCCCGGCGTTCTGGGACCCATTGATCGCCAACGGTATTGATGCCGAGATTTACTACTTGCCATCTGTTTACCCTCCGCCAACCCCACAAGGACCGGGGCGGTTTCGCTGTGTTAGCGGGATGGGCACGCCGGATTTACTGGGCGGATATGGTGATTTTACGTTTTTCACTCCCGATGCACCGCTGGAAGGGAGGCAAGTCGGGGGCGGTCGATTTGTCTATCTGTCGATGGTGAAAAATTATTCGCAGACCGAACTAATCGGGCCACAAAATTATCTGCGGCGAAGTACATCCAGCGATACGGGGCCGTCGATGAAAACATTACTCGACATTGCCCGCGACCCGTTTTCTCCCGTAGCAAGAATCTCAATCAACGGTCAATCGCTGTTGCTTAATGAAGGAGAATGGAGCGGCTGGGTCCCGGTTGTCTTTCAGACGGGCATTCCTGGCTCCACAGTTTTGGGCGCCTTAGGCGCTCCGACTTCGATTCAGGGAATGGTTCGACTGTTCATGAAACAGGTGCATCCAAAATTTGAGTTATATGTGAGCCCCATAAACATTGATCCGATGTCGCCGGCGAATCAAATCAGCATTCCGGCCGAATTATCCGCGCAGTTAGCCGCGCGGCATGGGCGGTTTTATACGGTGGGTATTCCGGAAGACACAAAAGCCTTGAGCCACGGAGCGCTGGATGAAGACCAGTTTTTGGCTCAGTCCGACCTGGCGATGCAGGAACGGATTGTCCAGTACCGGGAGGCGCTATCGCAATTTCAAAAAGGCTGTCTGTTTTATTACTTTGGTGCGACCGACCTGGTGCAACATATGTTTTGGAGGGATCGTGATCCGCAGCATCCAGGACGGCAGGCGGCTCAAGGCGATCGATACGCCAACGTCATCGAAGACGCTTACCACGACATCGATCAGTTGGTGGGTGACGTGATGACGGCCGCAACGCCAACCGACACGATCATGGTGCTATCGGATCATGGTTTCACTACATTTCGACGCGGGTTTAATCTTAATAGCTGGCTGGTCGAACAGGGTTTCATTCGATTGCTGGATTCCAATCGGCAGAGCCGGGAACCACTGTTCCCTAACGTCGACTGGAGTAAAACCCGGGCGTACGGCCTGGGGATGAACGCGCTTTATCTGAATGCGGCTGGTCGTGAAAAACATGGGATCGTCAAGCAGCCTCAGTGGCGCAGCCAGTTGTTGGAAATACGGGACAAGTTAATGTCGGTCCGCGATCTCGGGGGGCAGCCAGTAATTCGCCGAGTCGACCTGGTCGAAGATATCTATCCAGGGGCCGACAGACATATTGCTCCTGACCTGATCATTGGCTACGAAGATGGTTACAATGCGAGCTGGGAAACGGTGTTGGGAGAAATGCCCAGCGATCTGCTGGTGGATAACCTGGAGCGCTGGAGTGGTACGCATTTGATTTCCGCAGACCTGGTACCCGGTATATTGGTTACCAATCGGCAAGTAAAAGTAGAAGCACCCGATATCCGCGACATTGCTCCTACCATCCTCGATGAATTCGGAATTAGCAGGCTGCCACACATGACGGGCAAGTCGCTGTTTGTGGACAACCCCTGAACGAAAAGTGAGCGTGCTGATGTTTTCGTCAAAGAAGAGTATTCGCATTGACAAAGAGCTTTACGGCAGGCTTGAGGAAAAATCCAGCGAGGCTGGTTACTCGTCAACCGACGAATTCATCGTTCACCTGCTTGAAACGGCGGCCGCTGGACAGGACGAAGCTCTCGATCGAGAACAGGTCGATCGTCAACTTCGCGGCCTTGGCTATCTCGAATAAGCCATCTCAATACGACAAAAACGATTTCGAATTGGCCGGAGTGGCGATTGCTGACAAGATTGACGGAATACGGGGGTGGATTGGGTATTAGAGGATATTGTGAACGAGATTATTGGAATACTTAATCTGACCCTGTCCCGGATATTTGAAATCCTTATGGTCCCGGTTGCCCGTTGGCCGATGATCGCGCTCATTATTTGTTCGGCGTGTGCCGGAATTGTGATTGCAATCATGTTTCGTTTCACGTCCAACCAACGGGCAATTGGTCGCGCGTCCGATGGGAGTCGAGCCGAATTGCTGGCCATCAATTTGTTTCAGGATGATCTGGCGGGCGTATTCCGGAGCCTTGGTCGTTTGCTCTTACATTCTGTCGCCAGGATTTGTCATTCGCTGCCCCCCTTGATCGTTATCATCATTCCGCTCGTCTTGCTGTTTAGCCAACTGGCGTCGTGGTACGAGTGGAGTCCCCTGTTGGCAGACAAATCCGCAGTGGTCGAACTGCAAATCGACAGTGACCATTGGCAACAAGGTCAAAACGCCAAACTTAATTCATTCGGCGGAATCATAGAGGCAGGACCGATGCGCGACGTCGGCCAACTCACCGTATTCTGGCGAATTCGACCAGCCTCATCGAAAACCAGCTTGCGCACAGAACAACTTCAATTCGAAGTCGCGGGCGAACTCGTGGAAAAAAGTCTCGCAGTTTCAAATACGGGTCTTCATTTGATTCCGATCAACCCGCAGCGATCAGTCAACTTGTGGGAGCAAATAATACATCCCATTGAGCCCGGTTTACCGCGAGGTGGTTCGGTCCGTGCAATTGTTATTCACTATCCACAACGTGAGACTGCCATTTTCGGCTGGAATGTTCCCTGGTGGCTTACGTTTTTGGTCGTGTCCATGGTTGCGGCCATTGCCGTCAAGCCGCTGGTGGGAGTCAAGTTCTGAACGAGGCCCGGCCCGTCGGAACAAGCTGCTGCAACGGATGTTTCTCGATGACGTTATCCGGAATAGTGTGGCCTGCAACCAACCACGGAACTCAGCGCGTAGCAGGAACTTTGAGTTTGAACCGGTCAAGTTGTTCCTGCAACTCGGCAACAAGTGCCTGGTTGCCCATGGACCGGGCCAAAGCCAATGCGCTCTCAGTAGTATTGACGGCATTGTTGAAGTTACCGAGTTCGGCATAAGCAAGTGCAAGGGTTTTCAGAAACAGCGGATGCTTTAACTGGGTCAGCGCACAAGCTTGTTGAGCCAGTTCGAGGGCCCTGGGAGGATCCCTGAGTTCTTGATTGGGACAGTCGAGCAGGAGCGATGCCAACGAATTCAGCAGAATTGAATCATTGGGGTTTAGTTTTAAGGCCTCATTGAACTGAACGATGGCCAAATCGAATTTTCCTTGACGGGCACGAGTCATCCCCAGTTGATAGAGTAACCGGACTCGAGTGGCCAGGAAATCGAGTTGATCTTGTGGCATGAATTTCATGGCAAGTTCGTACTGTTTAGCTGCAGCTTCATCCTGTAAATCAAAGGAATAGGCGAATGCCAGTTGTTCATGGGCATGGAAATCGTCGGGCTTTAACGCCAAGGCCTTTTCACCATAGTCAATGGCTTTTTTGTAATCTTTTTGCTTCAGGCAAATCTGAAGCGCCACGTCGCATAACACATATCGGGTACGTTGCTGATGGGCGCTCTCGATTATGGCCAGGGCTTCATCAAGTTTATTTTCCAAAACCAGGTGTTCGGCTTCATGCCACGCATTGTGATAATCGATTAGATCCTTGGGGTCTTCCCTGCTTTGCTCAAATTTGGCGTCTTCGGGAGCACTGCTTTCGCCTACGTAACCCAACGATCGCAGATGATGAAGAAGGTCTGGATCAAGCGGCGCGTTCTTTTGGGCACTTCCTTGACGCGCAGCCTGCTCCGTGATCTGAGCCAGATTTTCCTTGAAAATACTTGCCTGACGAGGTTGTTCCTCGATCAGGTTTGACACTTCACCCGGATCTTTTTGCAGGTTGTACAACTCGGGACGAGTGGTGTGAATGTACTTCCACTCCTTGCTTGCCAGGCCCACGAGTGAGTTGGCTCCGTAATGCGTTGGGTGCATGCTCTCGCAATAGAGAAACCGGTCCTCCGGCAATGGCGGCTGATTACGGAAATGCCCGGCAAGATTCTTTCCCTCGATTCCTTCAGGTGGATCAATTCCCACCAAATCGCAAATAGTGGGAACAATATCGATGATACTTGCCAGGTCATCAATTTTATGTCCCTTACTTGCTCCGGGGAGTTTGAAAACCATGGGTACCTTCAGCGCACTTTGGTAGATAAAAAACATGTGCGTGGTTTCGCCATGCTCACCCAGCATTTCCCCGTGATCGCCCGTCACGATAATCAGGGTCGAGTCGTACATATCAAGGCTCTTGAGTTTGGCAACAACCTGACCGATGCAGTGGTCGGCATAGGCGATTTCGCCAGCATAAGGATTGTCGTTGAACGAGGTGGCAAAGGGTTGGGGGGGAGCATACTTGTCGTGTGCATCGTAGTAATGCATAAACAGAAAAATCGAATTATCTTTCTGTTGGCGATCCAGCCACGCAAAGGCATCGCGATTCACTTCCTCGGCCCGACGTTCATGGCCTTTATTGGCGAATTGGTCCTGGTACGTGTCAAATCCCCGGTTAAGGCCAAAACTGTTGTTGAGGACCTGTGCCCCCAGAAACGCACCCGTCGAATACCCTTTCGCCTTAAGCATTTGCGCTAGCGTCACATTCATCGGATCAAAATACACGTCCCCGTTTTTGCGCTTTCCGTGATGCGGTGGAATCGTCCCGGTGAACATGGAGGTGTGAGCAGGCAACGTCAACGGGACGGGTGTCATGGAATGACTGAATAAATACCCCTGACTCGCCAGGGCATCAATATTTGGAGTCGTCGGCAGTGGATAGCCGTAACAGCTCACATGGTCGGCCCGAGTCGTATCAAGACTAATCAGCACTACATGGCGAATGGCAGGCGTCGAAGATCGCTGCAGCAAGAAAAACAAGATACTCGCACCGGCAAGCAAGATGGCCAAAAAGATTATTAGCAAGCTTTTTCGTTGTGGCTTCGTACCGGTCATAATCGCCATTGATTTCGAAATGATAATTATATTCCCGGGTAAATGGCCCAGATAGTGGCCTCTCCCGTTTCCAGTTAACTTAAACTCAGCAGTTCGCCCAGTTGCTGGCTGTTGGAAAACGTTGCAAACACGCTGGATGGCAAGTTGATTCGCGCTCGAATAATCGACTCCTTGTACCTGTGATCAGGCGCGATCAGTCGGATCAGGACACGATTGATAATATGCGGATAATCGCGAAAGCAACGAGCATATATTTCTGCGTCTTTTTCGCCCGAATCACCAATCAGGATAAATTTTCTTTGCGGGCAATTTGAAAGCAGCCGGCGAACCGCCGCCGCTTTTCCACGTCGGTGGATAAGCCCAAGCCGTTTCAGGAAATGGTCCGAGAGCCGGAAGGTGCGGAAATGCATTGATCCGCCTGGATAATTACATCGGGAGAGAAATTCCTGTAACGGTTGCTGTAACTGCCAGGGGCTGGCTGTGACATAATGAAAAGCTGCATTTTGAGCTGCGAGTGATTGATAGACATCCGACATGCCTTCAATAGGCTCGAACTCTCGTAAAAATGTATTGGCCAGCAACTCGGCCCGGTTCTCGACATTGGAGAACTTGATCGTGTCGTCAATGTCGGAAATAACCGACGTTCCTGAAATATCGAGCGCCTGCAGGCTTGATTCTGCCGACTCGCCGTCAAACCCCGTCGACACCTTGATTGATTTGTCCATACCTGGACTGAAGCCAATCGTTCCACGGATCAGACAGCGAAAATGGCCATTACGCTTTGTGTCGAATGTTTGCGGAATACGTTTTTCGTCGATGAAGATTGGGACTTGTTTGAGTCGGGCAGGAGCAAGAAAGAACGGCGCCGTCCTTAATCTGCAAAGATCAGTGGAAAGTTGTTGGGGTGTCGCGTCCATTAGCCTGCCCAGCAGGTTGATCAGCAACTTGCGACGAATCTTTTTGGTTCTGGAACTCACGGCAACACCCGAGAACATTCCTGTCCAGGATTGATCGTCCGATCGATCCGAAATCAGGCAATAGCCTGGAAAAAGAAATAGCTGCCTGGAAGGTGATTTTAAATTCACTAAACAAACATCAGCAAAGAGCTGGATCCTCAAAGGTATTCACGGTTTGAGCAGTTTCGCCTGGATCAGCGCATAAAAAAACCGGGGTATCTTTCGATACCCCGGAGTTTTTTTCAAGTTGAAAGAACATCCAGGCGACTAGTTTTCAGTAACGCCCTCTGGAAGGTTACCACCCTCAGGGCCCTTGTTGGGAATACCATCTGTATCCTGACGCAGGTCTTTTGGACGATCGTCTCTTTCAATCGTGGTTGCCTCACCAGCTCCGCCACATCCCACAGAGAATCCGAGGACGAAAACGGCGACTGCTGACAGCATTACAAATCTACGAAACATGTGAAATTTCCTTTAGAAACTTAGTGGTGTTCCGCCGTCGGCTTTGCCACCAATTTGGTACAAAGTCTGCCAGTCGGTCGATCGGTTAACCGCCCGAACGGATCCGTCAGCCAATCCCATGTTAACGCCGGCTGGGTGAGTTGCACCGAAACCAGTGTCTACTGAAAACTTGGTGTTTCCAAGCATTGGAATGGTACGTCCATCGAATACCTGACCCGTTGGATCGAAAGCACCACCATTGACTGAGTAGGGAAGGGTAAGGTCGTACAACGTTGCCTTGTTGTAAGGGATGGTACCACGGGTTTGGCAACCGCCACCCATGAACCACGACCATGGGAACTGTCTGTTAACTACAGTGTAGTTAGCGCCATCATCATCGATGCCAACGCCACGGATGTTGTTGAAATATCCGCCAATGTTTTCGCCCATCAAAACGGTACGGCTTGTCCCGTCATGAATGGTCTCAAGAGTTACGCGTTGCCGAGCAGCGCCAGCACCGCGCCATTTTTCACGCTCTGGACCAATGGTGTGACCGTGAGCGCCGATGCAACCAACATAGTTGGTTCGCTGTGCCCAGAAGTCGGGTGTTGCAACATTGTTGATGGTGTAATAAACGAGCCAACCTGACCAGTTTCGGTCGTCGTTGGTAACGCCGTTCCAGATTGGAGCGTAAGCAATTAAGCTCAAGTTGGCAGTTGCCAGCGCCCCGGTTGAACTAAACACTACATCGTTGATGCTGTCCGAGGGGCACTCAAAATCAGGAACGCGAGTCAGGAACAAATCGTCCAACTCGGGACCGATACCGTGCAAATCGAATCCGTCGGTGTACAAGCGTACGCCCAACAGATCCACGAAATCGTTCAAATCCTTACGGAAGTTGAACGCATCCGGATTGGCTGCCTGGTACATGGGGTTCAACTCCATGAATGGCATGCAGAGGCCCAACATCGATGTCATCTGGTTGTCATAAAGGTGGGCAACAGCGCTGGTTGTAACTTGATTGTTAATCAAGCACGATGGTGGCAACACTTTGTTGGCATCATGGAAAGTGTGCGTAGCCAATACGCACTGCTTAAGTCGGTTTGCACAGTCAGTACGACGTGCGGCTTCGCGTACTTGCTGAACAGCAGGTAGCAACAAGGCCATAAGAATACCAATAATGGCAATTACAACGAGGAGTTCAACAAGCGTGAACCCAGACTTACGAATAGACATTCACAGTCCTCCGAAAAATAAAAGAAAAACAACAAAAACATCTAGTTAATCGTCAACCAGAGATCAATAAAAAATGGGCAACGCTAACCAATGTGTTCTGAAACGCGAGCGAAATCGAACCAAAGTCAAACTTTAGAAAAGGATTGCTTTCACAGGAGTGAAAAGCGACTAGTACGTTATTGTTACTGCCTTGGGTTGGAATTACAAGCACTAATTTTTAAGAAAACTGAACATTCCAGGAATTTTCAAGGAAAGAACGCAACGAATTCCATTCCAGCGGGTTGAGGCTGGATTTGCCATTCGAAAGCCATTTACTCGGCAATTTTTACCTGTTTTTTTCAACATTCCATGATTTGGCAAACCGGAATTTTTCGAAAAACCAGGTGTCCATTTCAAGGCCATTTCCAAAAAAGCCCACGAATTAAGCCAGGTTTCTCCCGAGTCCTGTCGGAAAATCGACTTGCGATCATGGATGGCAATCCTTTGATTGGGAAATATCCCAATCCGTTTTGCTAATTAAAAAAAGGGTTTATTGTTTTGAACGACGACGATGATTTCAACGAATCAGATTCGAAAGTTTCCAGTGGTGAATGGACAGGGTTCTACATTGAACATCACCATCCGCGTCGCGGCTGGATGCACCTTTATTTGCATTTTCGCGATGGAAACGTTCAAGGCGAAGGGACCGATTATGTGGGACAGTGGTCGATCCACGGCAAATACGACACGAGTTCCGGGTTGGTTTCGTGGTCCAAACGGTACGTTGGCAAGCATCAGGTGCATTATCAGGGGACGATCACTGCCAATGGCATTATCGGTGCATGGAATATAAGTAACTGGAATAGCGGCCCCTTTCATATTTGGCCGCGAGCCCGTTTTGAACTTGAAAATTTGTATTTGAGCGAAGATTTGTCGGGCCGGGCTCCGACAATTCTGGCAGGGACCGTTCCGATCACGCCGCCAGATGTTGCTTAATCAGCCGTCGGTCTCGTAAAAAGGAATTGGTTCAAAAGTCCGTTATCATTCGAGAATCGAGTGAAACGAGCCTGAAACCGGAAAAAACCCCTTTTGCAAACGGGTGCGAAGCCCTAGAATCCCGATCCGGGTTCGAATTGACCGGGTTTGCAAAAAAAATCCAACACGTTCGCGATAGCGCAAGGTTCCGATGAGCAAGATGAAGACCCACAAGGGTATCAAAAAACGATTTCGACTGACTGCCAAAGGCCATGCCAAGCATCGATCGGCTGGAACAAGTCACCGAAACGTTCGCGTATCGGCGAAACGATCACGAAATCTTTGTCGAACAACGGTACTGGATACGGTAGACGAAGTCAAAATCCAGCGTGCTTTGGGACGTTACAGCAACTAACTGGTTGTTGGCACTTACGGGCAAGTTCCTGGCAACTAATGTTTGAACGTGCGGGCGGGTAATCAACGCTGCATCATTTTCGATGCGGGGCCTTGGCAAGTTCTCAACCTTCAGAGTTATTTCTAATGCGTACAACCAAGGGTGCGGCACGGACTCGTGCCAAACGTAAGCTCTTCAAACGGGCCAAGGGCTATCGCGGCGGCCGCCGCAACATGATTCGCAGCGTCAAGGAGACGTTGATTCGGGCAGGCGTGTATGCCTATCGCGACCGAAAAACCAGAAAGCGTAACTTTCGACGTCTGTGGATCATCCGGGTCAACGCGGCCTGTCGACAACGGGGAATCCGATACAGCCAGTTTATTGCCGGGCTCAAGGCTTCCAATATTGAACTCGATCGCAAGTCACTGTCGGAAATTGCGATTTGTGACCCGACGGGTTTTGATGCGATTGTCAATAAAGCCAAAGGCGCATTGTCAATCTAGTTCAGCGTCAATTCCTGATATTTGGGGATAGCCGTTTTGGCGCTAGCCACGGTTCCATCACAAAAAACCGGGGCGAGGGCCGCAACGGCTGATTTTCCCAACCCAATTAGCGGATTTGCCAGTCATGTCGTCAGAAGCAGCCCCTGCCCTGCAGCAGTTCCTTGACGAGTTGGAAAGCCTCAGTTCGGCTGCGCGGCATGCGTTTACCGCAACCTGCGACGGGGAATCGCTGGAAGCGGCGCGGGTCGAGTTTCTCGGTGCGAGGCAGGGGCGATTAAAAGATGTCCAGAAAATGCTGGGTGCCGTCCCTGTCGAACATAAACCAGTCGCCGGTCAAAGACTCAACCAGGTGAAAAAGGAAATCCAGACCGCGTTCGACGAAGCGCAAGCCGCGTTGAGCAACCCCGTACTGGCACGAGTTCGCGATCAGAAATTTGACGTTTCGCTTCCAGGCACGCTGTTTCGCATTGGCCGTTTGCATCCGATAACGCAAACGATCGAAGAACTCAAGGATATCATGGGCCGGCTCGGGTTTACGCCAGCGGATGGACCGGAAGTCGAAGATCCCTGGCATAATTTTGAAGCGCTTAATATTCCCGAGATTCATCCGGCGCGCGATTCGCTGGATAATTTCTACCTTTCCGTCGCCGGCAAACATTCGATACTGGAAAGCGACATGTTGTTGCGAAGCCAAACCAGTACCGTTCAGATTCGAGTCATGGAAAAGCGGCAACCGCCGGTTCGAATTATTTCACTGGGGCGTGTCTATCGTCCCGACACAGCGGACGCGACGCACTATCCGATGTTTCATCAGATGGAAGGCTTGCTGGTCGATCGCAATGTGACGGTTGCGGATTTGAAAACCGTACTTGGGTTGTTTGCTACCAACTACCTTGGTGAAAGTGTACCGATCCGGATTCGCCCTTCATTTTTTCCATTCACCGAACCGAGTGTCGAGGCGGACTATTACTGGAACGGTCGTTGGGTCGAATTCGGAGGCGCGGGAATGGTTGACCCAAACGTCTTGCAGTCGGTCGGATACGACCCGGACGTTTATTCGGGATTCGCGTTTGGACTGGGTGTCGAACGCCTTTGCATGATTCGTCATCAAATCACCGACATCCGGGCGTTGTTCACCAATGACGTCCGGTTCCTGCGACAGTTCTGATTTGCCACTGAAATGAATGACCGTTTTTGTAAACGGACCCTGTAAGAGCTGAAGGACTTGAAATGCTGGTTTCACGGGAATGGCTGAGTCAGTACGTTTCACTCCCTGATGACTTGACGTCGGTTGTCGATCGCTTGACGATGTCGGGCCTGAATCACGAAGTGTCCGTCATGGTTGGCAGCGACGAGAGGATCGATCTGGAAGTTACCAGCAACCGTTCCGATTGCCTGGGACATATCGGGATCGCCCGAGAAATCTCCGTTCTCCTGAAAACGCCTTTAAGCATTCCGCAACCCGGGCCGGCAGCAACAGGAACTTCGCTGAATGACGTTTTCAGTGTTTCGATTGAATGCCCGGATCTCTGTTTCCGTTTTACGGCCCGTTTGATTCGCAATGTCAAGGTCGGACCGTCGCCGGACTGGCTGGTGCGTCGGCTGGCAACGATTGGAATCGAATCCGTGAACAACATTGTCGACGTGACAAACTATGTGATGTTCGAGTGTGGCCAGCCGCTGCATGCGTTTGACTTTAATCGGCTCTCGGGCAAGAAAATCATCGTTCGCGAACCACGGTCCGGCGAAAAGCTGACGGCCATCAATCACATGACTTATGAGCTTGAGCCAGGCATGTGCCTGATTGCCGATAGTCGAGGAGCGGTCGGTCTTGGCGGTGTCATGGGCGGCGAAGAAACGGAAGTCAGCCAGGCGACGAAAAACATTCTTGTCGAGGCCGCCTGGTTCAGTCCGAAGTGCATTCGCTCGACCGCAAGGAAGTTGAATTTGCACAGCGCAGCATCATTTCGCTTTGAGCGAACCCTCGATCCGCATCAGATCGACTGGGCCAGCCGACGTTGTTGCGAGCTAATCCTCGAAGTCGCGGGGGGCGAACTGGCGGACGGAATGATTGACGTTGGCGAGAAACCCAAAGCCGCTGATCCATTCGTATTTCGAACACAACGCATCGGTCAGGTGCTGGGGGTACCAGTTGCAGGGGAAACAACATGTCGGATACTCGAAACACTCGGATTTGAACTGAATCAGGGGAAGCCATCGGGCACGTTTCTTGTGAAGGCTCCTTCGTGGCGACAAGACGTGACGCGCGAAATTGATTTGGTTGAAGAGGTCGGGCGAATTTATGGCTATGAAAATGTTCCGTCCAACGTAGCCGTTCCCATGTCGGCATCGGTCCGCAGCCATGTCGATCGGGTGATCAACAAAATCCGCAATGCGATGACTTCGCTGGGACTGGATGAAGCGATGACTGCCAGCCTGGTTCCGGAAAAATGGAGCGACGCTTTCTCGCCGTGGTGTGATCACGCCCCGTTACAAAGCAGCCAGCCGATGCTGGGTGTGCTGGAAAAGGCTTCGCAGAATCCGGGAGCGGTAAACTTGTTACGACGCAGCCTCGTTCCCAGTTTGCTGGAAGTATTTCGCATCAACGAATACAAGCAGAATGCCTTTATTGACTTGTTCGAAATATCCAGGGTCTATTTGCCCAAGTCGGATGGATTACCTGACGAGCCGCTGAAATTGGGAATGGTTTGCGAGTTTAATTTCATTCGACTGAAGGGCGTTATTGAATCGCTTGGGATGATGATTTCTCCCGACACGATCATCGATGCCGTGCCGTGCGATCAACCACTGCTGGACATAACAAACGCAGCCGAGTTGAAAATCGGCGGCAAAACTCTGGGATGGATTGGCGAAGTGTCGGCGGCGGGCAAGTCGACATTTGCGATACGGCGGTCGGCCAGCATTGCTGAAATTGACGTGACCATACTGGTTGACCTTGCCAGGCCTGCGGCCTTGCATACCGAGGTCAGTCTGTTCCCCCCGGTTTCGCGGGATTTTAATTTCGTTGTTGATGAAAGCGTGCGCTGGTCGGACCTTGCCAGGAGTGTTCGGTCTGCGGCAGGCCAGTTTCTCGAGTCGCTGGTCTACAAGGAAACATTTCGCGACCCCCAGCGTGATGGTGCCGAAAAAAAACGAGTCCTGTTATCGATTGTGTTGCGCTCGAACCGAGGAACCTTGACACGAGAGCAAGCCGATGAGGCTTGTCAATCGATTGTCGAACGTTGCGTTAACGATCATGGCGCCGCATTGCTCGCATAGCCTGGGACCAAGTAGCTGAACCGCTGCTGTGACACTCGCCCCCGATTTTGTGTCCCACTGCTTTCAAGGGGCATTTGTTGCGTGCTAGAATCGGGGCCGATCATTGATTGACGAAACGCACGTAACAGGATGGTATCCATGCGAAATGTTGTGGCAGTTATCCTCGGTGGCGGGCAGGGCTCCCGACTCAAACCATTGACGGGTATTCGTTCCAAGCCGGCCGTTCCGCTGGCGGGGAAATATCGGCTCATTGATATCCCGATTTCCAACTGCATTAACAGCGATATCAACAAGATTTATGTTCTGACACAATTCATGTCGGTCAGTCTGCACGGGCACATCCGGCGATCATACACGTTTGATGCGTTTAACGATGGCTTTGTCGAGATACTGGCGGCTCAGGAAACGGCCAGCCAGGGAACGGACTGGTATCAGGGGACTGCCGATGCAGTGCGAAAAAACCTGTCCTACATTGAACAATTCGGCATTGATTATGTATTGATCCTTTCGGGCGACCAGCTCTACCGGATGGATTTTGAAAAGTTGATTGCAACCCATATCAAGACCAAAGCGGACGTTACTATCGCCGGTCGCCCCGTCGACCGGGAGGCGGCCAGGGCCTTTGGAATCATGCGACTTGACGACACCGGTCGCGTCACCGGATTTTTGGAAAAACCGCAGACCGACGACGAAATCAACATGGTGCGCATGGACCCGGCGTGGATCGATGCACAGGGCGTTCCCAGCCACGGGCGCGATTGCATGGCGAGTCTGGGGATCTACGTATTCAACAGAAAAACGCTGCTCGATGTTTTGAGCAAGACGAATTACCGTGACTTTGGAAAAGAGGTTTTTCCTGCGGCGATCCGGAGCCGTCATGTGCAAATGCACTTGTTTGACGGTTACTGGGAAGACATCGGAACGATTCGCTCGTTCTACGAAGCTAACCTGAGCCTGGCGAGCGAGAGCCCCCCGTTTAGTCTGACGACCGAAGACCAGCCCGTGTATACACGCGCCCGTTATCTGCCGCCTACAAAAATTCGAAGCGCCAATATTGCGGGAAGTCTGATTGCTGATGGTTGCCGGATTGGAAAAGGGGTCACGATCGAGAACAGTGTCATCGGGCTGCGAAGTATAATCGGTGACAACGTGACGATCCGCGACTCGTATGTCATGGGCGCGGACTTTTACGAACAGGAAGAAGATCTCCTGCGTCACGGGATGATTCCGGTCGCGATCGGGGAAAATTCGACGATATTGGGAGCGATCGTCGACAAGAACTGCCGCATCGGCAGCAATGTAAGTGTCGTCAATAAAAATGGGGTCATTGATACCGATGACAGCAACAAATTGTGCGTCATTCGCGACGGGATTCCCGTTGTTATCAAGGGGGCGATCTTGCCAAACGGCTGGTCATTGCAATAACACAAGACACGTCATTGCAGGCAGGTTAGATCGATTCGGAACTTCATGAGAAACCGGACGGAGTTGCGAATCAACGCGATCCACCGGAATTACTTTTTCCGTCACCTTTCGCGTCATTTTCATCTTTTTTGTCCTCCCCAGGTTTCGGTTCGTCTACAGGTTTGAGGGCATCGCGCATCGGGTTGCTGCGTGGCGAGTCATCGTCGCCGAATCGGCGGGAACTAGTCGACATGGGTACTGGTTTGTTATCGATCAGCGGCGGGTAATGGTTGTTGTCGACATCGGCGTCGGCCGTTTCGCCATGAGGATCGAGCGTAATCCGCTTGATGCGTTTTTCGGTAACGAGCAGCTTGGAGACGCTTTCGTTATCGTAGCGCCAGATTTCAGCCGGCAAATTCCGTGTTTCAGTCGTTCCGTCCTCGAACTCAATCTCCAGAATGACCGGCATCACGACACCACCGATGTTTTTCAGGTCCACCAGCCAGGCAAACGGGAGATTGGCCATCGTCTCCTTTTGTTTGTCGGTCAGGCCGTTCATAAACGTTTCGTAGGCCTTTTCGTCGTCCGCCGTGACATGCAGCTCGTCGTATTCGTTGTAGAAGTCCTTGAGTTCGGGAAAACGATCGGTCCGTTTTGGAAGTTCGCTGTTGCGTTCGTCGCTCAATGTCGGGGATTTTTCGTCTCGTTGTGCCAGTTGTTTTGGTTTCTCAATGTACGGATTGCTCGTATCAAAATCGATGCGTGAGACCCCATCGATCCCGATATCCACGTGGTCAGTTGAGTAAAACCAGCCGCGCCAAAACCAGTCGAGGTCGACCCCGGATGCGTCTTCCATGGTGCGAAAAAAGTCGGCGGGCATGGGGCGTTTGAACTTCCAGCGGTTCGAGTACTCCTTGAAGGCAAAATCGAATAGTTCACGACCAAGAATGCTCTCACGCAAAACATTCAGTGCGGTTGCTGGCTTGGCATAGGCATTGGACCCAAACTGGAGCAACGATTCGCTGTTGGTCATGATGGGAACCTGATCCAGGCTCGTCATGTACGGAACAATATTGGCCGGATCGCCCCGTCGCGACGGATATTTCTCTTCCCATTCCTGTTCGGCAAGGAATTGCATGAACGTGTTAATACCTTCGTCCATCCAGGTCCATTGCCGTTCATCGCTGTTGACGATCATCGGGAACCAGTTGTGGCCGACCTCATGAATCACAACGGAAATCAAGCCGTACTTGGAGCGGGCGGAGTAGGTGCCATCTTCTTCGGGCCGTGGTCCGTTGAAGCAAATCATCGGGTATTCCATGCCACCGACAGGACCGTTGACGGAAATGGCTACGGGGTACGGGTAGTCAAATGTAAATTTGGAGTAGACTTCCAAAGTGTGAGCAACTGCCTGGGTCGAGTACTTGCTCCACAGGGGTTCTCCCTCGTTCGGAAAATAGCTCATCGCCATTACGGTTTTATCGGCAAGCTTGACACCGATGGCATCCCAGGCAAATTTCCGCGATGACGCGAACGCAAAATCCCGAACGTTTTCGGCCTTAAAAATCCATGTTTTTGTCGCTTCCGATTTGACGGTCTCGTTGTCAAGTGCCTCCTCGGGTGTGACGATGAAGCGGGGTGCTTCTGCGGTCCGTGCCTCGGCAAGCCGCGTTCGCTGATCGTCGGTCAATACCGCGTCAGCATTTTGCAATTCACCGGTCGATGCCACGATGTGATCATCCGGGACAGTGATGCGCACCTCGTAGTTTCCAAACTCCAGTGTAAATTCACCGCTGCCCAGAAACTGCTTATGCTGCCAGCCGGTTACATCGGTGTAAGCGCAAGCGCGGGGAAACCACTGTGCCATTTCAAATATACAGTTGTCGTCCTTTTCAAAATGCTCGTACCCCGTCCGGCCACCCACTTCATCCGAGTTGTTGATGGCGTAACTCCAGTCGACACGAAAAGTAAAGGCATGGTCATTTTCGAGTTCGGACGGCAAATCGATCCGCATCATCGTTTTGACAATCGTGAAGTGCAAATCAGCGCCGGCGGAATCGGTGACGGATTTGATCTTGACGCCGCCATCGAAGTTTTCACGCAGTTGCATGCTGCGAATTTGATCAAGGGATGTCCGGTCCAGGTCGCCTGAGGTTCGCGATTGCCACGAGTCGGAATGGGGGGTGTTGATATTCGGATCAAGTTGCAACCAGACATAGCGCAACGGTTCGGGAGAAACATTGCGATAGGTAACCGTCTCCGAACCTGTCAACATCCGCAGATTCTCGTCAATGCTGACGTCGATTACATAGTCAACATTCTGCTGCCAGTACTTGTGACCCGGCGAACCGGACGCCGTCCGGTAATCGTTTGGGGTAGGCAGGACTTCCTCAAGCTGCCGGAACTTGTCTTGCTGGCCGTATTTCGAATTGGTGACTTGCGCGACGGTTGCCTGGGACGTCAGCGCCAGGATTGTGCCTGCAAAAATTCCAAGCGCACAACGTCGTGGGTTTCCATATCGTGTTGCAGTAAATGACATCATTGATTCGCAATTTCTGATGAATGGATCGGGTTTCGAAACAGGATCGGTGCGTCGGAGGGGAATGAATTTCGCCGTGCGCCTAACTAACCAGTGTGGGTATTAAAATACCGATCAGCGACTGCCGCAAGGATTCGAGTCCAGGTTGCCACCAATAATCCGGGATTTGTACAGTGTTTTGCACTTTAAAGGGGACTAACAATACAATGGAATCGCCAGGACCGAGAGGGTCGTCGTTTACGGCGGGTAATACGCGCCGCCAAAAATTCACAGCCCGTTTACGGGCATTCTGAAACGGGGGCCAAGCCAACTAACCAAAGCCCGTAAACGGGCGGATGTTATTTTGTGTTTGGTACCCCGTGGTGAACCACTGGGCTAATAATTCTGCACGGCTCCGTGTTGTTTTTCGTTTGGCGAGAAAGGGCCGGGAAAGTTCCGACCCGTAAATTACAAGCCGTCACGACGGACAGGGTCAGCTTTCAGCCCGTCATTCCAGCGACTATATCCATGCGAATGCCGGATGGCTGTGGAATCCGGAAAGTTGACGAACCGGGATTTCGCAGATAGGCTTGAACGTGCTGTTTGGTGAAGACCCGGTCCCCAATGTTTGGCGATTCTGCCGCGGGGTTTCTCACGTTTTAAAGTTACGTTTTTTCTTTCGTTCCCGTGGCTTTTGTTTGTGAAAATTGCGAGATCAATAATGAGTTCGATTCGGATTGGCATTTGCGACATGAGTAAAAAAATCTGTAATTGGGCATGGCTTTATGTTTGTTTCGCTGGCTTGTTCCCGGCTCCGGACACTTTGAAAGCCTGCCAGGATTTAGCTGACGAACCAGGGGTGGAAATTGCCGAACCCGCGAATGAGGGTCTGGTGACAGTGGTGGGCCAGTTCGTCAATAAACCGAGTCAGCTCAAGGATTTTGTACTGACGGAGTTGAAGGGATCGCTGGTGCAGTCAATCGAATTCAAACAGCCTGAAATGCCTGCCGACTGGCCGACCATGACCGTCGAGCAGCGTCAAAAATGGATAACTGATTTTGAAGCGAGCGAGAACGGCAAGCTAATAATTGCCACCAACCAGAAATTGATAGCCGATCGGGCAATCATAGAACTTGAAATCGAATCGGATGGCAAGTTCGTCGCCTATGATGTTCCACACGGGCAGTTTAACCTGCAGGCAATGGCGGAAAGAGAACAGGATGGAATGACGTACATTGTCCAGGCATTTGGACAGATCACCATTGGCGATGTCGACGAAGTGCAACTGGGCCTGATGCCGCTGGAAGTCGTTCGCTTTCTGAAGATGCAGGAACTTGCTCCGGAAATCAGTGGCAAGACGTTTGCGGGTGAACAAGCGAGTTTGACGGCGTTGCGTGGAAAATATGTCTTGCTCAACTTCGCGGCCTTGCGGGGCCCGGCATTTGAAAATACGGTGAATGCGATCAAGGAAGCAATGTCGCGGCTTGAACTGGCCGACAAGCTATCTGTGTTAACCGTTTCCATTGATGAAGATGCGGAGGCAACCAAAAAACTGATTTCTGAAAAAGCAATGGACTGGCCCTGCATTGCGCTGGGTGGCTGGGACGCCGCTGTCTTGAATTCATACGGTGTCAAATCCGTTCCGTCGCTCTGGCTGATTGATCCCGACGGAAAGATCGTGCTAACGGGTCAGCAGTTTCTGTATGAACTTGGTCGAACCGGAAGTCCGCTCCCTAAACTGGTCGACGATGTGATCGCCGGTCGAGTGGTTATTGGCGAAAATGCGGATGGCACCACGAGTGATGGAGTGGGTGACGACGACAAGGAAAAGTCCAAACCGGATGACGGCCGGACTTGATGCAGGTTTTTTTTCGAGGCTCAATTGGCTCGCGTAGCGCGAGGGTGGGCTTTGAGATACGCTTCCCGAAGTGTCGCAGTGCTGACGTGCGTGTAGATTTGGGTCGTCATCAGGCTCTTGTGTCCAAGTAATTCCTGAACGCTGCGAATGTCGGCACCGGCGTCAAGCAAATGCGTGGCAAAGCTGTGCCGCAACGTGTGGGGCGACGTTCGCAAATCGAGCCCGGTAACTTTCAGGTGTTTTTCCAGCATCCGGCCAACGCTGCGTGTTGTCAGCCGGTTGCCAAACTTGTTTACAAAGACAGGTGCATCGTGCCCCGTCTTGTTTCGCGTGGAAGGCTTGTGCACAACCGCCCATTGTTTCAGCGAGGCAATCGCATATTTACCCAGAGGAGCAAGTCTTTCGCGCTTTCCCTTACCGCGTACGCGAACAAGGCCTTGATCGAAATCCAGATCCCCCTGGTTTACTCCCACCAGTTCGCTAACACGCAAGCCGGCCGAATACATGGTCTCAAGAATCGCCCGGTCCCTTAGCCCCAGGGGATCCGATTGATCCGGCGCGGAAAGCAGTTTGCCAATTTCCCGTGTGGTAAGAAAGTGCGGGAGCTTGCGTTGTTTTCGGGGATTGCGGAGCGGTTTGGCCGGGTTGGAACTGGCGAATCCCTCCCGCTGTGCGTATCGATAAAAACTTCGCAACGATGCCAGTCGCCGGGCGATCGACGTTGGGGCATATCCGGCGTCATGCAAAGCCGAGACGTAGTCACGAAGCTGTAGCGGCGTGATCTGATTGGGATGGATTGCCGCGGCACCATCGCCGAGATACTCGAGCAGACTCTCAAGGTCCTCCCGGTAGGACTTAATCGTCAACTCAGACGCGTTGCGTTCCACAGCGAGGTATCGCAGGAATCGGGGGATTGCCGATCGCATACGGGATCAGGAAACCGGATCATCACCGATCCAAAGATCGTCTGATGCGAGAAAGTCGATGTCGGGAAATCCATGCTTGTCGGCCATGAAGTCCTTGGGAGTAGGGTTGCCGGAACCTCTTCGCAACACGGGATGAGCCATGTGATGGTCCGTGTTGATTTCTTCAAACTTGGGTTGGGAGGACACCTTGCGAATCTTCTGGCTGAGTACGGCCGCATCGTACCAGCTAAAGCTGAGTTCGGGATTGGAAGCATATCGGCCAAGAATTCTGAGGGTTTCGGCGCGAGAGTCTTCGTCAAACATAAAGACGTATCGCTCGTCTCCCTTGACGATTGCAACGATATTAATGTCACCTGCCATGCGCTGGTTGTCCCTGAATGCGACCGAAGGTTTTCCATTGCGAACTTTAGCTTTAGCAAAGTATCGGACGCATCACAGCAGGGCATTACGCGAGAAGAAGCCGAGTACGGGTTTATTGGACTGCCGGGCAAACGAGTCCGAATAAACGGTATGAGTGGAATTGGTTGCTGGCGCAGCACTAACCGTTGTTTTTGGAGAGGAAGCTGAACAGGCGCTTCTTTTCCTTCTTTTCAGGAGCTTCGTCGCCGGCGTTATCCACTTCTTCAGGATTAACGAGTTTGTTTGCGAGTCCGACGATGTTCTGCGTGATCGAAGATCCTGGATTGGATTCAATTAACGGGACGCCGTTGTTGCGGCTTTCCGAGACCGCCGAAAAATTATTGGGGATCTGCCAGTAGATTTCGCGCCCGATGTGCTCTTCGGCCTTCTTGTGACTAATCTGTTTGTTATCGAGACCGCTACGGTTGATTACAATCTTGATCTTGCTTGAGATATTGTCAATTCGGTCCAGCGACGCCAGGAGTCGAACGACGTTTCGCAAGCAGGGAAGGTCGAGTTGTGTAAACAACAGGATGTCGTCGGCCGCCTGCAGGGTCATGATGTCGAGGTGGTTGTAAGACTTTGACAAATCACAAATCAGGCAGGTAAATGAAGCCCGCAGGAGTTTCAGGACGCGGCCAAAATCACTTGAGTTGACAGCATCGTTGTCCTGCAGTTGCACTGGTCGCGGCAGCAGGTAAACGCCCGATACGTGTTTAGTCAGGCTTTTTCGAAGCAAAGAAAGGTCGAGACGGGCAACATTTTCGGCGACGTCCAGAATCGTATATTCCGGAATGGAATCCAGAAACACATCCGCGTCTCCCAGACTCAAATCCAGGTCGACGAGCGAAACACTTTGATTGGGCATCTGAGCGATGCAGCAGGCAAGGTTGACGGCGATCGATGTCGTTCCCACACCACCGGAGGCCCCGGCAACGGCAATCAACCGGCCTGTTTTGGGACGGGTTGTTGCCGAATGCGTTGTTTCGCCGATGCGATCAAGTGCCGTAGCCAGTTCCTGAATATCGACGGGCGCGTTGACAAATTCTCGGGCACCAGCCCGCATAACGCGAAGGATTGTCTGTCCATCGGTACTGTTGCTAATGGCCACGATTCCGCATTTCAGATCCTCGTTGCGGAGTCGCTCGATCAGACTGATTGCCGAATCGACATTGCTGTCGATGTTGATGATCAGCACCTCAGGCCCTGTTTGCTTGACAACGTCAGCAAAAAACTCATATCGTGAGCAATCGGCTTCGAGGCATACACTGTCGATACCCATGACCATCTTTTTCAGTACTTCACGCGACTGCTCAGCGGGATCGCAAATCGCCAAACGCATTGCTGAGGACATCATTTTACCTGTTCAAATCAATATTGAATGAGTCGAGTACTGTTCGTTTCCTGGAGCGGCTATTTGCGCGGCAATCATGCCGTGATAAATGCGCATATATTAACTCGCAAGAGTATTTAGGTCACATCTTGCGAACCTGCAAAAAATGATCCTGGAAACGCACAACACCGGCAGATCGGGTATTGACGGTTAAATCAATGACGACGATCGGTCGGTGTTGACAAGTTGGATTATCAGGTTTTTTTGGAATCTGTTCTCCCTGATCGAGCGCAACCGGAATTTACCGGCGAATGAACTTTTGGTTGCTCAGGTTGCCAGTACGAGGTGTGGGTGCCTGGGTGGATGGAGTCGGGAATCCAAACCCGGAGACGTTTTCCGGTTTCACAACAGGCGGAACGACCCCGTGACCCGGGTTTTGAGCAGCCGGTTGTCCTGGTGTTTGCATACTCTGGTAATTTCCAAAAGCGCCAACAGCAGGCTGGTTCGGCAGTCCGCCACAGTCGGGACCGCATCGCGGAACCTCGATATGGCCGTTCATGTAAAATTCGCAGTCCGATGGCGATACCGATTGAGTGCCTGGCATATTGGCGGGCATCAGAGATGGGTCGACTTCGCCAATAAACCGCGGGGTCAGCAACATAACCAATTCGATTTCCGAGCGGGTTTCTTTCACGCTTCGGAACGCAGCACCGATGTACGGCATGTTTTTGAGTCCGGGAATTCCACTGGTTTTGGCTTCAACTTCTTCACGAATATCGCCAGCCAATGCCAACGTGTGGCCAATTTTCATATCAACGCCCGTGTTGACGCGACGAACGCGGAAACCGGATACGCCGGAGTTGTTGTCAAGGTCAGCAGAAGGTTCGGAGATCTCAGCCCGCACTTCGAGCCGAATAAACCCTTCGCCCTGAACAATCGGAACAACGTCGAGTTTGGTCCCGAATGGCCGGAACTCAATCGCGGTTGCACCAAAGCCGGCGCTGACCTGAAAGGGTAGTTCGCCACCTTCAAGGAACTCGGCGGGACGACCATTTTGCGTAATCAGTGTTGGTTTGTCCAGCAAACGGGCAAGGTTTTGGCTTTCGAGAGCCCGCAGAAAACCGTTGAGCGAATCGCCATTGTTTACCACGCTAAAGGTAAGGTTGTTGGCCGGGTTGTTGGCACCGGTAACATTCAGGTCAAAGTTACCCGTGTCGAGCTGCCAATCGATGCCCAGTTCGCGAACTTTGGAGCGAGCAACTTCGTATACCTGAACTTCGATGGCGATCAATTGGGAGTCAGGAAGTCGCAAGTAATTGTGGACTTGCGGAAAATACTCGGTAGCGACATTGAGTGCGCCCTGAACGTCACTGGCTCGAGAAAGTGTTCCGGTAAGGACAACACCCGATTCCAGTGCCATTGCCTTGATGCGGGAGCTTGGATAAAGCTGTTGAAGGATCATTTCGAGGGCACGGACATCGCCCATTACAACAACGTCAATCGTTTGGGAACGATGTTCCGCGTCGTTTACCGTGATGGTGGCAATGCCCGGTTTCAAGGCAGTTAACAAGACCTTGTCGGCCGCGATCGGTGTTGCGCGAACAATCGCCTGGTTGTCGACGACCAGTTCCGGAACGTCGTAGTCAAAATCCAGAAGTCGACTGGTCTTCGCGATCAGTTCAAGTCGGCTGACCGATCGATCTACCTGGATCGGAGCACTGGACGGTGGTTCTTGCTGTGCGTACGACAGTTTGGCTGAACTGGTGGCCGCTGCGCCAATCATTAGCGCCACAAGCAGTCCACAGGAGATACCGTTGGGTCGCGGCTTATTCATCCTTGAAATCCTTTTTTCGGGAAGACTTGACCAGACTTGGGCAAACACCAGCTCGTCTACTGGTACACAAGTAAGGTAATACCGTATTGGTTGAACATCAGTCCCTTTTGACACGATCGTTGCTATCATTTGCACCGCTATCAAACGGAAAAGGCGAACAGGTGTCTTAACACGCACTGTCCGCCTTAACTAGTTCGATCAATTCCGTCAGGAATTTGATTGCATTATGATCCAGGCTCAGAATCCAAATCTTCCACCGGGATATCGGAATCGGAATCTTCGTTACTATCGTCAATGTCATCGCTCAGGCCGGTGATGACCGGACTGGACTCCGGCGTGTCTGTCGTGGAAACGGGGGAAGGCGAGAAACCTTCAGTACGACGAGGAACCGCATTGACAGTCGACAAATCAAAGTGATATTGGACAGGACCATCAGAAGAATAGACAGTTGTTGTGAACGTCGGGGTCTCGGGAGCGTTCGTCGAAACAGGCTGGGCGGACGTCGCTGCGGCCTGGGCATGTTGCAGAACCTGTGCAAGCATACTCGCTGCATTCTCGTTTTCGCTATCGTCACCCCATGTAGTCGGGCCACTGGCAGTCATCGACTCATCGTCGGAATCGGCGTTGCTGCGCATAGCCAGTTTGAGATCAGCAATCTTTTGAATCAGAAGGACTTGCTCCGATTGTTTTTCGGTGACCAGCAAGCCTACGACGGTGTTTCCCTTTACCGCATTTCTGCTCTCTGGATCCTTGTTGGTGCTGGATCCGATGGAAAAGACACGAACGCGACGCAGAAATGTCTGAGAGCTTGGTCCTGTTTTGTTGTTTTGTTTGAATACCGCGATCAGGTCAACGACGTCTCCCGGCTGAAGCAGGCCACCGAAATTATGGTCGGGACCGAGCGACATACAAATCAGCTTGAACCCGGCTGGAATGTTTTTCAGGTTCATCTCGGCCTTGTTGACGAGATTGGACAAATAGATCGGACCCCGTTTGCCGGCTCGCGATGTAATGACCTTGCCTTCGATGTCTACGAACTTTGTTGCGATTCCTTCCGGAATCATCGTGGTTGGCCATTGTTCCTCGGTGAACATCTCGGCAGTCAACTCGGTGTTAATATCGAGGTCGCTGACGGCCACCAGAACGGATTGCTTCGGTACGTCAGCGACAGCTTCGGTCTTGCTTCGACCCATTACCTGGGTGATGCCAATGGCAGCGACCAGGCCAAAGCCCAGTGAGACGGCCATTAAAAAGATTGATTTGGATTTCATGGATTGTTTCCTTGATCAATGCCGGGTTTGCGGGTTGTTAGGCTTGTGCCAATTTGAAAATGTGCGAGGGGTTCAATAAACCTCCCTGACAAACCCGTGTCCGAATTGGGCGAGTCGATTCGCCAATCGGCAAGGTTCGTTGCATTGACCCATTTCCTTATGGACCGTTTCACAGCCGTTTCGCATTCAATATCAAACGATAGCATCGGCTTTCCCGAATTCATCGTCCAAGTCTTGCGTCTCATGCCGAACACGACAAACATCCGGCATAATCGCTTGTTTCGTTGGCAACCCGGAGACCGGGTTGCCCTGGCGAGTTGGTGACTCCTGATGTTTCGTTCATCAACAACAGGCCAGCATATTTCGTTTTTTCCTAAACCAGCAAACCGGTCCAGGCAAAGTACATAATAGTTCCGATGCAAATCGGAATTCCGTAGGGAAGCAACATCATGGTGCTTTTGCGTTCTGCGGCGATGGTTGCCAGCGTTTCCGGGTTTTTCACAGTCATGATTTCGTTCACGATGTACATGAACTGACCTTTGTGTTTTTGGGTCTTGCCGGAGGCGACAACCATGACGATTGCAATAATTGCTCCGATGATGGCGGAAAGGCAAAAGGCATAAAAGGCAATCCAGCAATGGACCCATGCGCCAATGCCAGCCATCAGCTTGACATCTCCTGCTCCCATGCCGCCAATCGCATACGCAGGTAGCAGCAGTCCCAGCCCAACCGCGGTTCCGGCAAGGCTCCACCCGAGCCCCGCATACCAGCCTTCGCCAGCCATTCCATAAGCCATGGCGCTAAAAACCCATCCGGCGATAATCATCGGATAGGTCAGCCAGTTCGGCACCTTGAGCTGGATACCGTCGATAACAGCGGCCACGATCAGCACGATGCTGACGAGCCAGTACTGCCAGTTTTCGACCAGCCCGCTTCCTAGTGATTCAATAAAAGTCATTCCTGTTTCTCCGAATGGGTGGATTCGCCGTTGATGACCGATGCGTTCAGGTTTCCAATGCCTGAATCACCCGCGCCTGCTTGTGGTCCTTGCAGGAATTGGAGTGTCGATCCGTAGTGGTTTTTGTAAGTGCTCTTCGATTTCCGGTTGTTGTTTTTAATTGCATTTTTCGGCGGCGACCGGGCCATGCAGTGAGGGCAATGATCCTCGTAGTGTTTCCGGAATCAGAAACGCATTGTCAAAATGTAGCTCGTAAATACGGCGATGATGGTAAAAAAACAACAAACCATCTGAAACGCCTGAGCGTAACTATCTGCTGGAATTACTGGGTACATCGCTGATCCCGGAACCTGAAAAGTTGATGAGAGGATGTGGAAAAAGCCCACCTGGCCATTACAGCCAGGGGGCCTTCGAATCAAGTATTCGCGTTGGCGAACTAGTTGACGCTGCCGCTGCGGGCATCGTTCAGATCGGATGCGATATCTTCGAATGCCGAGTTGGCGTTGGTGCCGATTGCTTGAATTGCGGTCAAGCAAACGATAACAATAAGAGCCAACATAATCGCGTACTCAACAGCTGTTGGGCCGTCTTCCGACTTCAGAAAGCGTTGAACTTTCAAACCAAAATTTTTCATGTCTTCCTCCGACGTGAACAAAAAAAGTGTCTCGAGCGAGACGAGAACCAGGCACGTGACTGGCTCAAACCATGTAAACCCATGGGTTCGCTGAGTCCATTGCCGGAGCAACGTTAACCTGCGTCTATTCAGCGATTTCCCAACGTTGAACCGGGAGTCCGTTTCCGAATCCCCGGCACATTGCAGGTCGCAGTCACATCGATTTCGGCGATTTCATCACGAGGATTTGTCACCCCGGCCAATGCGTTCCGCGTTCAACTGAAACCTATGTCACAATCGTGCATAGTCAAACTTTGCGGGCTACGGAATTGGGAAATATTCTGACGAATCTAACGATGACGAAATCTCAATGGGCCGTTTTGCGTTTGCCACCACTCGCATGATGGATTAACCGGATCAATTCCGGTAATCGACAGGGGGAGTGTTGCCGAAAGGCAACAGGGATACGTCACGCAGCTACTTGCGAAACCAGTCGACGATATCGGTAACCAAATAGACAATCGAAGTCGCCAGCGCACATAACAAGACTACAGAAACCAGAATCGCTACAACCGGCACCAGAATCATGGAGCCAGCTCCCTTGACATTCCCAACGCCGGTTACTGCAAGGATAAGGCATATTGCAACCAACAAGGCTCCGACAATGAGCGCTCCTTTTTTGGCGCCACGGTAATCATCGCCACTGGGAGCCATATGGCTGCCAACGCAAATCACCAAATACAGAAATAACCACAAACGAATCGAAAGCAGGTTTTCCGGCTTGAACAGGCCACGAAATAAACCTGATGTGGCGTTCAGCACTTGAGTCCAAAACGGGAAATCAGCGTTTTGAACGAAGAGGGAACTCTGTCCTTCGTTCGGAAAAAACAAGAGCAGCAATCCAAACAGGACTGCTGTCCCTCCCATCAAGGGCGCAATGCCAATAAAGAACCCGCCTATGTCCTGAAAAAGGTTCCCTGCTTTCCACGAATGCACAACGTATCCCAGTCGCCGATTGGTCTTGTCGGGTTTGAAGAGCGCCATCTCGACAATTTCGTGCCGAAAAACAACACAAAGTAGTGCGTGTGAAAGTTCATGAACGGGTGTCCCCAGCCAGCCAGTCACCAAAACGCTGTTCCAACCGAATCGCGACGAGAGTCTTCGTTGAATCAGCCACTCGATCAAGTGAATCAGCCAGGCAAAAAGTGCCAATGGAACGATAACGACGGCCAACAACCAGGCGGCTTGAACAAAAATCCCTGAATTCATCGTTGTTTCCCGATAGTGTTAATGGGCAAATGGCCGAGCGAAACCTGCCGTAATCAAAACAACACCGCACGCAGGAATTCGCGACAAGACTTGAACATTACAGCCTAAACAATCTAGAATTCCCGATTCATGATTCCAATTGGTGAATTTCAGCTTCAGCCCAGCCAAACAAGAGTGCTTCTGTTCCAATGGCCGACGATTATTATTCAGTTCTCGGAGTAACCCGTTCGGCAACTGCGGAAGAAATCCAAAAAGCCTATCGTCGTCTGGCGCGCAAGTACCACCCGGACCTCGCCGACGACAAGAATAAGGCAAAGGAACGCTTTCAAAAAGTTCAACATGCCTATGATGTACTCAGCGATCCACAAAAGCGGCAATTGTACGATCAATTGGGTCCGGCTTACGAACAGGCAGGTGGCCGCAACCCATTTCCCAATGGCCAGATGCCGGACGGATTCGACATGGAACAGATTTTTGGACGAGGGGGAGCACCGGCTGGCGGGTTTGAGGAGATTTTGCGTCAGGTTTTTGGTGCCGGTGCAACCGGCGGCGGTGCCGGTCCTGGGTTCGGCGGATTTGGCGGCGGTCGTGGTCAAGCACCCCACCAACAAAATGCTCCGGTCACTGGCCAGGACATGGAACAGGAAATCACGATCTCGTTCTCGACGGCCGTTCTCGGTGGCAGGCACCAATTGTCGTTGACCCGCTCCAGTGGAATGGTTGAAACGATCACTTTGACCATTCCTGCGGGAATCTCCACAGGAAAAAAGATTCGGTTGCGCGGTCAGGGTCGACCGGTTTCCGGCGGCAGTCAACGGGGCGATTTGTTAGTCAAAATCAAGGTAGCCCCCCATCCCTGTTATCACCGCACCGGTGATAACTTGCATGTCTCGGTTCCAATAACTGTTTCGGAAGCGGCACTTGGCGCGCGAGTCGATTTGGCAACGCCACGGGGTACAGTTACGTTGACCGTTCCGCCACGCAGTTCCAGCGGCAAGGTCTTGCGCCTCAAAGGATATGGGATCGCCAAATCCGAAGGCGATTCAGGGGACTTGCTAGCCGAATTGAAAATTGTTTTTCCTGCCGAATTGACGTCGGAACAAGAAAAATTGTTTCGGCAATTGGCAACGGCATCAGACGGTGAGGGTCCGCGTAGCGAACTCAAGTGGTAGACATGAACAATCGCTTTCAAAAAACGGATCGGGTGGTGCGGCAATTTGATTTCGAACGGGCTCATGCAAGCGATTATTTCGGCGCCGATGAGGTGCTGGTAATCAAGGCAGCGTCAAACGGCTTGCCACACAGTCGACTCGGTCTCGCTGTTTCGCGTCGCGTCGGCAATGCCGTTATGCGCAACCGCTGGAAACGACTTTTACGGGAAGCTTTTCGTTTGCAACGCGAAAAAATTCCGGCAGGTTGGGATTTTGTAATTCGACCACGTCGCGGGGCTCGTCCGATTGCGATAACGGTGGCCCGCTCCTTGATGACCTTGACGGAGCGAATCGACAAGTTCGCACGACGGATTTCCCGCAAGGCAGGAACGTTTCCCGCGTGATCGAACAATGAACAGCGTGTTAACGATCGCTCGGCATGTCGTTCAGATCCCTGCCTGGTTGATGATCGGCTGTGTCCGGCTGTACCAGATATTTTTGAGCCCCTGGATTGGCCAAAGTTGCCGCTTCACGCCAACCTGCAGCGCTTATACGATAGAAGCCATTCGCAAGTACGGGGCGATTTGTGGTGTTTGGCGCGGTACGCTCAGGATATTGCGTTGCCATCCCTGGCATTCTGGCGGTCACGATCCACCCTAGAAATCCGGGTTTGTCCGAAGCACGTCTTGTCAGGAACGGATCGGAACAATTAACAACTCCCGAAGGATCAAAAGCTCGATGATTGTTATCAAGGCAGGTGGCGGCGAAGGGATTCACTACGAATCCGTCTGTGATGAACTTGCCTTGTTGCACAAGGCTGGCAAACAGCCCCTGCTTGTTCATGGCGGATCGCACTTGACGAACCAGTTGCAAGTGTCGCTCGGACACGCGCCGCAGTTCGTAACGTCACCCGGCGGATTCGTTTCCCGATTTACCGATCGAAAAACCATGGAAATTTTCATGATGGCCTATTGCGGGCACAGCAACAAAACGATTGTCGAAAGTTTGCAAAAGCGCGGCGTCAACGCCATGGGCTTGTCCGGCCTCGACGGGCGATTATGGGTCGGCAAGCAAAAAGCGGAAATCAAGGTCGTGGAAAACGGGCGGCAACGGATCATGCGCGGCAACCTTACCGGCACGGTGCATACTGTGAATATCGACTTGTTGAAACAAATCATGGATGGAGGGATGTTGCCCGTTCTTTGTCCGCCGGCAATCACCGACGACGGAACTGCCATTAACGTTGACGGCGACCGCGCCGCTGCCATGACCGCCGCGCAGATGGGTGCCCGGGAACTGGTGATCTTGTCGAACGTCCCGGGCGTAATGCGGGATATCAATGATCTTGCATCGCGTGTCGAATCTGTTTCACGAAAGGATCTCGATGCCGTCTCTGATGAGTTTGCCCAAGGGCGAATGAAGATCAAACTACTGGCTGCCGCGACCGCCATCGATGCGGGTGTCAAGCGCGTGATCATCGCAGATGCCCGACCCGACCAGTGTATTTCACGAGCGCTGCTCGGGGACGGCACTGTTATTACCCCATGATGAAGCGGCCGTTGCACGATGTCGTACATTGCAGGTGAAAGGAAATCGGTTTGACTGAAACGAAAGGCGAGTCGCCAAACGAACTCGACAAGGATCGATGGATTGCACTAGTCCATGATCTGGTGGCTATCGAAAGTTTCTCGGGGAACGAAGCCGCTGCCGTTCGTTTTCTGGTCGAGCAAATGACGACAATGGGATACGCAAGTCATATCGATGCGGCCGGAAACGCCGTGGGAATACGCGGTTCACAAAATGCCAATGGTGAATTTGCAACAACGATCATTTTACTTGGGCACATCGATACGGTGCACGGCGACATCCCGGTCCGATTGGAATCCGGAATCTTGCACGGACGCGGCAGTGTCGACGCAAAAGGGCCATTGGCAACATTGGTTGCCGCTGCTTCGCAAGCCGAGTTGCCGCCTGGAGTCCGCTTAATCGTCGTCGGTGCAGTCGAAGAAGAGACGGCCAGCAGTCGCGGCGCCCGTCAGATCGCCACCGATTACGTTGCGGACTATTGCGTCATTGGCGAACCAGGGGGCGCCACAGCCATCACTCTCGGTTACAAGGGGCGAGTGCTCGTCGAGTATCAAGTAGAGGTCGACGAAGGTCATACCGCCGGTCCGCAGCAAAACGGTGCCGAAATCGCCGCCGCATTTTGGCAATCGATCGTAAGGCACGCCGATTCATTCAACGAAGGGCGAAAAACGCTGTTTGATCAATTGCTTCCGTCACTGCGCAGCATCCACAGTTCGAGTGACGGAATAACGAGCCGGGCGTCAGCAAAGGTCGGTATTCGCTTGCCACCGAAATTCGACTTCGAATCCTATCAAAAAAATATTGCCGAATTGGCCGGCCCGGGTACTGTTGAGATCTATGGACACGAACCCGCCTGGCAGTCCGACCGGACCAACTTGCTGGTCCGAAGCATTGCCCGGACCATTGCTGCCAGCGGCCAGCGGACGTCATACAAATTAAAGACCGGTACTGCGGACCTGAATGTTGTTGGCCCCGTCTGGCAATGTCCGATCATCGCCTACGGTCCCGGCGACAGTTCCCTCGATCATACGCCGCGTGAACATCTCGTGCTGAGTGAGTACTTGCAAGCCATTGCCATCCTTCGCGACTCCATCACCACCCTCGCTCGCACTGCTGCCGATCACGCCTCGTCGTAGAGTTCCGGAAAAACGTCTTGCGACAGATTTTGCCGTTTGATCATGGTTCGCAAACGCGAAAGAAAATCGAACTTGAAGTTGGCGACTTGTTGTTCCGTGACATCCAGCAGAGTGGAGACACGTTTGTTGCTGACGCCGCGCACGGTTAGCAGCTCGATACATTTGAGTTTGGACCAGTCGCCTCGTTGTTGCCAACGATCAATCTGGTCCTCCAGTGCGTCGACCAGTGCATCCTCTTCCAGCCGTCGCCGTTCCGTACTGCGGGCGATACTGCTGGCGGGTCGCGCACGCCCTTCCAGTTGCCAATCACCACTGGTGTCGGAACCCGACGACAACGGGATGGCAGGTCGTCGTCCTTCCCGTCGCAAATAGTCGGTGATCTTGTAAGCGCAAATCGAAAACAGATAACTTTCCAGGGAGCGGCGTCCGTCGTAGTTTGGCAAGCTGTTCAGGAATCCGACCAGTGTTTCCTGAACGATGTCTTCACTGGCACTTCGTTTCGACAATCGGTTTTCAACGAAGGCCAGCAAGCGTCCTTCATAACGGGCGATCAGTTGCTCCCAGGCGTCCTGATCTCCTTCGCGAATTCGCCGGGTCAGGATCTGGTCAATTTCCGAGGCGGGTTTCACGGTGACAGTCTTTCAGCATGAAAGGGGATGCGCTGCGGTTTGAGTTTGCGATCCGCCGCCAGTCCGGGGAAACGAAGTGCATAATGCAGCAATTACCTGACCAGTCTAATCGAAACAACGACGGATTCGAATGGCCGAAATCATCAACGCGGCATTTTGCGAATGAACGAACCAAGTGCCGAATCGTTGGCAGTAACCCGAGCCCGCACGGTCTCGTCCACGTTGATCCCCGAAAAATCATTATCGTCGAGCGGTCGCTCACTCGAGTCCCCGTTCAAACCATCAATGCTGCTGGCCATTGCCTTCGCTTTTACACCGGGCAACAGGCTGCAAATTTCTTCCAGCGAAACGGGAGCAGATTTTTTTCCCCTGGCAACTTGACGTCCAGGAGTAGTTTTCTTGTCCTGAACAGATACGTGATGATCGACCTTGCTGTCGGAGTCTGCGGACGCAGACTCATTCATATCGAGGACCTGGCTTGCCCTGGAATCAAGTTGACCATTTTCTGCGTCGGCAACCGCGTTTGCGATGGCAACCGAATACTGCGCGCGAAAAGTTACCGTTCCGATGGTTAACAACTGGTCAGGCCGCAATTCTGATGTTCCGTTGATCCGCTGGCTGTCGACATAAGTACCATTAAGTGATTTCAGATCGCGTACAAACAACGCACCCTTTCGTTCGAAAATTTCACAATGCTTTCGACTCACCAGTGGATGAGGCAACGTCAGCGAAACGTCGCGGCCTCGACCGATGGTTGTCGGCAATTTAAGCGAAATCTCAGCGGCCTTGGCATCGCCGCCTACGACTGTCAGCTTGGCACTCAACATGAAGTATTTCCTTGAACTGTTGGTGAGAACCCGAACCGGCACTTGAACGTCGTGAAACCGGTTATTTGAAATGGACTACGTTTTTGGCTTTTGCTTTGTCTCTGATTCCAATCTTTTCGATTTGATTCTATCCTCGATTGTCGAGTCTCCTTTGCCAATCGGTATGGCCATTTCCCCATGAGTTTAGACGAAAACGGGGATAAAGGCAAATCCACAACTATTAAATGATATCAATAATTGATTATCCCCCCTTAATCACGGATTGCCCATAATTTAAACTGTTTCTACAATTTCGGTCGCTCCGGTAGTTTGAGGCAGGCAAAAAAACAACTTGCGGGTGTAGCTCAGTGGCTAGAGCGTCACGTTGCCAACGTGAATGTCGACGGTTCGAATCCGTTCACCCGCTTTACGTCCCCCCAATTTCCGGGGTATTTTCGGCTGATTTTGCTTCGAGGCAACGTTGCCCAGGTTTCCGGGCAATTTTTAAGATAGCAGTTGTTTGTCGAGCCCAATACGGGTTCTCGACCTGTTATTCCGGTCAACAGCTTGTGTTTTGCCACTTCGTTCAAATAATTGTTTAGCCGATGCCAGTTTGATCCGTTCAACTGATCATTGCAGGTCGGGTTCGAGACGGATTTTTTTGATTAATGCAGGATTGATTTGTGAATACTGAAATCGATAACGAAGGTGCTGAACTCGAAGTACCCGCCAAACCAAAACTTGACCTTACCGTCAGTGTTAGGGAAACCAGCGCATGTGAGCGTCATGTTACGGTTTCCATTCCTCGTACCGACATCGATCGGTACTTCAACGAAAAATTTGACGAACTCGTTCCGCAAGCGGAAGTTCCTGGTTTTCGCGCGGGCAAGGCGCCGCGCCGCCTTGTCGAGAGTCGATTCAAGCCACAAATCGAGGACCAGGTCAAGGGATCGTTGCTGATCGACTCGCTGGCACAGATCAGCGACCAGGAAACATTTTCGGCAATCAGCGAACCGGATTTTGATTTTGAAACGATCAAGGTTCCCGACGACGGTCCGATGACATTTGAATTTAACATTGAAGTCCGCCCGGAATTCGAAATGCCCGAGTGGAAGCGACTTACCCTGACCCGAACGGAACGTGAAGTTTCTGACGAAGACGTCGATATCGAGATTGCCAAACTTGTTTCTCGATCGCGCGATCTTGTGCCGATCGATGAACCGGCCAGGGAAGGCGACTTTATCGTTGCCAATATCGCCAGCCGTCACGACGGTAAGGACATCGAGTTCGATTCAGAAGTTCTGATTGAGGTCCGCAATTCACTTGTAATGGCTGATGCGACGATCGATGGATTTGGCAAATTGGTAATCGGTGCCTGTGCTGGCGAATCCCGAACGGCCAAGGTCAAAATCAGTGAATATTCCACCAACGAAAAATTGCAGGGGCAGGAAGTTGATGTCGAGTTTGAAATACTTGATGTCAAGCGTCCCGAGAGCCCGGACATTGAAGAGATCTGCGAAACACTGGGGTTCGCTGATCCACAAAAATTGCGTGAGATTGTTCGCTTGAATATCGAAAACCAGACGAAATACGCGCAACGACAGGAAGTTCGCAAGCAGATCAACGAATTGCTGACCGAGTCGGCCAAATGGGACCTTCCACAGGACTTGCTGCGCCGCCAGTCACGTCGTGAAATGGAACGAGCGATGATGGAATTGCGTTCCAGCGGGTTTAGCGAGTCGGATATTCTGAATCAGGAAAACATACTTCGGCAAAACGTTTTGAAACGAACCGAAGCGATGTTGAAAGAACATTTTATTCTCGAGCGAATTGCCGAGACCGAAAAGGTTGAGGAGAGCGACGAAGATTTCAATTTGGAAATCGCAAAAATCGCCCTGCAAAAAAATGACTCGCCGCGACGTGTTCGCGCCCGCCTCGAGCGGACCGGTCAAATGGACGCCTTGCGAAACATGATCATCGAGCAAAAAGTGATTTCCATGATCGAATCAAGCGCCACGTTCAAAACGGTCAAGGGAAAGAAGAAGGGCAAGGAATCGGTGGCAGCCATCGAATTCTTCGTCGCCGGAAACGTCGGCGAAGCGATTCCCGAAGCCAGATACGACGACGCCCCCGAACAACCGAAATTGCCATCGGCACCCGTCGAACGCGAATAAAAATAAATTGCCATTCCAGATCTCGGCAAAAACCTGCGGCACTCGGCGCAGGTTTTTTCGATTTGAAAGCCGCCTTGTGAGCGTTTTGAAAAAGGGGTAGCTTTGAGAGGCGAATGAAACCCTGAACAGGGCAGTTTTCCTCAGTGCGTTGCGCGTTTCATACGTTTTGTCCCTAACTTCCCGAACCCTCTCAGCAGGACAACCACAACCAATGGACTTCGGACCGCTTGGCAGTATTCAGAACGCATATTCTTACCAGCAGTACCAGCGTCAACGCACGATGACACTGGGGGACTTGCTGCTTGAAAACCGAATCGTCTTTTTGCAAGGCGAGATTCACACGGGAAATGCCAATGATCTTGTGATGAAACTCCTTTATTTGCAAAGTGAAAACAGAAAAAAAGACATTCACTTTTACCTCAATTCACCGGGCGGAGACGTGATCGCGACTTTGGCGATTTACGATGTTATGCAAATCATGTCTTGTCCGGTTGCGACGTATTGCGTGGGACAGGCAGCCAGCGGCGCGGCAGTTTTGCTGGCGGGTGGCACCAAGGGAAAACGATTTGCCCTGGCTCATTCACGCGTGATGATTCACCAGCCTTATGGCGGCGTCAGCGGTCAGGTCAGCGATATAGAAATTCAGGCTCAAGAGATCCTGCGCAACCGGGAAGTGCTTAACGAAGTCATGGCACGGCACACGGGTCAAACCATTGAAAAGATCGTAAAGGACGTCAATCGTGACTTTTTCATGACCGCCCTGGAGGCAAAGGAATACGGTGTGGTGGACGAAATCACCGTGCGCCAGCCGGGTCGTGAGGATGAAAAGGACGAATAGGTCCATGTGGCTGTTTCGGCAATAAACTGCCGCTGCGGCACGCCAATCGATGGCAAATCGACATTCACCCATTGCATTCCATTTGCCGGCAAGGCAAGTTGCTGAAAAATCATTTCGAACAAATCACGAGGGAGTTCCCCGAATATGTCTTATGTCCCCTACGTCGTTGATAACACGGGTCGCGAAGAACGTGTTTACGATATCTACAGCCGCCTGCTAAAGGACCGAATTGTCTTTCTTGGAACGCAGGTCACTGCGCCTCTGGCCAACTCGATCGTGGCCCAGTTGCTGTTTTTACAATCCGAAGATCCGAAGGCAGATATCCACCTTTACGTCAATTCACCAGGCGGTAGCGTTACGGCGGGCCTGGCGATCTACGATACGATGCAGTTCATTACCTGTGACGTTGCCACCTATTGCATTGGCCAGGCAGCTTCGATGGGTTCGTTATTGTTGACGGCGGGTGCAGCCGGAAAACGCCATGCGTTGCCCAATGCCAGCATCATGATTCATCAGCCGCTTGCTGGCATGCAAGGGACCGCCGAAGAGATCATGATCCACGCCAAGGAACTTTTACGAGTCAAACGACGGCTAAACGACATCTACATCAAGCACACGGGCGTCTCGCTGGACAAAATCGAAGCCGACACTGATCGGGACAACTTCATGACCGCCGAAGAGGCCTGCAGCTACAATCTGATCGACAAGGTTGTTGAGTCCATGACGCCGAATGACAAGTAGTTCCGGCGCTCTCGCCCGGCTAAACTGGATTTCTCAATCGTCGTTGCCCGCTAGCAACGACGTTTTCCTGGGTACCGTGCTATCCCGGTGACTTCGAATCGCTGGTGGAATTCTGGCGATTGATGTTGCCCTGCTCATCTGAAATCACCTAAAGATTGCCTCTGATGATTGTCCTCATTAGTGGAGTGGCTCCAGGCGGCCGTTTCTATGCAGTTCTTGTACCGGCAGTTCCCGTACCGGCAGTTGCCGTTTGTTTTCCTGTGCTTGTTGGCGGTCGCGATGGCCGGCTGCAAGAGCGATCCGTATTGCCAGCAAGCGATAAGCAACCTGCGTTCCGAAAAAATCCAGCTTGAAAACCAGTATTTCGCACTTAAAAACCAGCACGATTCCGAGATGCGCCGGCTCGGGCAACCGCTACCCGATCCGGTCAATTCACCCGCACCTGGTGGTTTCATCGAAGAATACATTCCAGAATCGGGGCCTGGCGTTTCAATGATGCCACATCAGCCGTTGCTGGAAGGTCAAGTAACGGGCAATGGGCTCAAAGAACCGGCGATCGCCGATGTTTCCAGGTATATTCAGAGCATCGAAGTAAGCCAACTTCAGTCCGGTTCCGGCGAAAGTGTCCGGTTGCTGATTTGTCCACTCGATGAACGGGGAGACGTCATTCCTGTTGCCGGTGACCTGAAGGTGACGCTGGTCGATTCCATTTCCGGGGCTTCCATGGCCAGCTATCAATTCGATCGCAATCAAGTCGAGGATCTGGTTGAAGATCGAAATGGTCAGGTTCCCGGTATCCATTTGAGCTTGCCGCAACTGACGAACTCTCCTGCGTCTCAAAACATGACTTGCCGGCTTCAATTCCGGACGGCCACCCAACGTATATTGTCAAGCCAAACGCCGGTGGTGCTGGCAAGTGGCAGTGTCGGCGCGAAGACAACGATTCAGTCAACACCGAAGCGTAGCGTTTCGCGACCTGGAATTGCGGAGATTTCGGACACTCCGCCACTTAATGATGTACTCGTCGAGATTGGTGACGAGCTAAATCTCGATACGCTGGGAAACAGCCCATCGCCGGGCGTGGCCCGACCGTCATGGACTCCTGGCCGCTAGGCGGCGGGATGATCTGATCGTGCAGGTCTTGTGCGAATGCATGAATGCATGCATTGTGATTCTCATTTATTGATTGCCCGTTTGCGGGCAGTTTACTTCTTCTCCATCCGCCACTTTGGATGGTATCAGGAACTAGTCCGAAACGAATGGAAACGCAGAGGCTTGGCAAAAAATTGATGCCAGCAGTCACGCGACAGCAGGGTTGGTAAACTCTGTCAATTAAATCAATCGCATGCGTTTTTCTAATGACTCCGATGATTCCTTGTCGATGAGTTGTAACACCTGTGAGGTCTTTGCAGGCAGATTGCGCTAGACTTTTAAACCAAAAGGTCGAGTTCGCACCCCGATTGTTGTCATCGATCAGGAGTATTCGATGAAGATTTGCAAGCGATTGCTATGCGGTAGCCTGACCCTTTTTGGTTTGCTGTTAACCAGCACATCAAGTGGACAGCAAATTGGAGACGGCTTTTTCCAACCCACCGGCGTTCAGCCCATGATGGCCGACGTTAATGTGGGCTGGCCAGGGCGTGTTTGGGTGCAGGCGTCATTGGCCGATCAGGGCCTTGGCTACAACGGTTCCTATTTTACGGTAGGGGCCAAGACGCACGTATCCCAGGATTTCCTCGATGGCCGCTGGATTCTCGAAGCGCGAGGGCATTACAACCCCGATAGCAACGGGTTCTTTGGAAACGTCGGCCTCGAACGAGTTTTTACACTCGATTCAGCCGGTGCCGATATTTCCACGGGAATGTGGTTCGATTATGACAGTGATTTGCAAGGGGGCCTTTCCCATGCGATGAAAGCGGTTGGTGTAAGCGGTTCGATCAAGACTCGCCATTGGGCTTTGCTGGGCAACGGATATTTCCCCATCGGAACATCCGACTACGCCGAAGGTGATCCTACCGGTGTGGATTGCTTTTTGAACAACAGCATCGTCACGCAGGCTGGAATCGACAGTGCCTTGCAAGGCTTTGACACCTTGCTGCAATTCAAACCCGAGGCGATGGCCCATGTC
Organism: Pirellulaceae bacterium; assembly: GCA_031414755.1. Taxonomy (GTDB): domain Bacteria; phylum Planctomycetota; class Planctomycetia; order Pirellulales; family Pirellulaceae; genus CAJQPP01. Next base: position 54,259 of record JANNWJ010000076.1, on the reverse strand, counting down.
AGCGGTTCATTCGGAATCGGTGGTTACGGTTATGGCTCGGATCTCGTTGATTTCTTTGGCGGTTTTCGCGCTAGATTCGGAATGCAATTCAACCAGGGAATGATCGTTAGTGCTGAAGTCAACCAGGACAATCGATTCGATCTGACCGGCGTTGTTCAACTGGGATGGTTGTTCGGTGCCGGAGCCCGGGGAACCGAATACGGATTCCTGGGAACGGACCTGGAGCCGACCATTCGTAACGACCATATTGTACGATTTCAACAGGATCTGCGTCTGGCAATCGATCCAGATACGGGTCGACCGTACGACGTTTACCATGTCGACAACACAGCCGATCCCGGTTTGGCAAACGGCACTGCCGAGACTCCATTTACAACTCTCGCTGCGGCGGAAGCGGCCTCATCAGCTGACGACATCATCTTTGTTCGCGAAGGTGACGGGACGACGCGCAACATGGAAAACGGTGTTGTCCTGAAAGATGGCCAGTTGCTATTAGGTGACGGCGTTCAACAAATAATCCCGTTGCTCGGTGGAACGAATTTTGTTCTTTGCAATGACGTTGACGGCGACCGTCCAAGGATCACCAATACGGCGGGTAACGCTGTGACACTGGCCGATCGAAACACGGTACGAGGATTCACTATTGACGGTTCTGCAGGCGGAATGGTGAACGGCATCCGCGGCGCGGGCACGCTGCTTGATCCCCTGACCGCAGGGATTATCGAAGACGTCACGATTACGGGGACGCCGATCCTGAATGGTATCTCGCTGCTCAATATTGCCGGTAATTGGCAATTCGCCCGCAACGATATTCAAACGGCTTCCTTTGACGGCATTTTGATTGACAACGCCTGTGACCCGACCTCGGTATTCAACTTCATATCGAACAACGTTAGCAACAACGGCGGCAACGGCATTCACATGCGTAACTACGATGGAACCGAGTTTAACTTTGTCAACAACACGACCAACGGAAACGTTGGCGACGGTATCTTGCTGGAAAACTACAAGAATTTCGCCGGCGTTGGAGCGACGCTTGATTTCTTCAATCCCGTCGCTTCGGCCAACCAGGGCAATGGAATTGCACTGGATGATTTCACGGGCGACGTGCGATTCCTGAATTCCAACATCGCAAATAACCTCAACGGTGGTATCAGTCTGGTTGATGTGGTAACGCCAGGTGCTGGCGACATGGTGTTCATCGGTACCAGTGGCGGCGGCGTCAGCAACATCCTTGGCAACGGTGTCGGCACGGGTGCTGGAGTATTCAACCAGCTAAACATTGCCGGTGCACGTGAGCACCTGGTCATCACCAACTCAACGATAAACAACGGTGGTATGGGTGTTTCATCGTCGGCAACCGATGTCGGTGCCAACCTGCAAACGGACATCGTTGATAACTTGTCCATCAGCGGCAACCAGTCAGACGGGATCCGGTTGATGTCAACGAATGGTGCCACGCATACTGCTCAGGTTATCAACAGTGCTGCTGCCGGAACGTTGCAAATTAATGGCAATCTGGGAAGCGGTATCAGTCAATTCGCCAGTGGAATTGGCCCGGTATCGTTGCTGGAATCCGATATTCAGAATGTCAATATCGGCGGCAGTGGCAACCACGGCATGTTGTTTAATTCATCGGATGACGGACAAATCATCTCGCGAACTCTTGACGCAACCATTGCCGGAGCGGCTCAGGACGGCGTGCAAATCAACGCCGACAACCTGAATGCCTTTGCCGTCAACGAATTCCGGTTCGAAAACATGTCGATCACCAACGTGGGCGATGACGGAATAGACCTGAACATCGGCGATCAGACGTTTGCCGACTTCAGCCTGGTCAATAGCGTTCTGAATAACAACCTTGCGGGTGACCAAGGACTGGAAATTAATGCAACGGGCGATGCCGCATTGACCACGGATACGCGTCTGCGGTTGAACGTGGTTGGCAACACGATCACAGCATTCGACGCGGGTGACGGAATTGGTATTCAATCCAGCGGCGACGCCCATGTCTTCGCACAGATTGAAGCCAACTCGATCACCAACAACGGCATTAATCAGATTGCGACGGGTCAGCCCGCCTTGCCTTTCGGAGACGGCATCAATATTCTCGCAACGGAAGACAGTGAGATATTTACCCGAATCCAGAACAACCAGATTACGACAAATGCGGATCAAGGTGTGGATATTGTGACGGCGGACAATGGTCAGGTCACGGCATTGGTATCGGGGAACTTCATTGCCGGTAACGACACCCAGGATGACACCACGACTCTTCCAAACGAAGCGAACAACTTTGACATGCTTGTAACCAATGACTTAACAGGTCGGATTTGCATCGCCATGTCAACCAACTTTTTCACCCTTCCTGCCTTGTTTACCAACAACTCGGGTAACACTGATTTCGAGGTGGAGCTGGACGGCCTGACCAACGGTTTAGGTGTACCGATCTTCGCAGGAGGCGTGGCTAATTTCACGATAAATCCATTCGGTACCGTTTGCTCACCGGCAATCGATGCGGAAGACCTTGCATTCCAGGCTAACGGTTTCGCACCGCTGCCATAGAGTGATGGTTGGGAAGAGGGTTGTTTCGTTGCATAAACATCAAACAACGACTTCGGGCATGAGAATGTTCGAGGTCGTTTTTTAATTGCGGTCCGAAATTGCAAAAATCGAATTGCAAAAATCGTACCGGCCGTTCATTTCCCGTCGGCACTTTTGTCGCCCATCCTGGGAGGGTTGTCTACCAGATCGGGCAACGGGACACTCGAAAAAACGCTTTTCCCTGACCGCTTCATAAACAGGGCCAGTCCAATACATGCGGGTTTCAAAATTTGTTATCCTTGTGGGGTCGCCGTCAATTCCGGGAATTAAGGCAGAGGCTCAAATCGCGGTTTGAAAGCTGTGTTCATGCAAATGATCACGCACACACCACGCACCAACCGCTCATCTGCCTGGATTCTGGAACAAGCTCAATACACCCGAATTTCCGATTCATGATGACTGATTTCGAAGACCAGCTCAAAAAGGCTATTGAACGAGGCCAGCGAACCAATGAGGCGAGGCAGGTCGAAGAAAAGTTGGCGCAATTAACAGCCGATCAGTTGCGAATTCAGCACAATGACAGCCGGTTGAAATTGTCGGATCGAATCGAAAAGACGCTCAAGGCGATGATCAACCATCTACCGGGTTTCGAATACGAAAATATTTACGGCGAGCGGGGCTGGGGAGGTGCCGTTGCCCGTGATGAGCTGCTCATCACCCGTGGACAACGGCGAAAGGCCTACAGCCGGCTGGAAATCACGGTGAAGCCATTTTCGGAAATGGCGATCGTCGACATGGCCGGGAAAGGGACTGTCAAGAATCGGGAGATATTCACGAGAAGTCATTACCGATCCGTTCAGGACGTAGAAATCGGCGGATTTCTTGAGTTGGTAGATCGCTGGGTCCTCGAATTTGCCCAACTGTATATGGCCGCCGATGCGCGCTAGGTTCAACTCGCGCTGGTTACAATTCGAATACCTGCAACCGAATCCGTGCAGATTTTTTTCTGAATGATTGAACAATGGAACGATCCGACCTGGACACCCGCCGTACGGAACATGAGCGGCAGTTCAATAACTCAAGTGAATTTGCGGCCATGGGCAAAGTTCGAAAGCCTTTCCTGAAATGGGCCTTGTACGGTATTGTGCTGTTGGCGGTTGCATGTGCTTTTTTCGTTTGGGTTCTGGTTCCGGTTTTTCAGCCACCCATCGATCCGAATCTGAAGGATTTGACGATCGAGCGTATTAACCAGATTGGCCTTTCCGAAAGGCAATCCGGTTTCGAAAAACGAGGCAGCGTTACTGATAAGTTGTTCGATGAATCAGCAAGTAGCCCGGGGCATCCACTCGACCCGGTATTGTCAGTCGCCCGCGAAGGACTCAAACGAATTCAGACGGATGTTCGTGACTACACGGCGTTGATGGTTAAACAGGAACGTGTCAACGGAACCTTGTTGGGCGAAGAAATGATGCGAGTCAAGGTGCGGCACGAGAGTTCCGATGCGCAGGCGGAGGTACCCAGGTCGTTTTACCTGAAATTTGAATCCCCGCAGTCGATAACCGGGAGAGAAGTAATCTGGGTACAAGGGCGGAACAACGATAAACTGGTCGCCCATGAAGGGGCCATCAATCTGCTTCGCTTTCATCTGGCTCCCGACAGTTTTCTGGCGATGGTTGGCAATCGGTATCCGATTACGGAACTGGGAATCGAAACCCTGATTCAGCGGATGATTGAAAAAGGTGAACGCGACCTGCAACACGAGGAGTGCGCGGTCACGATCGACCGAAACGTCAAAATCGACGGACACAAGTGCACGTTGATAACGATTACCCATCCACAGAAACGCAATCATTTCGAGTTTTTTCAGGCAAGGATTTATGTCGACGACGAAATCAACTTGCCTGTCGGTTACGAAGGATTTCTATGGCCGGATAGTCCGGGTGGCGAACCGGTCCTGATTGAGCGTTATTTCTATCGCGAGCTGCTGATCAATCCCGGCCTTGGAGATATCGATTTTGATCCGGAAAACCCCGATTACAAATTCCCGTAATGCCGGAAAACGGCAGGCAATTGGGGGGAGAGCAAGTTGAGCTGGCTGATTCCTCGGGCGGCATTTCCCCTGTTTTGAAATCTTACCGTTGTAAGACAATTCGCCAGCGACTATCTTTGACTGCTTGCGGTACCCATCAACGCATCGATGCGTTTTGAACTTATCGACTTGTCCAGCAAGGAACGGAAACATGAACCGTCAATTACTTTTATTATTATTCGGGGCACTGTCTTGTGCCACGCCAGGTGCCTTGCAGGCACAATCCGATGTCGTTGACAGCCTGTATGGTCAAGGCGTGCATGCATTCCATGCCGGATTACTGAACGAATCACTGGGTGCCTTTGATCAGGCGATCGAGCTGGGAACACGGGATCCTCGTGTTTATTACTATCGCGGAGTCACACAAAGCGCAATAGGAAATGTTGATGCGGCGACTGCGGATTTTTCCAACGGAGCTCAATTCGAGTTCGCTTCTATCGGGCGGTTCTATTCGGTGAGTCGTGCCCTTGAGCGAGTGCAAGGCAGTGTTCGATTGCAAATCGAAGCGGCGCGACAGGAGGCCCGCTTGGCAGCGAGTTACAACAGCAACCATTCGATCCTTGGCGATCCAGTCGCGGGTTCACTTGCCCGACCTGTAATTGCCGATGCGCCAGCGAATGCCGGAAATGTACCTAAAATCAATTTGCCGGATACGACCGGTCGCCAGTATCCCAATGTTCCTTTTGGAAACAGCGGCGCCACTCGAGCGCCCGTTGATCCAAGTGCCGTTCCTGACCCGGCAACCGATAATGGGTCGTTGCCCACGACTCAACTTGCGCCCCCGCTCGAACAACCTGTCCCAAAAGAACCGGAGGGGTCAGGCGGCGACGACCCGCCAGCGGACGACAATCCGTTTGGCGACAAGCCAGATGGTAACCAACCAATGGACGACCAGCCAGCAAATGACAATCCGTCGGGTGACGAGGGAACGGACAAACCATCGGGTGACGAACCAGCCGATGATGACGATCCGTTTGGCGATGGCCGCTGATTTCCGCGATCGCATCTGAAACAAATCGACTTGAATCTGCTAGCTCTTCGCGTGAAATGCCAGCATCGAATGGCTTGCTGCGCCGATAGGGCGTTTCTATACTCCGCCCCGTGATTCCGGCCCAATCGCTGCGCGCCGGAATGCGAATCTTTAGATAAACTTTTTGCAAGGAAGCAAAAACGTTGAATCGGTCCGCTCCCAAAGCGATCCCTGTTGCCGCGCGCAAAGTGCGCGCTATGCGCAATACGACGCCATGGGGTAAGCGAAGGGTCATTTACTATTTCGCGATTCTTGCGATTGTTTTGCTGTTCTATCCGTCTCATCGAGCGAATGCCCAGGCGGAAATAGGATTTCCCCAGTCGTCGATCGACCTGCACTTGAAAGTTGGCGGCAACCAGATTGCACGATGGCGTCAGGGTGCCTGGGAGATTTTGCATATCGCCGGCAATGCAACAATCGAACACGGTCGTAACCGTTATTCCGCGCGCGAAGCCATTGTCTGGTTCGACACTTCACTGACCGGTCAGCCGTCGGACGTTTTGTTGTATCTTGATCAGGATGTGGCGATCGATGTGGGTGAAGCAGCCGGTTCCGTCGCAGGCCAAAATCGATTTACCGATGTGGAATGGTTTGGCCGAATTCGGACGACGGCATTGATCGAAGCCATCGGTCCTGTCATCGACATTTCACCTGACAACGCGCCTGACGTATTTCGACGTGCCTTGCAACGCCGCGATCGGGAACTCTATCTGGTCCAGCCCGTGCAATATCAGGCACCCGAAACGGAAAGCGGTTTGTCACTCATCTCGCCAATGACGGGCGGTGTGCAGCAAATGCTGCCGGCACCTGCGACCCCATTGCCTCCTGCCGGGCGTGGAGGCTCGACATCACCGTTTAATTCCCAACCCCTTGTTTCGGGCGCAGGTCAAACGACCAAAGTTCAGATCGTGCCGCGCAATTCCGTAACCGGAGGAAATCTCAAGGGTCAGAAGGGTCAGTTTCCCGGCGAACAAATCCTGACCAGCACAGGAGGGATTCGTGTCAACATCGACAGTCAGGAGTTGGTGGCTCGAGACCAGTTCGGCCAGCCGAAAACAAGCCGCCTGGTGATCCAGGCTGACAATGTCGTGGCCTGGGAGAATCCGACTACCCATGCCGATGGAACCAGCGGTTCGCGCTACGAGATTTACCTCGAGGGCAACGTGATCTTCGCGATGGGCAACCGGGTTATTTATGCGGATCGCATGTATTACGACACAACATTTCGTCGCGGTACCATTCTTGCTGCCGACGTCATTACTCCGGTCCCCAGCTACCAGGGGCTTATGCGACTCAAGGCCGATGTCGTTCAGCAGACAGGAGACGATCAGTATCAGGCATACGGCGCAACGGTAACATCGAGTCGGCTGGGAGTGCCCCGCTACTGGTTGCAATCCGACAACGTCGCGTTAACCGGACAGGACAAGACAATTGTTGATCCGGCAACCGGAATGATAATGGTCGATCCGGTAACGGGACAACCGGGGACGGGAAAAAGCTATTTTGTGGAAAGCCAGTCAAACACGGTCTATATCGGTGGCGTTCCAGTCTTTTACTGGCCATCGTTAAGGACCGAACTGGACAATCCCAGTTATTACATCGAACGATTGCGCGTAGGCAACGACTCCATCTATGGAACGCAAATAGGAGTTGGTCTCGATATGTTTCAGTTGTTGGGGATTCGCAATCGAGCCGATGAACTGAAATGGGTTGGATTGGTTGATTATCTGAGTGAGCGCGGGCTCGGTTTCGGTTCCGATTTTGACTATCGGACGAATTCGTACTTTGGCGTTGCCGGCCCGACAGAAGGATACATTCGTGCCTGGTTTATTAATGATTCCGGACTGGACAATTTAGGGCTCGATCGTCGCATGGTGCCACTGGAAGAGGACTTCCGCGGTCGATTTCAACTCAGACAGCGTCAGGTATTTGCTCCGGGATACTCGTTGCGAACCGAGCTTGGTTATTTGTCCGATCGCAATTTTCTGGAGCAGTATTACGAACGGGAATGGGATCAGCAAAAAGACTATACGACGGGACTTTGGCTGGAACGCAATTCCGGAAACCAGTCTTATAACTTGACGGCCGATGCCCGTGTCAATGATTTCTTTACACAAACGCAGTGGCTGCCGCGCGGCGATCACTTTATCCTTGGCCAACCGTTATTGTTTGAACGAGCAGTGTGGCATGGACATTCATCAATCGGATATGGTCAGTTCCGCACTGCCGATGCGCCGACCAATGCCGTTGACCTTGCCAAATTCGATCCGCTTGCCTGGGAGGGTGTGGACCGGCAAGGTGTTGTTGCCGGCACGCGACAGGAACTGGACTTTCCCGTTCAACTAGGGCCTGTAAAAGTTGTCCCGTATGTCATGGGAGACGCAAGTTTTTGGCAACAGGACCTGGCGGGCAATGAGTTGTTTCGAACTTACGGCCAGGCGGGTATTCGAAGCAGTTTGCCGATGTGGACAGTCGACCCGACTATTCAGAGCACGCTGTTGAACCTCAACGGCCTTGCACACAAGGTCAGTTGGGACAACGAATTTCTTTATGCCGATGCCAGTGATGGTTTTGACGGGTTGCCATTGTACAATCAGCTCGATGACGATGCTCAGGAGTTTTTCAGGCGCAGGTTTGCCTTTGATACGTTTGGTATCACAGCGGGAATTGGAGAGAACGCACCGTTGCGATTTGATGAGCGGTTTTACGCTCAACGATTCGGCATGCAGTCATACGTTACATCCCCCTCGACGGAGATCGCCGACGATTTGGCGATGATTCGGACGGGGTTCAGGAATCGATGGCAAACAAAGCGTGGTCTGCCTGGCGAAGCGCGGATAATCGACCTGGTGTCGTTTGACGTTTTTGCAAGTGTCTTCCCCAATCCCAATCGCGACAACTTTGGCGAAGAACTGGGGATGATTGACTACGACTTTCGCTGGTACATCGGCGATCGTCTTAGTCTAGTCAGCGATGGACATTTCGATCTCTTCGAACAAGGGTTGCACACTGCAAGTGTCGGTGCAAACATGAATCGGCCAGGTGTTGGCAATCTCTATGTCGGGGTCCGGTCGATTGAAGGGCCGATCAGCAGTAACATCCTGACGGCCGCCGCCTCCTATCGCATGAGCGACAAGTGGATCATTCAGGGAAGCAGCACAACCGATTTTGGCAGTGCCGGAAATATTGGACAGCAATTAAGCTTTACGCGTATTGGCGAAAGTTTCCTCTTGCGGTTCGGTGTTAACGCGGACATCAGTCGCGATGACGTGGGCTTTGTTTTCGGAATCGAACCAAGATTTTTGCCAGATGGGCGACTGGGTTGGGTTGGTGGTCGCCGTATCGCGCCGGCCTCTGCCACATACCTTGAATAAGTGCAATTGATCAAGTCGGAAAAAGGACGAGAGCAAGATGGCCGATCCGAAGAATGACTTGCCGAACAACGGGCTGCGGCGCAGGCAGGGCTGGATCGGGAAATTCCGCCACGCAGCGCGGGGAATCGCCTGGGGAACAAGCGGCCAGAAAAGTTTTGTTGTCCATGGTGTGGCTGCGGTCGCCGTAATTACGGGTGGCGTCGTTGCGGGACTGGGTGTCGAGCGATGGTGCCTGTTGATTATTTGCATCGGTACGGTTATGGCTGCCGAAATGTTCAACAGCGCTTTGGAATCGATTTGCCGCGCAATCACAAACCAGTTTGACCCGCACGTTCAGCGAGCACTTGATATTGCCAGTGGTGCGGTATTGATTGCGGCGATTACGGCGGCAATCGCCGGAGCCTTGATTTTTGTCGATGCGGCAAGGCATTTCGGGAACGGGACCAGTTGAACCGGAAATTCGAGGGCGGGGCAGTGACTTTTCCGGTTTCTGTTTTATAATCCGGATACGAGGTGAGGCTCGTACAATTGAGACATTGGAAAAATGCAAAATACAACCAGAAGCGGCAGTTATTACGGCGCGGAAAAAATGAAAGACGAAGTCATAGCGCTCCACAAGCTGTTGCGCAAGGATACGCGATTTCCGCTGGACGCTTATTTATTCGTTCGGGAAGCGCTGGCGTTTGCGGCCGATGAACTTAATCTTGGCAGCGCCAGGTTCGAGGAGCCGGTGCTGGAACTTGACGACGAAGAACCGGACGACGAATCGGTTGTCGAGCGACATCTGACCGGGCAGGAGCTTTGTGATGCGATTCGACAGTTCGCCATCGACCAGTTTGGCTACATGGCGAGAGTCGTGTTGCGCAATTGGGGGATCAAGGCAACAAGTGACTTTGGCGAAATTGTCTATAACATGATCGAAGTCGGATTGATGAAAAAGTCGCCCCAGGATTGTCGAACGCATTTTGATGACGTTTACGATTTTGAAGAAGTCTTTGATCGTCAGTATCAAATGAAACTCTAACCGGCCTCCGAATTTGTTTTCACAATCAGGAAGTGATCCAGCGTGGCCGGCAAGAAATCAAAAGAGCCAAAACCGGTTCAGTTGGAAATCGAAAGCGCCGTGGAATCGGTTGATCGCAAACGGGAAGTTCCTCACCCTCGATTGATAACAGCCCTTGCGATCACCTATGCCGTTTGGTTGGGATTTCTTGTCTGGCTCGCCTGTTCAGTTTCGTAATTATTGTTATGTGTTCGATAATGCATACCTGCCTGTTGACCGTGGGAACGTGGAACGACCGTGGCGAACAAAAAAATGGAAAGATTGCAACCACGAAGGACACGAAGAGCACAAAGATGGAATTCGACGAGCTTTCGAATCGCGTGCTCGGTTGACCTACATGAAATTGGCAGGCGTGAAGATCGGTTTATTAATGAATTTCAACGTGACAAAACTGAAAGATGGCATCAAACGTTTCGTTCTTTGATTCCTTCGTGCTCTTCGTGTCCTTCGTGGTTAGACGATGGGCCGCTACCCCAGAGGTATCAAACGACAAAAACCTGGGTCGTACCGCGCACCCGGGGATTACGAAGAATTGTCCGCCAGCCGGGCCAGGTTGTCACCCGTTATTCGATTGACGATCCATTCGTCCAGCGGGATTGCGCCGAGTGAACGGTAGAAATCAATTGCGGGTTGGTTCCAGTCCAGAACGGCCCATTCGATCCGGCCACAGTTCATTTCAATAGCCCGTTGGGCGAGTTTCCCCAACAAGGCGCGCCCAATCCCCTGCCCTCGATGTGTTGGACGAACAAACAGGTCTTCCAGGTAAATACCCGGTTGGCCAAGGAAGGTCGAGAAATTGTGAAAATACAAAGCGAAGCCTGCTGCCTGGTTGGCAATTTCGGCAATCAGTACGGACGCTCGCGGTACATCGCCAAACAGATGTTCCGCCAGGTCATCGACTGTCGCCACGACTTTGTCCGAAAGCTTTTCGTATTCGGCCAGTTCGCGAATGAAATCCAGAATCAGGGGACAGTCGTCCTGTATGGCTTGTCGAATCAACAAACCGGGAACGGGGTGATTGGCTGACATTGTTGTGCCGGAATTAAACGTGTAAATTCGAATTACAAAGCGTAATGGCTACTGATCCCGATGACTCAGCGATTTCATCAAATCGACTGTGCCGAGCGGTCGAACCGGAATGATAATTTCGCCGGCGGCAAATCCAGCGGCCAGACCGATGACCCGTGCTGCATTTTCGACCCGATCGAACACGCGCTGTTTGGCGGGCGGAAACTGAGAGGCGTAACAACGGATCGAGGCAAGTTTCTGTTCGAGCGTTTTGGAAATATCGACGGTCAGGAATCCGAACTGGCCCGGGATCGAACCGATATCCCAGCCGAGATGAAAGTAGCAGTGATGAGGAATGGTATGGACGGGCACGCCATCAAAATGTTCGTCCCACTTCGTTAATCGACTGTAAAAGACGGCCGCATCGGTGATCTGCATCGCTTGCCAGTGATCGGGCGAAGCCATGGGAGTTTTATCACCGAATCCCAAAACGAGCTTCGGGCGGTAGCGGCGGAATTCCTTCGCCAGCGCCACACGGGCTTCGAAGCAATCGAACAATCGCCGGTTCGGCAAATCGAGATTGATGCGTCGATGTGCACCGAGGGTTTCGGCTGCAGTGCGAGCCTCGGCCAGGCGGGATTCGGGGCCGGGACTCAATGGCGTTGGCTCCCCGTCAGTCAAATCGATGATACCGACCCGGTATCCCTGCTGAACAAGTGAAGCCAATGTTCCACCGCAGGCAATTTCAACATCGTCAGGATGGGCACCGACGGCTATTACGTCCAGGGTGTCCGCTTCATTTATTGAATTCATTATTCGGGTGTCGACCTCGACCGGCGAATTCGGTTGCAATCGTTGAATCGTTTATTCATCCGGAAATTCCAGTGCGTAGATTTGGTTAAGCACAAACGACAAGCTTTGTCCGTCGCGGGCAATCATTACTGTTGTGCCATCAACTCCCGTCAGGGAAAAGCCACTCGCCCCTCCCAAAACAAATTGCTGACCGTCGTGGGTGCGAAGTAATCCGGTTCCATCGTCCCGTGTTGCAGGCGACGCCGTCCAAATGTTGGTGAGTTCTGCAATGTTAAATGTACTGCCGGCGACTGGAGCGATTTCAAAGTCGGCTACCTCCGTTTTAGCAGCATCATCCGAATCGGCGCCTGCAAGCAGGGGTTGCCGAAAGGTCGTTGCACTTTCCATGTCGAAATCGATCGTGCCCATTTTCCAGTCGATGGTCGCAGTGCTGGCGATGCGTTGCAAGGGGCGAACGACGACAACATTTCCCTTTTTGAAATCGCCTGATCGAGGATAGCGGGCCGGTGTCGACGGGTTCCAGACGCCGATCACTTCACTGGCCGGAATCACCAGTTCTGGATTATCGATCGATGCCAGTCCCGTGGATGAAGTATGTATTACAGAACTGTCGCGTGTCATGATAGAAATGCCCTCAAATTGTCGTGACTTGGGCAAGCCATTTTGCGGCCCGACAATCCACGCGACCCTGGCCAACGGGAGCGATACTGGCTGCTTGTTCATCGCCAGGATAAATTCGATTTGCGACCGGTCGGCCCGGAACAAAATGGATTCGACCATTAACCTGTCCCCTTCCCGGGTGATAATCACCGACGTTGAATTGTCGTCGACGCGATTTAAGTCGAGTACAGGAATCGGTTCAGAAAAGCACAAGTCGTCAATCGCATAGTCTTCGTTGACTTTTTCCAGATTCAGATAACGGTTGACACCGAACGTAAGTGCCACCATGGGATCGTTTGATTCGACGCCGAGGAACGAGTTTTTATCATCGGCAGCGTAGGTCATTCCTGTCACATGTCCGGCGGAATTCCACGCTTCGACAAGCGTTTGTTTCGGAACAACGATCTCGGTCCCGGTCCCCATCGAGTAAACGCCTGCCGGAAAGCCAGGTTGGCCTGGAACACAAAATTCAATTCGCATCACGCCCTTGAAACGAATCGTCTTGTCGGTAACGGGATCAAAATGCAAATTGCAAAGTGAGTTTTTAAGACTGATCCCCTTTTTGAATTTATAGGTGCTAATGATGACGTCACCGTTATTCGTGTCGCAATGAAACAGGCAACCGGCAAACGAAAATAAATGCTCGACCGGATCCTTGATACCGGACTGCAACGAGACATTGCCGTTTCCCGTTTCGAAATCCACAAATGTCATGCCCGGTCGTGGTTTGTTGTTATCAAGGAATTGGCTGGTGGATGTGATACTTCTGCCAGTAATCGAAACGCCGGACGTTTGCGGTGGCGGATTGGAAATTCCGTCGCTGGAAATTGATATTCCCGTGCAATTCTTCCGGTCGGCAGTTATCGTCAGGTCGTTCCAGCGACCGGCAAGAACCCATTCACCAATGTCGCCATACATTCGCCGCCCTCCCGTTGTTTCAAGGATATCGAATTGCAGATTCGACGGGATCACACTTTCGTCGTGTTGGTTTTTCAGGCGATCAATTACCCGGGCCAAACGGTATTTTGCTTCGGGTTCGGAGTGACCGCGAAACTGTTCAATGATCGATAAAAACGGGAGCCCTTCTGTTCCCAGTTTCATTTCTGCCTTGTTGCGAACCTGATAATCGTTGTCGTTTAGTGCTTCGATCAATTTGCGAATGGCAGCGACTTGTTCGCCGGCAGAATCCGGAGCGAATGTAACGGACTTGATGTCGTTCAGCCGGATTTGCGACTCGGTTATTTCACCGGTATCCGAGACAGACTTCCACATTACGGTTTCGTCGTCGCACGATACACGGACAAGGCTCCCGTCGCGCATCCTTAGTTGGAATTCCGATTCCGATATCTGAATCAGCGGACTTGCGCTGATCACGCCTTGTGCCCAAATCAGCAAGATCGCAACCGTGCCGAAGAAGTTAAAAGTTTTCGGAATGCTTGTGGCAGGTGGCAGGCACTTGTTCAAAAGATTCATGCGGTGATTTCCAGAAGTCGCCTTGAGTCAGTACGTCCTTGCCAATCGATGGTATTCACTTTCCCCATTGGTTGACATCAATATAACGGAAAGTTCCGGCGTTTTGGGCGGCCAGGGTACGCATGAAGCCATTCAGATTTTGCTGGGGCCCCTGGCCAAACTGGATACAATGAATTTGCGTTCCATTGGCCGCGCGATTAATTCGACGCAGTTGTGATTCATTCAGTTCCGGCATTCCGCCATCGGTTAGAAGGACGACAATGTCCGGTGCCAGTGAGAGTGCTGTGATCAGGGCAGATTCGTGTTCCGTGCCACCAAAAGCCGCAAGGTTGTTAATGAACTCACCAACTTCGGCTTTCGCCTCGAGCGTTGCATTGAGAAGCGCGCGACGTGAAATGGTCAGATTCTGGTGATGGTAGGCAACAATCTGAAACTGGTGAAAACTCTCCAGGGCGTTGATGGCTGAAGTAAGTTCCCTGGCGGCAGCGGGCATAACATTCAATCCTTCGCCGCCCATGCTTTTCGACCGATCGATCACAAAAACAAACTTGCGACCCGTCAAATCGCCCGACCCAAACACTTTGAGTGTGGTCGCTGGTCCCTTGGGCCGACGCGCTTCGAAGGCAGCTTGTTCACCCGCCAGCATCTGCAATTGTTCGGGAGTGAGATGCGATTCGCGAGGAGCGCCCGGTCGAGCATCAGGCCGGGCCATTTCGGTAGAATCGAATCCGGGGAGGGGAATATCCAGAGGGGCCGCTTCTCCAGGCAGTTCCGAAGTGTCCAGTGGAGGGGTGGCAATGTCAGGTAACCATTCGGCCGGGTCGTTTACCTGTTCGCCGGAATCAGGCGAGGTTTCGAGGTCGGCCTGTTCCAGGTACTCAAATTTGTCGTCGTTGGTCGCCAAAACAATCTCAACGCGCCGCGGGGCTTCATCACCACCTCCGATGATGCGTGTGGTCCATAACAAACCAAAAGAAACAATAACGACTGAATGAATCGCCAGCGACAGGGCAAAGGAGCGCCAATCCCCTTCACGAGGTGCGGAGTCGATTTGTGGTGCATCTGCGGTCATTGGGATAGTTTATGCGATATCTGAGAGAGCTTGCAAAGTTTTCCGGCCATGCGGGCACAAATAATGTGTTGCCGGTGGCCAGAGTCGCAATGAGGCAGTTACAATTGTCGCTTGCAAAGACGGGTAGCCGGCTTTTTGCTCCGGAAGATCGAAAACCCGAACCCTTCCAACATTCGACCCATCCAACAATCCTGACCGGAACATCGGAAAAGAGCTCGCGCATGAATCACTCGACCCATGGTCATTTACCGGAGCTGACAGGGGATGAACTTCAGTCCCTGGAGAGTCTGAAATCGGCCTACAAAAGCGTCCGGATAGAACTGGGAAAAATCATCGTAGGCCAGGAAGCCGTTCTTGAGCAACTGATGATTGCCATTTTTGCCCAGGGTCATTGCCTGCTCGAAGGGGTTCCCGGTCTGGCCAAGACCCTGATGGTCAGCACGCTGGCCAAAACGATGAAGCTGGACTTCAACCGGATTCAATTCACGCCGGACCTGATGCCCAGTGACATTACGGGTACGGAAGTGATTCAGGAAGACCGTGTGAGTGGCAGCCGGGAATTCAAATTTCTGCGCGGGCCGATTTTTTCAAATATTGTACTCGCCGACGAAATCAATCGGACACCTCCGAAGACGCAGGCGGCCTTGCTGGAAGCGATGCAGGAGAAGCAGGTGACCATTGGCGGAAAACGCCATCTACTGCCGGCGCCGTTTTTTGTTCTGGCCACACAGAACCCGATCGAGCAGGAAGGAACCTACACGTTGCCCGAAGCGCAACAGGACCGGTTCATGTTCAAGGTATTCGTAACGTACCCATCATACGAGGAAGAATTCATGATCGGTGCAACCACTACGGCCGACATCAACCCAAATGTTGTCGAAGTACTGAATAGTAACGACATTCTGCGACTGCAGCATGTGGTGCGTCGAGTACCGGTTGCGGCACACGTGATTCATTACGCGCTACGACTTGTCCGGGCAACGCGGGTCGCTTCGGATGATGCTCCGGATTTTGTGAAAGAGTCGGTCAGTTGGGGGGCGGGTCCGCGAGGGCTGCAGTACCTGATCCTGGGGGGCAAGGCACGGGCGGTTCTGGAAGGTCGTTCGTTTGTTTCGACCGAAGACATTCGAGCCGTAGCTCATCCTGTTTTGCGACATCGGATTATTACCAACTTTAATGCCGAATCATCCGGAATTACATCGGATCATGTCATCGACCAGTTGCTGGAAAAAATTGCTGCTCGAAACGACGGCGATCAGATAGCTCCGGAGTTGGCCCGCGCGTTCGCCTGATTTGCCAATGCGGGTTTCGCGGGCCGGTACTTGCCAATCTGTCAAGACATTCGCCCTGATCCCGTCATTCGGATTTTGGTCCTTACTGGAATTGCCTGAATTGTGTCAAACGAATTAGCCAACGATTATCTCGACCCGTCGGTTCTCGATCGCATCAAGCGAATGGATGTTCGCGCCCGACTGGTCGTCGAAGGCTTTATTACCGGTCAGCATCGCAGTCCTTTTAACGGGTTCGCCGTTGAATTTGCGGCACATCGCGAATATGCCCCTGGGGATGACCTGCGGCACATTGACTGGAAAGTCTGGTCAAGGACCGATCGGCTTTACATTAAGGAATACGAAGAAGAGACCAATCTTAAATGCACAATTTTGCTGGATCGCAGCAAGTCGATGCGTTACGGGGAAAAAACAGAAAACAAGGTCAGCAAGTTTGATTATGCGGCCACGACGACGGCCTCGCTGGCATATTTGATGCAACAACAACAGGACGCAGTGGGATTGGTGTTATTCAGCAATCAGATCGACAAGGCGCTTAAGCCCAGTTCCCATCCCTTGCATCTCAAACTGATGCTGCATGAATTGGATCAAGTCGAGCCGGATAACAGGACCGATGTAGGCGATATTTTTCCAGCGCTGGCCGGGCAGATTCGGCAGCGAGGAATGATCATTCTCGTCTCCGATCTGTTTGTCGATCCGGCCCAGTTGGCCCGTTCGTTACAACAGTTCCGGTTGCGGCGGCATGAAGTGATTGTTTTTCACGTGATGCACACTGACGAATTGACCTTTCCATTTCAGGAAAACACCTTGTTTCGCGGATTGGAAAGTGAAGCAAAGTTGTTAACGGAACCGCGGGCACTTCGCGATTCGTATCTCGATGCAATAAGAACTTATCTCGGCGAAGTTCGGCGCATTTGTGCGGGACTGGGAGTTGATCACGTTTTGCTCGATACCGGAAAGCGACTGGATGTTGCCCTTTCCAGTTACCTGGCATTTCGCCAAAAACGACGCAAGGGGCTATTGCGACATTAAACGATCAACCCGGCGTGGTCGGGTTCGCGCGAGAATGTTATTTCCAACAGCGCCCGGCGATTATTGAATTTGAAAAGATGAAAGCCAAATAAGGGATACTTGAGTTTGTTGACGACCTGGCTATTTAATCCGGCAATGATGTGGATTGGTGCTGCGGCGATTTTGTCGCCGATCATCATTCACCTGCTCAACAAACGGCGATTCCGGATCGTCGAGTGGGCTGCCATGGACTTTTTGTTTGATGCCGACAAGAAAAACAGAAGGCGGGTGCGACTGGAGAATTTTATTCTCCTGTTGTTGCGTTGTCTGGCGATGTTGTTGTTGGGAATAATGCTGGCCCGACCGTTTTTACCGTCACAGTTGGCCGGATTACTCGGGCAATCGCAGGAATTCCAGCGAGTGGTTTTGCTCGATGATTCGCTGTCGCAACAAGTGATGGTGGGAAACCAGTCAGCATTCGATTTGGCCCGCGACCACTTGAAGCAGTTGTTGCAGGAATTGTCTGCCGATGGCGGCCGTGACTGGTTGACATTGTATTTGACGAGCCAGCCAGAGAATCCGGTACTGGCAAATGAACCGGTGACGATTGAAAGTCTCAATGCCTTGATCGTCCGAATCGACGAACTGAAATGTTCGGAATCCATTGCCATGTACAGTGAAGCGCTTGCTGAAATCGACAGCTTTGTGCGCGAGAATCGCCTGACCGCCAACCCTGTCCTGTACGTCATAACGGATTTGCGGCGACGCGATTGGCAAAGTGCGGCGGGAACGAACGAAGCCAACGCTCCGCACAAACGCCTGGCGGCGATCAACGAAACAGTAACCAACACGTTTCTCGTCGACGCAGGGTCTCCTTTGGATGAGAATCTGGCAGTGACGGATGTTGCGGTGGACGACCTGCTGGTTTCCGATACCATCGTTCGCTTCACCGTTTCGGTCACGAATTTCGGTACGCGGACTGCCGAAAATATTGAATTGCGATTCCGGGTTGATGATGCCCAGCCGCAAACTGAGTCGATTGCCGTCATTCCACCTGGCGAAGCCCGTTCGGTAACGTTTCGACACATGTTTCAATACGATCGGGATTCGTTTGCCGATCTGGATTTCCAGCAGCAGTTGTTGCAAAACCGCTTCAATGCCCGAGTCCAGGTTGACATTGTTCCGCGTGGTGACAATCGCGATTTCCTGGCGGCCGACAGCGAACACTTTTTTGCCGTCCGGGCCCTGAAACGTTTGCCGATCCTGATCGTGGATGGCGATCCGTCGTCAGTCGATGAGCGAAGTGAGTCCTATTACCTGCGGGGAATCGGCTTGCCCGGCACGGGTTTGATGGTTGATACGGCGACTGTGGGAGAACTGGAAACGATTGCGATTGGCAAATACAAGGTCATATTCCTGTGCAATGTCGACGAGGCATCGAGTGATCGAATCAATGTGTTAACACAATGGGTAACTGACGGTGGTGGTCTGGTGTTGATGCCGGGTGATCGAGTTCGGGCCTCTCGGTTCAACAGCACTTTCTTCCGTAACGGCAAGGGACTTTCGCCTTTGGGTCTGGATGTCGCTGGCGGCGACCCGTCGCGCCTCGACTGGGTTTTTATGGAATTGCAGGACAATCGGCATCCGGCCTTTCGTGTTGCGCTTGACGAAGACGTCGGCATGGGACAAGTCGAAGTTTTCTCCTGGTGGAAAACAATCGTTGCTCCGGGACAGTCAGGTGTCAGCGTTTCGACTCCTTTGTTATTGACGGACCCCGATCATTCACCGGCGATGGGCGAAAGGACGCTCGGTGATGGCCGGGTAATTACGTTTGCATTTCCGGGTGATGCCGACTGGACCTTGTGGGCTGCCCATCCCACGTTTGTTTGCGTGATGTGGGATCTGGTGAACTACCTTTCCGCAAATGCGACGGAGTCAACAGGGAATCTGGTTGGCGATGAGTTAACGCGACTGGTTGATTTGACACTTTTTGAGCGAGAAGTTGCCCTGGTCGATTCGCAAGGCGAAAAAACACAAGCGCGGGCAGAGTCGCAGGACCCATCGGACGATAGCGCTGAAAATGTGTTGTACCAGGTGCGATTCCCGAAACTGACGCATCGCGGATTTTGGCAAATGGACCTGAAACGAAAAAACAGCGAACTGGATCCGGTGCTTTTTGCTGCCAACGTCGATCCCCGCGAGAGTGATCTGCGTCGAATCGATCTGGAGTCTTTGCCGGCCGATTATTTTGGCAAGAGTACGCGTATTTTGACTGGCGAGAACCTGATATTGCAAAACGAATCAGGAACCAGCAACGAGATTTGGCCGCAAGTACTGATGCTGTTGGCCGGAATACTGGCGCTGGAACAATTCCTGGGCTGGGCCTTTGGACGAAAGCGCTAATCAATAGCTGGTGATAACCATGTTGAACACGATTCAAAAAAACAACTCAATTACGGACATGCCCGAATGCACCAGCCCTTCCGGATTGGCGCTGTTCCAGGGAACGATAGTCGTCGCCTGTTTCGTCGGTTTTTTGACGTGTTCGGTACCGCTGAATGCAGGGCAGGTCGTTGTGCGACCAGCGGGTGGGCAACAAGTGCAAGTCGAAGGAGTCGTGGAAGACCAGGGGGCAAAAGACCCGGCGGGTCTTGAAGGGGCAGGTGACTACGCCGGAGGTGCTCCTCTCAAAACCGATCCGGATTTGATGGCGCGACTGGACAAGGCCGAGCAATATCGTGCCGATGGAAACTATCGAGTTGCCGTCAAATTGTGGCAATCGGTGCTTGATGAAAGCAGCGATACCTTGTTTACCGATGACGGAGAAACCTATTACTCGTTGTCACGTCAAATCGAGTCATTGTTGTCAGCTTTGCCTCCGGAAGGAATTAGCGCTTACCGGATCTCGGCTGACGCCCATGCTTCGGAAGTACTCGCTGTTGGTGGCCAGGGGAACCGGGAAGCGTTGGGGCGGGTCGTCCGCGGGTATTTTCTCAGCAGTTTTGGTGACGACGCAGCATGGGAATTGGGATGCATCTACCTTGATCGCCATGATTTTACAGGTGCGATGCGGATGTTTTACAAGATAGTCGATCAATATCCTGATCCTTCGGTTCCGGTAAACCAGGTCTGGTTGCGCATTGCAATCGCCTGTGTTGGATCGGATGATCGACCGTCAGCAGAAACAGCACTTGCCAGGGCGATCGAGACCGGCGCGGACGAAACGGATCGCTTGTATCAAGGTATTGCTGAAATAATAAAGGATGCAAGTGAAAGTGGGGCGTTGATGGGTAGCGCCGGTAACTGGCAAGGACTGGTGAGCGGTTCGCGGCGTTTGGGAGCAATGCCATCGGTTGCCGATCCACCGTCGGGAAAGTTGCGAGTCCAATGGCAATCGAGTTATTCACCGCGCGATAAATATGTCAGCGGAGAATTTGAGAGCACGCAATTGTTTCGCGCGGAATCGGCTGCCATTTTGAAAACCATGGACAAAAACGAAAAGGACATGGTCAGGAAATGGCGCGAGGCGCTGTGGATGCCCGCGCCGGGCGTATTGCTGGACGGTGAACGGCTGTTATGGAAGTCGGCGGCGGATCTGGTGTCGTTTGATACCGACGTAATCTCGCAACCCGATCCGGAATGGCGTTCCATCTGGCTGAACCAGTTTGAAATTGATGCGGCCACAAGTACGTGGAAACAAATGCTTGATTCGTACGGACGATTCAGTGAAGGTTCCAGTCAAAGTAAAACCGCTCCGTCCCGGGAACTTGAAGTTCAATTATTTGGCGACCGGATCGCCCGGTCGATGACCGTTTACCGAGGGGTCGTTTATTCGATCGAAGGTCGCGAGTATGCGCCTTTTTCCAGCAAAGTTCCGTCCCATGTTCAAAACGAAAATTACAACTGGGGAAGCGTTCCCCGACGCACCAGAAGCAATCATCTGGTGGCCTACGATGTGTCAAATGGAAAGCTCCTGTGGAGACAGCCGGACTTCAAGTTGCCAGGCGAAGTTCTGTCGGAAGCGGCCGGAAGACAAGTCCCGGCAGACAATACCCTTGAAGCAGTTCCTGAAGGTCAAACGACAAGTGATCCTTTCCTGGATATCGGTTTTATGGGTGCTCCCGTGGGATACGGCGAAATGATCATCGCCCCCGTTAATATCGCTGGTTCGATTTGGCTGTATGCCTTGAATCCGGCAAACAGGGGATCGCTTGTCTGGCGGGCGTTTCTGTGTGACGAGCCAGGTGGTGGCAGCAATCCCTGGTCGCCCATGCAGTTGTCGCTCGATGGCAGCACCATCTACGCATCATGCGGCACCGGTGTGATTTTTGCCGTGGAAGCCATGACAGGGTCGATTCGATTTGCCAGGCGATACAAACGAACCGGTCAACCAAACAACTTGATGGCGCGATTCGGAAATCAAATGGAGCTGCTTGAT
Source organism: Pirellulaceae bacterium (assembly GCA_031414755.1). Lineage (GTDB taxonomy): Bacteria > Planctomycetota > Planctomycetia > Pirellulales > Pirellulaceae > CAJQPP01. The sequence goes on along the minus strand of JANNWJ010000076.1, from coordinate 32,395 downwards.
CTGGATGGATGGCAAGAAGATCTCGTGGTTCCTGCAGGCAATGTCCTGTTGGCCCTGTCGTCCGACTACAATGCACTTTGGGCGATGGACCGGCAAACCGCCAGGCTCGTATGGCGCACCGAAAACAAGCCTTTCGGACAGAAATTCGATTATTTGATCGGTGTTCATGATGACTACGTCTTTCTTGGTGGACGCGAGGTCATTGCCGCCGTCAGCCTGAAAGCGCAAGGACGTTGGGTTTGGGTTTACAGTTTACCCGAACCATCGTATGGCCAGGCCTTGTTGACCAGTGAGGCGTTGTACGTACCAATCGGGTCGAACATTCAAAAACTGGGACTGGCCGGCAAGGAAGGATCGGGCGACGTGCTTGCCACATTCCCGGTGAATCTCGGCACTAGCGCCCCGGTTGGAAACCTGTTGAGTGACGGAACAAGAATTTGGGTCGATGGCGGGAACAGGATTTACGCCCTGGGCGACGACGATGGATCGATTGTTGACCTCCCCGAGGACGAGGATCAAAACGCGACAGGGAAGATCAATGAAACGGACCCGGAAACGGATGACGAGGGCATCGATGACCAGGCGGTCGAAGATATCGATTAAACATCCGTTGATGACCGAAATAAATAGTGACGGGCGAGTCCCGGATTTTACGCTTGATTAATAAAAACGGTTTCGGGAAAAGACATTTTGAATACGATTTGGAAATGGTTTTTAGGCGAAGAAGCATTCCGGCAGGGGAGGCCGGAATTGCAATGGGCAAATATGCCCGAATCGTGGGTCGTATTCGTTCTGATTCTCGGCGTGGTGCTGATCGGCGTGTTTGTTTTCTGGCTTTACAATCGTGAGATCGATACCTGCCCCCGTCCGATCCGGTTGCTGCTGGCCTGCATGCGATTAACCGTCCTGTTGGTACTGGTGTTGATGTTTCTGAAGCCGTCGGTCGTGTTTCGTCAAGTGAATATTGTCAAGTCAAACATCGCGCTGATGCGCGACAGCTCCCTCTCTTTCTCAAGACAAGACAAATACACCGATCCGGCGACGATCGAAGCGCTGGCGAGAATCACTGGAATCCCGACGGAACAGATTGCGGCTGGCAGCACGACCCGGGCGGAGCTGGTTCAGTCGGCGTTTGCGAAAGACAACGGAGCCCTCATCGAAAAACTTCGCGAAAAGGCTTCGATTCGTGTCGTCGATTTTTCAGATGTCTCCAGTTCGGTCGTGCAGATTCCCGCAATCGATTCCGACCCTGGTAAATCGGCAAGCGAAGCGAATAGTGACGAAAAAGCCGATTGGGAATCACGGCAGTTGCCGTTACTGGTTGCAACAGGACGAGGGACGGATCTGTGGCAATCACTACGTGAAGTCTTGAACGATTCCGGGCGATTGTCGTCGATCATTATTGCCAGTGATGGTCAACACAACGGCAGCGAGGATCCGCTGGAACTTGCCCGCAAGGCCAGTGATCTTGGCATTCCGGTTTTTGCGATCGGTGTGGGAGACCCTTCACGGCCACGCAATCTGTCAATTACCGATTTGTACGTGCGCGACAAGGTGCCGATTGAAGAACCATTTGAAGTCGAGGCCTTGTTGTACGCCGAAGATGTCGAGGCGGGTCAGCTTTCTGTCGAATTGCTGGAACATCGTTTCAATGCCGAGACGGGCGAATTGTCCGAACCTGTCAGTATCGAATCCAGGGAAGTCACGGTGCCGCCGGGCGGCGGTCGAATCCGGGCCGATTTTCAGCACCGTGTTGCCGTGCCAGGCTCATACGCCTACTCCGTTCGGGTAGCAGTTGTTGAAGGTGAAAGTGATGCCAATGACAATTTGCGAACCAGTGGCGGTGTGCAGGTCGTCGACCAAAAGGTCAAACTTTTGCTGATTGCCGGCCAGCCAACCTGGGAATACCAGATGCTGCAAAAACTATTTCAGCGCGACCAGAATATTGTCTTGAGTTGCTGGTTGCAGACGATGGATGAGGCTCGTCCCCAGGAAGGAAATGAACCAATCAGCCAGCTTCCGGCGACAATCGAGGAACTGGGTCAATATAACGTTATCCTGATGATCGATCCGAACCCCGAAGAGTTTGACGAAAACTGGGTGGATATACTCAAGCAGTTTTGCAAACTCAAGGCGGGCGGACTTTGCTACATGGCCGGACCAAAACATACGACGATGTTTGTTACGCTGAACCGGCTGGCAGGAATTCGCGACGTCTTGCCTGTGCGGTTTGGAGATTCCGAATTTATCGACACCAGCCAGGTATTGGCATCGACTACAAATTCGCGACCGGGTGAAATGCTGGTCGTGAATCATAATCTGGGTCATCCCGTGATGAGTTTCGTTTCTGATATAGAAGAAAATATGCGACTGTGGAAACTGATGCCCGGTATCTACTGGAGCTTTCCAGCGTTGTCTCCGAAACCGACATCGCTGGTGTTGATGGAGCGGGGCGATCAACTCAATGTCGAGGGCAACCAGCCGTTGCTTGTCGCCGGTCGCTATGGTGCCGGGAACGTTTTGTACATAGGTTTCAATGGCACGTGGCGTTGGCGGCCCGTTGGCGTGCGGGCGCAGTACTTTGATCGATTCTGGATTCAGGTCGTGAACTACCTGGTCGAGACCCGGTCATTGCAAGGCAAGCGTCGCGGAATGCTGAATACCGATCGGCGCGATTATGAACTGGGTGACGAAGTCATGTTGACGGCTCGCGTTCTGAATGAACGTTTTGAAGAACTGACGATTCCGGAAATTCCGTCAGTGGTTCGCGATGACGAAGGCCGGACTCAACATGTGTCGCTCAAGTTGTTACCCGGTCAGTCGGGCGAATACGAGGCGCGATTCGTGGCGCACAAGACCGGAGCGTTTCAGGTAGTTGTCAATTTGCCGGGAGCGGATACCGAAAGCGGCATTGAGCCGGTTTCCTATCGAGTTCAGGCACCAGGCATCGAATCGCGGGCCTACTGGTTGAACGAAAAGCTCTTGCGGGAAATCGCCGAAGCTTCCGGAGGCAAATACCTCAGCCTCGCTCAACTGGACCAGCTTGAGGAACTTGTTCCCCGACTGGATACCACAACGGAATACAGCAGTCCACCCAAACCCCTTTGGGACATGAACCGCCGCATTCGCTTTTTGACTTTCCTCCTTCCATTCCTGTTGTTGACCATCGAATGGGCCGTTCGAAAAAAGTACAAACTCCTGTAACAGAAATCCGTTTTCTCCGAACCTCCCGTAAAAAAGACATGGCGACATTGACTCCATCCCGCCAAACCACCAACGAACCAGTTCCGCAAGCGATCGGACAGCGGCTGCAGCAACTGCGCAGGCGAATCAAACGCTTCGTACTTGTGGACGGATTTTCGCGGATACTCGCCGTGATTGTCGGCCTGGTCCTGCTGGACTTGATGATCGACCGCGTTTTCAAAATGGACGTTGCCCAGCGCGTAATCGTATTGTGGGTGATAGTCGGTGTTGTGTTACTGGTGGCATTCCGCCGCTTGCTTCGTCCGCTTTCTCGCAAGGTTGGCGACGACGCGCTGGTTCTGCAAGTGGAACAACAAAACAAGTCGCTGGGTGAGAGTCTGATTAGTACGGTCCAGTTCTCACGCGAACGACAACATTTGGCCAGTCGAGGTTACGCTGACTCCCTTGTCGATGAAACGATTCGCCGTGGTTCGCAAATGGCCGAATCGATTGACTTCAATCGTACAATTGACGCAGGCTTGCTGGGCCGAAATCTGATCTTGTTGCTGGCATGCCTGATGGCCATGATCGGCATCGGTTTTGCGGTTTCCAGCACGGATTTGTGGCGGACCTGGTTCAATCGAAACATCTTGTTGTCCGATGATCAATGGCCCCGAAATACGCAACTGCAACTCGTCGGTGTTTCCGATGGCGTACTGGTATTGCCGCGCGGTGAAGACTACCGGCAGTTTGTAGAAGTGAAACAGGAAAGCAGGATTTCCGATGTTGAGGTTTCCATCGAGTTCGATGACGGCAATACGCGAACGCAGCAAAAGATGCGACGCACCGGTAAACTTGACGATCGGGAACACATGCTTGTATTTCGCGACATATTGCGAGAGTTTCGTTTTCGTGCCATCGGTGGCGACGATACGACAGAGTGGGTTCAAGTCAATCTGGTGGACTCCCCGATGTGGTCCGAGCTGGACCTCACTGCGATCCCGCCCGAATACACCGGTGTCAAACGGGAAGTGCTTCCTCCTGGGGGGGGGCCCTATTCGATTCTCGAAGGGAGTGCCTTGCAGGTATCAGCCGTTGCCAACAAACCGCTGAGCGAAGCGGTGTTGCGACAGGCTGAACAACAATGGTCCCTCCAGGCCGACGCTGACGGACGGTATTCCCTGACTGTACCGGCCAGGCAATTCGTTGGTGGCAAGTACTTGTTTGATCTGGCGGACGAATCCGGATTGCGTTCAAGTCGACCGGCAGTTTTTACCGTGACAACCCGCCCCGATCGACCCCCCCGAACCAGCGCATCGTTGTTGGGTATTAGCGGTATGGTCGTTTCTCGCGTCAGGGTACCAGTGCTCTGGAATGCGGCCGATGAATATTCGATCCAAAAAGTGGAATTTGTTTACGACTGGTCGAGCGATACGCCGGGCTCCGTTCCCCAATCCGGTTCGATCGATTTGTCGACGTTGGGGAGCGAAACGGCTGCCTTGATCGGCTCGACAGAAATCAAAACCGTGGATGTGCTCGACCTCGAGCCATTACAGATTCCGGCGGGTGTTGGCTTGAATCTGGCGGTTTCGGCTACGGACAACAACACGCTAACCGGTCCGGGAGTGGGTGAATCGCGCAAGTTCCTTTTGCGGGTTGTTACCGAAGATGAACTGCGCGCCGATCTGCTTCGGCGCGAAATCGAACAGCGAAAGATATTTGAACTCATTCTGAAAAGCCAGGAAGAGATGCAAGTGGACTTGCGAGCCCTGGCCGCATTGCTTGGTGAGCCGAATCCCGAAATTGACGACAACTCGATTGCCGAAGACATGTTGGGATGGCAACGCCGTCAAAAACTTGTCGGTACAAACATCTCCGCCGTTGCCGATCGCTTTGAAGAGTACCTGGTGGAAGTAAAAAATAATCGACTCGACGAAGCGGAATCGGAAATTGACTCTTCCCGCTCGATCGAAGTCCGGTTTCACGAGCGGATTATCGAACCCATACGCAAACTGGACTCAACCTCGATTGTCGAAGCATCCCAGTTGCTGGAGCAGGCATCCCGTACGACAGGTGATCACAAAGAACTTGCGACCGGACTAACTGCGACGGCTGATCATCAAACCGCGATCATCGAGGGGATGCGAAAGATTTTGTTGGCCATGGAAGATTCGGAAACTTATCAGGAAGTGGTCAATCTTGCCATCGAAATCAAGGACCGCGAGAACCGGTTGCGTGAAATGGCACGCGAACAAATTGAGAAAGCCAATACCGAAGATGTTTTTGATGATCAACCGCCCGATGATACGTCCGACAATGACCCCGACAAAGTGGAAAAAAGTGCCGATGACGGGATATAGTCTCTCGTCTGACCTAGGAGGATTGCCATGAAAAAAGCGGTTTACTTGATTGCGATTGCCCTGCTGATGGCAACCATTGCGACAGTGGTTCGCGCTCAAGACGATGATTCGCGCCGATCGGAACTTGGGGAACGCCAACGTCTGATTGAACGCAAGATGGCGGAACTCGAAACGCGGTTCGAAATCATTGCTCATAAACTTGAAAGCAAGGAACCCGAGCGCGCCCAGCGCCTCGTCGAAGCCTTGCAACAGGCCAAACGAGACTTGATCGCCGTAAAGATGGGCGAAATCACCGACTTGCTGGATCAAAGCCGGTTCCAGCAAGCCGAAGCGGAACTGGACCTGGTGATCATCAAACTCGATCAACTGGTGCGATTGCTCCTCAATGACAAGGAAGAAACGATGACCAGGCAGCAGGAGATCGACAAGCTGCAAAAATGGAAAGACGAACTTTCGAAGATCAAAAGCGAGGAACAGCTGCAAAACCGCGAGACGGAAAAGGTCGCAAACAAGGATGTTACACTCAAGAAGCTGGCCGGGCAGATCGCTGCAATCGAGGAACTGCTCAAAAAACAACAAGAGGTGTTGGACCAAACCGAAGCACAAGGCAATGCGGGATTGCAAGCACTGGATCGCGTCGCCAACGAGCAATTCGAAGTCCGCCAACAAACGGAAGAGCTGGCAAAGGAAATTGCGGGGGCTGAAGCGGTTGAATCGCCCCCCGGGGAACTGCCCGTCGAGAAGAGTGGAGAGTCGAAGAGTGGAGAGTCGAAGAGTGGTGAACCGGAAAGCGGGGAGTCGGAGAATCCCAAGCCAGACGGAGAGCAACCGAAGCAACCAGGGGAACAGCCACTGGAAAGTGCCGCAAGGAATCAAAAACAGGCTGAACAGGATCTTGCCGATGGCAAGCCGGTCGATGCGAAACGGGCCGAGGAAAAAGCTCTGGACGACTTGAGCAACGCTCTTGGCGAACTCAAGAAAGAGGAACGTCGAATCGCGTCACTCCCCCCCGAGGCGTTCAAGGAGATGGCGCGCAAGCAACAGAAAACGGAAAGCAAGACTGCCGATTTGTCCCGTGACATGGAGCAGGCTCCGAAGCCCAGCGAATCCGCTGAGGGAAAAGATGGCAAGGAAGGAGGGGCAGGAAAGCCGGGGCAACCGGGGCAACAGAGTGTTCAGCGCGCTCAGAAAGCGATGCAGAACGCTTCCGACGACCTGAACGACGAGGAACCACAGGGAGCTTCGCGACAACAACAAAAGTCAGTCGAAGAGCTTGAAAAAGCACTTCGCGAAATTGAGGAACGTCTGGATCAATTGCGCGAAGAGACACGCGAAGAAAAGCTCGCGAGGCTCGAAGCCCGATTCAGGGAGATGCTGGCTCGGCAACAAATTGCTTCACTTGTTACCATCGATATCGACGAGAAAAAAGTCTACTTGAATCGCGTTCGTCGCCGGGATGTTTTGGGCACGATGCGACTAAGCAGTCAGGAAAGGGAGATCAGCGAATTGGGGCGCCAGGCATACGATCTGCTCCTCGAAGATGGCACGAGTATCGTCTTCCCGGAAATGGTGCAGGTCATTCTTGATGACCTCGAGCGGGTGGCGCAAATGCTGGAATCGGAACAAACGGGTCTGATCACGCAAATGGTGCAGCGAGAAATCGAACTCAGTCTGGAGGAATTAATGGAAGCATTGAAGAAAAGCCGTCAGGATTCGGCTGGCAGTGGCGGCGGGGGGGGCGGCGGTGGTGGAAATCAGCCTTTGCTTCGCAAGTCCGCCGAGCTTAAAATGCTCAGGTCGGCACAATTGCGGGTAAATCGGCTGACTCAACAATTTGACTTGATCCGCGGCAGCGATACACTTGAACAGGGACTTCTGGGAGAACTGGACAATATCCGGGTCCGCCAGGCAGACATCGTCGAAATGATGATGCGAATTATGGAAAAACAATAATGTTTCGTGTCAGTTGCACTTGTCGGCCCATTGAGGCGCCATGCAATTGAAAAACAATGTCATGTCAATCAGCTTCACACAACTGGTTTAACGGGCGCTTGAAAAGGAACCACTCATGAAGGACTTGACCTGGGCGTTGGCAATCGCGATTTCTGTCGCAGTGTCCGTTTTCTCCGGCAAAGCTTTCGCCGACGATACCGGGCGCGATGTCGTTGACAATTTCCTGGTGCATGTCGACCAGCTCGATTCGATCGATGCGGCAACGCGCGATGAAATCAAGTCAATGGTCAGGGAAATGACCGCCGACGAGTACTCGCAAATCGAAGCGATCACCTCCGGTCTGGCCCGAATCTACCCGGAGTATGATAAAGCGATCCTTGCCTCCCAATCTGACGATGCGGAACAAGCCCGCAAGGCCCTGGGTGCGTTTGGTCCCTTTTTGGAATCCGAAGACCCATTCCTTGCAGCCGATTCATCGTTTTTTCTGGCGAGGATACTGATGAACTTGCAACGGCACGAGGAAGCGATTCCGATCCTTGAACGACTGTCGGGTGACCTTGGCCGTTACACAATGCATGCGGGGGCTGCCTTGTATTTCGCCGGTGTCGCGCAGGCCAACCTGCTGGAGAACCAGCGGGCCATTCAGTCGTTTTCCGGTTTCCTTGATCAGTACCCGGATGCGCCCGAGCGTTTGCGAGTTGCCGCCTGGCGACAGTTGCAAACGATCAAGGCCATTCAGGAAGGGAGTCTCGAGGATGTGATGCAGCGAATGGACTATTCCCATCGTCGGCTGCAAATCGAAAATACCGATGACGCGACCCAGGGTCAGCAAAAAAATATTGTGACAATGTTGCAAACGATGATTCAGGAAGAGGAAAAGAAAGAGTGCTCGAATTGCAGTGGCAAGGGAAACACCGAAAAACAGGAAGAGAGCCAGCAACAGGGCGAAAAGGACAACAAGTCGGACAAGGAAGGGAAGTCCAATCAGGGGGGCTCGAGCAACAACCCGAACGGAACGGTCAAACGAACATTTGACGATGGACCAGCCAGTCCCTGGAGCCGATTGCGTGAACGGAGTCGCGATGCGGCCAATAATGCCATCAAGCAGAAATTGCCATCCCGCTACCGAAACGTTGTAGAAAAGTATTACGAGACAATTTCCGGCAACGAAGTAAAAGGCGAAAAATAGGCTGTTGTGGGATGGCAGTTGGTTTGATTCATGGGGTTTTCATAGAACATCTCGCGGATTTCTTGTCGTCCGTTGACGAAACCTTTGCGGATTCTAATGTTGGATTGCCCGCCGAAAAATATTCTTACGAATGATTTGATTTTGGAGTCCCGATGTTGCGGATACGGAACGCCATCGGCGGCAGTTGGCCTGAAATATCATTCGTTACATTGCGACCAGGGAGAACATCGCCATGTTAGCCTTCCGTTTGTTTTTCGGAATACTTCTTAACACATCCCTTGTCACTTCTGTAGTTGCCCTTCTCTTTAACAACTCGTCCTTGGTTAGTCTGGGATGTGCCGGGGTCGAGGACCCCGAATCGATAAAGGAACTCGAAATCCTGCGTGGGAAATATGCAATTGAGCATTCACAAAACAAATTGGTTATTTGCCTAAACGAGTAGGCCCATCGTGGTAGGAAAAAAGAAATAGATGCCGTCCATGAACGGCACTCCCAGATTGGAGTCGGCGCGCAAGTTGCCAGACAAGAATGGCAATGAACGGCAGATTTTCCAGGCCCGGCGGGCCGACAGAATATCAGCCGGTGGTGTAAACCACCGGAAATCGTCTGCCGGAGTGGTTTTAACACAGCGGATGCAGAATAATATCAGGGCAGCGTTCGTTTCGTGCGAAAGCCGCCCTTTTTTAGTTGAAGAAACGAGACTTTTTGGTTGGTGATTCCCCCATGGTTTTTCGACGGTTTTTGTTGGCGGGTTTGTGTTGGTTGACAATCGCTGCTTCTCCATTGGTCGCGCAAAAACCAGCGGCGTCAAATCCGATCCAGGTCGTTACGGCTGGGGGGCAGCGATTGAGTCTGCAGGTCAACGAGATTAGCGACGGGCAATTGCGCTGCGATGGTATGAACATTGCATTGGCTGATTTGATGTTGATCGAAACGGGGCACCGCGTTGCCGTTTCGAATTCACCAATACTGGTATTTATGGCCTCCGGAGGAAGCCTGCCGGCAACGACCATCGAGTTCGCGGCCGAACGGTTTCAGGTGAAAACAAATTGGGGCATGGTGGAGCTTGCACCAGACAATGTTTCCGGAGTGTTGTTGACCCGAGATGCCGATCGATCCCGGTTTGATCTTGCCATGAAAGACCGGTCAGTGGAACAGGATCATGTCATTGTCGAGTCAGGACAGAGTCAGCAACTGGTTTCCGGACTGATTGAGTCGATCGACGGTGAACGATTGATGTTGAATTACCAGGGAAGCAGCCGACCGATATCAATTTCAAAAGTCGTGGCCTTTATTTCAGCGGACCTGAAGCCGCAGATGCCAGAGGGGCCAATCGCCCTGGTGCAACTGCTCGATGGAGGTTCGATAAACGGAGTGGTGCGTGGACTTTTGGCTGGCAAATTGTCGATCGAGCTGCCAGCCGCAACCAAACTCGAGATTCCATGGAATCATGTAGTTTCGATATCGCTGTCATCGTCATCCTTTGTGTGGCTTTCGGATTTGGAGCCGTTGAGTCAGGATTATTCGCCATTGGCAACCTTGCCCTTCGAAGCACGCAATGATTCCAGCGCGGATGGAAATCCCATGACGCTTGTATGGAATTCGTCCGGGGAAACCCGGTTGTACAACAAGGGAATTGGCATCCGCTCGGCCAGTCGAATCGAGTTTGAGAACTCAAGAGGTTTCCAGCGACTGGTTGGTACCGTTGGAGTCGATGCGGAAACAAACGGGAATGGAGATTGCGAAGTCAGTGTTTTGGGGGACGACATCGAGTTGTGGTCGTCCGAAATAACGGGCCGTGGCGACCCGGTTTCATTGGACGTATCGATCGATGGAATGAAGCGGATTACGCTGGTTGTGCGAAGTGGTCGACAACTGGACATGGGTGACCATGTTGATTGGGCCGACGTGCGATTCGTAAAAGCGCAACAATAAGTGTCGCGACCCGAATTCAAGCCCGCGACAAGTGGGCACTTTTTCAGTTCACGAACAAATAAGTATAAGAAAGTGACAAGGACTTATGGCGACGGATCGGCCGATGCGGACTTTCACAAGAACCAGTGTGCTTCTGGCGATTGGTATGGTTTTCCAGTTGGCTTCGTCATCGGCCGTCGCGCTCGTTCAATCGTCACCGACGGGACTGATTCAGCCGGCCAATGACGATGACGATTTATCCGCCGCCGAAATGGCGATGGTTCGGGCCGTCGAAATTCAGCGACAAAAAGTGATTGAGCAAGTCATCGGAAGTGTTGTCTGCATCTACGGACATGACAGGCAAGGGGGAGGATCGGGAGTGATTATCGACCCGTCAGGAATTGCCTTGACCAACCATCACGTTATTGCCGGGGCCGGAATGACGGGGCTTGGTGGACTGAACGACGGTGTTTTATACGAATGGGATTTGATCGGAACGGATCCGGGTGGGGACGTCGCCATCATCAAGCTGAAAGGACTCGATTCGTTTCCGTATTCACCTCTCGGCGACTCCGATCTTGTTCGCATTGGCGACTGGGCGCTGGCCATGGGAAATCCGTTTTTGCTGGCACACGATCAGGTTCCGACGGTTACGCTGGGAGTTGTTTCAGGTGTTGAGCGCTTTCAGGAAGGTGCCGGCAGCAACCAACTGGTATACGGCAATTGCATTCAAGTCGACAGTTCCATCAATCCCGGCAACTCGGGTGGGCCGCTGTTCAACATGAATGGCGAAGTCATTGGAATTAACGGTCGGGGAAGTTTTCAGGACCGGGGTCGCGTTAATGTCGGTCTCGGATACGCCATCTGCGCAAATCAAATCAAGTACTTTATTCCCGACTTGCTTGCCACAAAACTTGTTGAACATGGAACACTCGACGCTGGTTTTACAGATCGCGATGGCAAAGTCGTTTGCTCGACCCTGAATCTCGATGCGCCAGTGGCGACGGCCGGCCTGGAAATCGGCGACGAGTTGCTTGAATTCGAAGGTCGTGCAATCCGGTACGCAAACCAGTTTAAAAACCTGATTTGTACGTTTCCTGAAGATTGGCCGGCATCGCTGGTCGTTCGAAAAAGCGACGGGCGCGAGTTGCAAATCAATGTTCGCTTGTTTGGCTTGCCATACAATTTTAGTGCCGATGAAAACGCTGACGAGGGACCAGACGCGCCGCCCGGCGAAAAGGAACCGCCGAATGACGTGCCGGATGAGAATCCCGACAGTGAAAAACCGGATGAAACCGGCACTCCGGATGAGCCAAAATCGCCAACCGAGCAATCCGCTGAGCGATTGAAACAGTATTTGCTGAGTGAACCAGGGATGGTCGTCAACGAACAGTTAAATCGGCAATTCGTTGACAAGCTCATTGCACAATGGAGCGGTCAGACGTTGGATGTATCCATGGAAGCCACGAACAGATATTGGCGAATCACTGACACGATTCAGGTCGATACGAAAATTTCAGGGGAACAATCGATCATACTGGCGCGCGATGGGCGGTTTCGGATTGAGCAGACACTCAATGGCGAAATATTTGTCGCCGGGTTTGACGGTGATTCGTTCTGGAAATTGGACAACGGTCTAAGAAAGGACTTGACCTTGATCGAGACCAAAACCAACCCTTCATTGATTCAGGCTGTCGGAATGGCTGGTCCCCTGAGCCCGGAGTTTTTGGGGAGATTTGGTCGACCGATCCTTGATGGAGGAGACAAGGCTCTTGGACAGCTATCGAGTCGCGTCATGTTTCTGGATGAAAAAGATGACTGGTTATATTGCTGGCTGGGGGAGTTGGGCAATAATCGAATCGACAATCCTGACACCAATGATGCAGCAACTCATTCGCTGATACGAAAAATCTCCAGCGATCGCGATTGCCGGGCTGCCGGCGGCATTACCTTTTCGAACTGGCAGTCGTGCGAGGGGTTGATGATTCCCTGGACACGGACTTGCGTCAATGGACTTGATGAACGGCCCGTTTGGACGGCCCAGGCCACTTCCTGTGAAATTGTCGACCTGCCAATGGAAGGAACTTTTCAGGGAATCGTCGAGGTCACCAAATGACCGGGATTGGCAATTGCCTGACCTTCGCCCGCTGGATGGGATTGATCCTGCTGATTGCGATTCCCAACCGGGCATTGATCGCTCAGGGGCACCTGAATGGTGCCTTTGACGAAGCGATTCAGTTTGCGCAAAAACGGATGGTCAAGGTTTATGGTGCTACTGCCGGTCGAGTCGAGGGATTTGCCAGCGGTGTTATTGTTTCCGACGACGGATTGATTTTGACAATTCAAGGTGTTTTTCTCGATGGAACGAATACCCGGGTAACTCTACCCAACGGAACCCAGGTGCCGGCAACGGTTTTGAGAAGGAACCGTGAAATGCAACTGGCACTTTTGAAAGTTGACCTGGCAACGCCCGATTTTTTTGACCTGTCAAGCGAGCCTGTTGGCGACAAGGGGGATTGGGTAGTCACCTTGAGCAATGCATTCAAGGTGGCCGACGGGGTCGAGCCAATGTCTGTCAACCTTGGCATTATCTCGCTCCGTTCATCGATCGAAGCGGAACCTGGAAAGCGCGATAGTGCCTATCAAGGACCATTGGTATTGATCGATGCCATCACCAGTAACCCGGGAGCAGGAGGTGGCGCGGTCGTCACGGATCGCGGTCAACTCGTCGGGGCTATCGGGCGAGTGATCAACAGTTCCGAAACGAATACACGACTGAATTATGCCGTGCCCGTCGAATTGCTGAAGCGGTTCGTTGACGACACTCTGGAGTCGGCGGCACCCGAGTTGTTGGCGGACCGGATGCCAGGTGACTTGGGGATTGAAGTCTTTCGATTCGGCGGCCCATTATCACCCGCGTACATTGATCGGGTCGTCAAGGGTTCCAGCGCTGATTTGGTAGAACTGCGCCCCGACGATTTGATCGTGTCATTGGGTGGCACAAAAATTGGTACGATCCGCGAGTACGATGAAGTCAGGAAAAAAGTCTTTATTGGCGAAGAAGTCATCATCGTAGTCAAACGCGGAAACTCGCTTATTCGCGTTCCCCTGTTGCCTGCCGCAAAAGTCGATCAATGAACGTATCCGATACCCGATTTGACCGAATTCCACAGATCTCACGACCAGCGGCAATGGCGGTTTGTTTTTTTCTGATGACCGGGGTCTTTGCAGATATTGCCCGTTTGCAATCGCAGGACAGGGAGTCGGATGGTTTGGCCAGCCCTGTCGACCCGGAAGCTCTTAAAAAAGGTCTGCGCTTGACTCCTCGCGCTTTCCGCGCTGCTGCCGAAAAAATCCAGCCATGTCTGGTGACTATTGAATCGTTTGGAGGGTCAAGCACATTGTCGGGTCGCATTGGCGGGATTCGTCAACGAGGTGAAGGAAACACAACCGGTGTTATTATTTCACCCGACGGACTTGTGGTTACGAGTTCGTTTAACTTTATCAATCAACCCAACGCGATTACAGTGATTACAAATGATGGGGAGCGTCGTGTCGCCAATGTTCTGGGTCGCGACGATTCTCGCAGGATTTGTTTGTTGCGCATCGAAGGGGTCAGCGGCTTGCCAGTGCCGGAAATGGTGCCTGTCCCGGATGTTCGTGTCGGCCAGTGGGCGATCTCGGTTGGGGTGGGCTACGGCGACAGCAGTCCGGCAATTTCAATGGGAATTGTCAGTGCCGTGAATCGTGTGGGTGGCAAGGCGATTCAAACAGATGCCAATATCAGCCCGGCCAACTATGGCGGGCCGTTAATCGATATCGAGGGGAAGATGTTGGGTGTTTGCGTACCGATGTCCGGTGAGGGGCAGGAACTGGCTTCCGGAGTGGAATGGTACGATTCGGGAATTGGCTTTGCGATTCCCCTTGCAGGTGCCGAGACTTTTATCGAACGAATGAGCAAGGGCATTCATATCCAAAGGGCGTTTTTCGGAATTCAATCGGAAAATTCCGACGATGCTGCCGGCGACGGCGGGATTCGAATTACAGAAATCATTGCAGGTTCGGCTGCATCCAAATCGGAGTTTCAAAAAGACGATGTGCTGCTGAAGCTGGACGATCAGGACTTGCCGAACGTGGCGGAACTGCGAAACGTACTTGCCAAATACTATGCGGGCGATACCGTGACGATACTTTTTCGTCGAGGGGAAGAAGAAAAATCAGTGCAAGTTGAACTCGGAGCACCCATACAGCCGGAGGCCGAAGATACGCCCAGTTTGTTCCCAGGCAATCAACAAGAGTCGCGAACTCGAATGAGTCAACAACATCGTTGGCTGACGACATTGCGAAAAGGGTCTACCAGCTTGAGGTTTTCACAAACCAAGCGCTTTCTTTCTCGCCAGCACGCCTTCGATCCAGAGATGGTAAAGGGTCGGGAGTCATTTGCCGGAACGGCCGTTCGGGTTCTGGTGCACAAATGACTCCCGACCCCTGGCACCGACCCCTGGCACAAACTTTTTGATGTTGACGCAGCCCGGTCACCGATTGCCCAAACGCTTTAATCGACAAGGTTCCTCGAATTCACGTTGCGCTTGATCGAACCTCTGACGAAACTGGCAATTTTTGTGAAATCGGGTGCATGCAAATTGAAAGGGGTTTGATTAGGATACTCGAGTCCAAAACACCAAGGCAAATCAGGCAACTTCAACGCAGGCAAGGTAGGGGACGCTATGTCGACCAAAGAACAATGGGGATCACGGATCGGAGTGATTATGGCTGTCGCCGGGTCGGCGGTCGGCTTGGGAAACTTCTTGCGATTCCCGGGCAAGGCTGCTGAGAACGGCGGCGGGGCTTTTATGATCCCGTACTTTGTCGCATTGTTGTTATTGGGCATTCCCTTGTGTTGGGCCGAATGGTCGATGGGCCGATACGGAGGGCGGAAAGGATTTAACTCGGCACCGGGAGTTTTTAGTGTCATTTGGCGCCACCCACTTTCCAAGTATTTGGGAGCGCTGGCGTTACTGATTCCACTGGGAGTCTATTTTTACTATATCGTGATCGAGGCCTGGTGCCTGGGTTACGCCTGGCAATATGCAATCGGATCGGAATCGTTAATGAATGGGATCGATCCCGCCGGGTACAAACAACATTTCGAACAGTACACAGGCCAGGGTAGTGATGGTGCCCTGTTCGCCGGTGGAATATCGCAAACGCTCATATTTATTCTGATTACGTTTGCGCTGAATTTCTATCTCGTCTATCGAGGCCTTAGTGGTGGCATCGAGAAATTCTGCAACATCGCAATTCCGGTGATGGCCGTTTGCGCTGTTTGTGTGCTCGTTCGCGTGCTGACGCTGGGAACGCCTGACCCGAATCTTGTCGATCAAAACGTCGTTAATGGCCTGGGTTATATGTGGAATCCCCAGCCCGAGGCGTTACTTAAACCGGCGACATGGCTGGCGGCTGCCGGTCAGATTTTCTTTACACTCTCCGTTGGATTTGGAGTGATTATCAATTATGCCAGTTACGTCAAACCCAAAGACGATATCGCACTCAGTGCAATTACGGCCAGCAGTGTCAACGAGTTTTTTGAAGTTTGTTTGGGTGGAATGATAACATTGCCGGCAGCGTTTATTTTTATCGGTGCCACGATGGGGACGGTTGTCGCAGTTGGAAGCTCGTTCAGTCTTGGATTTGCGGCGTTACCCAACGTATTTGCCATGATGCCTGGCGGCCAACTATTCGGGTTCCTCTGGTTCTTCATGCTTTTCCTGGCGGCAATTACCAGCAGCCTCTCGATGTTGCAGCCGGTAAACGCATTTCTGAAAGAAGGCCTGGGGCTGGACAAATTCAAGGCCACGGCTTTGTTGTTTACCGTTTCCAGTGTGGGAACACTGTTTGTCGTCTACTATTCCAAAGGACTTTCCGCCCTGGACACGATTGATTTTTGGGCGGGTGAATTCTGTATCGTGATTTTGGCGCTGGTCCAGGCAATTATGTACGGCTGGGTTCTCGGCACCGCACGCGGGAAAGCGGAATTGGACAATGGAGCGCAACTCCGTGTGCCAAACTTTGTGCAGTTTGTGCTCAAGTACGTCACCCCGGCCTACCTCATCGCGATACTTGCCGGATATTTGTTCGCGCCGTCCGGAGATGGGAAATCCAGTGCGTTTTTCGAACGGATTAATGACATCATGAAACCCGACAACTTCGTACAAAGAATTTCCATTCTGATTGTATTGGGCACGTTGGTAATGCTTTGGATTATGGTCTACTTCGCCGGCCGCCGATGGGAGGCAGAAGGCCGATATTCAAAGTTGGACGAGTAAGGGAACTGACGGCAACGTTCGAATTTGTTCGAGTCAATAACCTGGGATTATGTAAGGGAAACAAAATGACGACCGGTGGCTGGATATTCATGACACTTTCGATTTCTTCTGTGCTGCTTTTGGTCATTTATACAGTTGGCAAAGTGTTACTGACTGCAAATAAACAATGACGTCAAAATCAATATCTGATTTGCCTTGATCAGTGGCTGGCCCGTTGGAATGGATTCAGAATTGAGGTCAGGAAAATCAGCCGTTTGGGCGCTAGTCCCGGTTTTTTTGTCGGAACCGTGGCAATCGCCAAAACGGCTAACCTAAATATTACGAATTGACGCTGATCTAGTCGAATTGGCCCAATTTTTCGAATTGGCCGAATTGGCCCAATTGGCCCAATTAGGGATTTAGCATCAAGACCTGGATACGGTGCTGACAAGCAAGGCAAAATACTGGATAATCAACACCTTGTGAAAAAATTCACAAGCGATTTTGTTGGGTGATATTCATGAGCCAGTATTTGCCGTTGTTGCTTTATCTCGTCGCGGTGCTCGGGTTTGTTGTTGTCACATTGTGTCTTCCGCATTTCATTGCGCCACACAAACCAACCCGGGTCAAGAATATGCCCTACGAATCCGGAATGGATCCGGAGGATGATGCTCGCAAGCCGTTGAGCGTCCAGTTTTACCTGATTGCAATCTTGTTCATCGTGTTCGACGTTGAGTTTTTGTATTTGTATCCCTGGGCAGTGGCAATTGGATCGACCGACGGCATTCCCCAGGGAGAACGAGCGTCAGTTGCGTTGGTCGTAACAACATTGTTGGCAACGATGGGATTGGCTTACGCTTATGCCTGGCGCAAAGGAGTCTTTGAATGGCGGGACAAGTAAAACAGTTGGGAGACAGTGTGCTTTTGACCCGGCTGGATGCGGTTGCGAATTGGGCTCGAGCGAACAGTTTATGGCCAATGCCATTTGCGACAGCCTGTTGCGGAATTGAGTTGATGTCGACTGCGGCAAGTCGACATGATCTTTCGCGGTTTGGTTCGGAAGTGATGCGGTTTACACCCCGCCAATGTGACTTGATGATTGTTGCCGGTCGGGTGGTGATGAAAATGCTCCCGGTACTTCAGCGAATTTGGCTTCAGATGCCTGAACCGAAGTGGTGTATCTCCATGGGTGCCTGTGCCTGCACGGGTGGAGTGTTTGATACGTATGCGGTTGTCCAGGGGGTTGACCGTTTCCTTCCAGTCGATGTTTACGTACCTGGTTGTCCACCACGTCCCGAACAACTGATTCGTTCGGTCATGGATTTGCAACAAAAGATCAAGGATCGTGGCACATTTTCCGGCAAGGAATTTGGTTTACGGATCATTCCAGAAGGCCCACCCCGATTCGATGAAGACGAAATCCGGCGAATGCGAGAGCGAAACGGATTGCCGTTGCTGGATCCGAAATACAATCCGCTGCATTGAAAAACCTGCCGATGGATTGCGATTTTGCCGGAACCGGCAATCCTTGACGAAGATGTCCGCGTACTTTGAAAGTGAAAATCCCGATGGAATTTGAACAGATAAAGAACTCCGTTTCCGGAGCGTTTCCGGCGGTCAGCCTGTCGTGGTCAGAATTTCGCGGTCAATTGCGGTTGGGGATCAACGCCAGCGCGGTCAAGCAGATATTGAGTTATCTACGCACTCTCGGTTTTGACATGCTTATTGATGAAACGGCGGTCGATTTGCTGGAGTATCCGGACGCCAGGGATCGGTTTGAAGTGGTTTATTGCCTGTTATCGACGGAAACAGCAACGCGAATTATCGTCAAAACCTGGTTGAACGAACCCGACCTGGAATTGCCAAGCGTGTGTGATTTGTGGCAGTCGGCGAACTGGATGGAGCGCGAGATTTTCGACATGTTCGGAATCAGGTTTGACGGGCACCCCAATTTGAAACGATTGTTGTTGCCGGAGCAGTTCACGGCCTTCCCGATGCGGCGTGATTATCCGGTAAAGGGTCGGGGTGAGCGACATAATTTTCCGGTTTATACGCGGGCACAAAGTTGAACGACCTGCCCGATTTGCAAAAAGTCGACGAATCGAAGAGGACAAGTTAAATGCCCCTGGAGCTGGTTGATCGCGATGACCCATCTGGCGAGCAAGACGCAATCTGGACTTTGAATTTTGGGCCACAACATCCGGCAACTCACACAACGCTGAGATTGATCCTGACCCTGGATGGCGAGAAAGTACTCGACGCTGAACCGGATATTGGCTATCTGCACAGCGGATTTGAAAAATTGGGCGAAGTACTGGACTTCAACCAGTATGTGACGATTGTTGACCGGATGAATTATATTTCGCCGCTGGCCAATGAAATTGCCTGGCATCATTCGGTCGAGATGTTGATGGGGATCGAGTTGACGCCGCGGTGCAAATACATTCGAACGATCCTGGCCGAATTGATGCGAATTCATGATCACATGTTGTGTATCGGAACCTGCATACTCGATTTGGGAGGGGCGACTGCGTTCATGTACGCTTTCAATGAACGCGAAAAAATCTACGATATTTGTGAAATGGCAACGGGTCAACGGTTTCACACCAGTTTCACACGTGTAGGAGGATTGTTGTCGGATGTGACTGACGAGTGGGTCCAGCGAGTCCGTGAATTCATCAAGGTATTCCACAAAGCCCACACCGACATTTCCCGGCTGGTAATGAAAAACCGCATTTTTATCGAGCGGACCCAGGGAATCGGAATGTTGACCCGAGCCGACGCGATTTCCGGTGGCGCGACGGGTCCGGTCGCTCGTGCCAGCGGCGTCACACGTGACTTGCGACGTGATGAGCCTTATTTGAGTTACGACGATTTTGACTTTGATGTGATTTGCAGTCAGTCCGGTGATTGTTTTGCCCGGTTTCATGTTCGCATGCTTGAAATGACGGAGAGCGCCAAGATCATCTCCCAGGCGATCGAGTCAATTCCCGCCGGTCCAATCTATGCCGAGGGGATGGGAAAAATCGCTTCGCCAGACAAGTCCGAAGTTTATCGATCCATTGAAGGGCTGATCCATCATTTCGAGGCTTTTATGCCCAATCGCCAGGCGAGCGTGCCGCGCGAATCGGTGTATGCCGCAACGGAGTCCCCTAACGGTGAACTCGGCTATTACCTCGTGTCGGACGGCGATTTTCGCGCCTATCGGGCGCGGACACGACCGCCGTCGTTACTTCATTTCGCGTTGTTTCCGAAGATGATTCGAGGCTGCATGCTCAGCGACGTCGTTGCGGTTTTGGGAAGTTTGAATGTCATTGCAGCGGAGCTGGATCGATGAGCGAATTGTCACAGGAAATTCGTGACGAGATAACCGGGTTGATGGATCGTTATCCGTCCAGACAGGCCGTTACGTTGCCAGCACTTCATCTGATCCAGCAATCTGCCCGTTGCGTATCGAGCAAGGCGGTGGTGGAACTCGCTGAAATGCTTGAGCTGTCGCCGGCTCAAGTTCACGATACCCTTTCGTTTTACGGATTCTTTCGGGATGAAACGCGGCCCTTGGGTCATAAACGCGTCTGGTTTTGCCGCAGTCTGCCTTGCATGTTGCGAGGCGGTGAGGAATTGCTGGCAGAGGCCTGTCGGCGGTTTCAGGTGCGCCCGGGCGAAACAACTTCGGATGGTGAATTGACGATTGAGAGCGCTGAGTGTTTGGGGGGTTGTGATGGTGCACCCTGTCTGCTTGTCGATGACATGCTCGTATTGAATGCTGCTGAAACAACACTGGCGACCCTGTCTGAGGGATCGAAATGAGTGACGAATTCGAGCCAGTTTTGTTACGAAGGATGGGGCGACCCAACAGCGAACAACTTGAAACTTACCTGGCCGACGGTGGCGGACAGGCGCTACGGAAAGCGTTTTTGATGCGCCCCGAAGAACTGGTTTCAATGATCAGGGAGTCAGGGCTGCGCGGGCGAGGGGGGGCAGGTTTTCCATGTGGACTGAAATGGTCATTTTTGCCCCAAGCCCGGACTGGACCAACCTATTTGTGTATAAACGGCGACGAAAGCGAACCGGGGACCTTTAACAACCGGATCCTGATCGAGTGCGATCCCCATCAGGTCCTCGAAGGAATCATAATCGCCTGTTATGCCACTGGCGCGGAACGAGCTTATTTTTACCTGCGTTACGAATATGGCCTTTGTTACCGAATCCTGGAACAGGCGATCGCCGAGTTGTACTCGGCGAAACTCCTGGGCAAGAACATCCTTGGATCGGGATTCAATTTGGACATTTTTGTTCATCGCGGTGCCGGAGCTTACATTTGCGGAGAAGAAACGGGGCTGATTGAAAGTCTGGAAGGCAAGCGTGCCTGGCCAAGAATAAAGCCCCCTTTTCCGGCTGTTGAAGGGGCATTTGGCAAACCGACTGTGGTCAACAATGTCGAAACTCTGGCTTGTGTCGTTCACATTGTTGACCGTGGCGTCGAATGGTTTCGGTCGATGGGCATTCCCAAAGATCCGGACAATCCGCGCGACGCAGGAAGTTACGGGCCAAAATTGTATACCGTTTGCGGGCATGTGAACCGGCCGGGAATTGTGGAATTGCCCATGGGAATTACGGCGCGGGAATTGATTGACAATCATGCGGGTGGCGTTTGGAAAAATCGCACTGCCAAAGCAATTGTCCCCGGTGGCATAAGTATGGGGTTCCTGTCAGCCAATGAACTGGACACGCCACTGGATTTTGCGGGACCGATTCGGGCAGGATGTCTGGGACTGGGGACAGCGGCTGTGATTGTAATCGACGATCAAACCAGCATGGTTGACGTGTTGTATAACTCATGCCGATTTTTCTCGCATGAGTCCTGCGGTCAATGTACTCCCTGTCGTGAAGGAACTGCCTGGTCGACAAATATCCTGGCGAGGATTCGTGCTGGCAAGGGTCAACTGCGTGATCTGGATTTGCTGTTGGAAATCGCCCACTCGATGGGGACGATTCCTGGAACAACGATCTGTGGACTGGCCGATGGTGCAGCCTGGCCGGTTCGCAATTGCATGGCCAAGTTTCGCGACGAGTTTGAAGCCTGGATTGCCGGCGGGCATTGTGTCCAAGCCAGTGATTTGGTCAGTAGTCATTGAAGTATTGGGACAAGACGGTGGCAACTCTTGAAGTCAATGGAAAAACAGTCGACGCCATGCCTGGCGACAATTTGATTCAGGCTGCGCGACGGGCCGGTGTCGAAATACCCTTCTATTGCTGGCATCCGGATTTGACTGTTGTAGCCAGTTGCCGCATGTGTCTGGTCGAAGTTGGCCAACGTCAGGATGACGGGACGGTAAATTTCGACCAGAGACTTCAGCCCGCTTGCCAGTTGCCTGCCAAACCCGGCATCATCGTCCGCACGGACTCCGAGATAGTCCGAAAAACGCAGGCGATGACACTCGAACAACTGCTGCTGAACCATCCCCTGGATTGTTCGATTTGCGATCAGGCAGGCGAATGTTACCTGCAAGACTATTCGCACAAATTTGGAAACGAAAAAAGCCGCTTGCAGGAGCCCAAAATTCAGCGGAAGGACAAGTACCACATTGGCCAGCAAATCGCCTTGTTCACCGATCGATGCGTCATGTGTACCCGCTGCGTCAGGTTTACACGCGAGGTATCAGGCGGCGCGGAATTGCAAATCATTCAACGGGGAAGCACGGAAGAGATCGACGTGTTTCCCGGGCATGGGTGCAACGACAAGCTGGCGGGAAACGTTGTTGACTTGTGTCCGGTCGGAGCGCTGTGCAGCAAGGACTTTTTGTATTCGAAACGGGTCTGGTGGCTCAAGTCTCAAAACAGCGTTTGTCCCGGTTGCAGCACTGGCTGCAGCATCTCCATCGACCAAAACGAACAGCAAATCTATCGGTTGCGACCGCGGGAAAATCCCCTGGCTCAAGGGCACTTCATGTGCGATGACGGTCGGTTTGGCTTCAAGTACATACACGATGAACGCAGGCTGACTCAGCCGTTGCTGCGAGGAATTGCCTCAGAAATAATACCACGCGATGTCGTTTGTTCGCGGGCTGATGACTTGAGTTTTGATGACAAGTGGCCTCACACAATGGATACGCTGCGCCGCTTGTTGCGTGAACGCATCGGCAAAACGCCCGAGCGATCCATTGCCTTGTTTTCACCATTCATGACCGTTGAAGAGGCATTTTTACTCGCAACATTCCTTCGAAAAATCAGCCCCCGGTCAAATTTGGCGATGGGTCCAATCCCTGTGGTTGGTGAAAATGATTATTACCCGAAATTCCCTAACGGCTCATCAGCACCAGCGGATAAGGCACGATTCACCATTCGTTCGGAGAAGTGCCCCAATCGCGCCGGAGTCGCATGGGTCATTGATCATTTCCAGCGTCCTGGGCTGGGTCTTGATGAAGTCATCGTGCGCGCAAAACGCAACGAATGGGATACGGCAATCATGACAGGGGGTTACCCGGAAACATGGGTGACAGCGGACTTTAACAGTGCGTTTCAAAGTGTCACGCTGCTTGTGGTCCAGGACATTTTCCCTTCGCTGTTGAGCGAACGCGCCCAGATTGTCATTCCCGGAGGAAGTTTTGCTGAACGCAACGGCAGTTTCGTCAATCACTCCGGACTGGTTCAGGCAATTCGACCGGCGATCAGGTCTCCTGGTCAGGCGCGACCCGATGGGCGAATTTTTTGGGAGTTGGCCGAACGCGAGGGGTTGTTTGATCCAGTCTCGGTTCGTCGTGAGATGGCTGCGACAATCAAGGCGTTTGCCCGATTCGCAAATGAAACGCTTGAGCCCAACGGAATTTCCTTGACAGATTCGGTTCGTTTGTCCGAAACGAAGGCTGCTGTGGCCAACGGATCGAGCGGAAGTACAGGAGCTGGCTCATGACATGGATGAACACGTGGCCATCGCTACTTGCCATCATAATTGTAATTGCGGTCATGCCGATCGCGGCATTGTATATGACCTTTCTGGAACGGAAGATTGCTGCATGGGTGCAGGACCGGGTCGGGCCAAACCGGGTCGGGCCTGCCGGTGCGTTTCAGGCAATTGCCGACGCAGTCAAGATTATGCTCAAGGAGCAGGTGATTCCGGACCATGTCAATCGCGGTGTTTATTTCGTGGCACCGGCCATCAGCGTCTTTACTGCGACATTCGCCTTGTGTGTCGTTCCATTTGGACCGGTCCCCCTGAATTCCGGGGATGGTGTCCGGTACATTATAGCGCCACATATAGATACGGGATTAATGTTCCTGTTCTCCATCGCAAGCCTTTCTGCTTACGGCATTATCCTCGGTGGCTGGGCATCGAATAACAAATACAGTTTGTACGGCGCGGTTCGGTCATGTGCCCAGTTTCTGAGTTACGAGATACCGCTGGGTCTATCGGTACTAGGTGTTGTTGCCACTTCGGGCACGCTGAACATAGAGACGATTGTCCACCATCAATCTTCAGGCTGGTTTGGCTGGAATATCTGGTGGCAACCGCTGGGTGCGATTCTTTTTTTCGTGAGTGCCCTGGCGGAGACCAATCGGTTGCCGTTTGATTTGCCTGAATGCGAACAGGAACTGGTCGGCGGATTTCATACGGAATACAGCGGAATCAAATTCGTGATGTTTTTCCTGGCGGAAAACATCCACGTGGTCACTGTCAGCATTTTAACGGTGTTATTGTTTTTTGGCGGGTGGCATTTCCCCGGTCTTGAAAGCCAGTCCGAGTGGGGTTTCATCGGGTTTTTGTTGCGATTTTTTGTGGTGTATGCCAAGGTCATGGCGGTCATATTTTTCATTATGTTGTTGCGGTGGACACTGCCGCGATTCCGTTTTGATCAATTGATGGGTCTGGCATGGAAGGGAATGATCCCTCTGGGACTATTGAATTTCTTCGGCGTGGTCCTGGCGATGTCTTTCGGTTGGCCGTTGTGGACTCTCGCCGTGGTATCGACGACGCTGGTTTTTGCCGCTGGCTGGATCAATGTGGGCCGAGCCAGAAGCGCCGTCGCCCGTCGCGCACAGATGGCTCACGACGTCGTAATTGGAGTGGGGAATTAACCATGTCAAAACGGGAGAAAAAAATCAAATGGGCCGACGATCCAAAAATCACCATAGCCCAGTCACTTTATTTCCCGGCTATTGTCGAAGGATTGAAAACGACGATTTCGCATATCTTCGCACCCCGTTCGACCCGGGAGTACCCGGAAGTCGAGCCGACTTTGCCGCCGAATTACCGTGGTGTTCACCGCCTGAACCGGGATGACAAGGGAAATGTGAAATGCGTGGCCTGTTTTCTTTGCCAGACAGCTTGCCCGGCGTTTTGCATCACGATCGAGGCAGCTCCGGCACCGCGTGACGATCCGCAGTGGGCGGACCGGGACAAATATCCAGCGACGTTTGTCATCGACGAATTGCGTTGTATTTATTGTGGCATGTGCGAAGAAGCTTGTCCGGTTGACGCAATCGAATTGACATCCATCTACGATCTCACCGGATCATCGCGGGAAGAAATGATCTACGACAAGGAAAAACTGCTTCAGGTTTTTGACGAAACATCGAAATCGCCCAAGGATCCTGTTCGCACACATCGCGGAGAACTGGGCATGGCGTCGGAGGAAATCAAGTGATTGAATTTATTGTCGCGCAGATCGATCCCCGGAACCTTTCGGATTGGGATTGGCCATCGATTGTTGCCGTCGCCTTGATTGCATGGGGCACGATACTACTGCAAGTCGGCATGATCCGATCGCGTCGTCAGGTGATTATGGGAAGTTGCATTGTGTTGGCAGCGGGAGTGATTGCTTTTTTGCGTGCTCCGCATGAATTGAACCACTACCTGTTTCTGGCGTTTGCCGGTCTGGCAACCGCCGGCGGCATCGGGCTATTGGTATTTCGCGATCCCGTTCACGCAGCATTGGGATTTGCGACGACGATTTTGTCAACGTGCGGGTTGTTTTTTTTGCAGTCTTCCCCATTCATTGGGGCGGCCATGTTGATCGTATACGCAGGTGCGACAATCATCGTTTTCCTGTTTGTACTGATGTACGCCCAGCAATCGGATTTGACGTATTACGATGTGCGGCTGACCGCGCCCATTTTGTCGGTTGTATTGACGTCAATTTTTCTTGCTGTCCTGATTCACGCAGTTCAGGTTCCCGGACAAACAGCTTTTTCGGGACCGGAGTATCGGGCCATGAGCAACGAGCGGACGAGCGAAAATCCAGGGAACACTCGTGGCCTGGGCCGGTCAATGTTTACGGATTATCTGTTTGCGGTCGAGATGGCCGGAGCGCTGTTGACATTGTCCGCCGTCGGGGCGATAGCGGTTTCGCTACAAAAACCGGGGTCATCCCCGACTGTTGAAAGTGCAGGACGCAACGAATGAATATTTTGACGGAACATGTACTTGTGGCTGGTGCCGCCCTGTTTGCGTTGGGCTTGTTGGGGTTTTTGACGCGACGCAGCCTGATCCTCGTTTTCATTTCACTGGAGTTGATGTTGGCAGCGGTAAGTGTGAACTTTGTGGCTTTTTCGCGGCTACACCAAAATTATCAGGGTCAGATCATGGCCATCTTTGTACTGACAGTGGCGGCATGTGAAGCAGCACTCGCATTGACCCTGATTGTCTCACTGTACCGCCGCATTCGTTCGCTGGACTTTCAGGTATGGAACGCTTTGGGAGAGACGTCGCATCCTTACGACGGCGCGACGCCAGGCCAGCTCGGATTTGTCCCGACGCCGATGGATTTTCCGCGATTGACAACAGCAGGTCTCGACCCCATGGATTTCCCCAGTCCAGTCACTCCGCCGGAGATCGCCAATTCGATCCGGGCTGATGACACGCTCGAAACGGAGCGCGCGTCGAATGATTGATGAACTTATTTGGGCAATTCCGCTGAGCTCATTGTTGGCTGCGATAATCTGTTCGATTATATCGATCACCGGGATCGGAACCCGAATGGCATACATTCCGGCCCTTGCGGGGATGGCCCTGACAGCGGGATTGGCAATCGCGGCAAGTTGGTCGTTGGCAGGCGCTGCAACTGCTCGATCCATCGAAGGCTTTTGCTGGATTTCGACAGGTCCGTTTGTTGCAGATTTTGGTTTGCGCGTTGATTCCCTGGCTGGCTTGATGTTGGCGGTGGTAGCGCCGATCAGTTTTCTTGTAGCGGTTTATTCGGTCGGATACATGCGCGGTGACGGCGGTTATGCGCGATACTTTGCGATTTTTTCGGCGTTTGTATTTTCGATGGTGATGCTGGTACTGGCCCGCAATATCCTGATGTTGTATTTTTTTTGGGAAGGTGTCGGCGCTTGCAGCTACCTCTTGATTGGTTTCTGGTATTCCAGGGAAGCGGCGGCGAAAGCGGCAACGAAGGCATTTCTGGTTAACCGAATCGCCGATTGCGGTTTGCTGTTGGGAATCCTGTTGTTGTGGTACGCGATGGGTACCACAAGTTTGCCGGTTCCCGGCGGCCTCGATCGTTTAAACATGGATGTCATTTTTGCTTCGGTTAATGAACTGGCACGAGTCAATCCGGCGCTGCTTGATTTCATTGGCTGGATGATCTTGTTGGGAGCGATCGGCAAGAGTGCCCAGTTCCCGCTATTTGTCTGGTTGCCCGATGCGATGGCTGGTCCGACGCCGGTGAGCGCTTTGATACACGCTGCAACGATGGTGACGGCAGGTGTTTATCTGGTGGCACGAATGATGCCGCTGCTAAGCGCGACACCAGACGTGTTGATGGGGACAGCGGTTTTGGGCGCGATCACCGCGATACTGGCGGCCGTTCTTGCGCTGTTTCAACATGACCTCAAGCGAATGCTGGCGTTCTCAACAGTCAGTCAGTTGGGGTTTATGTTCATGGGTCTCGGTTGTGCGGCACGGCACGAACTTCAGTCCATTGCGATTATCGTGGCATTGTTTCACTTGTTAACGCATGCCTTTTTCAAAGCGTTGCTTTTTTTGGCGGCTGGCAATGTGATGCACGCGATGGGGGATGATATTGATATGCGGCACTTTTCGGGGTTGAGACGTACCTTGCCGTGGACGCATGCCTGTTTTGCGATTGGCGGTATTGCCCTTGCCGGATTGCCACCGTTGGCCGGATTTTGGAGCAAGGACGCGATTCTCGGTGTGGCCTACGCCGCCAGCGGAACGAATGGACCAGGAGGAATATTTCAGTCGCTTTGGCTGATCGGACTGGCCGGAGCATTCTTGACAGCAATCTATATTTCTCGCGCCTATTTTCGAACGTTTTGGGGTGCAGAAAAGTTTGGCGCTATGGCTGACCAACATCCTCATGAAGCGGGCAACGTAATGCTCATTCCGATGATGATACTGGCAGTTGGATGCGTTGTTGCGGGATTGTTGTTGTGGCCAACCAACGGAATAACCCGCTATCTGGTGCCCGAAGAAATGGAACATTTACATGCTCACGCACCCTGGTGGTTGGCGGTAATCGCAATTTTGGTGTCCTGTTTCGGAACATGGCTTGGCTGGCGGTGGGTGGCTCGCGATGCGGCACGGCTGAACCAGCATCCGGCGACGCATGCAAAACGGGACAAGTTTGTTGAGAGCAGGGATCCGATGAATTTTATTGACGCCGTGTTTTCTGCGACCTTTGTGCAACCCCTGGAGTCACTGGCAAGACTCGTTGGCATTGCAGAAACGTTTTTACATTATCTGGTGGAATCGATTGGCGATGTAATTACGGCAGGCGGTCGGCAAATTCGCCTTTTGCAAAACGGCTCGCTCGCTTTGTATTCCGGCTCGATGGTGTTCGGTGCCATTGTTTTAATTTTGTGGGCCGTCTGGAAATAATCGTTTTACAAAGATCATGGCATGGCGCATTTTTTGTGGATTCTAATTGCATTGCCAATGGTTGGCGGGTTTTTGCCATTGTTGGCGGCACGACATTCGGCTGGACTGGCGCGATTTCATGCGCTATCGATCGCAGTTCTGACTTTAGCGACATCCGTTGTTTTAATGGTCCTTGTATGGCAGGCCGACAAATCACTTTCGATTGCCAGGGATTCACATACCCAATCGACCATTGATCCACTTTTGCGCTGGAAACCGGACTGGTTTCAGGTTGCGATTCCGACGGGTCGTGGCGACAGTCAGATCAATTTGCATTGCGAACTGGGGGCGGATGGCCTGGGCTCGTCCATGTGCGTGCTAACGGCCTTGATCACACTGGGAGTCATGTTAGTGGCCACTCGCCAGATTGAATATCTGGCCGCCTGGCATTTTGCCTTGTTGTTATGGACGGAAGGAGCGATGCTGGGCGTTTTTCTGGCGATGGACTTGATCTCATTTTATGTTTTTTTTGAAGCCACGCTCTTGCCCTTGTTCTTATTGATCGGCCTCTGGGGGGGATCGCAGAGCTGGGTGGCGGCAAGACAGTTCCTGATTTTTACGATCGCCGGGAGCATTCCGCTTGTAGTGGCGCTGTTGGGTTACGCAGCGGCGCATTCCAGCGCTGGTGAATTTACCATTTCGATTCCAGAACTTTCGCAAGCAATGTCGCTGCGGGTGACCGAGTTGGGAATGTTTGCGGAAAGCCCGTCGCAGCAATGGATTTTTTGGCTCGTTGTGTTTGGCTTCGGCATCAAGATGGCGATCTTGCCGGTTCATACCTGGCTACCTGGAACCTATCTTGCTGCCCACCCGACAACAGCCGCATTGTTGGCGGCAGTGGTGGTGAAGCTTGGAATTTTCGGGTTTTTCCGGGTTGGATTGCCACTCATGCCCATCACGTGTTTGGAATTTGGCCGCCCTTTGTTGGCAGGGTTGGGCACGTTGGCAATTGTTTACGGCGCATTTGCGGCGCTATCACAACGGAGACTGATTCTGGTTCTGGCCTACGCAAGTCTGAGTCACGTGGGTTTCATTGCAGTGGGGATGTTCTCGCTCCACGAAATCGGTTTGGCCGGTTCGATGATGCAGATGATCAACCACGGATTAACCACTAGCGCCATGTTTTTGATTTATGCCATTTTGGTCAGCCGACATGGTGAGCTGGCAATTGATCACAAGTATCAGGGATTGGCCAGTCAATCGCCACGATTGGCGACGCTGTTGATATTTTTTACGCTCGCCGGAACAGGCTTGCCGGGACTCAATAACTTTGTTGGTGAACTCCTGACGATGATCGGGATTTCTCATTATTCATTTTTCCTGACGGCCATCGGGGCGACGGGAGGTTTGTTGGGTGCCTGGTACGCCTTGAAAGTTGTTCAACATGTAATGATGGGCAAGGCTTCCGGGGAAAAATCCATGACAAAATCCTCGCCGGAACTTTCCGCAGCCGAAACAGGCTGGTTATTGACTATTGCAATGATCTGTTGCCTTTTGGGGGTACGCCCGATGACGATCATGCCTGTTTTTAGCCGCGATGCGGCGGCGATTGCGGCAGTCTATCGGCAACTGGAGGATCCGCATTCTGTTGAAAATGCTGGCGAGTCCACAACGAAAGACGACAATGGTTGACTTGTCCGAACAACTTGGGGCCATGATGAATCCCATTGCGCCGGCTGCGGTTATGCTGGTCGGCGGTTGCGTGCTGTTGGTGAGTGGTGCAATTGCTCCCAAACACTGGTTCAAAAGTACGGCGGCCCGACAAAATGTCTGGAGCCTTGCCTGCCTGTTGCTGATCGGAATTGCCGCTCTTGTCCGCCTGTATTTGGTGCGGGATCCGATCTCCCGGCATGGGTTGTTTGTTTGGGATTCCGTTTCGGATTCGGCAGAATTCCTGGTGTTGCTGAGTGGTGCATTGCTGGTGCTGGGTGGTTGGCGGCATGTGGCTGCCAATAACGCTGCGGAGCATTATGGATGCCTTTCGCTGGTTCTTTCGGGCCTTATGTTCGCTGGCGGAGCGAACGACTTGACCGTTTTGTTCCTTGCTCTGGAGCTGATCAGCATCCCGACGTACATCTTGTTGGCGCTGGCGGCAACCGACAATCGCGGCTGGGAAGCAATGCTTAAGTATTTCACACTCAGCGCATTTGCGTCGTGTTTTTTCCTGTTGGGTCTGAGCTACCTGTTTGGAATCGCCGGGACGACGGAGTTGTCGGTCATTCAAGCCCGATTGATTGGCCAACAGGATTTGCTGGCGCTGGTGGCCGTTATGTTGGTCTTGTGTGGCGTCGCATTCAGGATTACTGCGGCACCGTTTCATTTTTATGCCTCGGATGTCTTTGCCGGAACGAATTTGAACCTCGTGGCGATGTTGGCCGTTGTTCCAAAACTGGCGGGCATACTGACTTTGGTGCGATTATTCGGCGGAGACGTATTTGATTCCAGGATGACAGGTTTTTTGATGTGGCCCTTGCTGGGCCTGGCAACGCTCACGATGTTTATTGGCAACATCATGGCATTTGTGCAAACGGAGTTGAAACGCCTGATCGCCCATTCCAGCATCGCAAATTCCGGTTACTTGTTGTTGGGTCTTGCGGCAATTCTGGCCGGGGGCATGTCAAGTAAGCCTTTGTTTTCCTACTTGTTAGCGTATTCGGCCATGACGATCGGTATCGTGGCAGTTTTGGTTTCACTGCAAAAGGCCAATCAGAATGTGGAACGGATTGAAGACTTGCAAGGCCTGGTTTTTCGCCGGCCGTGGACGGCTTTTGCATTGGCCATTTCATTGACCAGTTTCATTGGTCTGCCGTTGACCGCTGGTTTTTGGGCCAAGCTGCAGTTGTTCCTTGCGACGATTGCCACGGACCGGGTTGAATTTCGGATTATGGCCATTTTGATGGCGGCGAATGCCGTATTGGGTGCAGTCTATTATTTGCGAATCCTGTCGAAACTTTTCGAACATGGTGGCGATTCAAGTCCTGGGGAATCGCGTTCCAGTTCCTGGAATCCAGCGGTCATTTGCGCGCTCAGTTGTGCGGCATTAACTGTTTTTTGGTTTTTCTTTCCATCTCAACTTTGATTCTGGCGAGGATCGGGACGATGATGAAATCCGGGACGACTTTTGCCGGTGAATAAATGGCCCGTCCAATGTTCTACCCCTTTTCAATCACTTGAATGATGTGACACAAATCCTCGCTGCACTCCAGGCTGGTAACAAATCAGCGGCGGCGGAATTGTTGCCTGTTGTTTACAACGAATTGCGGAAATTGGCGGCCAACAAACTGGCTGGGGAACAACCAGGGCAAACCCTGCAAGCTACCGCGCTGGTTCACGAAGCCTACATTCGACTACTCGGTTCCAGTGCTGCCGATCAACAAAACTGGGAGAATCGAGGCCACTTCTTTGCGGCGGCCGCCGAAGCCATGCGGCGCATCCTGATCGATCAAGCCCGGCACAAACAGGCGTTAAAGGGGGGGGGCCAATTCGTCCGGCAAGAGCTTTACGATATCGCGGCCAACGACGAGACATCCGACGAATTACTGGCTTTGGACGAAGCATTATCGAAGCTCGAAACGATTGATCCGCGCAAGGCACACCTGGTCAAAATGCG
>JANNWJ010000075.1:0-10392 GCA_031414755.1 Pirellulaceae bacterium | reverse complement strand
GCGCGGCGTCTTGTCCGGTTTAATGCCTTTGGGCCAGGAAACCACGAGCGGGTTGCGGGTGCCGCCAAAGTGGGCGGCAACAAGCTTCGTGGAACGGAACGGGGTGCTGCCGGCCCAGGCCCAGCCCGCGTGATACATGTTATCGGTGCTCGGGCTGCCGAGCGCCTTCAGACCCCCGAGTTCATTGAGGGCCTTTATTTGCTGTTCGACCGTGTTGGGAATCATGTTTTGCGCGAGCAGTTCGCTGATCGATCCTTTCTGGCCTTCGGACGAGGAACCGTTGTCGCCCCAAATGTAAAGGATGATGGTGTTCTCGCGCTGCCCGGTCTGATCGAGGAAATCAACAACCTTGCCGACCTGGGCGTCGGTGTGTTCGACGAAGCCGGCAAAGATTTCCATGAGGCGTGTCTGGAACGCTCGTTCGGATGCGGGGATGTCCGTCCAGGCGGCCATCCTCTCGTCGCGAGGCGTAAGTTCCGCGTTTGCGGGGATCCAGCCGAGCTCCTTTTGGCGATTGAAAGTTTTCTCGCGCAGCGCGTCCCAGCCGTCGTCAAACTGGCCTTTGTATTTGTCGGCCCACTTTGGGAAAATGTGGTGCGGACCATGCGCCGCGCCAGGCGCCCAATACATCAGGAACGGTTTGTCGGGCGAGAAGGCGCGATGCTTCTTCAGCCACGCGATGGCCTTGTCGGCCATGTCCTCGGTGAGGTGATACGTCTCGTCGTGTGGCGGCTCGATGGCCGTCGTGTTCTCCACAAGCCGCGGCTCCCACTGCGACGTTTCTCCGGCGATGAAGCCGTAGAAGTAGTCGAATCCATAGCCCGTGGGCCACTTGTCGAAAGGACCCATCGCCGTGGTCTGGTCGGCGGGCGAGTTGTGCCACTTGCCGAAAGCGGACGTCCTGTAGCCGTAGTGATGCAGGACCTCGGCCACCGTCGCCGAAGTCTTCGGCATGACGCCGCTATACCCATCCCAATCCACCGCGCGTTCGGCAATGGTGCCACTGCCGACGCGATGCATATTGCGTCCGGTGAGGAGCGCGGCGCGAGTCGGAGAGCAGATCGCGGTTGTGTGAAAACGGTTGTAGCAAATCCCTTCGTCGCGGAGCCTGGAAAGCGTCGGTGTGTGGGCGAATCCGCCGAACGTGTCCGGCACGCCGAATCCGACGTCGTCAATCAGCACGATCAGTACGTTCGGCGCGCCTGCGGGCAAACGATCCGGCTCGACGCGACGTTTGTGCACGGACTCTTGCAGCGTCGGCCCCGCCTTGCTGGCGGAAGGAGTCGGCGGGAAGGGTAAAACAGAGCCATCGTCTTGCGCTGCAGCGAATGCCGCAGGGACAAGGCAGCACAGAATGGCGAGCAATGAGAGCTTTGTTTTCATCAAGGGTTCCTACTTCCTGGGATAGGTGATCTTCGTCGCGCCGATTGTGCCGTTGAAGGGGAACGGAGCTTGATCGAAGTAGTCGAGCGAGACGGGGGAATCCAGGTCGGCGCCGATGTCGAAGGTCGCGTTGCCGGTGAAGTGGAGCGAGATGGCGGCCGGCACCTGGCCCTGCGCCACGTCGTTGCCATTTACCTTGAGGGTGACATCCATCGGCCCGCCGATTTTGGCGGCCAGTTTTGATTCGACTTCAATCTTCACCTTGCCCGTCGGCAGCTTGTTCTGGGACTTGAGCTTGGTGCGCTGAATCTCGAACAGGTTGAACTCGTAGCACAGGAAGCCGTCTTTTACATAGCAGGTGAGGCCGCCTGAAAAGCCAGCCAGCGCATACAGCACGCCGTTCGCGTTCGCGGGCACGTCCACCTCCATCGTCACGAGGCTGTCCACCTTGCCGAGCTTGGGCGCGGCGGATTCCGGCATGCGCGTGATCGGCGTGTCGAAGGTCCATTCCGTGAGAGTGGAGGCGGGAGCATCCTCGGGATGAAACATGGCAGTGGACCACAAACCGCCGCCGATGGGCAGGTTCTTGTTCTTCGTGGATTCGAGCAAGAAGAATAGTTTCAGCTCTTCGAGTTTCCGTGGATTCTTGGCGGCGAGATCGTTCGCCTGGCTCCAGTCTTCATTGAGGTTGTAAAGCTCCCACTTGTCCGTCAGCGGCGACCATTCCTTGATGCCCTTCGGCAGCCCGCCCACCCACGGCTCCCGCGGTCCGGGTGCGCTCGCGAACCAACCGTCGTGGTAAATTCCGCGGCTGGCCATGATGTCGAAGAACTGTGTCTTCCGCGTTCCCGGCGCTTTGGCATCGCCCAACGCATAGACCATGCTGACCCCGTCGATAGAATCCTGTTCGAATCCGTTCACCACTTTGGGTGGGGTGATCTTGGTCAACTCGTAGATCGTCGGCACGATATCAATGACGTGATGGAACTGCGGTCGCGCCGTCGGGTCCGCCTTGATGCGCTTCGGCCATGAGACGGCCATCGGCTGGCGGGTGCCGCCGAAGTGGGCTCCGACGAGCTTGGTGGACTTGTAAGGAGTGCTGCCCGCCCAGGCCCACCCAGCATGATACATGTTGTCGGTTTTCGGTCCACCGAGAGCATCAAGCCCCCCGAGTTCCTCAAGCGCCTCGATGTGCTGCGAGATCTTGGTCGGAATACCGTTCTGCGCAAGCTGCTCGCTGATGGTGCCGTTCAGCCCTTCAGAGGAAGAGCCGTTGTCACCCCAAATGTAGAAAATCAGCGTGTTATCGAGCTTGCCTTGACGCTCGATTTCATCAATGACGCGGCCCGCGTTGTAGTCGGCGTGCTCAGTGAAACCGGCGAAGACTTCCATCAGGCGACGCTGGAACGGCTTTTCCTCTTCGGGAATGGAATCCCACGCAGCCATTGATTCGGGGCGCGGCGTGAGTTGCGCGGTTTGTGGAATCCAGCCCTTGGCCTTGGCTCGCGCGAAGACCCGTTCGCGATACTTGTCCCAACCGTCGTCGAACTTGCCTTTGTACTTATCAGCCCATTCCTTCATCACCTGATGCGGACCGTGCGATGCGCCAGGCGCCCAATACATGAAGAACGGCTTGTCCGGGGCGTACGCCTTCTGTTCCCGCAGCCAGGTGATCGCATCCTGCGAGATGTCATCCGTGAGGTGGTAGCCCTTGGGGAGATGCTCGGTGACCGGGGATGTATTGCGGGTCAGCGTCGGCTCGTACTGCGAAGCCTCGCCCGCGAGGAAGCCGTAGAAGTACTCGAACCCGTAGCCGGTCGGCCAATACTCGAACGGCCCCTTGCTCGTGATCTGTTCTTCCGGCGTGTTGTGCCATTTTCCCCAGGCACCGGTGTTGTAGCCGTAGTTCTTAAGCACTTCGGCGACCGTGGCCGAGGACTTCGGGATGGTGCCGCTGAAGCCGTCGAAGTCGTTGGCGATCGCCGCGATCTGTCCATTGCCGACGCGCGTGTGATTCCGCCCGGTGAGGAGCGCGGCTCGCGTGGGCGAGCACATCGCCGTGGAGTGAAAGCGGTTGAACGACACGCCCATCTTTGCCACGCGATCCAGCGTCGGCGTGTTGATTTCGCCGCCATAGGTCGAGGGCGTCCCCGGTCCCACATCGTCCATGAGGATGATAAGGATGTTCGGCGCACCGTCGGCCAGTCGCTTCGGCTCGACGCGCTTCTTATAGGTGGAATCCTGGATCGTAAGCCCCGCTGTCGATCCGGACGGCGCGGGTGGAAACGGCAGGATTTCTTGAGCTATGCGTACGTGGGCGACCAACACAAGTAGCGCAATGCTCGAGGCTGACAGGATTCTATGTATGGTTTTCATATTGGTGCTTCGTTTTACGCTCAAGCGGAGGGTATTGCAAGTTCTATTCATTCACTTGTCCGAAGGCTGAACCGCGATTGTCACTTTATCGAGTTTGCCGGTGAAAGCGAACGGCGTCTTGTACTCGTGGCCCACCGCGGTGCCGATGTTCCGGCCGATGAGCAGGCCGTAGGCGTCTCAACAGGCCCGCCGTAACAACCGAGGTGTCCGAACCCGACATCGTCGAGAACGATCATGATCACGTTCGGCGCTCCCTTGGGCGCGCTCAACGGTTCAGCCGGTCTCCAGTCCGGCGTCGATTCTTTGTAGTTCGCGCCGATCTTGCCCTTGAACTCTGGGGTCGGCATTGGCAGTACCGTTCGATTACTATCTGCCAACGATTCCTGGGATGGCGCCGGCTTTGCGGCACAAATGACAAAGCTGGCTACCGTAAGCATTACGACGAATTTTAGCCTGGTTTTCATCGCTTATAACTTTCCAATTGTGAACACTTGCGATGTTTGATAAGACGTTGTGACGCTATGCGTTGCCCTATCGTCGGCGCAACAGACAGGCGGAAGAACAAATTATGTCGCCGCAACAAGCAAGTTACAGAGAAGCCCGATAGTTATGGCAAATGTAATCGTGGAATGGCCTCGGAATTTGACCGGTTGCTTGCGTTGGAGTACATGCTGTTGCAGTGTAACTTGCAGACCAGCCCATTCGCAACCAGCGACACCTTGATTCGCTGTCGCAGCGACCCGCCGAATACTGGCCCAAATCATCGGCCAGACAATTCGAACATAAATGAAATGGATGGAAAGCTGTTACGCAATTACGTTGACGGGCTTGCCCGCCATTTCTGTCCCTTGTACGTTTACTGAATCCGGAATGCCGGTGCGACTGCAAATTGTCGGCCGACACAATGACGATCTGGGCGTACTTCAATTGGTTCTCGTCATTGAAAAGGCCGCAAGGATAGAACGTCCCCGAGTACCCGCAATGTGAATTGCAAATCTTTCTGCGTTTTGGCCGTTAAGCGATAATCCGCAAATCGACTTGCAACATGTTTCCCCCTATTGAGGTTTTTTACCAATGAAATTAACGGTTTTTCTTTATTCGGCATTGATCATTGCGTTGACGTTTAGTTCGCAGAACTCGCTGGCGGACGAAGTCGCGGATGTTATCTATCACGGTGGTGTCGTCCTCACGATCGACGACAAGAATCCAACCGCCGAGGCAGTCGCGGTGATGGATGGGAAGATAGTCGCCGTCGGCAAGAGGGATGAAGTGCTCAAGTTCAAGGGCGATACCACAACCATGATTGACCTGAAGGGCAAGACCTTGTTGCCGGGGTTCATCGACTCACACGGGCATTTAATCAATGCCGGCTTACAAAGGTCTGTCGCCATTCTGTTGCCACCACCGGACGGAGAGATTGACAGCATTGGCGGTTTGCAAAACCTGCTCAAAGATTGGGCCGACAGTGACGCCGCAAAACGGATTGCCGGGGGGAAATTGATCATTGGCTTTGGGTACGACGATGCGCAACTAAAAGAGAAACGACACCCCACGCGACAGGATCTGGACGCGATTTCCAGCGATAAGCCTGTGGTTATTATCCACCAATCGGGCCATTTGGGCGTTATGAATAGTCGCGCTCTTCAAATGGCAGGGATCACCGTCGCGTCGCAAGACCCACTTGGAGGTTTGATTCGACGCGAACAGGACGGAAAGACGCCCAACGGAGTACTCGAAGAAACCGCCTGGATCCAACCACTCGTGGCGTTGGCAATTCCCGAAATTTCGCTGGGAAACGAACGGCGTTTTATCGAGCAGGGACAGCTCGCGTACCTGGAATTCGGGTTCACGACCGCACAGGAAGGCCGGGCGACGGAAGACAATCTGAAACAACTCGTCGATGCAGCGGCAAGCGGATTGCTCAAAATCGATGTCATCGCCTATCCGGATCCGTCCATTGCGAAAAACATTTACGAAAATCGATGGCATGGCCCGGATTACAAGGAGCACTTTCGCGTTGGTGGGGTCAAGTTCGGCCTTGACGGGTCACCGCAAGGAAAAACTGCGTGGTTGACCGAGCCCTATAAGGTCCCACCTCCTGGCCAGTCGGCAGATTACAAGGGTTACCCCACATATCGCGACGAACAGGTCTTTCCAATGATCAAGGAAGCCGTGGAAAAAGAGTGGCAAGTCATCGCCCACTGCAGTGGTGATGCTGCCTGCGAACAGTTCATCGATGCCCTGAAAGCATCCGGAACTCCTGAAGTAGTTCGGGCAAACCGGCCGGTGATGATCCACGCCCACGCCGTTCGGGAGGACCAGCTCGACGAGATGGAAAAACTGGGGATCATTCCTTCGTTCTTCAATATGCACACCTACTATTGGGGCGATTGGCACCGGGACGAGATCTTTGGTAAGGAGCGAGCGTTTCGCCTTGAACCCGCTGCTTCTTGCGTCAAGCGGAAGATGGTTTGGACATCGCATCACGACGCTCCGGTCGCATTGCCCGATTCGATCCGCATTCTGTCCTCGTGCGTGACCCGCAAATCTCGCAGCGGCGAAGTGATTGGCCCCGATCAGCGCGTGAGCATGGCGGAAGCACTCAAAGCCCTGACGATCAACGCCGCGTATCAGTACGGGGAAGAAAATTCCAAGGGATCGATCGAAGTCGGAAAACTTGCCGACTTCGTGATCCTTTCCCAAAACCCCATGACGATCGATCCGGACAAGATCATGGACATCAAAGTTTTGGAAACGATCAAAGAGGGCCAATCGATATACACCGCAAAATGATTCTATGGGTCCTTGGGAGTTCGACTCGAAGGCACATACGGAATGACGAGCGCGATGCACCTGGAATGAGACAGACACTCGCACGGGCTGCCACCCGTGTGCTACTAAGCGAATACCGAGGGGAGAAAAGAGCGAGCGCGAAATCAGTTCCGTAACGTGTTTTTGTAAATCTTCCCATCCTTCATGATGACAAGGAAATTTTTCGCGGGGTCGGCGACCAATGAGATATCGGCAATCGGGTCGCCGTCGACCAGCAATAAATCGGCCAGTGCGCCTTCCTCAATGACACCAACTTTGCCGGCATACGGAGATCGTTTTCCCGACAGCGCCAACAGCTCGGCGTTGTCTCCCGTTGCCATCCGCAACGCTTCGGCGGGGGTGTACCATTTGACCATTTTGGCCAGCTGATATCCTTGCCGCGTGGCGTTTTCAGCGCTAAACAAGTTATCGGTCCCCCACGCGGTTTTGATCTTGAATTTCTGAGCCAGCTTATACGCCATGTCGGTCCCGCCGAACATTTCCAGTTGCTTTAGACGGTTGGCCGAGCCTTCCGAAAAGGCAGACGGCATGTCATCGGTGAACGGTTGCAAGCTCCACCACATTCCATTCTCCGCCATCAATTTCGCCGTTGCCTCGTCCAGCAATTGCCCGTGATCGATGCACTTGACCCCCGCCTCGATCGCTTGTTGAACCGCGCGCGGTGTGTAGGCATGGACAGTCACGTAGGTTCCCCAATTCTCGGCCGCCTCCACTGCAGCTCGCAATTCGGGAACCGTGTATTGGGTCACATCGAGCGGATCGTAGCTCGACGCGACGCCGCCGCCGGCCATCAGTTTTATTTGAGTTGCGCCGAGTGCCAGTTGTTCGCGAACGCGTTGGCGAACGAGATCGGCACTATCGGCGATCGCCGCCGCTCCGACCCGCTCGCTGAACGTGTACTCCCCGATCCGAGCGGGAAAATCGTTGGGGAGGCGAAAATCCCCGTGTCCGCCGGATTGCGAAATAAACGCACCGGACGGCCAGATCCGGGGACCCGGTACGAGACCCAGGTCGATTCCGCGTTTCAATCCAAAAATCGGCCCACCCAGATCGCGGACACTGGTAAAGCCGCGCTGCAGCATGTCGTTCGCGGCTCGTACCGCAGCGACGTTGATAAAGCCGATGTCCGAAGTCAACGCAATTTGTTGCGAAACGTTCGAGAACATAAGATGCGTGTGGGCATCGATTAGACCCGGCATGAGTGTGCGGCCCGCGCCATCGATCAACAGCGTATCGCCGCGGCGATCGGTCGGAATCGGCTCAGCCGAAATTTTTTCAATTTCGTTTCCGCGCACCAAAAGGTTGGTCGGCGTGGAGAGCTCACTGCTCTTGCCGTCGAACACCCGAACATTTTGAAACAAGGTCACCGTCGCGGCCGATTCCTGTGCCGACAAAGGGAGCGCGGCAATCAGGGCAAATCCCAGGGACAGGACGATAGCATTTTGTTTCATGGTAGCCCGGTTCCGATTTGGCACTTGGCGTTTGCCAATTTATAAACGTCGAAGAGTTATTTGACCCGCGAGAAACTCAGGCCGGGATCGGACGCCGGGGCGCCGCTGATCGCAAACTGCCACGCGTCAGCCCCATTCGAAGTAACCGAGCCGGCCATCGTTCCCTGTTCGGCGGTTTCCAGCTCTATGCCGTCAGCCGCCGCGATCAGTTGTCCTTTCAGCTCCACCGGGGCCTGGCCTGTCGCGGTAGCCTTCCAGGTGAATTGCGAGTTCTCGTCTATGGAAAACTCGATTTTGGTATCGCCCGACTGGGCAACCCAGGCGCCGATTAAATCGGTCTCGGGTGTTGAAGCACCGGCAGCGGGCGCGGGAGGAACCGGTGTCGTTGCAGTCGGCACAGCCGGTGGCACCATCGCATCGAGCATCCGGTTGGCCGTCACGTCCCTGGGCTGGTTTTTGACAACAACCTGCAAGGCCTCAATCGCCGAATCCTTCGAACCGGTCACGAGATAATGATAAGCCAGAACAAAATGCGCCGATGGGTCATCGGGATTGGCTCGGCTGAACTCCTCCAGTTTTCGCAACTGAGCGCTGTAGTCGTCGGCATTCCCGTACAGACCACTCATCGTTGTCCAGTCCATACCGGGCGCAGCGGAAAGCAGCGAATTCAGACTCGCTGCTGCGGCTTTGTAGTCCCCGATGGCAAAGAGCGCGAGGCTGCGCACTTCGTGAACTACAGCGTCGTTCGGCAATTTTGCCAGCGCCTTGTTGAAACTGGACAATGCCTGTACGTAGTCGCCCGCTTTGAACTTCGCCAGCCCGTCGTCAAATGCGGTGAGAGCCTGTTCCTGTTCAGGATTGGTTTGAGGCGATTGCTCGTCACTACCCAGTGCATCGGCGTCCGATGAAACGTAATTGTTGATCACGACTGGCTGCGAATAATCATAGGGCATCTCTTGCGCAACAGGAATTTCTTCATAGTACGGGTTGTAGTAGCTCGCATATCCCCAGCCACTTGTCATGGAGTTGAGTCCCCAGCCGACGGCGCCCCAGGCAATGGGCGCGTACCAACTGCTTCCCCAGTGACCGCCCCAACATCCGTTATACCAACCATGATGGTGGTTAATGCAGTTGTCGTGCCAATGATGGTGCCAGTCGTTGCCATTGATTCCCCAGCCTGGGCGCGAAAAACCGGGATCGACATCCCAGGCGGGCCGGTTCGGAAAACGGTTTCCGATCTGGTTACCGACATTCACGTTGTTTCCAATATTGATGTTCGTGTTGTTGCCGAAGTTTGGGCGATTCCCGCCAATGACCGGGCGATTCGCCGGTCGGTTGAATGCGCCACCTGGGCGATTTCCATCGGTACCCGGCCGTTGAATTCCACCACCGGTTCCAGGCCGATTCAAATTCCCGGGCAATGTTGTCGGTCGGTTCAGACCTCCGAATGTCGGCCGATCATTGCCACCGGGACGATTTGCAATTCCCGGCAACGTGGAGGGCCGGTTTCCCGGTGTCGGCAATGAAGGACGGTTATTTCCCGAAGGAAAATTGGGTCGATCTTGTCCAAATCCTGTTGACGGACGAGTCGTTGGTTTTAGCGCGCCCGGTGGTTTTACCGACGGCCGGTTTGGAGTTGTTGGAAAATCAGGTCGGTTGACGTTGGGTCGATCGCCAATCGAAGGAACGGAAGGTCGTTTCGAGGGTCGTGTCATGTTCGGCGATCCACCTGCACCACCTAACGAGGGTCGTGCTCCCCCCATCGATGGACGATTTCCGGATGCCCCGCCAAGGTTTGGCATTGAGGGTCGAGTTTTGGTGTTACCCAAAGAAGGGCGCGATGGACTTGGCCTCGACATGTTTGGACGTCCGGCACTTGGTCGATTGCCGCCGCTCGGTCGTGACACGTTGGGGCGAGCCCCCCCCCCGCCGACTTTGCCCATGGAAGGCCTTGCTCCTCCACCCCCCCCTTTTCCGCGCTGGGCCTGAACGTCAGTCGGCAAAAGGAGTCCGATCATCAGGCAAAGCGAGATCCCAAGTACGATTCGGGAATGTTTTGAAAGCGTCATAGGTATGATCCTCATAGTGAGCCTGGAATATTGAATTGAGCCTGGATTATTTGCCGACCGCTGGCGGTTGCTTGACCACGCTTATTTCAAAGTCATCTTCCAGTACATCACCGATAATCCGGTGGGTCCCGGCCATCACATAGCGTCCGTTTTCTCCTGGCGTAATCGTTATGTTTGCTGAACCCGTTTGACCATCCGGGTTAACTGCCGACGACCGTATCACCCACGCCCCATCGACGGGAGTCCATGTCGAATCGCCATAACCACCGTCAGAATCAAAT
>JANNWJ010000074.1:0-16581 GCA_031414755.1 Pirellulaceae bacterium | reverse complement strand
TGCCGACCGATCACCTCCCGCCAGTACGACTCTTTCTCCACGCTCCGCAACATCTTCGCCATCCCACGGCTCCTTTCCAAAAAGCCCCAGCATGGCCACCCAACCCAAAAAATAAAACGTGTGGTTCGCGGAACGGACACCACTGATCACACGAGTTCGCCACCGTTTTTGATTTGACCACAACGATTTCCATTCCCCGGACAAAGTCCAAAAAGAAACGCGTCGCACTCAAATGTGCGACGCGTATCGATTTACTACCAAAAATCGAACAGAATTCGATTGTTTTCAACTAGTTGCAGCAACCGCCACTACGACGGAAGCAGCCGGTTCGGCGAGCAACGCGAGCACGAGATCCACAGCCACAGCCGCTGCTTGTGCCACAGGAGCTGCCGCATGAATCGCAGCCGCCACCACAGCTACCACAATCCGTACCACCACAACCGTTGGGTACTGATACGGGCACCTGAATGGTTTTGGCAACACGATGACAAACCGTTACTGGAACTTGTTCTTCAACCTGGTAAGGAACGCAAACTGTGTAGGTTTGAGTTTGGGTTTGAGGTTCACACTTGTAGGTTGTCACGTTGTAAGTATCGGTTTTGGTTTCGGGAACCATAACTGTGCAAACAACTTCGCGGGTGCGAGTTTCGTTACGAGAACGATTCACTGTAACTGTACGA
The DNA here is from genome assembly GCA_031414755.1 of Pirellulaceae bacterium. Classification (GTDB taxonomy): domain Bacteria; phylum Planctomycetota; class Planctomycetia; order Pirellulales; family Pirellulaceae; genus CAJQPP01. Next base: position 15,901 of record JANNWJ010000074.1, on the reverse strand, counting down.
GTACGGTTTTCCGTAGTGCATGTGGTTACTGGAACCGTTTGGGTACGAACTTCAGGTCGAGTGCGGCAAACGTTAACGGTACGTGTGCGTTGTTCCTGAGTCATACGAGTAACGGGAACTGAACGGGTACGTGTCTCGTTGGTGTAACGGGTAACGTTGACCGTGCGAGTTCGTTGCTCCTGGTTGCACTCGGTAACGTTGACCGTTCGAGTACGGGTTTCAGGATTACAAACCGTTACGGTGTAACTGTATTCTTGAGGAACCTGACGACATCGCGTTACGGTGTAGGGGACTTGTTCCTGAACCATGTTTGGAACCCAAACCTGGCAGGCAACTTGTTGAACACCACAGCATGCGCCGCTATCAACAACCGCGCCACCGCAGCCATTACCGCAGCCGTTGGCTGCAACCGCACCGCCGCATCCACCACCGCAACTTCGACCACAACCACGACGGAACAATCGTCCGCCACAGCCATTACCACAGCTACTGCCACAACTGTCACCACAGCCAGCGGTACCGCAACCAGTATCGCAGCAGCCACCAGCAACGGTTGTGTACCGGGTTTCAAAGTGACCTGTGTCCCGGCAAACCGTTCGAGTCAAGGTCTCTTGATATGATTCCGAAACCATTCGGGTTCCGGTACGGGCTACTTGTGATGGAACCATAACAGTGTACGACTGCTCGACCTGGCGAGTTACAGGAACAGAAACCATATACGTTTGTTCAATGGCGTCAACATGAGGAACACAAACGGTGTAGGACTGCTCGACGATTTCTGTAACAGGCACACAAACCACATAGGTTTGTTCGACAGGCTCATTGTAAGGAACCATAACGGTGTACTGTCGTTCCTGTTGAGTAACAACGGGAACGGTCACTGTGTAGTTCTGCTGAATGTCTTCGGTGAAAGGAACACAAACCGTGTAATTTTCGGTACGACTTTGTTGGGTCGGAACCATGACAGTGTAAGTACGGGTTTTCTGATCGGTAACAGGAACCTGCGTATACGTGGTGTACTCGCGAGTACGGTCTTCGTTACGATACTGGGTTCGGGTTACGGTCCGCATTTCCGTAGCCATTTCGTTGGTGTAAACCGTTTGGGTTTGATATTGAATTGTCGAACCACATCCACAGCCCGCACCACCGTCTACATATCCGCCAGCGCAACCACCGCAACAAGGGGAAGCTGCTGCAGACCCACAAGGATCTCCACACGGGCTAACAACCTGGCCACAGCCACAGTTGTCGGCACCGGCGATCGAAGGTGCTGCGGCAAGACATGCCACAGCCAGAAAACCAAACAAACATTTCGACATAAAAAAGTCCTCCAAGGTGAGAAAAAAACTAGTACTGGTGAAAAGACCCCGCACTCGCTCAGCGAGTTTACGATGGTCTGAAATCCGTAAATTATTGTCGCACGATAATCGGAATTATTCCGCGATCAACCCGTTGATCATTCTCCGGCGATCCTGGCCGTGCCGTGACGGTTCGAATGACGAAATCCAGATGAGTCCCGTGCCCGAAACATCGACCCAGTTTATTGCGAAGAACCAAATCGTGAATCCGGGAACGTGAGCTAACCGCCGGAATGCGATACGATTGACTGTGACATCCTAAAACACTTTTTTTTACGTAACAAGCATGTACTTCCCAATACGGAACTTTTTCCAAATCGTCACAATCGGCATTCCGGGCACGATAACCGGTTTAAGGGGCCAATGGGCGATAATGCAACATAAAGGGCAACCATGGTTCCAGTAAATCACAGAATCAATTGCGCCCTTGACACAAGAAACCGCCGTTTTTTTGCGGTTAAAGGCTAAAAAAGGGGGTCAATTTTGAATTGGGTTGTTTTTTCGAAAGGCAATGCCTAACGAATTTTTTCAATGGCCGTAGGCGTCTCATCGAAACCGGAGAAGATGGACTCAAATTCGTAAGCCTCTTCAGCCACTCCCGATGCCGGCTGATTCGGGTCGGACTGAATTTCGAGAACTTGTCTGAACTGTTTTCCGCCGGTTTCCAAAAGGACAATATATTCGCCAACCGGAACGCCGGCACCTCCGCGGCGCTGTCCCTCGCCTCTGCCGGGACCCTGACCTTGACCGCGACCTGGATTTTGTCCTTGACCCTGGCTTTGTTCTGTTGATTCGCGGCGCAAGTCCCATTGAATCTGGTGAAGACCTGCCGTGGACTCGCCAACAAACGATCTCACCGGCTCGCCTTTGATATCACGAATTTCGATTCGAACATTTTGTTGTCGAGAGCCGAGGTAATAGTAGATTTCGGCCTGTTGCACGGGTGCCGCGCCCCGAAAGCTGTTGTTACCTGTGTCGCCAAAACTTTTCAGTCCGCGCCAACGAATTACATTTGCCGGTTGAAGAAGTGCGGCATCATCGTCAAGCAACTCGGATCGAAGTTTTCGAAGCGCAGTCACATCGGCGACCCAAAGACTTCGTCCATGCGTCGCGGCGACAACGTCGCCCGAAAGTGGATGAATGGCGAAATCGTGAACGGCCACGGTCGGCAATCCTCCAGCAAAGCGAGTCCATGACTTGCCTCGATCAATGGAAACCCATGCCGAGAATTCACACCCCAGAAACAACAAATCCGGATTCTCAATATCTTCACGAATAACCAACGTCGATCCGCCTGACTTTGGGACATTTGCCAGAATGCTCGACCAGGACTTTCCGTAGTCCTCACTGACAAAGACGTACGGATCGTCGTCATTGCTTCGATGCCCGTCCAGCGTAATGTAGACCCGACTCGCACTGTGCTTCGATGCTTCCAGTGAACTGACCCATCGCGGACCAGGAACGAGTTCACCCAGTGGCTTGCCCGTTCCAGTGGGTGCGGATTCCGGCGCTGTGGCGCTGGTGGACTCGCTTTCACTGTAAGTTGTACTTGTTCGCTTTGCTTCAAACTCAAACGAGAATTCCCGACCGACAACCTCGGTGGTTCCTGCCAAGCGCTCGCCAGTCAATGTTCCGGAAAAATCGAGTTCACTTCGCTCGCTGGAACCCATGAACTGTATCGAGTTTTTCTCCGCGTCAAATTTTCCTTCCTCGATCTCGCCATTTCCCTGTCCGGTGCCATACCAGCCGGTGATTTTTCCTTCTGCGGATTTTTTCAGTGCCATGGTGAATTTCGCCCGGTCACCTTGCATAAAATCAGAGATAAAACGGCCTTCCCACATTCCGGTGATCAAATCGCCTTCGGAAGCAACGACAACGACAGGAGTCTTCTCCTGCACGGTTTCCGGCTTTTTCGATTCTTCCTGTTTGTCGGCTGCGGCCGGTTCTGCTTCCTGAGCGGGCTCCGTTTTTTCGTTTTCATCGGCGGCTACCACTTCCGGGATTCGTTCACCTTCGAATTCAACCTTGAATTGCCCGCCAGCCGCCTCGATCGTCCCGGACATTTTTCCGTTGGCGATGGACCCGGTGACGGTTGCATCGAGTCCCGATTCATTATCCGCGACTTTGCAAGTGAACTTTCCTGATTCTTTTGAAAAGTTTCCTTCGTAGACGTCCAGTTCACCCATTTGAGAAACAGCTTTTCCGCTGATGGAGTTATCGGCCTCAAGCGTCAATTGCAGTTCGAATTCGTTTTGGCCATCGGGGATTTCATCACCGAGCATTTTCGCTTTCCACGTTCCGGAAAGCGGATCGTCTTGTTGGCCGGCAGTGACATAGGCAACGAATGACACTGGAAAAGAATTCGTTGGATGAATTCTGGTAAGGACACTCCCGTCGCTCTTATCGGAAGGTTGCTTGTCTGTTTTTTCGGCGGATTTCTCAAGGGTGAAAGGCACAGAAAACGTCGACATGTCGAGGGTTCCGGCAAGTTTTTTTCCGTCGGTGATTTCTGCCTTGAACGTTACATTCTGAACGGAGTTCGTTCCTTTCCAGGTTATGGTATTTCCGGACTCGTTAAAAACGAAATCGGAAAGTTTCGATTCGCTTCTGGGTGTTGTGAATGTTCCGGTGAGACTACCGTCATCATGGATTGCAACAACCATCTTGATCCAGCGCTGATCTTCGGGAAGTTGGTCGTACTCCATGTTGCCTTGCCAATTGCCAATTAGTTGTTTGGTCTCGTCGGAAACCTTGGCAATATCAGCTTTCCCGGTTTCCGGCATTTCTGTTGTCGTCGGGGGCCGGGTTGGATCGATGCCATCTTTTCGTTTCGCAGCTTCCGCCTCGGCCTCTTTCTTTACTTTTTCCAATTGCGCCAGCCGACGTTTCTCAGCGCGTTTCTCAGCAGCTTCCTTTTGCCTGGCAGCGCGTTTTTCGGCAGCAGCTTTTTTCTTTTCAGCATCCGCCGACTTTTTTGCAGCAAGGACTTTGGCTTCCTCTTCCTTGTCCTGCTCCGCCTTTACTAATTCAGCGGATTCCGTTTCGACTTTCGGCTTGTCAGCGTCGTCGCCGGTTTCGGGTGGCACATCGGTTTTGCCCTCCGCCGATTCGCCCGCAGGTGGTTCCGTTCGTTGTTGATCACGTGGACGCCGCCGACCGGATTCGCGCGACGTTTCACCACTGGGCGGAGCATCCGTTGGCTGTTCGCCAGCGTCAGCGGATTCTGGTTGTGCTTCGCTGGCACCGGATTCGCCACCAGCGCCAGATTGACTTCCGCCGCCACCACCGCCAGATTCACTTTCCTGTTCTGTGGCTGGTTTGTCGTCTTTCTGGATTTTTACAAAGACTTCTTCCCATTTTTGTCCACCGTCCCGTGTCATCCAGACTGCTCCATCGGTTGTGCCGACGTAGATGACACCTGGAGTAATTGATGATTCCGAAATGGCAGTGCCAGTTCCCTGATTCGTGTTAGCGATATCCGGAGAGATCGCCTGGACTTTGTCACCTTTGAATAATGAACGGAAAACGTAATTTCCAGCGCTGTAGTGGATGGTTGAATTGTGTGGTGAAAGTATAAACGGAGTCTTCCAGTTGAATCGGTATTGGGTTCCGCGAGGTGGCTGCGGCCGAATGAACCCGCGTTCACCAGTACGCAAATTGATCCGTCCCATTGCCCCGTTCTGACTTTCAAAATAGATCTGATCAGAGTCATTGGGGTCAACGTGAGTCACAAACCCATCTCCACCACCGACGTTAAACCAATCGGTGTTGAGTGGCCCATTTCCGCCGATCTGAACAGGCGCACCCCAACTGCCGTTGTCTTGCAATCCTCCGTAAACCTTGTAATCCAGGGTGTGATCGAGACCAACGTGATAGAATTGGCCGATCGCAACATTGTTAAGGTGTTCCCAATTGTCCATCCGATTCCATGTGACATAGATACCTCCGTCGCAACCGGCGATCATGTGCTGTCCATCTTTGGGGTCGATCCACAAAGCGTGATTGTCCGGGTGGACCCGGTTTCCGCCGTCGCCGGTAAAGGTTTCTCCTTTGTCTTTTGAGCGCCACAATTCTGTGCCAAGGACATACATAAAGTCGCGACTGGATGGATCAACTCGCACTTCGCTATAGTACATCGGACGGGGATTTAGCGTATTGATGCGCTTCCAGGTCGTCCCGGCATCAGCAGACATATAGATGCCGCCATAATCGGATTCGTTTTCGCCACCTTGTTGGCCTTGCAAGTTGGCTGCTTGCCCGCCGAGAGTTCCGGTAAACTCGCTATTGCGAGGCCTACCGTCGCGGCCGGTTGTGTTTTGTCGCTGGCCCAGGGTGATAACGAGGTCGACTTGTTTGCGTTCTCGAACCACAATTAGTTTGACTTCGTCGCCAGCGACGTTTTTGCGAATTGCGGCGAGGAATTCGTCGTATGAACCAACAAAATCACCCTCGACTTGAATTACGATATCGCCGTTCAGCAAGCCGCCTTTCGCAGCCGGACTCCCTTCGACCACATCGGTCATTTTAGCGCCGACGTCGGCATTTTCACCGGAAAGTCCGGCATAGCCGGCATTTGCCGGTACGGCGGCGATTTTTTCTGACTCGACGATGGCATAAACAAAGTCCGGGTTCTTGCGAAACCAGTCCAGGCCAATCCGTCCCAATTTGCAATTGGGCAATCCATCGGTTACCCGGACAAAACTTTCGCCACCGTCGGTCGAACGATACAGTCCCGCACCTTCGCCGTATTTTTTTCCGGGATCGTTTCCGTCAAAGCCATCACGCTCGCGCTCGTAAGTTGCAGCGAGCATAATATCCGGGTTTTTTGGATGAATTTCGACATCGATCACGCCAGTTTGATCATTAACGTACAAGACTTTTTTCCAGGCTTTTCCACCGTCTGTGGTTTTAAAAAGTCCGCGTTCTTCGTTGCGGCCCCATAAACGTCCGAGTGCGCCAACAAAAACGACATCGGGATTTTTGGGATGGATCGCAATTTTGCCAATTTGAAAAGAATCTTTCAGTCCCATGTTCTTCCAGGTTTTTCCGCCGTCGGTAGATTTGTAGACGCCATCGCCCCAGGAAACACTGTTGCGAGGGTTGGCTTCACCAGTACCAACCCAAACAAGATTGGGATCGGTCTGGCACACTTGAACGTCGCCTATCGAAACCGTTGATTGATCGCCAAACTGGTATTCGAACGATTGTCCGCCATTTTCGGTTTTCAAGAGTCCGCCCGACGCCGAAGCGATGTACCATATCCGCGGCTCGGTTTCATAAACGGCAATGGATGTGATTCGGCCACTCATATTCGCCGGACCAATTGAGCGCCATTCAATTGTTGACATCCAATCATCAGCCAAAGTCTGTTTGGAGGCGGCATTGCTGGCCGGAGCGGTTGCGGCCGGATTTTCACCAGCAACGCGTGGTCCGCGGCGTTGTGCAAATGAATCGGATGCCGGTACGACAATAGAAAAAACAATCGCAGATAAAATCGCTGATCGGAGCATGGCTGGTGTAGCTTTCATTGGTAAATCAGGTTGCGACCGCAAAGTGAAAGTTAATAATGCCCGACGGCCCGGTTCGCTTGAATCGATTTAACCCCACCATAGTAGTTTGGCACCGCGCCAGACTCAATTATGCTGAATCATTCATTTAAATTAGCCAACGAGTTTCTTTTGGGGTTGAGGATCCTGTTTTTTGCGGATAATCAGAACTCTTGGTTTGCAATCACACAAACCGGATGGCCACGATGCATTTCTGCGTGAAACCGATATGAGCAAATCTTTGAATTACTGGACGCGCAAGTTGCATCGATGGGGGGCGGTCATCTGCTGTGTTCCGTTGTTGTTGATTGTCTGCTCAGGTCTGTTGCTACAAGTCAAAAAACAAGTAACCTGGGTCCAGCCGGCTACAGTTTCAGCCGGTCATTCTGATTTGACGATTACATGGGATGACATCCTGGCCGCTGCCGCAAATCATCCAGATGCCGGTGTGACAACCTGGCAGGATATCGATCGGCTGGATGTGCGTCCGGACAATGGGATTGTCAAGGTTCAGTGCCGCAACCGACACGAATTGCAAATTGATTTGGCTACAGCACAAGTCCTGGCGTCGAACTACCGCAGAAGTGACTTGATTGAGAGCCTGCATGACGGTTCTTTTTTTGGCGAAGTCACGAAACTGGGAATTTTCCTGCCAAGTGCTCTGGTCCTGCTGACGCTTTGGTTCACGGGCATGTGGTTGTGGTACTTGCCATTTGGTGTGAAAGCAAAAAAACGAAAGCGACTTTTACTGACGACTCCTTCCGACAAGTCACTCACTTAAGGTCATTGGCCCATGTCAACACTTGTCACAGGAGGGACTGGCTGGATCGGAAAACACCTGATCACCAAGCTGGATGGACCGGTTCACGTCGTGTCGAGAAACGCGACCAGTGCCCGCGCCCAATTGGGCAATTCGGTCGATTCCGTCATAGAGTGCGATTTGACAAATGAGCGAATGAACTTGAAGCCAACCGACAAGTTCGAAACGGTGATTAACTTGATGGGAGCATCGCTGGCGGATGGGCGCTGGAACGATCGCAAAAAGGAATCACTTCGCCGATCGCGAATTGACGCCACTTCAAATCTGGTCGCTTCGCTACTTCAATGCGATGTATTGCCATCGATTTTTGTTTCGGCTTCGGCGATTGGTTTTTATGGTGATCAAGGCGACAATGTTTGCAAGGAAACAACGACGCCGGGTTCCGATTTCCTGGCAACGTTATGCAAGGAATGGGAGGCGGCGACCTGCCCGCTGGCTGAGGCGGGAGTACGAGTCCTGAGAATCCGCATCGGTATTGTTCTCGGACGAGGAGGGGGAGCCGCTGATAAACTTCTGACCCTGTTTCGATGGGGACTCGGAGGAAGGCTTGGATCGGGCCAACAGTGGATGTCATGGATTCATCTGGATGACCTTGTTGCCGCAATTCTGTTTCTGATTCAACATGAGTCGTTGTGCGGGCCAGTCAATCTCGTCGCCTCGGACCCGGTTCAGAATGTTGTGTTTGCCAAAACGCTGGCGGCCTCGTTGCGAAGGCCGGCTTTACTGCCGGTTCCGGCAGCGATGTTGCGACTGGTCATTGGCGAGTTCGCCGATTACCTGCTGGCCTCACAAAGAGTCCAGCCAACCGTGTTGGTCGATAATGGTTTTGAATTTGGTTATCCGACGATAGAAACAGCGTGGCAGGAAATTGTTTCTGCGTGATGGTGGCAAGCCATTGGCATTTTCAAACTTTTATAACGTGGCAAGGGTCAGTATAAAAATGGAAGTACTTGGATTCGACGTGGGTGGCGCGAACATTAAGTTGGCCAATGACAAGGGCTACCACCATCATCAGGTGTTCCCTCTTTGGATGCGCAGCAGCGACCTGTCCAACGTGTTGAGGTCCATGATTGAAAGTGCACCCGCCGCAGACCAGATTGCGTTGACCATGACAGGTGAGTTGACGGATTGTTTCAAGACCAAGCAGGAGGGGGTCGAATTCATTATCGATTCCATACTTGCAGCAACCGAATTGCCCGTGTTTGTTTACTTGACCGGCGACGAGTTTGCTGACGCGTCCATTGCAAGGCTGGAATTCATGCGGGCGGCAGCCAGTAACTGGTTTGGGCTGGCCAGCTTTGTTTCACGGCTGCCGCAGTTGTCCAGACGCAGCGGTTTGTTGATCGATATTGGATCGACAACCTGTGACATCATTCCGTTTCGAAATGGAAAGTGCATTGCCGGGGGAGCCAATGACTACGAACGACTGAGAGAGGGCGAGCTGGTCTACTCCGGCGCGCTTCGCAGTCCGCTTTGCGGCATCGTCGATTATTTATCGTATCGCGGCGACCATGTCCCGGTTATGAATGAATTGTTCGCGACCATGCTCGACGTCAATATCATCCTTGGCAAACTTTCTGCCGGGTCGGCAGCGGAATGGGCGGCCGATCACTGTGGAACAAGCTCGATTGAATGCGTAACGCGGCTGGCGCGAATGCTCGGACTTGATCGCGACACGCTGGATGCCGCGGAGGCACGGTTGATTGCATCGCAAATCCGTGACGCGCAGTTGCATCGACTGACAAATGCGCTGGCACAAATCTTATCTCGACATAGTGAACCGGATGTTGTCGTCGTTTCAGGACAAGGAGAGTTTACCGCGCGCGAGTTGTACGAACGGTTCTGGCAATCTTCGTCCTCCCGACCCGACCTGATTTCACTGGATGAACTGTTTGGAGCGGGAATTTCGAGCTGCGCACCGGCCTATGCCATCGCAAAACTGCTCCACGCCGCTGCTTCGATCACCGAATCGTCTTCCCAATCGTCGTACAATTCCTGATGGCTATTTACTCCCGATCCCTCTGAAAGCAATGACTTGCCCGCGAACTATGTAATATCGCATTGCCGAATTGTCAAAGTCGGTGGTAGTCTGTTCGCAAACGAGCGGCTGGTTGATTGGCTGCGAGCGTGGATCGACGCTCACAACGATCTGCCAAATGTCCTGATTTGTGGAGGTGGCCAACTTGTGGATGCATTGCGACACTGGAGTCGCGACCATGGAATTGATGACGAAGTTGCACATTGGTCGGCAATTCGAATGATGGACGAATCGACTCGTTTGATTGCCAGCCGATTTCCCGAAATACCATGCATCGCGCCCTTGACACTGCCAGTCCCCATTCCGGACGGAAACCGGTTTTGGTTAACCTGTGAATTGTTAAAACGGCGTTCCCAATTGCTCCGTAACTGGGACGTCACCAGTGACTCGTTGGCAGCGGAACTGGCTCAAATGCAGGGAGCAAGTGAACTGTGCCTGTTAAAAAGTGCCTTGCCGGATTCGCCAGCTATCCAGGATTGGGTTTCAAGCGGGTTTGTTGACCGCTGGTTTCCCCAATCATCCAGAACTTGTGCCAGAGTCATATTGTTTGATTTGATTACAAGTCGTTCATTGATGGCAACGAAATAATGAGATAACATATCGTTTGTAATCCGTCGGAAATTCACAGGTACGTCATTGTTGCCGCCCGAGAAAATAATGAGTCACTCATTTTCGCCAACCGGCCCTCCCCTGACGATCCAGCAACATATTTTGCAGGAACAAAAGCGGTTTCCGGGGGCAACGGGTGAATTTTCGTTTCTGTTGTCGGGAATTACACTGGCCGCCAAACGGATTCAGGCGCAGGTCCGACGTGCAGGGCTTCGTGATGTTCTCGGCGCTCAAAATTCGTCCAACGTCCATGGCGAAACCCAACAGAAGCTCGACATTTATGCAAACGAAGTACTGATCCAGGCATTGAGTTGCCGTGAAAGCGTTGGAGTTCTGGCATCGGAAGAAAACGAACATCCGACGGTGATGGAACATGGATCTCCCGAGGCCAAGTACGCTGTGATTTTCGATCCGCTTGACGGTTCATCCAACATTGATGTCAACGTTTCGGTGGGAACAACCTTTTCTATCTTTCGAAAACCGGAAGATGAAACGGAATTCGATCATTTGGCATGGATACTTCAGCCGGGCAGCAAACAAATAGGCGCGGGATACGTTGTGTATGGTTCGTCGACGATCATGGTGTATACGGTAGGAAATGGCGTACACGGGTTTACGCTTGATCCGGAAGTCGGCGCCTTCATTTTTACACACGAAAATATTCGGATGCCGCAGCAGGGCAAGTACTATTCGGTTAACGAAGCCTACCGTGATTCGTTTCCGCCACCCTACAACCAGTACATCGAAGAACTGCGCGGCGGAAAACTTGGAAAACCGTACGCTTCACGATACATCGGATCGATGGTTTCGGATTTTCATCGAACCTTGTTGCGTGGCGGTGTATTTATGTATCCCCCGACCAGCGACTTTGCCGAGGGCAAACTTCGGTTGTTGTATGAAGCCAACCCGATCGCGTTCATAGCCGAGCAGGCGGGGGGAGTCGCTACCAACGGTCGCCAGCGGATTCTCGATATCCATCCCACCGACATTCATCAGCGGACCCCTTTCGTTGTTGGCAGTCACGTCGAAATGAAACGACTGGAAGCGCTGCAACAACAAACGTCTCGATCACATGTCTGATCTACGCGGCCCGTTTTGTTTTATCACCGCATTCCGCCAGCGCGCGAACTTCTTCGATTCCCAGTTCGTCGCAAACCTTTTTGCCATCTTCGACTCGTTGCCGGACAACGACGGTTTGTTTGCTCATGACCGGCAGGATCATTGTCCAGGTTGCGGCCATCGAGGCTTCACTAATGTCGGAATCGATCACGATCAAGTCTGTTCTGGCCAGAGTCGCGGCCGACAACTTCATCGCCATCGCCGGCTCGCCCGGGATCAATCGCACGTGGACACCCGGCATTCGAAGCAGTTTGTAGGCTTTCTTGAGAGGCAGCGCCGCAGACTCCGACGTGCGGGATTCGAACAAGTCGATTCCGGTATAACGAATTTCGCTATCGGCCGAATACCGTCCGGCGACTTCAAACATCCGAAGCGTTCGAATTCCAAGTCCCAATCCGATTTCAAGTATGTTGGCAGGCCTGTGCCGGGCAATGTACCTGAAGATCATGCGATCGCATTGGGGACCGGAAAACCACGCTAGTTGCAGATATTTCCAATAGCTCGTTTGGGGCATTTCTAAACATCCTTGTCGTTGCGAGTCGCGGCATTCATGCGGCTATTTAAAAATTCGGCAATCCCAAGTGCCAAACATTAGCCGCCGTTTCCTGTCTGGCGTCGTTACATGTCTGCCCGCACATTCCACCTAACCGGTACAAGTTTCATCCTTGACTGCTACCGGGAAGGGTGACTCGTAGCTTTGACCCCCGTCATGCGAGATTCTCCCATGATATTGCGGCAATTCATATGTAACTTGCCGGAAACGAGGTTGTGCAACCTATGATTTCGGGCTGCCAGGATGTGCCGGTTGCGAAGACTTTATGACCCGCATATTCCGGTCGGTTGAACAACCCATTCTGCGCGGCGTCGTACCGAACGGACTGCTGCATTCATTGCAATCCACGCCAAAGGACCTGGCGTTACTCGGGCCAATCGACGGCTCGATTCGCGTTTCGATGCGATCCAGGTTCCCTTCCAAAAAGCGTGAGAGTCCATTCGATGACGACTAACTCGTCGACCATTCGGCGTCGCCTGTTTCGATCAGCAGGATTTGAAATACTTGAATCGCGACTCGTGTTCAGCGTTGAGTCGCTGGCAGGAGTTCTCGACGCCGAACTGGACCAGGAAGCCGATCTGACGCCCGTGCAGATCTCGTTAACTGCTGCGCAGCAGGCGACCGGTGCGCAGTACGTCATGAACGACTACGGATTCGACGGGACAGGACAAACCGTCGCTGTTATCGACAGTGGAATTGCCTGGGACCATTACGCACTGGGTGGCGGTTACGGAGCGGGATATCGTGTCGTTGGGGGATGGGACTTTGCCGAAGGGGACGCGAATCCCTACGACGATGGCCCCGCCGGATTTCACGGAACACATGTCGCCGGGATTATTGGAAGTCACGATGCGAACAATCGAGGCGTCGCAAGTGGTGCCGACCTGGTTGCGCTTCGAGTATTCGATGATAACGGCAGGGGCAATCTGCAATGGGTCGAGCAAGCACTTCGCTGGGTCCATCAACACAAAAGCGATTTTGAAAATCCGCTCACGACCGTCAACCTGTCACTGGGAGTCAACTGGAACGGCGGAACGATTCCAGGCTGGGCGACACTGGAAGACGAATTTGCGCAATTGGAGCAAGACGGAATTTTCATAAGCGTCGCTGCTGGAAACGCCTTTGGAAACTACAACACGCCAGGGTTGGCGTATCCAGCAGTCAGCGACTATGTCGTCCCCGTGGCCAGCCATGGATCGAATGGATTGCTAAGTGATTTCAGTCAACGGAATGAACGAGTCATCGTCGCGCCCGGCGAATCAATTCGCAGTACCGTGCCCGATCATTTTTTGGGCAACTCGCAAAAGGGCGCTTTTCTAAGTGCATCGGGAACAAGCATGGCGGCACCGTTTCTGGCAGGGGCCAGTGCCGTTGTTCGTCAGGCGATGGATTTCATGGGGCTGCAACACATTTCCCAGGACATGATCTACGATCACTTTCGCGAGACCGCCGATCAGATTCATGACGCAGTTACGGGAGGCACCTACAATCGATTGAATCTCGGCCGGGCCATTGACGCAATTGTTAATGATTTGCACTCAAATGTCGGTAGCGGGACATCGCTCGGTGTTTTGAACGGGCAAACGAGTTTCGCAGGCACCATTGGGAAATTGAATGATGTCGATGCGTTTTCATTCACCGCCGGTTCGAATGGACGGGTTAGCCTGAATGTTTCGCAAACCCATCAACTCTCGTCGATCGTTCGAGTCAACGGCGGTTCGCTGAACTTTACCGGCAACCAGGCGAGTTTTAACGTCGTCGCCGGTCAAGTCTACACCTTGTCCATTTCAACGGGCGATGGAATCGGGCATTATCAGGTCGGTGTTGATCTGAAACAAACCGTGACAGCGACACCATTGGGTGCCGTAAACAGCCAGTTGTTGCGAAGCGTTACTGTCGATGGACAGCAGTGGTTCAAAGTTATGGCAACCCGCGATGGGATACTCACGACAAGCATCGCAGGTTCCGCAGGACTACAGCTCGAAATTCGCGATTCCAGTATGCAGTTCCTCGCTTCCGGATCGTATGTCAATGGAATATTGCGGGGCGACGCCACGGCGATAGCGGGCAAGGAATATTTCGTCAAGATCACCGGCAACCAGGCCAATGTCGCGCTTAAAATCGACAACTCCGTGTCATTGAGCGATGGCGTATTGCGCGTTATCGGCGGTGACGCGAACGATCAGGTTGGAATTGTTGAAAGTGACAATGGTCAGCAGATCAATATTACGATCGGCGGCACAATTTATCAATTCGCAAGTGCGCAAGTCCGAACGATTTACGTCGAAGGTAATGCCGGCAGTGATAATCTGTATTTCAGATCGGGAGGATCGGAACACAACATAACGCTGGGACAAGGCGTGACGACCGCTACCCGTTCGGGCTTATCGATCACGGCTCGAAATTTTGAGTCGGTTCACGCAGTTGGAAACGACCTCGATACGGTGACGTTTCTGGATACGGCAGGTAACGATGAATTCCGGTTTGGGAACGGGTCGGCGCGCATGGATTCGGCAGGGATGACGCATATTGCCAGTGGATTTGGGAAGATCATCGCAAATTCGACTGGAGGATCTGATCAGTCGATTATTGGTGGAAGCAACGGCGCGGACCTTGTGACGTCCCATGGTGTTGTCACCAATTTGCAAAATGATTCAACTACGCTGACAACCACCGGATTTGCACAAACGCGTATTTTTGGAAACGGTGGCGCGGACAAACTTGTTTTCAACGCACGAGGTTCCAGCGACTTCGTCGAACTCGCCGGGCAATCGGGCCAGGGATGGCTTGATGGCGCATTTGTCAGCGGCGATGGCTTTGCAGAAGTCAGCGCATTCGCCCACGGTTCAGGAGCCAGCGCAAGAATTATTGGAACAATTCAAAACGAATACCTCTGGTCTTCCACATCGATTACCCGAATGACAGGAGCCAATTATCAAAACAGCTTGATCGGATTTAGCGATGTTTCGGTCGACGCCAGTGCAGGAGGCGGGAGCGACTATGCCCAGGTGCCTGATTCCGACGGGAACGATCACGTCGTCGCGAATCATTTCGAAACACACATCAGTTCAACAGGAATGACCCGCCGAATTACCGGTTTCGATTTCGTGACGGTTGTCGGCAGCGGCCGCGGATACGACTCGATTTTGTTTTCCGGAACGCGAGGAAGGGACGTTTTCGACAGCATGGGACATGCGATTGATATTCGAGGAGCCCGATACCAATTTCGTGCGACCGGCTTCGATACAATTTCGGTTTCCGGTGGAGGAGGCCATGATGAGGCAAGCCTGACAGGAACGTCCGGCAACGACTCGATGGGGTTTGCGGCTGGCGAAGCGTCGATGGCCAGCACAGGCTTTCGCGTGACGGCCCGCGATTTCGAACGAGTTCGGTTCGACGGACTGGCGGGCCAGAATATCATGAACATCCGCGGATTCGGTCAGGGGGATTCCTTGACGGCCAACGATCAGGGCCTGGTTGCCTGGCTGGCCCAGCAGCGAATCGAAGCGACCAATCTGATCTGGCTCGATGCTTCGACCAGTCAAGACCAGACTGCAATCGAGGAGATTGGCGCGGTGGATTTCTGGTACGCCTTGCATGGCGATTGGGAATAATCATCAACGGTGATGAACGTACGGGCAAAAGAATCTATGTAAGTCCTGGGTTTGGGGTGGGAGCCAATCGAATAAAATCTGGCGACTCGGACCCGTGATCTCGGGTTGCTCGAAGCAACCGCTGTCACATTCTTCCAACCCCAAACCACAGAACCATTTAAGGAAAAATCAATCATGAAAATTCTCGCCCTCGACCTCGGTAAATTCAATACCATGTGCTGCTTTTTCCACTCCGAAACTCGGA
>JANNWJ010000073.1:0-61138 GCA_031414755.1 Pirellulaceae bacterium | reverse complement strand
GATGAGCTCCGAGCGTTTTCCTCCAACCTTCAGACTGCTCTTGCCCGCAATCGACTCGCTTGAGTTTCTCATTATGGTCTTCGATTCATTTCCCCCAACCAAAAGCGTTTTGTTTGCGCCGATCTTGCCAATTTCGTTTGCGCCGATTGTGAAGTCGGAGTTGATGCCAATTTTCTTTGTTTCATGGGCATCCGTAGTTAACGCGAATCCCGCTGGTGGATTGGACTTGTCACCCATTACAAGTTTCGTATTCGACTTTGGCGAAAACATGGCAATCTGCTGGACACCATCTTTGCCCTCCATGATTATTTCATTGCCGCCGTGATCCCGAATGGCGCTTTTGGTTTTTCCGGCTGGAAGATCAACCGGTGGCATGACCTCGGCGTTGTAGACGCGACCAGTAATAATCGGTTGGTCAGGATCGCCTTCAAGGAAATCGACGATTACTTCCTGACCCACATGGGGAATAAACATTCCTCCCCAGTTCTTGCCTCCCCAGTTTTGCGAGACGCGAATCCAGCAGGAACTGTTGCCGTCCTTTTTGCCCTCGCGGTCCCAGTGAAACTGGACTTTGACGCGACCGTATTTGTCGGTGTGGATTGCCTCAGGTCCAACCACCACTGCTGTTTGGACTCCCGAAATCTGGGGTCTGGGAGTCAACCGTTCGGGTCGATACTGAACCGAGTCGGGGATGCAGGTGAAGCGGTTCTGGTAGAGCTCCGGGCCTTCGTCGCCTGTGTCGTCCGTCGGCTGGCTCGCGGTGTGCTCCACCGAAGTCAACACGTACGACTTGCCCTGTTCCGATACCGCATCCTCGTCGTGATGAGCGGTCAATTTGAACTTGTGACCGGCAGTGAACGTCCGGCAAAGACTCGCGCCGTTGACCACGCTGTGTGGGACTTCTTCCTCCTCCTGACGAATCTTCGCATCCGCTTCCCCATCCCCCTTGACCATGTACTCGCCCGGGTAGTCGTAGATCTCGTATTTGTCGTTGTGCGCCAGTTCGATCGACGGCAATTTCGGTGCATTGACGCCCAGTGCGGTCGACGGTTTCTCAAAGTTGTAATCGGTGTGCGACCACTTTCCTGATACGAATTCGTAATCGTGTTGCCAGTCGGTGATGTGGTCCACGGCGGATTGGCCACCTGTTACGCCCGGAAAAAACACCTCCGCCTCCGCGCATTTCGGGTAGTTCTTTTTCAGGTCAAGCACGAGCGTGTGCTTGCCGTCCTCGAATTTGAAATAATAAAACACCCCGTATCGCTCCATCGTGCGCGAGATGAAATTGAAATCGGTTTCGCGGTACTGCACACAATGCTTGACCGTCCGCTTTTTAAGCTCGTTAATTCCCTTGAGGTCATTGACGGGATCGACGTGCAAATCCGATTTGGCTCGGGCAAAAACCGCTTCAATCACCTCGTAAATGGTCTTGTCCTCTTTTTCCGGAAAGAACAGATAACAGCGGGCGGTCTGCGTCAGAAACCACAGCCACGGGACCATCTCGGCGCGGTACTGGCGGTACTTATGCACGCCCGGTTCCTTGTAAGAGACCGACCCGGCGGCGAACCGGTTGATGTAACCGTGAAAATGGCGCGGCGTCAGCGGGCCGCCATGAACATCGCGGCGGTCCAGTTCGATTGATACGTCCTTGCCAATGATCTTTCCCGGCTTCAGATCGAGGTCCGTGGAGATGAACTCAAGCTGAAAACTGAACAGGCGAGAGATCGCCTCGCGTCCGGAGAAACCGGTTACGACAACTTCGTCGGGACCTAATGGTCCCTTGGTCATACGGATTAATCGACCTTTCTGATTCAAGGCCATAATAATACTCGTTTCAAAGTTAACAAGGAGTTGTCTAAATCAAACACATTTCGACGAACGGGCCTCGGTGATATGCTCGCACGTTTTCGTTTTTGAGGCAACCGGCAAAACGATCAACCCTTGATTTCAGAAAAAAAGAAAAGCGGGATCGAAGCCTGGTCCGATCCCGTATTCTTGCCATAGACCGCATTTCCGAAACGGTCGCTTAAGATTCGCCTTCTTCGACTTTCCATTCAAATTCAACATTGCCACCCTTCGCTCCATCCTTGCCGTATTCGGTAAACGTAGTTTTGTATTTCTCGAAATTCAAAGTCACGCTCAAATCGTCGGTCGCGGCATTATTGTCAAGAACTCCGAGTTGATAGGACGTTATTTGAACATTTTCCATTTCGACGGCCAAATAAACTTGCTCACCGGCGTCGCCGTAGGTTGCCGTTCCATGGATTTCAACTTTCTTGAAAACTTTCCCCTTGGCAGCCGCCTCCAAAAGTTTTGGGAGGGCCTTGTCGCTGATAATTCCAAGGCTGATATCTTCCAGGTGCATCTTGCCACCCACGCGACCGACGCCCGTGCCTCCTCCGCCCGCCTTGTGACCACCCATATTGACTGACGCAACAGTGCTCCATTTCTTGTGATCCTTGTGTACTGCACTACCATCGACTCCATCAAATTTTGCGTACCAGGCCATGATATTCTCCAATTTCAATAGGAAGAATGTGAAACCGTTTTTAAGCCATTCACCCTACATCAGGCGAAAAATTGTGCTTTTGTCCGGGATTACTGATGTTCTCGACGCACGAACGGTTTCGTTGCGTGAATTCAGGAAATTTTGTACTGAAATGATCCATCATCACCCAACGTGACTTTTGCGGCCGCGATGGAAAGGCCATCCGCCATACGGGCCAGAAATTCTGCAGACATTTCCGGTAACAGCGTTCGAGTAAGAATGTAATCGATATTTCGGGCACCGGTATCGACTTCCGTACAACGTTTGGCAATGGTATCCACCAATTCCGGCGAATACGAAAAATCCGCCCGATAGTGTTCCAAAACACGTTTTCTGATTTTTGCCAGTTTAAGCACGACAATTTTCTTTAATACGTCATCGGAAAGAGGGTAATAGGGAATTGTGGTAAGGCGCCCCAGGAAAGCCGGCTTGAATGTTTTCAGCAGTTCCGGAAACAAGGATTCAACGAGGCCATTAGGGTCTGGAGTGGTTTCCGGATCCGAGCACAGACTTTTGATCAAATCGGTACCCGCGTTGGTGGTCATCAGGATGACGGTGTTTTTGAAATCGATATCACGCCCTTCGCCATCTTTCATCATCCCTTTGTCGAACACCTGATAAAAAATGTCCTGAACTCCGGAATGTGCCTTTTCCATTTCATCCAGCAAAATCACTGAATAAGGCTTGCGGCGTACGGCTTCGGTCAGGATACCGCCTTCGCCATATCCGACGTAGCCGGGAGGTGACCCCATCAAGAGCGAAACCTTGTGCTCCTCCTTGAACTCCGACATGTTGATCACAGTCATGTTTTGCTGACCGCCGTACAACAATTCGGCCAAGGCAATCGCTGTTTCGGTTTTACCGACGCCGCTGGTACCGGCCAGAAGGAAAACACCAATAGGAGTTCCAGGATCGGCAAGATTGGCGCGGGATGTTCGAATCGACTGGGCGATGCGGTCGAGAGCATGGGACTGGCCAATGATCTGTTTTTCCAGAAGAGTTTTCAGATTTAATACCGTCTTGATCTCATCGGCCATCATTCTTCCAACGGGAATCCCTGTCCAGGCGGCCACGGTTTCGGCGATGGCTTGAGAGTTGACTTCCGGATGCACAAGCGGAAATTGGCCCTGAAGTTCATGAAGCTTGCCTTCGGTTTGCTTTAGTTCGGCCAACAAACGAGTACGCTCTTCCGCGGACATGGCTGGCGCCGAACTGGGCCGGTTCTCTACATTCCCTGCATCTGCACCTGGTTTTTTCCCGATTTTGTCTGACGCGACATCGGAACGGACGTCCGCGATTTCAAATTTACTTCGCAAATCGGCAATTGTGTTAACCAACTCTTTTTCATCCTGCCAACGTTGTTGCAGTTTTTCCAGTTCGGACGAAAGACGGGTTCGTTTTTCCTCGAGCAAGGTGGTTTGTTCTGTGTGGTCAGCCCCTAAGGCGGATTCCCGTTTCAACATACCGACGGTAACGTCGAGTTGTTCAATACTGCGCTGGCAATCTTCGATTAATGGCGGTTTTGACGTTCGACTGAGTCCAATTCTCGCGCACGTAGTATCAAGCAGGCTAATCGATTTGTCGGGCAACTGGCGACCGGAAATATAGCGACTGGACAACTTCACGGCGTCAACGATGGCTTCATTCAGAATTCGGACGTTGTGGTGTTTCTCAAGTGTCGCTGCGAAACCACGCATCATTTCAATCGCGGGTTGTTCGTCCGGTTCCTCGACTTTGACCACCTGGAAACGCCGGGCAAGTGCGGCATCTTTTTCAAAGTATTTTTTGTACTCTGCCCAGGTTGTGGCTGCGATTGTGCGAAGCTCTCCCCGAGCCAGGGCGGGCTTGAGAAGGTTGGCGGCGTCACCTTGTCCAGCACCTCCGCCTGCCCCGATCAACGTGTGTGCTTCATCAATGAACAAAATGACAGGTTTTGGCGACGACTTGACTTCCTTGATTACCGATTTGAGCCGGTTTTCAAATTCGCCTTTTACGCCCGCACCTGCCTGTAATAGTCCCAAATCAAGAGTACGAAGCGAAACATTTTCCAGCGATGCCGGTACATCCCCATTGGCAATTCGAATAGCAAATCCTTCGACAACGGCAGTTTTCCCAACGCCTGCTTCGCCAGTTAGTATGGGATTGTTCTGGCGACGGCGCGTCAGGATATCGATGATTTGTCGAATCTCGGAATCACGACCCAAAACAGGATCGATCTCGCCCGCCTTCGCCCGCGCTGTTAGATCAATTGTGAACTGGTCCAGAGAGGGAGTGGTTGTCGGTCCCGACGATCGGCCCGTCGCAGCTCCGATATCCCCTCCCGTATCCTGCGGGTCACCTGACTCGCTGGATTTTGCCATGATGGCTGGCATCTCGCTGCGAAGCACATCCGGAAGAACATTGTCAAACTCAGCAGAGGCATTGGCCGCCAGTCTCGCAAGCGAATCGTCACTTAATAGTGCATAGAGCAAATGTCCTGTGCGCGTCGCCCGTGAGCCGAAGTCGATTGAAGCAGTCAGCCATCCTTCACGAGCCAGCATGACCAGGTCCGGACTCAAGGCCGGCGGGCGTGAATTTCCGGTCTTGAATTTGTCGATCGCGCTGGTAAGGTCGCGAGCAAGCCGCGATAAATCCACCCCAAAATGCCGAAGCAGCACAACGATGTCGATGTTCGATTGTTCAACCAGCTTCAAAAGCCAATGCTCAATTTCGACATTGTAGTTGGTGCGAGAAAGGCATAGCCCCGCCGCAGCCTCAAGCGAACTGCGCGACACATCATTAAGTTTTCCCACAAGTTGTTTCAAGTCAACTTGACCCATATCTCAATCCCCAATCGACTTGTCCAAAACCAGATGCGGTTTTTATTTCCGAATGTAAACCGTCTGATTGTCGGATATAAGGATCTTCAGTCAAGCAACTAAACGATAACCCGGGAATTTAATCATCGATTCGGCGAACCACTCATATTGAATACGGCATCGTCAACATTGGATTCGGCGGGCACGCCCAAAAGCCAGGTATTCCAGCCCAATTGAGCCATTGTGTTCCGTCCAGCAATGCAAGGAGGAATTTCCGTTTTATCAAGAACCAGTTGTACGTCGAAATCAAATGCCGGTCCAACATAGGTTCGGGCAAGTTGTCCCAGCGACTCAAACGACCTTCCCCCCGGGATGAATTCCCTAAAAGATTTATACGACAAAGGCCCCAGTCGAATCCGGAATTTGTTTTCGATACCCCAGATCCGTTCGCCGGCAATGGCGGTGACCCCTAAACGGTTGTTGTTCGACAGTGTCGGATCGGAGGTTAGTCGAGTCTGATCGGATGAACGAAGGTACAACCACTGTCCCTGAAATTGTTGAATGCTGACGGGTACATTCAGGTAGTCGAAAATTATTTGTTCAAGCGAAATCGCTGTCCGCGGGGAATGGGCAAAGTGACCGGCATAGTAAAGAAATGTTTCGTCGGCGATTTCCTGTCTGCCGCGCAAACCAGGCGTACCCAGTCCCACAAGGCAATACAAGGCACGAGTGAACAGGTCCTCGCCGGCCGGCGAACTGCCTCGTGCTGTTTCGTAGCCCACGAAAAAATGACATTTGTTCCAGGCGCGGAAGAAATGCGAAATCAAACGGTGGTTGAACAGGTCAAGGAATTCCCGAAATGCAAAATCCTTGGCGCGGGTGCGATCGATTAGCAACTGGGTGTAATGGTCCGGTAGTACGCCTGCGGCACCGGCAAGCCCCATGAACGACACCGTCAACTCGGGAACAGGATTTCGCTGCTCGTCTCCTGGAACCATAAGTGAGGAAATCTGTCCCGAGGCAAACGTATTTCCAATGTCGGTTCGGAAGCGAACCAGTTCTTCATGGGGGAGCCAATCTTCACCGACGGGTCGTTGCGATTTTCCCGTCAACGATGTTTCGTCCCGTCGTGCGGACCACGATAGCAATCGAACGGCCTGGAAAAAATCGAAGCGATACGGCTGGCGAATCAACAATTCCAGCGGAGAATTGGCATCGAAGGAGGGCGATCCCGCAGGCTTATTCGAATTCAGATTCATGGTTTAAGCGGTCTAAAGAAATATCTTGTCACCAACTCTCGGCGACCATTGGCACAATGGCCGGTCGTGCCGATTGGTCATGATCGTCGTTTGCGTGAATGAGTTGATGGAACTGTACAAACCGAGAAACCGTTCCAGAACGGCACCGAACAGATAAACGCCGTTGCCGCTGAATTTATCTTCATCAAATTCCAGGGTGACCTCCAGACCGCGGCAAAATCCGCCAGATACCGGCCCTCCGGGTCGTCCAACCACCCGTTGTGCACGCACGGAAATCAAACCATCAATCATATTGCGAGTCTCTTCCGAGTCAGCAACATCATAAAGTTTCAAAATCTCCTGAAGCGGTTCTGCGCTTCCGTCGGAGCTGAAAAGCGACAGGTGATTGAGTGAAAGGTGCGAAATCAATCGCCAAAGGGTCCCGTAGCCAAGCGACGGACGGAGGGTTTTCGAGGGAGGTGTTAAACAAACAATCCTTTGCAAGGGACCCCCGTCGGACAGAAACAATCGCGGTTGTCCTCCGCCAAAAGGCAAACGGCCGGGCAGGTCGCGATTCAAACAGGTTGTCTCCACGTCGATTGTCCAATCCGCAGCGGCTGCCGGATTGAATTGCAAATCCACAAATGAAAGTCCGATTTCGGTTCCGCCGTCGGTATTTCCGGAATCCTGATTCGCCGGCTGTCGCGACGCATACCAGAACCGACTGTCGTGCCGATTCCGTGCGTGATGATGCTGGAAGGAATAGAAAGGTGAAAACTCCAGTTCTTCGTTTTCCGGATTCAGGGCCGTTACCCTGTCAATGGAATAGACTTCGTGAGAAAGTGGTCGGCGTGCGTCGGGAACAACGTGGTACTCGGATTGATTATGGGTCAACCGAATGGGTTCTGCACGCTGACGAAAAAGGTTGACCATCGGGGAGCAACCCAGTTGAAAAGTCTCCGTTGTTACGTATCTTTCCATTTCCTCCAGATGCCGATTGAGAAAAATATAGATTGACAGGGGATTTGGTTTGTCAAAACCCATCATCACTTTTCGATCGAGACCCTGTATATCAAAAAACAGAAATTTCTCGGGAAACGCAAAGTACTCGGTCAGTAGCTGGTAGCCGGGAAATGACCTTTCCGAATAGTCGACAAGGCCCTGGTCCCGTGCAAATCCAACCGGTTGAATGGAATCTGCCCCAAGTACGAGGGGGTTCCTGTCATCGGGTGAGTTTGATACGGCAACACCAATCGAGTTGTTGAATATCAGCTCGTAAAGTTGGTGGACGTAGGGAGAAGGGGCGTTCAGGTAGAATCGAAGACTCCCCAAATCAAGTTCACAGGGTGCGATTTTTGGACTAAAGCAATTCAGTTCGAGCTTGACTACCGATCGCGATTTCGATGCAAAGGATACGGAGGGTACTGGAAATGGAAAACCATGGTAACCAGCGGATTTCAGTTCGATGGGCCAGACCGTAACCTGAAAACTCGTTCGGAACCGACAAGGGTCACCACCGATGGGTTCCGATTCCAGCATCGAATGGCGGGGGATGGTGAAGCCGGCCATCATGTCGGCCTGGTCCGGTTGCAAGGCAAATTTTACGATGGCAGTCGATGGAAAGGGGGTCAGATAATGGGGGTATAGAATCTGCAACATCGCCTGGGTGATTTCCGGAAAATCGTCGTCGATTTTTCGGCGAGTTCGCGCGTTCAGAAAAGCGAAGGCTTCGACCATCCTTGAGACATGCGGGTCTTCAATGACATCATCCGATATACGCAGTCGCGAAGCGATTTTCGGATGCGCTTTGGCGAAATCAGCCGCCATGCGACGAAAAAAAGTCAGTTCACGGTTGTACAACGACAGCAGTTCGTCGGTCATCTCAGTGATTTGATCTCTATCGAAGTCGTAAGGGGTTCCAGTTCCGAATCAAACGTAACAGGTTCCGGCGCAGGCTCGGTGCGCAACTGGGCATTAATCCGGAATCGAAGTGTTCTGTCAAATTCGTCAACATTTCCCAGGATAGCGACGGCCACATTTTTCAATCGTGGTTCAAACCGTCGAATGACCCGTTCCACAACGGAACGCAGGTTTTCACGCTCGGACGGCACGCTCATGTTGATGCCGGTGAAATCGGGAATTCCATAGTCGACAAGCGAGTTTTCCAGTTCGCGCAACTCCGGTGGCCAGGACTTGCATCGCCAGCGGGTGTTTAACAGGTTTTCCAGATCACGACGGACACTTTGCTTGAGTGCGCGCAGGTCCATTCCGGACGAACGGGGTTGTTCACTCGGGTTGCCGGGTTCATCGTCCAGCAGTCGATCAAGCACCGAAACGATCAGCGCAGACTTGTGGTCACTTTTCGCCATAATAATTGTGGGTTGGCCAACATTTTCCGGGGGATTTTCACTGGGTCAATCCCGTTGCGTCGTTAATCACAAGGCGGTTTATCGACATAATGGATTTATCTTCTTCGTTAATCAGAAACATCCGTTGGCCAATTCCACGAGTCGGGCCATTTTCATTCTCGATCCACTCGGTACCTCGTCCAATGCGTACTTCCGGGTTGTCGCTGAGATGCGAACCCGCATACAGTACCGGAACATAGACAACGGCATCGGGACCATTGCGGATTACCATATTGGTGGGGCGCCAAATCAGGTCGCGTAATTGTCGGGGTTTCTGGAATTCAAGCGACTCGATTTTCTCCAGTCCGACCCAGTAATATTTTCCGGTGCTGGTAAGTATTTCCAGGAAAGTGGATGTCAAGTCATCGAGGTCACGAAGATCGGTAAAACTTTCGCCATCACAGGTTCCCGCCAGAGGGGTTTGTGCCTGTTCGGCCTGCCCCAGCAATTCCCGGGCTTCCGCCAGCGAACCCTCGCGCAGTGCGATCGATGCGCGCAAATGAAGCTGCAGAACGGCCGAAACATCCTCCATAAATTCCGGTATCCGCCCCTGCTCATAAAACTGTTTTCGCGCAGTCTCGGCACGTATCAAGTGCCGGTAGAGACTGACACCCACCGTTAGCTCTGGATCTTGTTTTGATATGACATCGAGCTGTTTATCGGCCCGTTCGAATTCGTATGCCAAACAGAGAAGGTCACACAGCAACAAACGCCCGTTGACATCCGAAGGTTTTGACTTGACTCCCCTGGTTGCCAGTTCAATGGCCTCATCAAGTTTCGCCTGTTGATATAGTTCGTAAGGTGTCATCGAATCCTTCGTCTCCAAAAACGCCGAATAAAACCGACTATCCAGCTCGAGGTGGTGAGATTTCCGTGGTGAGTCTTACCGATGCTGACAGGCCGTCCAGTTCGTAATGTGGAACCAGATGTATGACGCAGTCAAACGCTCCGGAACTGCCCGGTTTGGGACGAACCTGGACTTTGGCTTCGCGCAACGGGTATCGGGCCTTGGTTTCGGGAGTTGCATCGTCATCGAGTACAACGTAATGCGTCAACCAGTCACCAAGGAATCTTTCGAAATCCTCGCTGCGCTTGAATCCGCCAACACGATCGCGTCCAATGGCCTTAATGTAATGAGCAAATCGGGAGACGCATAGCATATACTGGATCATGGCCGAAATCCGGGCATTGGTGGTCGGCGCGGATCGATCATAGGTTTTGGGTTTTTGAATGGAGGGCGCCGAATAAAACGCGGCGTATTCGGTGTCCTTGCAATGACATAGTGGACAGAAACCCAATTCGCTTAACTGTTTCTCCAGTTGATCGGTAATGACAACATCGGTCGTGCTTTTAAGTGCGATGCCCGTTCCGTCGGTTCCATATTCGTGAACAAAAAGTCCGGTGACCAACCCGCCGCTTTCAATGCCTCGTCGCACACCGCGAATATCGGCGGGCCAGCCGGAGTCGGAAAACGCGCGAAGGATTACGGAGCCCATGGCGAAGGCCGCCCCGCCCCACAGGTATTTGTTGTTGTCAGCACCACGGGTATCTTCGTTGAAGGAAAATCCGTCGACCCTGGAATTGTCAGCGGTATAAGGGAGCCGCATCAAAACCCGGGGAAGCGCCAGTGCAACGAACCGCGCATCGTCGGATTCGCGCAACGAACGCCATTTGAGAAAATCCAGTTGACCCATCGTTCGGGCGTGATCAAGCGTATGCTCGAGTCCGGCAAACTCGTCCAGGCCAAACATCGACGGGTTGACATTTGCGATGAAGGGACAAAATGCTGCGGCCGCTACACCCGCGATGGATTCAAGGATTCCGAGATCATCGTGGCGATGTCCTTTACCCAAACGGGGATGAATTTCGTAATCGCCGATCAATACACCAAAAGGCTCGCCACCCGGGGTACCGAATTCTGTTTCGTAAACCTTGCGATAGAGCTGGCTTTGATCGAATTCAATTGCCCGATCAAAATCGCGTGCCAATTCCGACCAGCCGACATTCAAGACCTTGATTTTGACAGCCGGGTCACCGTCTTCATCGGCGCGGCGGGTCAAAAAATCCAAACCCCTCCATGACGCTTCCAGCCGCTGAAAAGCCGGATTGTGGAGAATGGCATTGACCTGATCGTTGATCATTCGGTCGATCAAGGCAACATCGCGATTCAATTGGCTGGCGAGTTGTTCCCGATTCCTGATGGACGACGCCCCGAGCCACATTCGCATGGCGCGGGGAACGGAACGCTCGTTGAGAAACGAGTCCAAAAAACCGGACTCGTGATTTTGACGATTTCGCGTTGCCTGAACCAGCTTATCGAGCAGGTTATCGGAGTTCAAACCAGACGACGTCGGCTTTTGCGATTCAGGTGCAGGTGAAGCGGACGCGCCGGTCATGACTCATTAGTTTTCGGTAATGCAGGAAGGCATTAGCCTCCACCAATTTGCGGTATTCGCGAGACCATACGCATTGAGGCGGTAAGTTCTTCGAGTTGTAACCATGGCCGCAGCCAGGCAATTGCCTCGTACGCGCCTGATTGTCCTGGGACAGCACGCACCTGGACCTTGGCCTCACGCAACGGATAACGGGCCCGTACGTCTTCGCTGGCACCGGGATCTGCCGAGACATAGTTGTGTATCCAGCGATGGATTTCCCGTTCAAGATCTTCCGCTTCCTTGAAACTGCCGACCCAGTCACGACCAATGACCTTGAGGTAATGTGCGAAACGGGAGCTGGCCATGATGTAAGGGAGCCTGGCGGAGATTTGTGCATTTTCCGTGGCAGCGGGCCGATCGTACTTTTTGGGTTTCTGGGTTGTTTGGGCTCCAAAGAAAACCGCGTAGTCCTTCCCTTTGTAGTGATTGAGTGAAAGCAACCCCATGTCGCTAAGTTCTTTTTCGCGACGATCCGTGATCGCAATCTCTGTCGGACACTTCAAATCGACATCTCCTTCGTCGGTTGAAAAAATGTGCGCTGGCAGACCTTCGACCAGACCACCGTTTTCGTAACCACGAATCGCCGTACAGAATCCGGTTTTGGCAAACGCATCGGTGAACCTGGCACCCATGACAAATGCGGTATTCATCCAGCAATATTGATCATGGGGAACGGCAATCGATTCCCCCTTTTTGCCAAGAGCAACTTCCTCGTATTCGAATTCCTCAACGGTCAAGGTGTTTTTTCCATACGGCAAGCGAGCCAGCGACCTGGGCATCGTCAAGACAACGAACCGGGAATCTTCGCTGTTGCGGAATGAACTCCACTTGGTGTATTCCACCGAGTCAACGATCTTTTTGAGATCGCGCGGTTTGGACAATTCCTGCCAGCTTCCAAAGCCCAACATTTTGGGGGATGCTGCCGATAGAAACGGACAAAAAGCCGCAGCGGCAATACCCGAAATGTTCTCGAGCATGCTGATATCTTCCGGATGGTTCTCAAATTCAAAATCACCGATTAGCGCTGCGTAAGGGGCACCACCGGGAGAGCCAAATTCCGTTTCATAGATTTTTTTGTACAACTGACTTTGGTCGAATTCAACGGCCTTGTCCAGATCCTTGAACAACTCGCGTTTGGAGCAATTCAGAACACGAATCTTGAGCGATTCACCTGTCTCGGATTTATCGACCAGGTAATGCAAGCCACGCCATGAACCTTCGAGTTTTTGAAACTCCGGTTTGTGCATGATAGCGGCAAGCTGTTTTGAAATCACGGCATCGATTGCGGCAATACCGGACGAAATCGTCTTCATGACGTTTTTGTCAAACGAGACGGTACCCTTGAGCGCTTCCTCGGTTAGCGTCCGGATCAGTTCCCTGGCACGATCCGGTTTCGTGACTTTGGTTGCACCAATGGCCGCTTCGAGAATACTTCCCGGGACTTCAGCGTGCGCTGATGCCTGTTTTTGTTTTTCGCCCGAACTCATTGTGTTTTGCTCTCCTGCTACGCGTCTGTCAGATTATCAGGCCGGTTTAGCATCACCGTCGCCGGTGTCACCACTTGCGGCCGGGCCATCGACCCCAAGTTCGTCAGAAAGTTTCTTTAGATCGTCGGTGTTCTTGAGCACCTGTTCCAGAATGTTTTCCAGATCCTGGCTGCGATCGATTTTCGCCACAAGATCTCGCAACTTATTGCGTGTTTCCATAAGTTTCTGAAGCGGTTCTACCTGCCGCACGATGGCGGCCGGTTCGAAATCGGCCAAAGAGTTGAATTCAAACTGCACCCCCATTTCACTGCCATCGCCGGCAATCGTGTTTTCGACACGCATATTCAAGCCGGGCGTCATGCGCTTCATAACATCGTTGAAATTATCGCGGTCAATTTCCACAAACTTTCGCTGTTCCAGGGGAGAAAGCTCTTTCGTGGGGTTGCCGGAAAAATCACCAACCACACCCATCACAAACGGGAGCTCTTTTACAATGCGCGCCCCTTCGGTCTCAACGTCATACGTAATATGAACGCGAGGCTTGCGCACTCGTTTAAGTTTTTGTTGAATGCTCTCAGCCATGGACTTAATAACCTCCACCCATTTCGGGTGCTGCAAGTTGTTTGATTTGACAGCGCAACTAACCAGCCAGTGTGTTCCAACGCCCTATTTGTATATTGTTACGCCCGGTAAATGTGAATCGCAAGTCTCAAATCGACAAAATAAACTGAAAAGGAATGAATTCATCCGTAACGACCTGTCGGTTGAATCAGGGATTGAACAAACGGCAACGTCGGGTTACCTCTCCGGCTCCCGGGAAACTTCATTAATACCGGTTCTTTTAAATATCTCCTGCCGGGTCGAGTCGTCCGCGACCAGTTCGGCCAATAATTCGGGGAGCTTCATCCGACCCCAGCGCACCGCCTGTTCCACCGCATAGGAAACAGGTGAATGCGGTTCCGTCCGACGAAAAAAATCTGAAACCTGCAACAACGCGCGAAAGGCGTCTTCCCGAGTTTGCATGCGCGAGGAAACGGCGTTGTTTGCCGAGCCGTCGACGACCGTTACGGTAGTACTTTCCAGACCTTCGTCCCCGTTACCCAACACGTTTCGCGTTATAACTTTCACCAGCCTCAGGCATTCATTAAGAGCCTCCTGGATACTGGACGAAGGAGGCGCAATTGCAATGCCGTCAGGCGTACTCTCAAGTTTTGTCCGAACTTCGTCGCCAAACTCCTTGAATGCCTGGATCGCTTGATGGAGATCCTCGATGAGGTTTTCAAAATGATCCACTCTGGTTTTGTTTACAGCACGAGCAAACACTTCCGCCGTTACGGTACCAGGCCCCGTTCGTTGAACGCGAGTTCCAGCGTCCCTCGTTTCCAGGTTCGCGGCGTCCAGGTAATCACTAAACGAAAACGGACCGAATTCCGTGTCACCGGTAACCGGAATCTTCATGATAGGAACAATCAACGTGCCATCCGATTCAATTCCATTGAGACCGGCCAACTGGGCAAAGGTCGATGAGAGGTCCTCGGATTCATCGGGTTGCGGGTGAACTTGCCCCCAGTATTTCCGGCAATACTCCCGGGCCAGTCGATAGCCGTCCCGCAATCCGGCGAAACCGTGCAATCGGGTTAACGACTCAATCAGCCAGGCAGTTATCCAAAGATCTTTGGAGTTTTTCAGGGCATCCATGGCAAGTTCGCGGACGGCATCCCAATTGGGCGCCTCCGGAATCCCGGGTTCCTGTTCCTTCTCTTCATCCGTCAACAGATCGTACATTCTAAGGCGACGTTCGGAATCGCCGGCCTTTTTACGCGCATCCCTTACGGCGTAATACATTCGCTGCTCCTCTCCCTCGGCTGCACGAAGTTCTGGTCCTGCCGAATTATTTCCAGGAACAGGTGAAAGGAGTAGTTCAAAATCAATTACGTTGGGACTAGCCATAGTTTGAACAACGATTGCCAAAAATCCAATTGACCGTGCCAAAAGTACCTTGCGCTTACAATCACAGTTTACCGAACATCGACCGATTTCGCGATGCATCCACCAGAAAACTCGACGGAAAAGCAGCAAGGAGTGTGTGGAATCCGGATCATGACGGAATTCCTGTTAGCTTTTACGTTACGGGTATCATGTATGGAAAAAGCGATTTCGTATTTTCAGGGTGGTGTTCCATGCCGATTAGTTATCGGCACCCATGGAGCGCAACGACTTCGCCAGTTGCTCGAGTATTTTTGCATGAATACGACTCGCCCAGGACTTGCTTATCCCCATGCGGATTGCCGCTTCATTTAAGCTGCAACCGTCAAAGTAAATCGTACGAATAAGTATTCGCGCCTGGTTGGGCAATTCATCGACCAGTTTCACTAGTCGATCGGTTACTTCACGCCGGGCTAACAGGGAGGGTGCCGGTTCGGTCCGGTCCTCGAAGACTTCGTCAACGTTTTCGACCTGACTTGCAAAATAAACAACCGCGAGCTTTCCTGTAATGTTGCGAAACCACTGGGCACCCGACTCCCAGTCTTCGTCAGAACAATGGTTGGGAGAATTCGTTTCGTCCTCCAGCACTTCTCCGGCCATTCGGTGAAATCTGGCACGGCGATAGGCCGCCCGACTGGTCCAGCTCATTTTTGAAACACCATCGTAAATGGCACCCTGAATCCGGTACCAGGCAAACGTTGTAAACTTGACCCCTTGTTCCGAATCAAAATCCCGAGCCGCTTCCCCCAAACCAAGTTCGCCGTAGGAAACAAGATCTTCAAAGTCAACTCGAACCGGAATATTGCGAAAGATTCGAGTGGCCAGCGAATAAACCAGAGGTTGTCCCTCCTCGATTAATTTCTGTCGATCCAATTGCGAAGTCGTCATTTAACCGAATCCCGCAGGCGGTCCCAGAAATTGTTCAATCGTTGCCGGAGAGCCGGAGCATCGTGCAAACAGCAGGCAATTTCGCGAGAAATGGATTCGGGTTCACTTTCGTCGCCTGAAGGAAATTCAAACCTTTTTTGCAACAAAACCCGGACCAGCTCGATCAGGACCAGTTCATCAATTAGCGCCTGGTTTTTGTAACGGCGGGCAACGTCGTGCAACGCATCCATTTCAGGTTTCGTAATCTTGTCATGGGAAAGCGAATCGAGAGTTTCCCTGAGCACCCCGTCGAGTGCTGCCTGGTTTTCCCTGGGGAAAATTTGTTCACCCTGAGTGGGGGAATGTGAAACGCCATCCCGGAATTGGCCTTCACCGCCAGTAGATTCGCGTTTGGTCGACACCGTTCGCCCCCTTGTACATTGCCGAAATCAAACAACGCCACCTGTCGAATCTGATTGTTTGAAGCGATCCGCCCGAACGACCTGATAGATGATTATTCCATCAACTGGCTCAGTCTTTTGAGGCTGCGTCATCAGGCCCGCGCCCGACTTCATGAATGCGACCTCGATTATTGCCGACAACCGATTGAATTGACCGGAGTGGGTGTCCTATTTGCAGGCTGTTGCCTGTAATGCAATAATGACCGATTCAGACACATTCGAAGAGTCCAGGTTAATGGTTAACGATTATCATTGCAACAGGCGGTGAACTATTCGCGGGCAACGGTCAGCGCGTTGCGTTCCTGTCGAACCGGAATTCCAGCGGTTGTCGCTGAATCTGTCTGTCAGTCAACCTTTTTTTTGGAACACCAATGCGCAATCAGGCGATTAACTGGACCGAGGGTATGTTCCTGCGCCCCCAACATTTCCAGGCTTCGGATCGCCACCTGATCGAATTATTTTCGACGGCCAATCAGCTTGACCATCCCTTCAATTACGGGTTTGTCGAGGTCTTGATCAACGAGAAGGCACTGGCGAATTTTCAACTGGAGTTGCTCCGCTGCAAGGCCCGCCTTCCCGACGGAACCATCGTCGCTTTTGGCACAGAGCAAGTTGACCGCATTGATCTAAAAAATGCTTCCCGGGGATCGAAAGGACTGATCAAGGCCTTTGCGGAGAACGAAAACGTCACCGTATTCCTGGCCGTTCCGAAATACGTGGAAGGGCGTCCCAACGTATCGACCGGCAAGGGAGAAATGCCGACCCGCTATGTTTCCTACGAACTGGAATGCGATGACGAAAGTGCCGGCGGCAATCGCCAATCGCTTTCCTTTCGAGATTATAATGTTCGCCTCCTGCTGTCGACCGACGATTTGCAGGGCTTCGATTGCCTGCCGGTTTGCCGGCTGGTCCGCGCTCGGGATGGTGAAACACCCATGCTTGATGCCAATTATTTTCCTCCCTGTTTGTCGGTCAATGCGTGGCATGAGCTGGGCATCAATGTATTTCGGGCAATTTACGACTTGATTGGAACTCGCGTTTCGCACTTGACAACGCTGTTGCGGAACAGGTCGATCGACTGGTCCAGCCAGCGTCCTGGCGACTTGCAGAAATTGTACATGGCGGGTGTATTGAACGAGGCACTCGGCACGCTGTCGTGCCTTTCATTTGCCCAAGGAGTGCATCCGTTTACCGCCTATACAGAATTGTGCCGAATTATCGGTCGACTATCGATTATTGGCCCCGACAAACGTTCACCGGAATTTCCCAGGTACGATCACGACGATTTGGCAAAAATTTTCTGGTGGGCGTTGCTTGAAATTGAAAAACTGACGCAGATGCCGGATGAATCGGTTGAGCAACGGTGGTTTATCGGTGCCGGACGTGTCCTTCAGGTATCGCTGGAGCCAAAGTGGTTTACGGCGGAATGGCAGTTGTTCATCGGGGTACACCACCAAAGCCTGACCAGGGAAAAGTTCATCCAGATTTTCAGCGATGAATCGCCCGACTGGAAATTTGGCAGCGTCGACCAGGTGGACGAGATCTTTCGCCAAAAGAAACGGGGAGTACGGCCCAGTCCGGTTCGGCAAGTTCCCAGTGAATTGTCGGGTCGTGGCAACTGGCTGTATTTCGCAATTGAGGATGAAAACGAATACTGGCAGCATGTGAAAATAAGCAACAGCCTGGCGATCAGGATTCGCGACGACCAAATTTACAACTTGAACGCGCTGGAAGGAAATCGTCAGGTGATTCTGCAACTAGCCGGTCAGTTGGTGAACCTGGAGTTTGCAATATTTGCTGTTCGAACGATTCGCTAACCGGAATGTCTTCACAAGGGTAGGTCAATGACTCCGGATTTCTCAAAAATTGTCGACCCAATCATTCTGAGTGGGCTCGGGCTGCTGGAACGAATTGAACGAAACCAGCATGAACCGATCGCGGTTGAATACGAAAACATCAAGAAGCAGATTGACCGGGGGGATCAAAAACTTGGCGGGACATCCGGTGACTGGCAATTGGCAAAATATGCTCTGGTGGCGTGGCTGGATGAGCAATTGATCAGCTTTCCGTGGGAAGGTCGCGAATGGTGGACCAATCACATTCTGGAACGACATTATTTTCAGGGTCGGCGTGAGGCGTTCGAGGATTTTTTTATCGACGCCAACCGGGCAGCCGCATCGTCCAGCAAGGATGCTCTGGAGGTTTTTCTGACCGTCGTGTTACTGGGTTACCGCGGAATCTATTCCAAACCGCTTGATAGTGAGAAAGCCCGGGAACACCAATTGCCCAAGCGGCTGGAAGAATGGGTGCGCAACATGTCAGGCATGCTCGATCGTCGTTCCGAACTTGAATTTGAAAGCGCTCCTCAATTGGGGGACGGGGCAAGTCCCATGGATGGACGATTGCAGTTCATCACCATGTGTATACTTGGGCTGATCGGGTTGGTCGCCGCAACAAGTTATTATCTCCTGTTTTTCGATCGTGGGCTATTTGGCTAGTCGAATTTGGTTTTTTGAAAACAGACACAGGTCGGTGAATCATGTCGTTGTTCGTTCGATTGACTAATATACTGCTCATGCCGATTCGGGCATTGATGCTGTTTTTTTCACGGCTCTTGCCAGGGCTGAAACGTGTCACGAGCATTTCCTTGCCCGCTCGTTTGGCATGGTTTTCCTTTCTTGTCCTGCTAATTGCCGGAATCGCGGTACTGATTTCCTTTCGATTAGAGCCGGATCGGTACAAGGAATGGCCTGATTGGTTCGGTGACTGGAAACTGATGCTGCTGGTCATCGCCTGCATCATTTTCGTTCCGTGCTGCATTTATTTTGCGGTCGAATTGTTGATGAAGGGCGATATTTCAAAATACCCCGATATCGACGACGCGTGGAATGCGGGCATGCAAGCCTTGCGTGATCAAGGGATCGATTTGACAAGGACTCCCGTATTTCTGGTGATCGGTGCCGGCTCGGAGAGTTTCTCGAGTCAGTTTCACGCAGCCGCGCGGCTGACGACGCTTGTCGAGGGAGTCTCGAGTGGGCCACGCCCGATCCAGTGGTTCGCCGACAGTGACTACATATTCCTGCACGTTAGCGGCGCGAGCAGTCTGTCCCGACTGGCGAAAAACCGACTCAATGTTGCAGCGCCTGCGTCACCTGGAGGAGGCAAGCACGAGCCGGCCTACATGCAAACGATCCGTGGAGACGTTGCCGGTTCGCCGTCATTGCCTCTCAATCCGCCAAGGGTCGCTGCCAACCCGGCAACGCCGCCGCCAAAACCGGCTACGGCCAATCTCATGCGTACGTTGGTTCCCGGGGCAACTGATCTGCGTGGCGAGCCAGCGCCGATTCGAGCCGAGATCACCCAACATGAACTGGACACGTACGCGGATCGACTCGAATACGTTTGCCAATTGTTGCGAAAAAATCGTTATCCCGTCTGCCCGATCAATGGTGTTGTGACCTTGTTGCCTTTTGCTTCAGTCGAGCACTTTCACGACCAGGCACAATTGGCATTGCATCAAGACCTGAAAACGGTCAGCGGCCAAACGGGTATGCGTTTTCCTGTTACGACTCTGGTGACTGAGATCGAAACCGAAATTGGGTTCAAGGAATTGATGCGACGGTTTTCCAGGGAGGAAACAGAGCGAGGGCGACTCGGTTCGAAATACGGAAATGGTGACACGGATGTCTGGACGCCTGCCACTCCTGAACGAGCGAGACACCTTGCCAAAAGCGCTTGCCGCAACATCGAAGACAATATTCGTCAGTTCTTTGGGCGTGAAGATGCCTTGCAACGACCTGGCAACGGCAAGCTGTTTACCCTGTTGAGCAAAATTCGGGGTGCCTTCGGGAATCGGATTGAGACCCTGTGCAGCAATGGACTGGTTGCATCAAGTGCCATGGTGGTCGGTTGTTATTTTGTGGCGATAGGCAATACCGCCGACCAACAGGGATTTCTGGAAAGCGTGGTCCGCGAAAAAATCATCGGCAACCGCGGCAAACTTGCCTGGAATTCGCAAACGATCAAGGAAAACCAGGGCTATACGATACTATCGAGTTTATTTGCCCTGATGGCATTACTTTCCGTTGCCGCGCTCGGTTTCATGTTGATCAAGGATTTAATTTTTCGTGCTGGTGGCACAGGCGTGTAGCGTAAACCACTTGCATTGAATTTTTCTGTCGAACGCAGACGCGCATCGCGATTTTTGTTAATCGTCCATGCCCGTCGGCACGACGGGTTAATTTGACGCTGCATATCCCGGTAGCCAGGTTGTCAAGCCAATGAACTCAGTTGCACTCCACGTATTGAACGGTCCCGATGCCGGCCATCGCATATGGGTTCGTTTGGAACAGGTCCTTCACGTGGGGTCAACGGACCAGGCGGACGTAATGATTGCACCGGAACCGGGGGGACAAGATTTTGATTTTTCCATCGGTCATTCTCGCGCCGGTTGCTTTGTCGAGTGCCTCAACGACGAGTCGCCGATGAACGTAAATGGCAAGGAGATGCAACGGGCACGGTTACATGACGGCGACATCCTGGTTGCCGGGAATATCCAGTTCCGGACGCTGCTGGAATAATCGGGCGTGTGCTTGTTGCGTGGTCAGTCACTCCTTTCAATGGCAATATGGAAATCGGTTTCTCCGGAGCGAATTCGATCCCCATCGTTGACCGGAGCGATTACGATTCGTTGACCATTGAGAAACGTCCCGTTGGTACTCGTCAAATCGCGAACCAGGCATTGATTGTCCAGGACTTCAATTTCGAAATGTCGATTGGAAATAAAGGGATCCAGTGGAAAAGCAAGCTGCGCCGTAACGTGACGACCGATCACCGCTTTTCGACCCTGACGGGGGTCAATCAACTGGCGAAAAGAAGGACCCGAATGCCCGGCGACTTCGATCACCACCCGAACTATTTTGTCAGTGGATGCCCGGCCGGCAATGACCCGGGTCCTTTCGGATTCCGGTGTTTTTTCCTCCTTGCCTCTTCCTTCGATCGACGGTTGTTCCGTTAATCTCCGGTCCGTATCCGATCGACTCGACGTTTCCATTTTCGGAACGAGTGCATCCGCGATTTGCCTGGTTTCAGGTTTGTCGTCGGCAAACAAATTCCAATTGATTATTTCTCCGGAATCGGTCGCCGCAACAAGTGAGGGATCATTCGAAGCAGTAATTACTGGTGGTAACTGCTTCCTGGTTATTGGAGCTGGATTGGTTTTTGGCGTTTGTTTGGAAGGGGACGGTTGAGATGACTTCGGGGCCGGAACGGCTTTGACGGCAGGCGAACGATCAGCTTGGGGAGTGGTGTCTACTTTCGGAGTTGGAACCGGCAGCATTTCGATACTGGTTTCAATCTTGTGCCGGTCCTTGATAATCGGTTTGGCGGAGAAGGGGTCATCGAATTCTGTGACAAGTCGAAAAAGGAATTCAGTTTTTCCGCAGCGGATGCTTTCACCATCGCTTATGTTGATCTGAGTAATCGGACGGCCATCGTGCCAGGTTTTGTTGGTACTGTTCTGGTCGGTAACGGTACATTCGTCGTCGCTCACAGCCACCAAAAAATGGATGCTGGAGATTTCCGGATCGTCGTTCAAAACCAGGTCGGCAGAATCGGTACGCCCCACACTGATTCGCTGATTTCGAGCGATCCGTTTTGTCAGGACAATTTCGTTTTGAGGCTGCCGGCGAGCTTCAATAATTACGTAATCAAGCATCGGTTCGTCACGTTGGCTTATTTGGCTGGAGTGGCGGTGTTTTCGGGCACGCCGTATCAGCGTTCCGAAAGGCGTTAGTCTTTTCGAAACGGAAAATCAGTAAAGTCTGACGTCCCGAAAATGCTGTCCATTGGTCGGACAGTGAAACTGATCGGTAACGCATGATATCGTTTGTCCAGAAAAAAAGTATGTTCGACAAAAACCGGCGTCGGTTCAGTACTCTCGGCAGCATCAGCTAACAACACGGGTTCGGCAAAAACGCGATTGATCTCAAAGTCGATTCCGTTCCGGGCTTTACCCGGTGAGTCCTCGACAAAAAGATCAACAAGGAGCGTTCGCAATAGTTGTGGATTGTTGGAAGTAAGCCTTATCGTAATGCTTCGTTCTACCGAGTCGCCCCAGGCTTCGATCGCAACTTCATTGTTGCCAAATTGCTGTGGTTGTTTCAGCGCACCGTCACGCCCATTCAAATGCTCGTCAGCCAGATACAATTGGCCTGACGGCATGTCTCGTTTTTCCCGGAACGGCTGGGTCCATAAACGCAAATTGTACGAACCAGGTGTTAGGCCTGGACTGGCGAATTGAACGGCCGGCGCGTTCTCCTCGGATTTGTTGACAAAGCGATAATCCTGCAACAAGTACGCCGGCGCCTCGGCCGAAGGGGGGTCCGGGAGGATTTCCAGACATAACCGATTCGGTCGAAAGCTGAATTCATTATTCGGAACGCGTTCAAATAAAAACTCAAACGGGATCATATCCGGTCGTTCCAAGTTTGGCTGGAACAGGAAAATGGAATACTTGTCCCGTCCCAGGGTTTTAGTTTCCGAATGAATGGCATTCGCACCTGAATTTCTGCCTTTGGCCAGTTCCAAATCGCTTCCGGTAAATCCCAGCGTAATGAATTCTCCGTCTTCAAGCCAAAGCGAAGTAGACGCCGGCGAATCCTGAACAGAGATATCGTAGAATCCCGGCTGGAATTCTTCGATGGATCCTGGCTGCCAGTCTTGATTGAGTTTCTCGTCAGCAATTAATTTGCCGCTGCGGCTCACTTCGAACCGCCTGGCCCGGGCAATTTCGTCGAGGTCTTCCTTGAATGATTGTATCTGTTCGGGGAAGTACACACCTCCCTTGGCAAGGGAACGAATTTGATCGAGGCGGGTGTTGAACAAGTCCACGCCACCGCTGTTTAATCGTTTCTTTTGTCTCAACGCAGTATCGCTTCGATCATTAGCAACATCAAACCCGACGAAGAAGACCTTGATTTCGTTGGCGGGCAAAATTTTTTCCAATTGGTCGAAATTGCTTATTGAGGATGATACATCGAATTCACAAATCGCTCCTTGAAACTCGTTTGTTTCTTCAACCCCGTCAGAGATGACAACCATCACTTTGGATCGGTTATCATTTTCGGGCTTCAACATATCGGCAGCCTTTAGCATCCCCGAATACAAGGGGGTTAGGCCATGTGGCTGAAGCTTGTCGATGGCGACTTCAATTACATTCCATTCCCGATCGGACCAAAATGCCGTTTCAGTCAAGTTGGCAATGACGTATGCGTCGTTGTTGGGTCGAACATTTTCGGCTTCCCATTGTTTCGCCAGAGCCGGATCTGAAAACAGGAGTTCGTTTTGTGGTATCCCCCCCTTTTGCCTGAAGTTGACGCGACTACCGATGGCAACGATGCCGACGCGGTTCAGTTTCGATGTTCGCATTTGACTTAACCGGTCGACGATGGCGCGTTTTAAGAACTGGAATCGCGTTGTTTGCACAACTGAACCGGCTTGCGCGCCAGCTGAACCGGACGAATCATCGGATCCCTCGATGTTTCCCGTGCGGAAACTGCCACTCATCGAGTGCGAACAATCCAGTACAAAAACAACATCGGTCTCGGCCCGTTCATCACTGTTGACCAAAACTGTGGGAGCGCGCCAGATTGATGGCTCGTGAGCCAAACTTATCGTTGGCATAGAATCAGGTATTGCCGGGTCCATGGCTCGAACGAGAAACCGGGCATCCGCCAAATGACCGCGAAAACAAACGACCGCCTGGGCATCTCCCAGGCCCGGGAGCGAATCTGCCGGGAAACAGAAAAGTTGTTTCGGGGCGTCGCCGGTTCGTAACATTTCGAGATCATAGGCAATTCGTCGTTTTGCCGTTGTGGCGGATTCGTTGTTCGCATTTATGAGCAAAGGGGTGTCCGACAGCCACCTCCCGTACAGTTGAAGTTGGGCAACGGCAATCGGACCCCGTTCCGCTCCGTCAATTTGAGTCCGTTGGTCCAGTTCCGTGTTGGCACGAACCGAAAAAGAATGCTGTTCGTCGTCTGCTTCGTTCCGAAGGTAATTGTAGTCATCACAGGCGATTTGAAACTCACGTGCGCTATTCAATCGACTCGCAATTAATGGTTGCAACGTCACGTCAAGGAGTTTGCGATGTTCATCGGCTTCATCACCCAGCCGGTCATTGATCCCGGTAGCGACTCGATAAAAATAGGGATCCCTCGTATCGGCCAATTGGTTGTTGCCCCAAAAATCCGCGAGAATTCGTTCGATTTTGAGATTCGTATGCAGTGACTCCTGAACACGATTCAATTCCGATCCTGTTCGACTCCACACGTCGAAATGATCACCCGGCTGATTTCCGGAATCGGCAAAGACGTTTTGATAATCGGCAAGTCCCGCAGCGACGCAGCGTAGCCAGTAATCGGAGTTTTGCAAGTCACGGCGCTGGTTCGGGAGTGATTGTGCCGAATCCATTTCTTTCTCAAGCAGTCGCTCAATTTCTTCAAACGACTGACTTGAAATGCGTGTTGTTTCCCAATCCTTGCGATAGGGTCGGGCGGAAATGGACTGTTGCATCGGCGTAAAAAAGTCTTGTTGATTCACCCGTTCAGCGGACCGCAGGAATTCCTGGAATTGCTGTTGAGGTACGTTCGTGTAGGGAGCATTCACAGTCTGAACACTTCGCCCCGAGCCGACATCGGGGACGATCGTTTTGATTGATTTGAGATACCGTGCCCGAAGGTCTTCGCGGCGGGTCGTCACCAGCGGACTCAACAGCAGGTCGGGGATATATACCATCGCCTGAGTATCGTCGGTCTTTAGGTCGGCCAGATAGTTACATTGCTCTCCCAGTTGTCCTTCGAGAAAATCAAGCGAGGATTTAACGTCGCGAGCCATGTTCAGGATGTTCTCCGTGTTCCTCAGGATCGATGCCGAAGTTACGGCTTCTTCGATGACAGTCGACGGTCCCGACAACTCATGGGCAAGCTGGTGATTCCGTTTGGCAAGAGCGAGCCATCGTTCCCGGAACAGGACAAAATCAACACCCGATGGAACATCCTTGCCTGTGGTTTCGTTTCGCAGGATTTGCCGGGCGATCAACATGGCGAAATGCGGCGATTTACGGGCGACTTCATTGCGGACAGAAAATGCAGTTTCCAGGGACTGGGCTCTGCTACCCAATTTGTCCGGCGTCGTTTCAGCCAACTGCTCAATCACACGATCGAACAACTCAACAGCGATATCGAACTGATTGGCAAACAAATAGTCTTCAGCAATACGCCGGGTGTCTTCCAATTGGCGAAACTCGGCAGAAACCCAAATCAGAACGCGTGGATCAACATTAATCGCAAAGCTTTCGCAAGCCTGGCGACATTGAACGGCGCGCCGAACCGCATGCTCAATGGCTTTTCGTGAATTGGACTCCGGTGATGCCGAATTCCAATCTACATTTTGCAGCAACAAATGCAGGAATTTCAGTTCGATGAATTCGTTGATGGGAAGGCTACCAGGCCGGGGAGCACTGCTACCAGGGAGGGGAGCACTGACTTCGTCCAGTTTTTTCAGCCAGTAATCAAGATTGTCACGGCCAGGCGAGAAATCGTTATTGCGACAGGCACCGTCCCATAACATCGCGGCAATCAACCATGGCTGACGTTCAATTTCCAGCAACTGTTTTTTTAAGACTTCGGCGTCAACGTTGGGCACCTGGGCTACGACCTCAACCTTTCCAGGCTCAGGAGGCGTACTTTCACCATTGGTTTCAACACTGCCTGGTGCAGCCCCGGTCGAGTCAACATTACCTGCTACAACCGCCGGATCGCCAGCCGGTTTTTCGGGGACGATTTTTTGGAGTTGCACCCAACCGGACAATGTTTGTTGATGGGAGGCACGCTGTTCCCTATTCGGCAGATGGGCCGCATTACTATTTCCGGGAGTTCCGGGTTTTGGCTCTTGCTGATCCAGCCAATCGGCCTCCGCCAGGCTGACGGGTGCGAAGGACTTTGGTTTATCAATTGACTTGATTAAATTTGTCCATTCGGTATCCAGCGCGACAAGTTCATCGGTTTCGATACCCAATTCGCAAATCAGTTGTTCCATTCGTGACAACAGGGCAGCAGCCCTTCCTGCCAGCAATGGTTCGCGATCCAGTCGAAGACTCGATTCCAGGTCGGCATAGACCCGCCACTTTTGGCGCAGTTGGTATTTCTCGCTCAAGGCCGAAATTCGTTCGCTGGCATTGGGCCCCGATTCATTCATGGATTCCGCAAGCGTGGTTGATGGTTTGTAATACGCCAACGCGAGATCAACGGATTGGCTGTTTGCATTTTGATCCAGTACCATCGAGGCCGGTGCCAGAATCATTGGGGTTTGGGTAGCCATCCGATACTTGCCCACGTGTCCTGTTACGTGAAACGTAAGGTACTTGCAGAATTCATCAAACGAGATCTTGTTGTCTTGTCCCTTGCCGGTTGCGCCGTCGGCGGCACCGAGAAGTGCCCCACGCGTGAAGAAGCCAAACACCGACGAATCGAGTTCGGGTGCCGGCCAATTTCGTTGACCAGGCGAATGCGAA
The DNA here is from genome assembly GCA_031414755.1 of Pirellulaceae bacterium. Lineage (GTDB taxonomy): Bacteria > Planctomycetota > Planctomycetia > Pirellulales > Pirellulaceae > CAJQPP01. The sequence continues at coordinate 34,337 of JANNWJ010000073.1, read as the reverse complement.
CAAATAATGACAAGTCGATGAGCCTGGTCGTCGTCGTTTTTGTATTTTCGTTCGTACAGATCATGAACGGCTTGCGGCAATCGATCAACCAGAAGTCCCGGATTCGACGGGGTCGAAAGTGGATGGGAATCAATCAGGACAATTTTCGTGCCAGGTTTTTCGCGATCACAGGCCACGATCTGGTCCAACAAGGCTTCCAGTGAATATCGCCTGATTTCATGATCCGAATCAAACGGGCTCACATCGGCAGGAAGTGTGCAGGCAATCAGGCTGGTTTGTTTTTCATCATTCTCGTCGGTCGCGTACGCTACCCCCACCGCGTTGATATAAAAGAGCAAGACCTGCCCGTCGGGACCACCGAACTCAATGGCATCGTCCCGATGCAGTTTTTTCCAGCCATCGGAATCAGGATCAAGCAAATCAAATGGTTCGAACGGTTCCAGATATTTGGCGTTGGAATCCAGGGAATCTCGCGTAAACGAATTTAGATACGGAGGTGTCGCCAACCAGTTGGCACTCAACTTGCCTGGCTTGATTATTACCAGATTGGTTCTTTCGCCCCGTTGGAACAACAACCAGAGCAGAATTCCAGTCAGGGCAATTGCCATCAATGCGAGGGCGGCAAGTTTCGTTCGATAGCGCACCCGAATCCAGTTCACTGCGCGAGCCGGAATGTGGCTCCATGATTCATGACCGTGCGGAGGCGAAGAACCCGTCCCACCGGATTGCCCAGGCATCCAGCTATCCTTGCCAGGTTCGCTTGAACGCACATTGCGGCGAGATTTTCCGGCTCGAGGAGTCTTGGGTTCGTGTTTGCCTTGCCACCCGTCCATAATTTTTTGCCTGCTAACGCCCGCCGAGTCCCTCTGCAGAAAGTATGTCTACGATTCTAGCCTGGGTTCAACGATCGGGGCAAATCGGCACATCCGCCTGATTGGTAATGATCAACCTGTTGGGGCAATTCGCTTTGGCTTGCTGGCAACTCGCCCCATCGTTTGTATATGGCCGTTTGGCTTGGTTTGAAGGTATCCAGGATTCACCCGATCGTGGATGAGAGAATTACCTTGTTGGCACAAAAAAAACCGCCCTGAGCGGGCGGTTTGTGTATTATTGTTCGGCCAATTTCCGGCGATAATCGAAAGAAACGCCGGGATGTAAATCGTCAATCGAGTTAAGCAGACCGAATTCGTTTTATTTTCGAGACTCAGTTCGCCAGGACACCGACTTGTACATTGGCACCAACAATTGCTGCTCCAGGCGGGTTCGAAGCGACTAGTTGGGCAACGATCGTGCCGACTTCCGAGGAAGTGACAATCATTTCAAGTTCGGATCCGTTTTGCGTTTGAGCCGTGATATGGGCACCAACCGGCAGTTTGTAGGCACTACCGAACTGGATAAACACTGACTCGTTAAGCGACGAAGTGATTTGTCCCGAAATCGTTGGAGTCTGGCTCGGTTGTGCGACTCGTACCAAGCCGTTTTGTTCATTCCAGGAAGTGTTGAAGGTATTTTCGCCAGCCCCTTCTGGAACATCGCCACCCCCTTCAATTTCGGGTTGGATAGGGACGACCACGGGTTCCGGTGGACGGCAATAAGCTAACAAGGCCGCCGCCGCCGAACGATTCGCGGGAACCGGCTCCAGCCAACAGCCATCATCGTTTTGTTTATAGGCCATTTCTTCCAGGCGTTTGCAGATTTCTTTTCCAAGGCAGGAAGCGCAGGCGTATCCCGATGCTCCACCGCAACTTCCGCATCCTCCGCCGCCACAGTTTCCACATTGGTCCACAAAACCTTCGAAACATTGATTGCAACCGCCGCCGTTACAACGACCGCAAAGCAATTTCTTTCGGGGTGTTCGCCCAAATGTCCTTGGATCACAGTTTTCGCGCTGTGCCTTGAACTCCATGGCTTTCTCATTGCACTCATTTGCAGACATTGTCAGTGCTTCAATGGCGGCAAGTCGAACGCAAGGAGTGCAATCATGCAAGGCTTCCAGGAACGCCTTGCTCATCTCGCCGTCCTTGTCGTAACAACCGCATCCGATCAGTCCAAGATATTTCAAGGCCTTGATTTTCTGTTCTGCCAAATCCTCAGCCTGTTTCATCTCGGCGGCCACTTTGATGGCAGGAACCGGGGACTCAAGGTTTTTTGGATCCGCAATACGGAGTTTTGGCGGTTTCCATTCCTTCAGTGGTTTATCCCCGAATTTGTTTAACTTGTGGTCGCGGAGGGTTGTGTAGGCACCTGTCACGCCGAGTTTGTCCCAAAATGTTGGGACGGGAGGCACGGGTGCCTGGCAACCACAAGCCGAAACTATTTGAAAAAAGGCAAAAGCCAAAATCAAAAACCGAATTCTGGGGTTCATTGGATAATTCCACGAAACATCGTCGGGTCAAAACCTGCCGGAAATATCGTCTTCAGCCGTACTTGCGACAAAACCTGCACATCACCCAAGATCGGATTGATCGGCTATCCAGAATTGCAACAAATTCCGGTCCCGTTACAGATTACTCAAATCGCCAAAGCTCGCCCGACGTTGGTCGTGAATGAATCCATACGACGCCGGAAATACGCGGGAATTCAGTGAACAAGCGCATCAGGCAACTTCAAATTGAAAAAGACATGACAGCAAATAAAGCTGGCAGTACTGGCTCTGCCTGAATCATGACTGGCTCCGATGTTGCTTCGACAGGCAAAGCAATCGAATGGCGCGGCAACGGGGCCTACTTGTCGTCCTCGACTTTTTTGAGGATCAAGACAATGGGATCGGGCCCCTTTTCCGCTGTGAGTTGAACGTTCAGTTCCGCGCGCAGTTTGTCCTGACGACCTGTCGGAGTGCTGTGAATAAACTCGCTGACCAGCGTGTATTCGCCGACAGGAACCTTGAGGATCGAGTAACTTCCATCGTCATTGCGTTCGGATTTGAATTGAATTTCCTTGTCGTCGCCACCCATTACTTTCGGTCGGACGTCTGGCAAGGCGATCTGGTTGTCAAGCGCATCAAGGCGAAACGATTGAATATTCAACGTGTACTTTTTGATTTTTGCTTCCTCGAGCATTGCTTTCTCCTGCTCGGTCAACTTTTCGATCGTCAGCGTCATGGGCCCGACCGGTTTGCCTGGGTCGGTTTCATTTCCAAGTTGATCGACAAGAATTGCGTAGATTTTGTTATCACCAAAGGCAAGTGTTTCTGCCTTTAACTGAGTCTCAATATCGAAAAGGAAGCGCCAGTTTTCATTTGCTCCACCCGGTATAGCAGTTCCAAGCTCTTTATCGGTTTCGCCTTTCACCGGGTCGTTGTCCTTGTCGACATACAGTCGAACACCTTTTGTTCCAGAAAGGTCCTCCGTTACCAATTCCAATTGCACCTGTTGTTGATTCTCCTTAATCGAAGGATAAAGTCCCTGTTTCACACCATTGATGACCCATAATTTCTCAACCGAAACGGGGGGCGATCCGTCAATGAGCAGGGATTCCATGAAAGTCGTTTCGCCCGTTAACAGATGGGTTTGACTATCTGAAAAGACAACGCGTCCATTTAACGCGCATTTGCCACTAACGCTTTCATTGGGATTGGGCGTCCATTCAAATTTGTGATCGTTTACTTTGGCTTGCACATCCAGGAAACCGTTCGCTTCGTTGATCTTTGCCAGGTAATCCACCTGCCGGTCGGAAGAGCGCAACTGGGACGTTGGAGTCGTCCAATCTTCGCGTTGAATGTCGAGCTGAATTTGACAATCATTGGACGTTCCATCGTCCATGTCGGCCAGAACTTCGAACTCGATTTTCTCTGGCGGCTTGAAGTACCATGAATTGCCGGTTTTCCAATGCTCGACCGGCTCCTGATCGGCTGTTTGGGTTTCGATCCGACGAAGTACCAGAAAATTGTTGTCAGGACGCAGATTTTGTTTGGTTCGTGGCGGCCCCTGAAAATCCGATTCGCCGAGTTTGTAAATAAACACGCCACGGTAGCCATTGATGTTTACATAAAGTAGAACGGGACCGCGTGATACCATTTCCTCGATACTGATTTTGAACTGCAATTCGCCTCGGCGAATTTCGTCACCAAGCGTTGCCAGGCTACTCTTGATATTTTCACGGAAGTCACCACTGTTTCCGGTTTCCAATACGCATTCAACACCACCTGGCACTGGGCAGGGGGTGCCAACGTTCCACCGCGGAACCAGCTCAACTGAAAACAGTTGGCTTAACGGATCAAACCTGGCCGTCGCTGCAACCAGTTCTTCCGATGGCAACGGTTTGAGATCAAACCAGAAATCGCGAGAAGTTTGATGGCCATGATCGACATCGGTTTCGCTCAAACGACAGTATATGCCGTTGCTGAAATCCACCAGCGGTTCGGTTTCGGGGGCGATCTTTCCAGGCGGATCGTTGAGGGTAGGGTCTGACGCAACAACAGGTTCCACGGGCACTGGTCGAAAATCCAGTGGACCATTACCGTCCGGAGCCAGTTCGAACGACTTGCTGGTCGCAAATGGTGCTTTGGCAAGAGTGGCTCGTTTCAGCACATCGAGTTGTCGCTCAAGTGCACCAGGATCCTGTACGGCCTTACCGACAACCTGCCCTGGCAGGACGTCTGTTTTGTCGAACGAATCGGGTCGGACTACAGAAAACAACTCGAGTTTGAAATTCTTTGTTCGGCCAGATTTGTTTTCAAGTCGAAAATCGAAATTGCGAAATCGATTTGGAAATGCCGACAGACTTGCCTGGCGATCGTAATAGCTATGCGAGTCAACACGGGTCATTGCCGAAACGGAGTAGGCAGGAAACGATGAGTTCCCCACTACCAGATCTACCCGATCCTCGCGAGGTAGCTGGATGGTCAAGCGCAAAAACTCGCCTTCGGCAACGGTGCCGCGTGCGTCGTCGGAGCCAATCAAACTGAGTTTGATCCCAACCGGTTGCCGGGATTGCCGATCATTTGTCGGAGACGATCGAACCGTCAGATTGAAAGGGAGAAACTCGCCATTGGCATCGCGAACCAGCGGGAAAGTGAAGGGTTTGTCCAAAGCAATGACTCCGGATTCATCGCTGGCGAATTCAAGCAGATTCGTGAATTCCTTTTTCGATTCGTCGATCGAAAGCTGCAGGTTAACACTTTTGGGGTCACCGCCGCTTGTGGAGAAATAAATCTGTCGTTTTGTCTCGGGCTGATCGAGGTTTACGATCTTTGAATCCGTCTTTCCCGGACCAGTATCAAACTCGACCACAACGGGCGCGACGATTTTTTTTATCTGTGGAGGCAAGGCGACGAACAGGGCATCTCGCGGTTGCGCCATCGTATGAATTGTGCTTCGATCCAGCACAATCGCCAGTGGCCAGGCTTGGAGGGTCTCTGGTTTTGAGTCTTCAATCGAATGCGTAAATTTCGACTGGGCCGTCGAGATTTCCTTTCCGGCGTCGCGCAGTATTTGCAGGCAGTCCGAAAGCTCCTTATCCCATTGTTGTATGGATGACCGGCTGCGATCGGGCAATACACATTCAGTTTGGACGTCCCATTGAGGCGCTGCACCTGCAAGCTCGAGAAATGACCGGGCAATTTTCAATTTGCCTTGCAAATCGATGATGTTTTTCTGATTGGGAGCAATCCACAGGTCTGTCGCCCAGGCGAACAAGGAATCTTCCGCTGGCAGCGGCTGAAGTTTTTGGTCGAGCAAGTTGGCAAACGCTTCGTTTAGGGATTTCCGGGACAGGATTTGGGGTAAATCCAATGCGGAGCCTGAATCGACAAATCCAAAAGGCTGAGAGTAACTCAACAGGGGTGAGTCAAGCAGGGAAATAAATAGTTGTTCATTTTGAAAGACTTCTGTAGCAGTACGGTTCGTTTTTGCTTTGTTAAGCTCGGCGACTATCGAGGCGACTTGCAATAGCATTTGTTGTTCATGAATTCGAAGTTTTGCGGCAGATACACTGAGTGATTCGAGATCGGTTGATTGAATTGGGCTCTTGGAAAAAAGCGGACGGATTTCGTTGAGTTCAGCAATCAGGGACAAAAATTCTTCTTGCAGTTCCGTAGATTTCCGGAAAGCCGGTATTCGGGTCCATTCCATGTAGTATCGCGAGCGAAAGTAGATATCCCGACCAGCAGCGATTTCCGGATTCATGATGGTCCCGGCGGGTGTGCTGGAAACAAACTGGTTCCATTCGGCCACCAACCGGGCGGATACGTCCAATTGGTTCGTCGTGTATCGTGCGTCGTTGCTGGCTTGATTCGCCTTCATCAGACTTGCCAGCAGCCGCAAATCGTTTTCGATGCTAACCAGTTCCTGAGATGCCGGATCACTACCGCGCCGTTGCCGCTGATCGAACCATACGATCTGGTCGTTGATTCTCAGCCATAGATGAGGCGCAAAGTCGACTGGAGAATAACCCCCCTGTCCCACTTGACGGTTTTGCAACTGGTCCCGCAAATTCCAAATGCGTTCGATTGCGGTTTCCTCGGCCGTTGGCTTTTGTTCGACGGGTTCTTTTTTTTCGCCGGAAGCATCGGCAACGGCAGGCGGGTCGACCGGTTCTTTTGCCTCGGTTGCCGGAGGAGTTTCCGCGGCAATGGGGTCGGCTGATGGGGGCGGAACCATCTGCCGCAGATAGATTACGCTTTGAGCCATCGCCTGATCACGGACTTGCAAATCGCTGTAAAAGACGATTCCATGCCCTCCACGCATTAACAAAGGGGTCTGCGCAGGTCGGTCGCCATCCATAGTCATGGCAGCACAGCGGCTGCAAATGGATTGATAGAGCTGTCCAAGTCGGATCGGTTCGTTTTGATCACCATTCTGGCGGAAGTCTGCCAGAGCATCGGAGACGGAAACGCCGAACACAGACCCGCTCCGCGTATGTGAAAGAATCGACGACTGAAACAGTCCGTGGGAATTGATGACCCAAAGGTTCTCATTGAAAGTACTGGCATCGCCGGTTTTGGCCGCCATCAATCGGTGCAGGGCCAAGGGAAACTCGTTTATCAATTGTCCATTCACGTAGTCTTCGCTAACCTGGCCAGCATCAATAAAAACGAGTTTGGTGCTGGCGGAAATTGCCTGAATCTGCAACATAAGTTCGTCGAGGCGGTCAATTCTTCCGTCACTGCTCATCAGCCCCGGGTGACCGTCGCTATCGACCACGCCGTTTGCAGCGATGTAAAAAATCGCAATGTCCTTTGATTGACATGCCGCAAAATTTCTTATCCGCTCGCTTTGCAAATGCGTATCGGTTAGCGGCAAACCTGTTGAGATGGCATATACGTTGTAAGCCGGGTTGTTTTCACCGGAATCTTCGGGTGGCTCGAACAAATCGCCAAAACGCTGAATATCCTTTTGTACGTAAGGCGAATGAGCGACCAATTGATCGTAGTCAGGAACATACATCGACTGAACGAATGGATTTGCTACCGTCCGTCCACGCACCGTGAAGGCAAAAACGGTGACCGCAATTGCTGCAAAAAGAAGTAAGAGAATGGCGGTCCCGATTCGCTGTGCTTTCGTCGTATGGCCGGGACTTGCAGCCTGCCATGCCTCGCGTCGAGGGAGAGCTGCGGTCATGGGAAATGGCTCGTTATGTTCAAGTGCTGACCGTGCTGATTGAAATCAATGCAAAAGTAAAGCTATCAGGTTTTTAGGCAAAATCAACAAACAGGTACCGCGCAATCAGAATGATCGAGCTTGGGGAACAGGCAACGAAGCAAACGATCGAATAATCAATGGCATTTGGCCATTGCTCCAGCGAAACCGATCGGGTTTTGGGATAAACCCCTTGTTGCGGTTAAATCGGTGCTGGCAGGGGTCGATTCGAGGGCTGCTGGCACTTTATTTATTCGCCATCGATTTCGCAACATCGAGTTGATTGACGAAGTGAATGCGCTGTTTTAGCCAATTCAGCAATAAAAACGATAATGGCCCCTTCGAATTTAGCCGAATAATCCAGACAACACAAAAGTTTTGCAAAACTCGCGAACTGTGCATAATCCGTGCATGTCGCCCTGGGGGGGGTTATGGTAATGGGATCTGGCAAGTCACAAATCACTGGAGCAATCAGGTTGTCCATGCTGGCAATCGCGATTTCTGCGTCCGGTTTCGATTCAATTAACGCCCAGGAAAATTTCAACCAGGGTCAAGTGCAACAGAACGGTTGTTGTCCAGCTTGCCGGCAATCGCATTGTCGATGCCGGCAGCGACTTCAATTTGTCAACCCGGACCAGTTTCTGTGTGAGCCCCAATGGCAGAATCTGTGCCCGCCCAATTCCGACGGCACCGTATATCCACCCTCGGGTGTTGATTCGTCAAATCCGCAACCGAACTCAATCCAGCCCGGCACGCAGCCGAATGACCAGCCAGGTGTACCACAAATCAATTCGGCGGGGCAGAATTCATCCAATGATTTTGCAATTTCGACCCGATTAGGCAGTGGCAACGAAGTTGGATTTCGAACGGCGATGATTGGAGACTTTTTCGGCGGCGGTGGATTCATTTCAGGGCCTTCCTGGGGTGGAGTGAATATAACGTCACCGACCTCCGGCGGAGACCGCAGATACAAGTTGACAGAGGCCACGAGTCCCATTCCAACCGACCGTGTATTTCTCAATTACAACATGTTCGCCAATGCGTTAACCGACGCCAATGGCAATGAACTTGACCTGACTCGATATGCGTTCGGTTTGGAAAAAACATTTTTTAACGAAGATGTTTCGGTGGAACTTCGAATCCCGATCCTGGAGGGAGTCTCCTCACGTCAAACACAAATTGTTGGCGGGCCAGCAAATCGTAATTCGGAACTTGGAAACATGAGTTTGACAACCAAGTTTCTGCTGGCTGAGGGAAATGGCTGGACCTATTCTTCCGGCCTGGGTGTCATTTTCCCAACTGCCAGCACAGCGATCCTGACTACGGAACAGGATGATCCCGGTTTTACCGTGGAATTTGAAAATGAAGCCTTTTACCTGCAGCCATTTTTTGCGGTCCAGCGAACTCTTGGCCAATGGAGCTGGATCAATTTCTACACCCATTGCGATTTCGCAACGCAAGGCAATACGATAACCGTCTACAACGAATTCGGCGGCCTGACCAATACTCCCCAAATTTACAACGACCAGAATCTGTTGTTTTTCGATTTGTCGATGGGACGCTGGATCTATCAATCCAACCGCCAGAACCAGCGATTACGTGGAGTCGCCGGAATTTTCGAGTTGCACCATACGACAACCTTGAATGACACCGATATCGTATCAACGGGGCAGGACTCCAGTCAAAGTTTTACTGGGGATACGTTGACGAATCCATCCAACAGGCTCGACGTCCTGAACACGACGCTTGGTCTTCGCTTCCTCGTTGGACAAGGGAATTCGTTGACTGTGGCAGGAGTCGCACCATTGCGAATCAACGAAGAACACCTGTTCGATAGTGAAATATCGGTGCAGTTCAATCACCTGCGGTAAGGCGTAACGGGTGCGTTGTCCGGCTTGCATTTGTCGTCAATCCCCAGGTTTAATTTTGACGAGGGACCAGTTCCTGGAACTCGCAGTTCTTTACTTTTGCAAAATGCCAACGGACGTCATTGGTATTTCCGCAAAACCAAACAACTCGGCGGGTGCTGCCGTTGGGTATTGGCGATGTCCCAGGCGGTTAATCTGACGCGGAACAGCTTCCTTGACATAGCGAACGACTTCTGAAAAATCGACGCTGCCATTTTCATTTCCACCATGGATCTGTTTGTCAGCTTCACCCCTTAACGCCTGCAACATGGTGGCAGAAAAGTAGCTCATCTGCTGTTCCGTGGATTCAAATGCTTCCTCATTACCTTCCGACGCGGTAAGGGTAAATATCAAGTCGTTTTCCAGAGCGCGAACAATGGTCTTCAAGTTGCTTTGCGACAACGGCTGAACCGCACCACTGTGGCACGTATCGAGGATAACAATTTTTCGGCAGGGAATCTCGCTGAATTTCCCAAAATCTTCCAGAGAAATACAATCGGAATAGCGACGACCGAGCAAGTCGGAATGACGTGTCGCAGACGTCACATAAAAATACTGTTCACTGGCCCGGTCTCGAAAACCGTGCCCGGACAAAAAAACGACGAGCAGGTCATCGGGGCGTGCTTCTTTCCTGAGACGATCCAGAAAGCTGCCGGTAGCGACAGACCAGAGTGATCGACTAACGCTCTGATTGGTGAGTAATGCCGCCTCGGTCTCGTAGAGGCGATTGTCCGGCGAAGCAATGACGTCCTTGATGGCAGTCACATTGTTAACGGCAAACTCGAGTTGCGGGATTTGGCCGTCATCGTATTGGTTAATTCCCGCGCCAATCAGAAACAACCGTGGTTTCATGGAAGATTCAGTGACATTACGTGTGACGTCAACGTGAGCGACATCCGCTGATCCATATTGTGTTGCCGCGAAGACCTGAACGCGAATGTTTTTTTCGTTCGGCAACCGCGCTTTCCATGAATAGACCTGGCGTTGCCGGCTTCCATCATCAGCCGAACTCTCGAGCTTTAATTCTGTGGCGGGAACGCCGTTGGCAAAGGCCTTGGGTCGTGCCAGATCAATTCCCGATGGCAATTCAATCACCGCTTCGATACGGGCTTCCCCTTCTGATACGAGGGAGTTGGCCGCCGGGGCTTGTATTTCAATTCGAGGCCGGAGCCTGTTTTCGGCAGCCACACGATCCTCAAGATTGGCGGGCACCTGGCGATTGAGAGCCAAAAACGCATCCTCGATATTGCCTGCCACCAGCAGGTTTTCCATAAGCTCGGGTTTTTCAAGCTCGTGTTTCATTTCCGACGCACGAAAAAATTCGGGAGGGCTGTCAATTCCCCGATTGACTTGCCAGCCGAACAATTTGTGTCCATTGAAGGATGCATCGTAGTACCCGTATGGTGACCAATATGCCCATTCTCGATCGACACCTACGACCAATGAAGCGATCGGTTGCCATGCAGCATTCAGAATAAAATCAGGCTGTCGGTTATCGTGGCGGCTGTACTCAAAAATGAATATTTGTCTCCAGTCGCTGGTTCCCAGTTTATCCAGCATTTCCTGTGGGTTCTGCAGCGATTGGATGGTTCCTTCTTGATTGTTCCAGGACAACTTGTTGATAACATCACCTGGTCGAACGCCTCGAAAGTACAACGGGCCATCGCCAATCAGGCTTTTGACCACGAGTTTTTCGTTGTCGATCTGAAAATCTGCACCCCATCGATTGGCATGTTTACTTGTTTGATCCGAAAGGGCGTCTTCCAGTTTCCAGATACGAACCGTTCCGTCCCGGGAACTTGACAACAAAAATCGCTTATCGCACGAAACACCCACAGACGCCACAGGCGCGACGTGTCCCCGAAATTGCCGGATCAGTTGAGCTTCGCCGGAATCAACAACACGGAATACATACAGATGATCGCGTTTGCTGGTGCCAACAATGATCGCTTGTGGAAGATTCGTATTTTGCGGATCGACAACCCAGCACTCGCAGGTAATCTCGCCGTCAGTATTATTGTCAACCGGAATCTGACAATGTCGTTTGCCATCGATTGAAACAAACCACTTGATTAGCCCCTTGCCATCGTCGTCCACCGACAGTTTCCATCGATCCGGAAACGGGTTGCTTTTTACCCACACATCTTGTTCCGCCTTGTCGAGATCCGCCAGTCGGGGAGGCTGCGTTTCAAATACCAGTTGTTTCCGGGAGTTCGTCGAATCGCTGGACGAAATTAAAATGCGATAGTCATCATCGGCCCGTTCAGAAAAGGCGGCATTGACCGGTTGAAATACCGCGCCTTGTAACACCGTTGCATCACCATCAAGGGCATTTATGGGCCGAACGAAGATCGAACTATCTGTCGTATAGGCAATCCATTTTTCGTTCGGACTAATATCACCGGCCTGAATATCGTGCTCATGTTCCCAGGATGCTAACGACTTGAACTTTCCGTCGGCCCCCCATTGCCAAATCGATACTTTGGCCGGCCCGCTTGCATCCTGACCGGCGTTCGCGGTCCCAATCATTAGTAAACGGCCCGTGCGTGACATCGAAATGGTTCGAACCTGTGCGTTAACCTTGAAAGTTGCCGCCGTCTGACGACTCGCCAGGTCCCACAGAAACACCCATCCTGACGTGGTGAAATCGGTTGAAGCGATGCGGTTACCATCGCTTGACATTCCAATTGAGGTCACGCCTCCCTTGTGCGACTCCGCTGATTGCAAAACCTGTTTCTCATCGTTGTCAGGCGACCGACGAACAAGATTCCACAATGGAACTGGCTCTTCCGGGCGAATCGGCGCTACAGGTTCCGGATAAACCAAATAGCCATTTTGCGAGGTCGCAAGGGCACCCCCGCCCAGCCGCATTCCTCTTAATCTTGCTGCTGTTGCCGGGTCAAACAATTCGTAATCGGGCTGTCGCAAAGACTTCATTCTCCATTGGCCGCTAAGTGGGTCTCGATTCCATGTGACAATCCGGCCTTCGATGTCCAGCGATGAGATGCGTCCTGCCTCGTCGATTGCCAGACTGCTAATTTCTGCATTTGGACCATGTTCGATGTCAAAAAGTGAATTCTGGAATCGAAGGTCAGCAGGATTCACAACAATGATTTCGCCAATCAATCCCGACGCGCCGACTCCTCCAAAGGCAATTTGATCAGCATTGACATCAATGGCCCTGATGGCTCCGCGAGTTCCACGTTGAACCTGCCAAAGTACCGGGCTGGCGTAAGTCCAGATTGGAGTTCCCGACGAATCGTCAACCAGTGACCAAATGTGCAACGCCTTGTCATCGCCACCGGCGAGGATGTGTTTTGAATCGCCGGTAAACTTCAGGGCTTTTAACGGAGCGGTTGGTCCACCCATTTTCAGGGTAAGCCAGGCATGATTTTGATCGAGGTTCAACTGTTGGGCATTTTCCAGATTGGCCAGTTGGAGTAACGGATCGATTGGCAACGATTCCGTTGGCAACGGTTCCGTTGTCGGCAGTTCTGTTGAAGGCAATTCAGTTAACGGCAGTTCAATTGCAGTTTCGCTGCCGCTCCACGTTGCCGGTAAATCATTTTCGGCCGGGAGTTCCTTATCAGCCTGGATTACGGAATCGTGGCCTTCGGTTGTGGCTGAACTGAGAGAGAGTTGATTGGGCAAACTGGATTCGTCAGGCAAGTTCTGAAACGACTGGCCTGGCAAACTGGATTCGCTTGGCAAGTCCGTTTTTGATCGCACCGGGTTGGTCGACCCCTCCTGTGGCGCCGCAAAACCGGGAATTGCCAGGAACATAGCTAAAAAGTAGTTTACGAGAACTGGCGAAAAGTGCGCTTTCATAACGTCGTTTGACCAAGGTAAACAGAAAACGTGTCTTGTGTCCCGAATTTACATTAAGATAATGCTGCCAGCCATCATCGTATACGCTTCAGTCGAAACAATAAGCGAAAATAGTTCAAGTCATTGAATATCTTGCAGGTGAAAAATGCGATCCCGATACATCCCGACTGTGCTTGCTGCAGCGTTGCTGTTTTTTTCGTGTTCGCGGGTGGTCGCGCAGGATGAAAAAGTGAGTTCGACGGGAATTGCGTTGAGTTCCATGTTTGATGTTCAACGCGCTCCCAAAGCAAAGAGCATGGGCCTGTTTCAGGCGAATTTTCTTGACTCGCTCAAATCGGCGCAACGCTCGTTGCAACTGGCGGTTGTCATTGATTCAACGGAAAGCATGTCGGGCGAAATGGCAAGTATTCGCTCCAGTCTTCCCGAGCTATTGGCGGACTTGAGCCGATTCGAGGACGGAGCCCTGGAAACAACGGTGGTGACCTACTCGGATGTGGGAGAGTCGGACCGACCCGCAACGATCATGAGTCCTGGATTTGTCAGCGACGTTGTGCAAATGTCTCGACTGCTGGAACAGATCTCGGCCGCTTCAGGCAAACCTTATTTTCCGGAGGCGGTCGATCTTGGAGTATTCACGGCCATCGACCAATTGCCATGGTCAACGGACGAGAATGTCGAAAAATGGTTGCTGTTGATCGGCGATGCTCCTCCTTATGATCCATCGTTTCTCGAACCGGAAACCAAAGCGCAACGTTGGTACGATACCGATTTCCTTGTTGACCTTGCCAACAAAAAGAATCTCAAAATCCATTGTCTGCTGTGTTCAAGTCGCGAGGTCGAGAAAAAGGCCTATGAAGATTGCCTGGTAAAGACGCGTCGATTCATGAGTCAGTTGGCCGATGGTACGGGCGGCCAAATGCTGGACCTGTCGTATCCATTCGTTCGGCAGCGACTGGTTGAAAACGCGTCATCGCGCAAATCCGAATACAGTCGAATCGGTTACATCACGCAAACGGAAATCGATGCGGTTACCAGTCAGCATCAGTCGACGGATTCGAGCAACGACAAGGTAATCCGCATCGCAGTGTTACCATTCTTGCCGTTGGAATCGATCACGTTTCTTTATGAAAAGCCCGAAGTTCAACTGGCAACGGAACTTCGCCAGCGACTGCAGGCCTTGCCAAATGTGCGAACCATTTCCCCCCGGCAGGTTGAGGAAGAGATCTTGCGATTGCAAGGTGAAGGAGTGCCGGTCAAGGACTGGCCGAAGGCCTTGAATATTCGTTTGCGTTCCGATTATTTGTTGCACGGCAGCATGCGCATGGCCGATAGCGCTTTTGTTGAAGCCGCTGTTTTTGGACGGGATGTATCCGACCCGCTGAATAAGCTGGCAACCAGCGGCGCGATTGAAGGCCTTGCTGGTTCACTGTTATCGGATCTAAAACAATCGCGACAACGTCCCGAAGCGTTGCAGCCGTTGCTGCAGCGACTGGCAACGATTGACGAATCAACCGGTGGCACAAAATCGCCTGTCGCTATGTTGCAAAACCTCAATCCAGCAGAGCGCAGTCAACTGCTTGGGGCATTCGAAGCGCTGGAACAATCGCTTGGTTATGCATTGGGGGACGAACTTGGCGAAGAACTTTTGAATAAGGCCGAGCTGGAATTGGCGAAACTACTCACCAGCCAACCGGAACACGCGTTTGCCCACGCGCTACTTGCAAGTTGCCTTTACAATCAGGCCAAAATCCACGAAGGACGCGGTCGGCTGGACGAAGCAAAGTTATTAATTCAGCGATCCAATGATTCGATCAAGGACGCCTATCGACTGCGCAACCAACTGGTTGATCGACTTACCCGACTGGAAGTCGAAGCGGATTATGCATTGATGGTTGCCAAAGACTACCCGGGCGCGATCAGCGCCTACGAACAAATCGTCAGCTTCAGCGAAGCGTCTCCTGTTCAAACGGCGTTGCGAGCACACTGGATGCTGGCAGGAATATATAACGGTGCCTGGGATATCGCGAAAAACGATTCGACCGTTGCCAATCCGGAAATGGCCAAACACCACATTGTTCAGATCCTTGCCTTCTGGCCGGAGAGTGTCGAGGCGACATCCATCAAACGATACTTGCTGTGGGACGATCAGAAAAACAAAAGTCGAACGCCGTACTTGCCGATCGAAGGGGATCTTTTGACATCCAACCAGTAAACGCGATCAATGATCGATTGGAAGCGGTTTCAAAACCCGAAATACAAGCACGACTCGCAAGCGAGTGGATAAAATTCCGCAGTTTACGGACTCCTTAATTCACTTGCTCGCGCTGCCTGCTCGTATTGAGACCGCTTCTACTCTGGCGAAACTGCTCGTGCATCCAGTGCCAGCCAGCACCGCTGAAAATCCCAGGCGTAAATCGTACTGCGTCCGGAACCCGGGAGGTTCATCACTGCAATCAGGTAGCGCGAATCAGCCGTGAACCCAACATGTTGAACCTGGGCGTTGTCAAGATTCGGAAAGTCAATCAGTTGGGGTGACGAACTTCTGAGGTCAATGAGCTTGAAAGCCCTTTTCGCCAATGGGACAATGGCCGCCCATTTACCGTCCGAACTGAAACTTGCTTCGCCGATTTCAGTGACTTCATGAGTTCCGATGCTGAGCGCGGGTTTGTTATCGCGAAGATTCCATAGATAAGCTGACGGATCAGAATCCGTCCCTACCAGAAACCAGCCACCGCTACCGGCTGTTTGTAAAAATGAATTGGTCAGTCCCTTCAGTTCTTGCAACAATTCGAATTTGTTGTCAGGATTCGAAACGTCTCCCCGACAGACGAACACCGAATTTTTTTTCGCGACAACGGTTGCGTCGCGTCCGAGAATCCCTGCGTCAACAACTACCTGGTCACCAGCCTCCGAAGCTACGGAGGGCAGCGCTCGAACCTGCAGCGTGCTGTCGGAGGATTGCGGAATAGTGGCCTGATACATGGGCAGGCTATCGCAGACGATTGTCATCGCATCATTCGGACCACCAAATAATAACCGGCGAATCTGCTGATTCATCGGTTCACTTGTGGCAAACGGCCGCCCGTTCACTTCGCCCATGAGATTGAGAACCTGAATGGTGTCAGCAGAATCATGAACGGCCAGCCATTTCCCGTCGTTGGAAACTTCTCCTCCCAGCCAATTATGCGCCGGTTCGGAACCGGAGCTGGGCGGAATAAGCGTGGACACGGAATCGGATTCAAGGTCCCAGCGTTCAATGGATTCCTCCCGAAGGACAATGAGTTGTTTATCCTTATTGGTGAAATACAAAGATCTGATAGACGAGTTCTCCTCGCCCGCCGTCGGCATGGGTCGTGGAACCAGCTTTTCGTTCTCGATCGACAATATGATCGGCTGGACTTTGCCCAATGGATTGTGACCGGATACGGCGAATAAGGATTCTTTATTCGCGATCGTGAATCGATCGATCAAGCCCTCGAATTCGTGAATGACGGGAACAGGCAAGGTTTTCAATGAAGCGTCGAAGCGCGCACCGATGGAGTAAACTCGACTTGCTTCTTCCCATTGACCCGTCTCCAGCAATTGGTCGATTTGGGCTTGCCATTCATCCCGTGAGATTTCCGGCAAGGAAATAATCCAGTTTTGTTTGGCAAGTTCGTCAACGGTGTACGTCTGATCTACGGATTGCAAGAAGGGATTTGCCGAATTAGCCTGGACCTTAATCAGTTCACTGCCGTCGAGTTCAATATTGTTGGCACTGTGTAAATCAATAGAATTGATCAATTCTTCAGAAACACCGTTGTTGATTGCCAGCGTTCCGGTCACGTTCGCCGGCATGATGGTCAGAACATAATTTTTTTTCAGAACGACTGGCTCGGTGCGTGGCTCGGGTTTTGAATACCATCCGAGAGGGTCCATTAACAGGATGGCAATCAAGCCAATGGCGGCAATGGAGACGGACGCCGCAATCGCGCTGGCTTTGGATCGCTTGACTGGCGCCGATTCCCGTTGGCACTCAATGAGTGCGTCGCAAAACTCTTTGCAGGAACTGAATCGTGATTTAGGATCGGTAGACGTTGCTTTTGCCAGAACTCGTTGTTCCTGAACGGGGACCTTGCTGAAGTCCAGCTTGCCATCATTGTGGATCGCGATCAATTCACCGATGGAGACGTGCTGATCGTAAGGCAAGTGATTGGAGCGAAGCTTGTAATAAGTGATCGCCAACGCGTACTGGTCGGAAGCCTGCGATGGTCGTCGCGAAAACGACTCAGGCGCCATGAACGCCATGCTGCCGAGGGCCGAGGTGCCGGTGGCATCGTATTCTTTCAGAGTCGTGGCAACACCAAAATCACCAATGACAACGGTGTTAGCCATTACCAGCAGGTTGGCTGGCTTGACGTCGCGATGCTGGATCCCAACCTTTGTTCCGTCCACCAGATGAACCGGAGAATTCAAAAAATCCAGACCGATGGCTGCCTGTCGCATGTACTCCAAAAGTTCCGGAGCAGGGATTCCGGGTTTGCCAGCTCGAATGGCTTCGTCAAGCGTGTCTTGCAAGTTGCCATCGGCGAGCGACATGCAAATGACGAGGTAAGCCACCGACTGGTCGAATTGCGGCGCTCCGACCACCATGGTCTTGTCGGCACGATTTTGTGTTGCCGCAGCGATGGCTTTTCCAAGTGAATCGCTCTCCATGACTTTTCCGCTGGTATCGAGCAACCAGATGGCGTGAATCGGAACGAGATTAGCGTGCCGAATCAGCTTAACGGCCTGGATCGAGCGGAGTTCCACCTGGCCTTTTTTGTCTTGCAACGGTATGAACTTGATCGCCAGGTGCGTTCCGCCCGGTCCTTCGACCTCCCAAACTTCACCGTATTCGCCACGACCCAGCATTTGCAATAACAAATATCCTGGAATGGGTGAATCACCGCTTTTGAACATATTCGAAAACCTTGAAATGGAATGTGTTCGCGATGTTTGGCAGGTTCCTGGTCAACGCGACAACAAGACTTTATTTATGGAGGTGCCGCATCGTGGACCAGGACTATGCCATTGAAAAAAATCCCAATCGGGACAATCCAGTTCGACCCATTAGGGGCCGCGTCCTGGCGGCGTGTTCTGATTGCCGGCGATCGGAGCTTTTTTGTCTTCGCCGTCAAATTTGCTCCCTTGCAAGATCCATGATTTAATCAACTCAAGGTCTGCTCCGGGAAATTCGCTACGCGCAGCGCCTCGTCCTGCCGGTGGCATTTCTCCCGTTTCGATGAGTTCCACGATGCGACTTTCATCGGGCTTGCCTGGGACTATCGCTTTGCCTTTGGCACCGGCGAGAAGTTTTTCGAAAGTGCCCATATTGAATTTGCCCTTTGAGCCACTGACATGACAGTTCCCGCAGTGTTGAACAAACAGTGGAGCAATCTGCTCCTTGAAGCTGACAGTTTGTTCGTCGGTAGAGTCCGGGCTATCGCCGTCCAGGTCCGAATTTTCTTTTGTACTGGCGTCCGTTCCCGAGCGATCATCGATACCTGGTTCATCCGCCGAACCAAACGTTTCTGGAAACGCCATCAACTCGGGCAATTCGATTCCTTTTCCTGCCAAAAGTTCATGAGCCTTGGCAATTCGCCGATATTCGGTCTCCAGTGCTTCGCGATCGGTTTCTGTTCCCGCATCAAAGGCACGCTGGATCAATGACTGTGCGGACTTGATCCGTTTGCCCGATTCTTCGAACAACTCGTTTTTGAAGAGCGAGCCGGCCTGCGTCACGTATTCCCGGACTTTTTCAATGCGCTGTGTGTTGTCGACTTGTGCGTCGGAACGGGATGCCGGAAAAAACGCAGCCATTACGATCAAAGCAATGACAAATCGAAATTCAGGCATGGCCGCGAGTCCCCAAAAAACAACGGGTGAAAGACACTCTCATTAAACACCAAAACGTGAACGCCGTCGTCGGGTACGGGGAATCTTCCGGCAAAAACTCAATTTCCAACCCCGTTCAGTAATCGGCAAACATCAATCAAGGGCTTTGCGCTCAAGGGCCGCATTGTTGGGGTGCACCAGATCGTGTATCAAGCCGATTTTTTCGAAGGCGCGCAACGAAAGCCACGTGACGTCAATTTCCCACCATCGATGACCATGTCGGGCCGATCGCGGATCGGCGTGATGATTGTTGTGCCACCCCTCGCCGTTGGTGAGAATAGCGAACAGCCAGTTGTTACGGCTGTCTTCGCGCGTCTCATAATTTCGATAGCCCCAAATATGTGCGGCCGAGTTGATTCCCCATGTCACGTGCCAGGTAAAAATTGTGCGAAACACTACGCCCCACAACAGCCACTGTACACCGACCTGAATAGTTCCAGCCAGGGTACCGTGCATCAGGTAACCGACGAGAAAGCCAATAATGTAGATGGCGATTCCGTGAGCGAGATAGACCCAAACCCAATTCAGTCCTCGTTGCAGCCACAAATAATAGGGGTCGCGCAGCAGGTCGCGACAGTATTTGTCATAGCTGGAAACAGTGCTGAGTTCCTGGTTATCGACAAACAGCCAGCCCATGTGCGACCAAAAAGCGCTGACCTTGGGCGTGTGCGGATCGGGCTGATGATCGGAATGCTGATGATGAACACGATGGACCAGCACCCATCGACCAGGCGAATCCTGGAAACTGCAAACGCCAAGGGTCGCCAAAGTGTATTCGAACCACTTGGGGCACTTGAACCCGCGATGCGTCAGCAGCCGGTGATAGCCCGCTCCTATGCCGAGCGACGTGAACAAATAGTTCCCAACGAATAACCAGGCAATCCCCCACCAACTGAACAAGTAATCCGGGAAAATGAAAACCAGCGGGATCAGCAAATGAAAAACGATAACAGGCAAAACGTATTCCCAAAGTATCTTGCTGTTCTTGTTGACGCCAACCGGTTTCGGCAATCGCTTTCCGTCGACCAGCACGGTTGCTTCGTCGTCAACAAGAATGTCCTTGGCGATCAAGTCGTCATCGGACAAGTCTGTATGGGGCGGTGATGTCGAAGTTGCCATGGGTGAAGGTTCCAGCCAGCCTGAACGGGGGTCAAATTTCCAGTAGGGCGATTCACTAATGCAGAGTCCGGCAGTTGATTGCCTGACAAAAACCGCGGCAATGCGTTTTTTATAACGAATCGAATCCCCAGTGTAACCTCCGCTTTGCCAGCAAGAAACCTCAAAACAAAGCATCAAAATCTGCGCGCGTCAAATCGCGCATTGCCGCACTCAAAGCGAAAGGCTCAAAACCCACGGTTCAAACAAAACCCACTGATTATCGGAGTAAACGACCGTTTGACCCGTTTTTCGATCAACAACCAATGGAAA
Source organism: Pirellulaceae bacterium (assembly GCA_031414755.1). Classification (GTDB taxonomy): domain Bacteria; phylum Planctomycetota; class Planctomycetia; order Pirellulales; family Pirellulaceae; genus CAJQPP01. Next base: position 13,681 of record JANNWJ010000073.1, on the reverse strand, counting down.
ATCTATTTGTCCGGTTGTTTCAACCAGCGCGTCGACTGAATGTTTCAGGCGTACGGTACCAACAAACGCCTCATCGGGTGTTGGGCATTCAAGGTCAACGAGAATCTCAGGTCGGTCGTACCGATGTGTTGGACGCTGCACTCGCGAGAAGCTGTATTGTAGTGGGGTTGTCTCATCCCACTTGGCCAGGAGCATTTCCTCAATCGTCGAAGCATCGAGAAGTCGACCAGCGATTGAGGAATCGGTTGATCCTGACGATGTCGGCATCAGGTTTGCGTTGACGAATACAAGCGCGACGAATCCTGCGCAAATTGCAACGAAGGGAATTGTGAGCAATCGGTTCATAGGGCACTCCTTGTTTGAAGGGAACGAAGTCCGGATAAAAAATGGTTTGAAGATCGTACGACACAATATTCATTGCACGATTCCGCCAGGTAGATACTGGCGATCAGGCTGAGCCAAAGTGAAATCACGTAGTTGGCGGTTGGATCGATGCCGGTGAATTCAAGTGCGACGTGAAAAACGCGAAACCAAAGTGCCGATAAGGCGAGGCTGAACGAATAGACCATGCAGCGAACATGGGTTGCAATGTCATGGCGGCGGATTGCGACGTAGCCCTTCCACGTGGTGATCCACCAAAGAACTCCGGCAATTGTGAAACCCGCCGCGCCGAGGAACCCGCCTTTGGCGACTGGCGCAAGGATCAATCCTGCTGGTGCGGCCCCCCACAAAACGGCATTGAGGTAGATGTAGCCCAAAACCCGATGAACGCGCGGATGACGAAGCGTGATCGACAAGAACAATGGGAATCCGGCGGCCAGGCAAACCACCGCGCCTGTTATGTGAACATAGAAAGCCGCTCGCCAAATCGCGTTTGCACTAAACGGCAACTTTTCCAAAAAGAAAAGCGGCGACCCTTTGAACTGAAAGTATTCCAGCATGTTCGCCAACAGCAGAACTGTCAGCGCCATGGTTATCAGCGTCGTCACTCTCGGAAACGATGACTTGCGAAACAGGTACATACCAGGTACCAAAGCCTCTATCACATGGACTCGGAATATCGACCACGCAATAGTACCGCAGATTCAGTCGGAAATTCGTAACCGCCAGGTAACAACCTGAAATCGACGAAAAGCGATTGTATCGTGTCGTCCATCAACCAGCGAAAGCGGTTCCAACGGCATCTGAGATTCGAGCCATGCCCGACTCGTGTAAACGCCTGACCAGATGTTTATTGATCTTTTTGACAAACATCGGACCACCGTAAATGAACCCGGTGTACACCTGGACCATGCTGGCACCGTGTCGGATCATTTGCCAGGCATCTTCCCCGTTCATAATCCCGCCAGCTCCGACAATCGGAACGCGGCCCTCCGTTTCGCGAAACAGAAACCCGACGACTTCGCGGCTGCGCCCGGTCAGCGGTTTTCCTGATAAGCCGCCATCGCCAATCGTGGCAATGGTCGATTGGGGAGTCGCAAGGCCGACTCGACTGATGGTGGTATTCGTTGCGATTAATCCGTTAATTGCCGTTTCAAGAACAATCGAGGCGATATCAGCGAGTTGATCATCGTCAAGATCCGGTGCGATTTTGAGCAGGATCGGTCGCGGCAAAGTGTTTTGCGCAGCCGCCAGTTCCCGGTTGGACCTTTGGATCGCGTCAAGCAATTCAACCAGCGGTTCCCGGGATTGCAGGCTTCGCAGCCCCGGCGTGTTTGGCGAACTGACGTTGACGGTAAAGTACCGTGCGAACGGAAACAGGGTTCGGAAGCTGTAAAGATAGTCATCGGTTGCTTCGGCCAGTTCGACGACTTTTGTCTTTCCGATATTGATTCCGACAAGAGTGCAAATCGTTTGACGTTGCAATTGACTGGCAACGGCATCGGCACCTGGATTGTTGAACCCCATTCGATTGATGAGTGCCTGATCGGCGGGCAAACGGAACAGGCGAGGCTGCTGGTTACCCGCTTGCGCCTGAGCGGTTATCGTTCCGACTTCGATATGGGAAAAACCGAGATTTCCAAGCGAGTTAAACCATCGCGCCTGCTTGTCGAAACCGGCGGCCAGTCCGACCGGATTTTCAAACTCGATATCCCACAACCGCGTGCGAAGCTCGGGATTGGCAACTCGCGAAATCGCCCGTGTGACAGTCGACAGGGGCGGAAACATTGAGGCATGAAAAGCCGACATCGACCAGTGATGAACGGGTTCTGTGGGCAATCGAAAAAGGATCGGCCGGATCAGTGTGCGCCAAAACATCCCTGAAGTGTTTACTCCCATTGGCCGATTGAGCTGATCGACCAGGATTGTGATGCAGCAATTGCTACTTCAATTAACTACCAATTCAAACCGAATTCTTCGCCACCTGCACCGCGACTGCGGCCACCTTTAAGCGGTTGATCGGTTTTCTTCACGGCCAGTTCGCGGAGAGGCTCGTCGATTTCTTCCTCCTTTTTGGCGCTGGCTGCCGATTCCGGTTTTGCCATGGTTGCCTTGAGCGACAAACCGATCTTTTGTGCCGAAGGGTCAACGGACATGATTTTTACCGAGACCCTGTCGCCGTTATTGACAACATTTTTGACGGCGAAGACCCGATGGTGGGCCAGTTCGGAAATATGCACCAGTCCCTCGATGCCTGGTTCCAGTTTTACAAACGCACCAAACTGGGCGAGTCGGGTTACCGTTCCTTCAACCACCGAGCCGACCGGGTACTTCTGCCCGACTTCCTTCCACGGGTTTACTTGCGTGTCCCGGAATGACAATCCGATCTTGCCCGTATCCTCAGCGATCTTTTCGACCTTGACGCTGATCTTTTGTCCAGGAACCAGAATCTCATTTGGGTGGGTGACACGATCCCAACTTAATTTGCTTACATGAACCAGTCCTTCGACACCACCGATATCGACGAACGCGCCGAAGTCCATGATTTTCGTAACGACACCGTCCAGCACATCGCCCGTGCTGAGAGTTTTCAACAGCTCAATTTTCTTTGCGTGCGCTTCGCGTTCCAGAATCGCGCGACGGGAAAGCACCAGTTTTTTACGATCGGGATTAACTTCCGTCACCACGCATTGATATCTCTGGTTGACATAGTCGCCAAAGTTCTCGACGTGACCGATATCAATCTGACTTGCCGGAATAAAGCCGCGAATATTATTGACCGAGCATTCCAGGCCGCCGGTGTTTGAACCGGTGATTTTGGCATCGACGACGGCACCTTCGGTTAAGTCAGACCAGTCGGCAACGCTCTTTGCCGCGCCGGGAACAAGGACCTCATACAGCCCTTCCTCTTCGCGCCAGCTTGCGACAATCACGTCGATCATCGTCCCTTCTGCAGGAGGCGTTTTGAAATGACGCAATGAAGCGACCCCTTCATAGTGCCCTTTCAGCGAGAAGAAAACGTTTTCGTTGTGAATTCGCGAGACGATTCCGCGGACGCGGGAATCAAGTTCGATCTCTTCAACGGGAGTGGTTTTTCCAAGTAGCGAGTCCAACTGCAAGTCGTCCAGCGCCGCTTCAAGCTCTTCATCGATCCGGGCGCTTTCGCGCGCAGCGAACGAGATAACCGGCGCGGGCATATCTTCCATTGGCGTGTCGGGTGTAATCGCAAAAGGGAGTGCCAGGGGAGCCATTGTTTGCTCCAACACTTTTGCGGTGGGCACCGAACTACTTGGGCTGGACGTTTCTGCTGGTGCCGCAGCAGGTTGAGGCATCGCTTTGAATGCCTGCTCGATACGTTTGGGGTTCACGGGTGCACTTTGCAATGGTTTGTTGGCACGCAATGTTGTGTCAGCCGCATCCCGTTGTGAACCGATCAAAACCGGTCGTGTTTTCGTTAAAGAAGGTGTCGCGTCTTCGTTGACGTCAGCGTTCGATTCAGGATTTTCAGGCATAGGACTGGTAGAAGGATTGGCAGACATGACAGGCGACGAGTCGAAACTTCGTATTAAAAAAATAATCGGACGCGCTTACCACGAAGCGCGTCGGGAATTGGCCAGGATGGTTGACCCCGAAACCGAAAAACAATGTAACGCAAGGTTTTGCCAAAAAACAGGGACAAACCGTGAATTCCGCAGCCAGCGGTTCAAAACGCGACCTCTTTTGATTTCAGGTCATACGAGTCGGTTCGGAAAGGAAACGCTGGCAGGCCTGCAGCGTTGAACAAGTCACAAACGACGGTGTCGTCCCATAAATACCGCACTGCGACCGGATCGGCAACGTCATCGGACCAAACAACGACTTTTCCATCCTCGACTTTGGCGTTTGCGGCCACGAAAACCTTGTCTTCACCGCAGATCGTGAAGCCGCTAAGGGTCGGCTTTGGTGATGAAAGCCCTTCGGACATCGAAAATTCGATCCGCATCCGGTTGGTTTCCTCTACACGCCGGGCACTTTTGAAGATTGGGCCAGAACAGACGATTTCCTCTACGCCATAATCGCGATGGAGGGCAAGCAGTGCCAACCGTCGCCCCACTTCGATTTTGTTCTTCGGGTGAATATCGCCAGGGTTGCCGATATCCGATGAGCCTGCCATCGCCACATTGGGAAGATTCAGAGTTCGGTTTTGGGCATCCCACAATTCGGCCAGAGCGTCGGGTTCCTTGTCTCCGTAACGAAACGGGGCCAGTTGAACCATGTAGAACGGAAAGTCGCCGAGCCCAAATCGTTCGCGCCAGTCTTCGATCAACGTCGGCATGATCGTTGCGTATTGCTCGGCCCGGCCGACGTTGGATTCGCCTTGATACCAGACGGCACCTCGAATTGAAAATGGAATCACCGGCGCGATCATTCCGTTAAACAGGTTTCCCGGACGGTGCGGAATGTTCTTGTTGGTGTTCTCGTCCCAGTGACCAAGCAGTGGCAAAAGCGAAACATGTTTTTCAAGCGCTGAGCGCGACAGCCAGGCTTCACCCGGTGTGCCTCCCCAGCTTGAGTCGATCAATCCGATCGGAACATCGCGGAGTTTCTCATTTTCCCGCAGCGCCTTGGCAAAGTAAAACGCAGTTGCCGAAAATTCCCTGAGAACTTCGGGCGTGCAATCCTGCCAGTTAGCCGGTTCGGAAAATGAAGTCGCAGGTTCTTCAACCGCACTGGGTGGAACCGTCAGCAATCGCAAGTTGGAATCGGCCAGCGATTCCAGGTATTTTTCAATTTCATCACCGTCAGCCAACTCCACCGATTGGCCAACGGACCACTGCATGTTCGATTGCCCGGAACATAACCAGACCTCGCCAACCAACACGTCACGGAACACAACGCTCGCTTCCGCACCGACGATCGCCAGTTCGTAGGGACCACCAATGGGCGGAGGCGCAATTCGAGTCGACCATTCTCCTTGCTCGTTGGCCGTCACCGAAGCCTTATTCTCCCCCAGGGTTATCTCAAGCGTTTCGTTGGGAGCAGCCGTTCCCCAGATCCGGACAGCGTCCCCCGTTTGCAAAACCATCTTGTCGGAAAACATCCCCGGTAACCGGATATCCGCATTGCAATTGGCTGCCGACATGAATGTAGTACAAACCATGGCGACGATTTGAGTAATTCGCGAACGCAATGTTTGGGTGGTGTTTTGCATAACAAGTTCTTGGGGGCAAGGAGTATGTTCGCGCTAAGGGCAATGTGCCAGGAGCAATTGCCGTCTATTCGCATAGCGTCCGGATTGTCTATTATGGATGGTGGCCACGACTGACTCAAGCTGACAGAATCTTCCAAAAGAAGAACTTTCGAAGCTCCCCCAATCCCCGCAGTCACGTATGCCAACCAACAGTCGGCCGGCAGTCTTTTTGATTATTAACGAATACTCGAGCGCCAATGCCCGACGCACCAAGCAGTACCGTCGACGACCGAAATCTGTCAACGTCTTTCAGGTTAGCCGACTTAATGACGTTAACTCCAAAATAACGACACCTGTCCGACGCGAACTTCAGTTATCACTGTCAAACAGGCAGCCTTGCAAGGGCCGCAATTTCGCGCCACGCCAAAATACTTGTCCGTTATACTTGTATGGCCCTTTTCTGGTTGCAATACAGAATTACGATTTGGAAAACACATGGCTGCTATAGTCGATACGCGGTCCACTTCGAACTTTCGAACTCTCCGCTTTAATTCCATTGATGATTGCGTTGAAGAAGTCCAACGCATACTCACCGCGGCAAGGCAGGGAAATTTGCACACTACCGGCAACTGGACTGCCGGGCAAATTATGGCTCATATCGCCGCATGGATAGAATACGGATACGAAGGATATCCGCTTGGGTCGCCCCCTTTTTTTGTTCGATGGATTCTGCGTCTAGGCCTGAAAAAGACATTGCAAAAGGGCATGTCGCGCGGGGTCCGAATTCCTGGTCTGGCGGAGGGTACAATCGGTATCGATAATATGGAGGTATCCAAAGCAGTCGAGCGGCTGTTGACCGCATTGGAAAAACTGCGGAGCCCGGAAGGAGCAGTGTTTGACAGTCCGGGGTTTGGGGCAATGTCGCACGAGGACAGAATCCGGCTGAATCTTCGTCATGCCGAACTGCACCTGGGCTATTTCGAATATTGAACCGGCGACCAGTCGGGACGAACCAGGGAATTGAAGCTCGATTTTGATGGATGGATTCCACGAACCGGGTTCGCTCGTTCATCATTGATATTCGCCGATCGAGAAGAGGTGGTTATGAGACGTGTTCGATTTTCTGTCGCGATGAGTCTTGATGGATTCATTGCTGGACCCAATGGCGAACGTGACTGGATCGTTATGGATCCGGATATCGATTTTGGCGCGTTGTTGGGAGCGTTTGATACCATTCTGCTCGGTCGAAAAACTTACGATGCGACACGGGGACACGGCGGGGGTGGAATGCCGGGTATGAATTCCTTTGTCTTTTCCAACACGCTTCGTCAGGACGATTGCCCAGGCGTTACGGTTTCCAGTGATCCGCAAAAAACGCTGACGGAGATTCGATCAACCCCCGGGAAAGATATATGGTTATTCGGAGGAGGAGAGCTGTTCCATAGCATGCTGGAACTTCGTTTAGTCGATTCGATTGAACTCGCTGTGATCCCGGTAATGCTGGGAGAGGGACGGCCGCTCCTGCCCCATTCATCCAAAAACGCAATGCTGCAACTCATTAGTCATCGAGTCTATCCCAAAACGGGTACGGTCTCGCTTGAGTATGTTCCAGCAAGGGAATCGCGGTCCAATGCGACGAAACGAAAGACCGGGAAAAGACCTGTCAAGTGAACGTACGTTGAGTGAACTTCGCGCGGAATTTGGGCGCAGCCGTTTTCTGGCAATGCCGATTGCCGGGACGGTCGCCTGGTTTGCTGCTGGTGTGTTCGGAGCGATTTTGCCGGCTGAACAAGCGGCGCTCGCATTATTCCTTTGTATGCCGGCGGTGTTCCCGTTGGGAATCCTGTTCGCTCGTTTCACAGGCGAAGATCTGTTTGGCACCACCAGCCGCAACGAACTGGATAGCCTGTTCATGTTGGGCATGCTTATGGCCAATCTTGTTTGGGCGATTGCCATTCCGTTCTGGATGATCGAGCCATCATCGCTTCCGCTGTCCGCCGGCATCCTTGCGGGGCTCATGTGGATTCCCTTTTCCTGGATCATTCAGCATTGGGTTGGACTGTTCCACTCGATTTCGCGGACCGTACTGATCACGTTGGCGTGGTTTTTGTTTCCGGATCACCGTTTCGTCCTGATCCCGGCGATCATTGTCATCGTGTACCTGATTACGATCATCGTGCTCGTTAAACGGCGATTGCCTCCAGCCGCACCACCAAATATGTATGCAAACTAATTTTGTGGCTGGGCAGAATTACAGTTCGCGAAGGGGAATGCGGCATTTGCCGAGTTTGCCGCCGTAGTTGCCGGCGGTGATGGTGAGGATTTGATCCGCGTACGGGCTATTGAGCGCTGCGGCGATTCCGGCGCGCATTGCCTCGCGGACAGCGGACTCATCGACGCCATCGATTACGACTTCATAGGCTGCTGCGGTTTCGTCCGGGAGTTGCGACACGACACGACCGTTCAAAGTCGGGCAACAGTTTTCATTGGTCGATGCGACCTGACCGGAGTAGCGCGAGCCAACTTTGCTGCCGCTGCGTGCGATACCACCTGGGAACGGGGTGATGCAGCCACGAACATCATTGATCGCAGTGACGGCCTGCCGTGCGGCGGCAAGGGTTTTTTCGGCGTCGCTGCCGGCAATGATGAAGTTGCCGCCGGCGACTCCGCGCCCGACCCCTAACTGTTCTTCGACAATGAATTCGCCGTCCATTACCGGGACGCGCCAAAATCTTCGATCACCCAACTGTTTACTTTTTTGAAAGCCGTCGCCAAAAAAACGCAGGTGTTTGCCGAGGGCAATTTGCTTGTCAGACGAATGGCCGTTGAACACAGCGGTGGTTGGGCATGTCATCAAACACTGACCGGCGCGGTTCACAACCCCCTTTTCAAGTGCTTCGGTGGAAAAGCCGAACGCCAGAATCGAAACGCCCTCCCGACCATCGTCCGTTTCGCTTCTTCCCACGAACCGTTCGACACCACACTCGGCATCGCATCCGATCACGGATGTTCCATAGCCGCAAAAAACCGATGCCGCCGTCTCCAGCCAATACAGGTCGATGGCGGTGACGATGATGCGAACAAACCGCATTTCGAACGCCTCGGCGAACGTGTCGTCAATTCTCGAATCGGTGGCGAATGACAGGGCGTCAGCAGGCGAGGTTGATTTGTTGCTCATGGTTCAATTGTCGGCAAGGGCTATTGCGCTGGTTCGCTTTTGTTCCAACGGTCGGCGATGGTGATGATGGCGGCGGTTACGAGCATTAACAACAGTGCCGAGGCGTAGGGCAGACTTACGCTCTTTTTCAATAGTGGAATTCCGATCGCCGAACCGCCGATGCGGGCCAATGCGTTAAGACTTTGGGCGAGACCGAGCACGCTTCCTTGTTGCGAAGCGGTTGTCCATTTTGAAACCAGGGCGTGCAACGGCGGTTGGATAAAAGCAAATCCGGCAGAGATAACGAGAAGTCCTGCAAATAAACCAGGAATAGACGCCATGCGAGTGGCGAGGATCAGAACCGCGAACCCAACGACTTCCAATGCGATGCCGGTCATTAGCAGCGGGACGTCGTTTACGCGTTTGGTCAACGGCCGAATGATGGCACCCTGAACAACAGCCAGCACAATTCCCACAAAGGCATACGTCAACATCAGGTTTCGCCAGGAGAAATCGAACGGAGTTTGATCTGGACCGTGATCGCTGCGATACAGGAGCAGCGACAAGGTTGTTTCAAACTGTACGAACGAAAAAATGCAGACGGCGTAACCGGCAAGCAACATCAGCAGGCTCCTCCGTGACAGCGCGTGTCGAAGTCCGGCAACATCCAGCCACTTGCGTGCGGTCGATTGAACGCCTGGCGGCTTCGATTCGGGCAAAAGGAAAATCGCCATCAATAATGCGATCAATGAGAGACTTGCTGCAACAATGCCCGGCCATGGACCAGGATTTCCTTCGCCTGACGGCAATGCCAGATATCCAAGGAGTGGCCCGAAAGTAAAACCGAGACCCATGGCAATCCCGATCAAAGCCATCCCGTGAGAGCGCTTTTCAGGGGTTGTCGTGTCGGCAATGTATGCCTGAGTTGTTGGAATCGTAGCTCCGGCGATCCCCGCTCCGATTCGCGAAACAAACAGCAGAGTCAGGCTGTCGACGTACGAAGCCCAGGCAAAGATCGAGTAAAAGACCACAGAACCGAGTAGTCCGACCATCAAGACAGGTCGGCGTCCGATCCTGTCCGACAACATTCCCCACAGGGGTGCGGCGATAAACTGCATAAATGAAAAGCAGGCCATCAAAAGCCCGATCGTCCAGCCGCCAGCGTCCATTGAAAACTGGTCGGCGTAAATCGCCAGCAAGGGCATGACCATTCCAAACCCGAGCAGGTCGACAAAGACCGTCAGAAAAAGCACCGCCAGCGAGCCGCGGCGCGGTCCTGATGCCGGGACTGCAACTTGAGAGTCGGCCTTTCCCGGATTCCTGAAGCGGTCAGCAGGTTGTTTTGTCATCGACTTGATCGTGGTAAAAAAAGTGGAAGGAGTCCCGCTGCGCGTCTTGACGGCAATAGACGAGAGACCGATAAAGATAGCGGTTGACGGGCACCCACTGGAACGGGAGGGTCTCCCGAACCAGGCATCGGCGTGACCGAAACGGAACTTTTCGTTGTTCACCGCACACGGTTCCCCGTTGTAACTGCCCGTAATTGGCATATCTAAAACTTTTGGAGTAGTTTGGGAGTATTGGGATGCAATCAACATCATGCCCGGAATGCGAGGCGACCATTACGGTTCAGAATGACGCTGTGATCGGCGAAATCGCACCTTGCCCGGAATGCGGACTGGAATTTGAAATCGTTTCGAAAGATCCTCTGAAACTGGATGAAGCGCCGGAAATCGAAGAAGACTGGGGCGAATAACTATATGCGAGTCGGCTTGTTGCACTCGCGCGTTCGCGTCGAGGAAAAGTTATTACTCGACGAATTGCGCGCTTTGGGCGCCGATGTCGACTGGATTGACGTTCGCGAAGTCATTCTTGATTTGCATCATCCGGAACCGTGGCAGCAATACGATGTGGTGTTTGACCGGTGTTTGAGCCATTCACAGTCGCTGGCAATCGCGACGATTCTCGACACGTGGAACATCCCTTGTGTCAATCACGTTTCGGTCAATCGAATTTGCGGCGACAAGGTCGAGACCTCGGCGCGGCTAGTTGCAGCCGGAGTGCCCACGATTCCGGTGCGCGTAGCCGTATCGGACGAGTCGGCACTGGCGGCAATCGAAGCGACCGGCTATCCGGCCGTGCTGAAACCGCCAGTCGGTTCGTGGGGTCGTTTGCTTGCCAAGGTCAATGACCGCGAATCGGCAGAAGCGATCGTCGAACACAAGCTTTCCATGGGCTCGGTTGGCCACGGGATTTTTTACATTCAGCCTTACATAGAAAAGGGTGGTGCGGACATTCGCACCTTTGTGATTGGCAACGAGACGATTTGCGGAATCCGGCGACGTAGTGGCCACTGGATCACCAACACGGCCCGTGGCGCAACGGCTGAAAAGTGCCAGATCACCGAGGCGATCGGCGATATTTCGGTGCGGGCTGCCCAAGCCGTGGGCGGCGGGATGCTGGCGATCGATCTGTTCGAAACCGGTGACGGGCAGTTGCTTGTCAATGAGGTCAACGCATCAATGGAATTTCGAAACAGCAGCCAGCCAACCGGCGTGAACATTCCGCAACGAATGGCCGAGTTCGTTTTGCATACTGCCGAACAGGGAGTGATTCGTTGAAGTACACGGCTGCAATTGTCGGCGCGTCCGGCTACGTCGGTGGCGAATTGATGCGGTTGTTGTTGCGTCATCCCAACATCGAACTTGCACAAGTGACTTCGCAACAGAACGCCGGCAAGTTCGTGCATTCGGTGCATCCAAATCTGCGCGGGTTTAGCAAGCTGCAATTTATTCCACTTGAAAAACTGGCGAATTGTGATGTGCTTTTTCTGGCGCTGCCACATGGTCGCAGCAGCGTAGATCTGGAAAAGTTTGCCGGGATCGGTCAAAAGTTGATTGATCTGGCGGCGGATTTTCGATTGAAAGACGCGGCCGAATATTTGCGTTGGTACGGCGAGCCGCATCAGGCACCGCAGCAACTTGGGTCGTTTGTTTACGGACTGCCAGAACTCCATCGTGACGAGTTACGCGGCGCGGCGCGGGCCAGCGGAGTTGGCTGCAATGCGACGGCTACGAACCTGGCGCTATTGCCGCTGGCCCGGGCCGGCGTGATCGAGCAAGTGGTTGTGGAAGTGAAAGTCGGATCGTCCGAGGGCGGCAATCAGTTTTCGCTGGCGACCCATCATCCCGAGCGCAGCGGCAGTTTTCGCTCGTTCGCGCCCACAGGGCACCGTCATCAGGCCGAGATCCAGCAGGAGATCGGGCCGTTTCCACTGCACTTTTCAGCAACGGCCGTCGAAATGGTACGCGGCGTTTTGTGTACGGCCCACGTGATGCTGAACAGGGATCTGGATGAGAAAACGATTTGGTCGCTGTACCGGGATTGTTACGCGGATGAGCCGTTTGTAAGGCTGGTGCGCGAAAAGCGCGGCATTCACCGGTTTCCCGAACCGAAACTGGTGGCCGGGACGAACATGTGCGACGTGGGATTTGAACGCGATCCGCATTCCAATCGGGTCGTTGTGATCAGCGCCCTGGACAACTTGATGAAAGGCGCGGCTGGTTCCGCCGTTCAGTGCATGAACCTGATGCTGGATCTCGACGAAACCACCGCGCTCGACATGATCGGATTGCACCCGTAATTTCGAAGGTGACAACGTCGCCTCGTGCGGTTTTCGGAGCGAACGTGGCAATTCGATTCCCGTTTCGAAAATCCTGGGACGCGACAGATCTTCGATGCGGCTGGGAGCATATTGCGACATTCGGATGATTGCCTCGAAAACATCGGTGTTGGGATCGAAGTTGCGGCGAGAAATAAGCTTCATTTGCTGTAAGCAAGTTCTGACGACCTGGGATGTGATTGACTTGTGAAGGAGGACCAGATATTCAAGTGCGTTAAATGACGATTGACACAAAAAATCGAAAGCAACATGAACTTTCCGGTGATTGCATTGGACGTGATACAGTTGATCTGCATTGAAGGAATCCGAGGTTTATTTGTTGTCCGTTGACAGCAATCAGCAAGTTTCTAATGTTGGAATGCAGCATGGAACCCGATTACCGAATACAATTGAGCTGTCCTGGTTACCCCTTTTTTTCTGGACGGCAAACGGCGTTTCTCTCAATAAATCGTAACCCGAAACAAGATTGAGGGACCATCAGTATACCTAAGTGAGTTACGATCGCAGGATTCCCTCATTGAAGCAGCGGGTTGCGATTTGAAATCACTTTGAATTCATTCTGACTCGGGAGAACATCGCCATGTTGTATTTCCGTTTGTTGACGGGCATCCTGCTCAACACCTCCCTTGTCACTTCAGTTGTCGCCACACAACCACAGCAGCAACCGACGCCAACTACGGCAGCCGTTGCAACGGCGTCGCCGATCAGTTTTCGAAGCAACGCTGGTCAAGGCACGGCGGCGTCCGATGTCGAACACAGCGTACTCGTACATCAATCGCTCCCTGCCGGTCGATCAAAGGCTTCAGACGTTAGACTTTTGGCTCCAAATCTCAAATCTGAGATTTCAAATTTAAGATCTCAACATTCAAGTCTCAAATCTGATTCATCTCGGCTCTCAGCTCACCAAACCGTAGCGTCTCCCTTGCCGTTCGCAGGTCCCGATAGCGCAGGAGAGAGTGATCGAGAACCACACGCATTCTTCGTCAACCGGGTCGTCAGCGTCACTGCGACCAGCGACAGCACCGTTAGTCTCGTCTACGAACTGGCCGCTGATTTTCCGACGGCGGGCTGCGCTGGCAACAACGGTGGCTATTTCATGCTTTACCGTCATTGCGATCCGGGGACTACCTCGCTGGGATATCGCATTGATGGCCGACCGATTCCCGATTTGAGTGCCGGACAACACACGCTGCCGCTCGATCTGGGATGCGTGGCTGGCAAGTATTCAATTGTTTTTGTACCCGAAGACCCCAATTGCTTCACTGTCTTTCACAAGGTCTTTTCATTTTAC
>JANNWJ010000072.1:0-64522 GCA_031414755.1 Pirellulaceae bacterium | reverse complement strand
GAGATGTCGGGTTAAGTCCCTTAACGAGCGAAACCCTTATCTTCAGTTGCCAGCGAGTCATGTCGGGGACTCTGAAGAGACTGCCGGTGTTAAACCGGAGGAAGGTGGGGATGACGTCAAGTCCTCATGGCCTTTATGCCTGGGGCCGCACACGTCCTACAATGCAGCGTACAAAGCGATGCTAACTCGCGAGAGCACGCAAACCGCAGAAAACGCTGCCCAGTTCGGATTGCAGGCTGAAATTCGCCTGCATGAAGCCGGAATCGCTAGTAATCGTGGATCAGCATGCCACGGTGAATGTGTTCCTGAGCCTTGTACACACCGCCCGTCAAGCCACGAAAGTTGGGGGGGCCCGAAGTCGCAAATCCAACTCGCAAGAGAGGATAGCGCCGAAGGTCAACTCGATGATTGGGACTAAGTCGTAACAAGGTAGCCGTAGGGGAACCTGCGGCTGGATCACCTCCTTTCTAAGGATAATTAGAACAATGCACGGGATTCGTCCTGTGCCATTGAGATTAAGTTTTGACTCGTTCAAAACATTATCTGTGGACGTGAACTTGTGCACCGTCCGAAGCAATTCGGAACGGAAAAGACTAAGAGATCTGCTGTTCAATCAGCACTGCTATTTTGAAAATTAAACCCGTCTGTTGGTTCTTAGCCAAGAACCTCAGACGGGTTTTTTTGCGCGCTATGCGCCAGTCATGTTACACAGTACCCGATGAAATTTCGTGGATCGCGAGCAATTCAAATGTTTCGCCCGCTTTACTGGCGCGAAGACACGAATGGGTATTCCTCTGCCTCGCAGGGGTTAATCGTCTATAATGTCAAAAGCCTTGATTCGCGAACGGATTATCGCGTTTCGGTGTGCCGGTATGGCCCACATTTACCAACCAAAGGACCACACATGACATCTGCCCTCTGTTTCAAGTGTGGAGCCGAAAAAAAAGATCCAGTCAGCCTTTGCAGTAAATGTATGGCTGCGCCGCAGCAATTTGAAGACGTGGTGTTGTCCTATTGCCTCTCCCTGGAGTGCGTCAAACCAGGTGCGTTGGAGAAATGTCGTGATTACTTCAATAAAAAGAAAAAACCACCGCGGTTCCGCGAAGTCATTGTCGATGCCGCGATTCGCCTGGCTGGAAAACTCATCGATCGCGGCGATCAGTCGATTGAATTCTCGTCGGCGATGTTTAACTTCACCGATTTGAAAGACGAAGATGACGAAGTCGTTCGAAGACGTTCGGTCACGGTAAACATCATTGGTCGACGAAAAGGACAAGGAGACGACGAACCGTCCGCCGGCATGGGTTCCAGGGTCAAGACTTTCCACTCGGAAACGTGGCTCATCGGCCAGCAGATCTCGGAGAAACAGGTGAATGAGAGTCTGGATGCAGACCAGATTTTTGTCTGGTACCGATGGATCAACGATCGCTGGAACTGGTCGTGCGTTTCACGAGGAAAATTCGCTCAGCTCAAGTCCGTTGAGGACGGAACTCCGTTTTGAATCGAGCAAGTCGCTTAATGCTATTGATAGGATTCCATGAAATCATCAATCCGAACTGCAGCTGGCGCCATCTGGTGCGTTTTTGGGCTTCTCGCTGCCACAAATGTTTGTGGGCAGGTAAAAGACCCGGTGTTGTCCATCGACCGACTTGGTTATCCCGACGCAATTACAACGACTCCGGAATGGGGCGAACCCGAAGTGCCGTTTGAGATGACTGCGTACCTCGGAACTCCTGCCGAACATCGAGCTGCAAAGTATTATTTTGACGCATTGTTCGAATTCAATCATTGGATGGCGGGCCTTTTTCCCGAACTCCGCGAATTGGAAGATCGACTTGAACTAGATCCTCAATACAAATTAATACATGATCGTGACGATCGATTCGATGAATTTCTTGATCGCATCGATTGGGAAGTTGACAAGCCAGATTCCGAAGTTTTTGGACAACTCGAACCAATTCTCGAAGAATATCAAATTGGATTTGAGAAACTGAAATTGGCCCAACAACACGAAAAGGTCGTATTTCCAGTTGGATTTGAAGGTTTGAAATCAGAACATGAGTATGCCATCCGGCGCGCAATGTTCGTGCTCATTGCTCAAGCCAGGCGGGAAATTCATCAGGACAATCTTGTCGAAGCATGCACGCTCATCGAAATGGCGCTTCGGTTCTCTCGGGATATCATGCGTCGGGGTGATTGGACGACATTGCTAGTTTCGACTGGGTCGTGTGAAGAATCGTGCTATAGAGAAGTGATACCTGCCTTCCTTGATTCTCCAAATGTTAGCATCGATAACTGCAGGCAACTAATTGGAATAATAAAACAACAACAACAACAGTTGATTAACGACCCGATTGTTGAAGCGGACAAGTTGCATTATTGTTTTTTGCGGAATATCTTGTTCCAAATTCGAAACGATGCTTACCCGGCAAAGGGAAAGGCAGAATCGTTCCCTTTCGTGTCCGGTCTGGAATCGCCCAGTTCTGTACTCCTGGTTGAACTTGTCGATTTCCATTACTTTCGACTGAATCATGAAATGTTGCGGATGAGGCTGGAAAAGGTAGCGATCGATAACCCTGAAATTTCCGACGCGATGAGCAAACTGCCACCTGGAACGGAATCCGATAATTCGATTGATCGGATGCTTTTTCAAATGCTTGTCCAATTCGAAGGACTGCATCTAACCGCCAACGAATTCCAAAAAGAAATTGACGTCCTCAATCAGCGGCATCGAGAAATGGTCGCCGCTTGCTCACAACCCTTTCCACAGAAAATGGATAAACTGAAGCTACTGGAATCGGCGTGGACCACTGACGATTCCTGGAAATCAACAAAACTGTTGCGGTTTTTTAAACCGTTTAAGTTAATCCCATACGCAGGTGTGCCGCAAAGAGTGGAAACCCGTCGCAATGGTTGGCAATGCATGGCGGCACTGGCCCTTTGGAATCTGGAAAACGACACCGTTCCCGAGTCACTTGAGTCGTTTCTCAAACCGGCAAGTATTGAAGAAGTCCCGCGTGATCCGTACTCGGGTTCACCCCTTAAAATGTCAATCGTTGACGGGAAGGTGCTGATTTATTCCGTTGGTCCGGATGGGGACGATGACGGCGGTCGACCGCAAGAGTCCAGCAATCCACAGTCTGCCGGCGATATCGTTTTTCAATTGAAAAGATAGTAGAGTCCGCGCCGCGAGAAAATTACCCGGCTTCTTCCGTCAGTTCCAGCCACTCGTGCTCGGCGGCGGACAGTTTGCCGGATACGTCGGTGAATTCGCTGTGCAACCGGACTGCCTGGTTGGTATCAGTCGTTTCCATCAACTGCGCATGCAGGCTCTTTTTGACTTCATCAAGTTGGGCAATCTTTCGCTCGATGTCACGCAACATTTTCTTGCGTTTGCGATCGTCCATCACCGATTCACGATGGTCGTTCGATTTCCTGGCAGCCTTGCCATTCGATGCGGCATGCGGAGCGGCGCTGGCGCGATTCGAATCGGCCAATTGTCGCTCGCCCGCTTCAATCTCTTGATTGATCGAATACAGGTACGTTTCGTAGTCACCCAGATAGTTTCTCGCGCAACCGTCGCGGACTTCGATAATGTTTGTGGCGATGCGGCTCATAAAGTGCCGGTCGTGGCTGGTAAACAAGACCGTTCCCTGATAAGCCAGCAATGCATTTGCCAGGGCTTCAACGGTTTCAACGTCCAGGTGGTTGCCCGGTTCGTCAAGCACCAGAATGTTATAGTTGCCCAGCAACAGTCCCGCCATGCAAAGCCGCGCCCGTTCGCCGCCTGACAGAACAGAAATCTTTTTCTTGACGTGCGAATCGCGAAACAACAGCGAACCGGCGACCGCCAGAATTTGCTGGTTCGTTGTCCCCGGGATGGCCTTGTATTCCAGATACTCGAGTACCGTTTGCTTTGGGGGGAGCGTGGAATAAACGTGTTGGGCATAAGTGCCAATCTCGCTGGCATGTCCCCATCGCACTTGCCCCCCCAGTGGATCAAGGGAACCGACCAGCGAACGAAGCAATGTCGTTTTGCCCTGGCCGTTGTCACCTACAAAAGCGGCACGTTGTCCATGCTCGATTTCCAGATTGATTCCTTGGGCAACTTTGCAATCCGGATAGCCGATCGCCAGGTCGTGGCAGCGGAGCGCGGTCCCTTTCCGCGGAGCAACAATTGGTGCACGGATATGAGCGGTCGCTTCGTCGGCGGCGATATCGGTCGTCTGCAACCGGTCAAGCTGTTTTTGTTTCGACCGCGCCTGGCTCGCCGTATTGGCACCTGCCCGGTTCTTGTCGATAAATCGCTGAAGTTGTTTTTGTTTGGCAACTACCGACGCGTTGACACGCATCGTATGTTCTCTTTGTTCAAGCTGGTATTCAAGGAAGCCATCGATCTTGCCAGGGTACATTGTTAACTTGCCACGCGATAAGTCCAGCGTTTGATCGCAAGTCGCTTTCAAAAAAGCCCGATCGTGCGATACAACAACGACGGCCGCCTGAAAATTCTTCAGAAAATGCTCGAGCAAGATTTGCGTTCGCAGGTCCAGAAAGTTCGTCGGTTCGTCCAGCAACAACAAGTTCGGTTCATGGAGCAGCAACGCCGCCAGCTTGACACGGGTTTGCCACCCGCCCGATAGCTCGGAAACCGGGCCCGTCAGGTAAGTTCCCTTGATTTCGAATTTCCCGGCAACTTCACCGCACTTCCAATCCGGCTGCTCGCTGTCGCGCATCAGGAATTCAAGTGCTGACTCGCCCGGCTTGAATGGATCGTGCTGCCTCAGATAGCCGACTCGCAAATCGGAGTGTTTGCTGATCTCGCCGGAATCCAGTTCTTCGTCCCCCATCATTATGCGCAGCAGGGTCGACTTGCCGGCACCATTGCGCCCGACGAATCCGATTTTGGCATTGTCAATAAAAGTCGCTTCAGCTCCGTCAAGCAATCTCTGGTCGAGATAGCTTTTGTGCGCGTTGCGGATTTGGATCAGGACAGCCACGGTTTTCCATTGGGAATTGGGAACGGGAAACCGCCGATTTAAGTAAAATCCCAAGCATTCGTCAATATCTACTGACAAATTGGTGCAGTCGGGTGTGCAGAAAAAAACGGTACGATGAGCGAAATGAACACGATGCGATCGCAATTAAATTATCGCAATGGTAACAAAAGTTCCTTATCGGCACCTTCCGGTTGTCGTTCGACCAATACGATGTTGCAAGCGAAATTCATATACGTCGAAAGTAGATATAAATGAGCGATTTTCCCTATTTGCACGGTTTCTCGGACGAAGAGCAGGACCGCCTGTTTCGGCAAGCTCAATTCTCGGAACAGACGATCTTTTCGACCATCGATTTCTCTCGCCAGAAACGACTGCTGGAAGTCGGCGTTGGTGTCGGTGCCCAGACCGAAATCTTGTTGCGGCGATTTCCCCGATTGCATGTTATCGGAATCGATCGCAGTCCCCGGCAATTGCAACAAGCGGAATCCTTGTTGTCCAAAGCCCCAGGAGCCATCGGTCGTTACGAACTGATGGAGATGGATGCGTCGGCGATGGATTTTGAAATGGACGAGTTCGATGGGGCGTTCATCTGCTGGATGCTTGAACACGCCAGCGATCCAGCTCGGATACTTTCCGAAGTCCGCCGCGTCCTGAAACCAGGTTCGCCGATCGTGGTTAACGAAGTGATGAATTCATCGTTCTTCCTCGATCCCTATTCGCCCAACACGTGGAGGTACTGGATGGCTTACAACGATTTTCAGCTTGAGCAGGGTGGTGATCCGTTCGTTGGAGCAAAACTTGGAAACTTGTTGTTGCAACAGGGTTACGAGCGAATCGAAACGGAAGTCAAAATCTGGCACCTGGATAATCGCCATCCGGCCGAGCGTCGACAAGTGATCAATTTCTGGACCGAGTTGTTATTGAGCGCGGCCGAGCAGCTTGTTTCCAACGATTGCGTAACGAACGAGATCGTCGACGGCATGAAATCCGAGTTGAAAACGGTGGCCCACGACCCCAACGCCGTCTTCTATTTCGCTTTCATGCAGGCAAAAGCGTTTGTATAGCCTATGTTCGACGCAGGCAGGTCGATTCCGGTAACCTGACACGAAACGCACGTTCACAGAGTGAACGGCCACGTGGCTTTTCACTCCTGTGAAAAAGCGCTGCCGTACTGTTCTGTCCGCAAAAGTTGTGGGCTGGTCTCCGGACCAGCTCCACTTATTCTGACCGAAGGTCTCCCTGCAATGGCTGAGGCGTTTTCAGGCGTGGAGAGCTTCGGTCGGTGCCAGTATTCAATCGATAATTTCAGACCAATATGCTGGTTTGCTGTACAAAACGCCGATAAATGTTGAATTGCGGCAATTATGCCATGGCCTTTTTGGGGGTCAGGAGTATACTTGCTGCGATCAAGGCTCTCATTGTCGAGCAGGCCTTATGACGAATCTGGTCGGATCAAGCGAGTAACGTCCACCTCAAACGAGTGTATGACGTTTTTCCGACTTAACGAGGTTTTAGTGGCAGAGTTGGAATCTCTTGCAACCTCGTTTCACCTGTGCGGGCTGATATGCCGCACACAATCGCTACCGACAAGCAGGTTGTGTTGACCGTTTTGGATGGTGGCAAGCGTCGTGGTGGACGCACCCAATTCTGCGAATTTCTTGTTTGTCCAGAGTTCCAAATTATCGGTTTTTGTTGTTCGGAAAGTCGGCAGGGTTGTTTGCAACCTCGTCCAACGACCGTTCACCGACAAAAGCCGAAAAGGCCGCGGGAGTACCGTCGGCACCCGCGATTTTGCAATTGTAAATGATTGTCGCATTTCGGGAACTTACACAACCACGATTCATCGCCAGCCATTCCTCTTTATTTCTCCTGTGTTACAGGTCCGGGAAAACGGTCCGTGTTCAGGAACAGTACACATCTCGTGTACAAGGAAATGGGAAGCAGCCAATCGCATTCCGTGCGCTTTGCCCTGGCACAAATTACTAAAGGAAATCCATTGAAGACTTTTGAAGAAATGAACTTGATCGAGCCATTGTTACGTGCAATTGCCGACGAAAACTACGAAATCCCAACGCCTATTCAGGCACAAACGATACCAGCGGCACTCGACGGTCGAGACATTTTGGGCTGTGCCCAAACGGGTACTGGCAAAACGGCGGCTTTCGCCTTGCCAATCCTCAATCGACTGGGACAAAGCAATAAGCGGCCCATAGCGAATCGGCCAGTCGTGCTGGTCCTGGCTCCGACACGTGAGTTGGCAATACAGATCGGTGAGAGCTTTGCGACGTACGGAAGGCACCTGCATGTTCGTCATGCACTGGTCTACGGCGGCGTCAATCAGAATAGTCAGGTGAGGGCGCTCGATCGAGGCGTTCATGTACTGGTGGCAACACCGGGGCGACTGCTTGATTTGATGAACCAGGGTTACATCAAGCTGGACGGACTGGAAGTGTTCGTACTGGACGAAGCGGACCGAATGCTGGATATGGGCTTTTTGCCCGATCTGAAACGGATCATCAAGATGCTTCCGCGAAAGCGACAATCGGTTTTCTATTCGGCAACTATGCCGCCAAACATCATCGAATTGTCCAAACAACTCGTGACAAATCCGGTCAGTGTTAACGTCACTCCAAAAACAACGAGTGTCAAGGAGATCGAGCAGAAAGTACTGTTCGTTGAGCGCGGCGACAAACTGAATTTGCTTTGCAAGACATTGTCAGGAGACGATGTCGAAAGAACGATCGTCTTTACTCGCACCAAGCGAGGCGCCAATCAAGTTGCATTGCAGCTGGTCAAGAACGGTTTTTCAGCGACCGCGATTCACGGAAACAAGTCCCAGAACGCGCGGCAACGTGCTCTGGATGCGTTTCGAGGAAACAAAGTCAAGGTATTGGTTGCGACCGATGTAGCGGCACGTGGAATCGATATCGATGGGGTTACCCACGTAATCAATTTCGAAATGCCGGTTGAGCCGGAAGCCTATGTACACCGCATCGGTCGTACCGGCCGGGCGGGTGCAACGGGAATCGCAATATCGTTTTGCAGTTCTGCCGAACGACCGGACTTGCACGCGATCGAGCGATTGATTGGCGATCGAATCCCGGGCGACCGGGAGCGTCGCGCTGCCGAGCCGCAGAAGCAAAAAACTTCTGGTCAACCGACCGGAAGTCGCAACAATTCAAGGACTCGGACCTTGTCAACGAACAGGTCGCGGGCGGGCAGTCCGACACGATCCAGTTCGGCGTCGAGCCACGCTGATACTGCCAAGCCACGTGACAATCGTCGTCCTCGCCGCAAAGCCAGCTTGAGTCGATCGCGCGGTTAGTGCTGCGGATTGTTTCTCATTTTGAATTATGCAACGTA
The DNA here is from genome assembly GCA_031414755.1 of Pirellulaceae bacterium. Classification (GTDB taxonomy): domain Bacteria; phylum Planctomycetota; class Planctomycetia; order Pirellulales; family Pirellulaceae; genus CAJQPP01. The sequence goes on along the minus strand of JANNWJ010000072.1, from coordinate 56,162 downwards.
GCTCGCACGTCGGATTCGATTTGCGAGCTACAATTGCATGGCGGCGTTTTTTGCAAGGATTTCGTACAATTGCCAGATCACAATCAGGAATCCCACAGGCAGGAGCCAGTAGGCGAAATAATGCAGCTTGCCGGTTTCGACCCAGCTCACAAGCCAGCGCAGGGCGACGAGTCCCACGGCAAATGAAATCAAGGCTCCGACTGCCAGCATCCAGACAGGTGTGGCCGGGCCCTTTTCCAGGATGTCTCTTGCTTCAAGGAACGACGCACCCGCAATCGCCGGTATTGCGAGCAGAAATGAAAACGTTGCTGCCGATTGCCGCTTCATTCCGACGAGGCAGCCGGCAACGATCGTCGCACCACTTCTTGAAATACCAGGCAACAACGCGAAGGCCTGGGCGAACCCAATAAACAGGACTGCGGCAATACCCAATTCGGTATAATCTTTTTTGCCGGAACTGATCGTTGGCAGGCTCATCAGTAAAAACGCGGTGACAGGAAGCATCAGTCCGGCCAACAAGGCGTTTTCCAGGACCTCTTCGTGGTTTTGCTTGACCCACAGGCCAATGATGGCCGCCGGAACGGTCCCAATAATCAACAATGCAATTACCTGACGGTCTGTCGACAAGAGCTGAATAATCCGCTGGCGATAAAAAACCAGAATAGACAACAGCGTCCCGAAGTGCAGTACAATACTGAGCTCTGTACCGGAATCCTGTTTTCCAAACAGCGCCGATAGTGCCACGAGATGCCCCGACGAGCTGATCGGTAAAAACTCGGCGATCCCCTGAACAATAGCAAAAAATACGATTTGCAGAAAATCGGGGATCACTGACGCAGCTTTCGATAAGGACCGGGTTGGGCGGATGGTAAAAGACAAGTTCACGATCGGCGACGAAACGCTATAATCGGGATGGAAGTATCACAATTGGGAACGTCAATCATCGATTGTGTTTGCCATTGGCCGTCGAATGATTCTAGTTCAACACACGATCATTGCGTAGTCAGTATCGTCGCGCTGGATCGGGGTCGGAAGTTTGAACGCGAATGGTCAGTCGATATCGGCGTTGCCGACGTTTCTGCGATTCAAAGGTACCGCTTGTACGGATATGATGGATTAACTCAATGATCAGCAACGCGCCTCGAACGATGTTCGAGAAAATCTGGGATAAACACCTGGTGCATCATGAACCGGGTCGACAAGCAATCCTTTATATCGACTTGCATCTCGTTCATGAGGTTACAAGTCCGCAAGCGTTCGAAGGTCTTCGCCTGGCGGGACGAACAGTGCGGCGACCTGAGTTAACAGTTGCCACGCAAGACCACAATGTTCCGACGACGAACCGGCTGTTGCAGATCGCCGATCCGATCTCGCGACAACAAGTGGAAACGTTGCGTCAAAACTGCCGCGAGTTTGGTGTTCGGCTTTATGATCTGGACAGCATTAACCAGGGGATTGTGCATGTGATTGGTCCGGAGCTTGGTTTTACCCAGCCCGGCATGACGATCGTATGCGGTGATTCGCATACTTCGACGCATGGAGCCTTTGGTGCCTTCGCGTTCGGGATCGGAACCAGCGAAGTCGAACATGTGCTGGCCACTCAAACGCTTCCGCAAACAAAACCAAAAACTTTCGAATTACGCGTGGACGGGACGTTGTCGCGCGGTGTTACGGCCAAAGATCTCGTTTTGTATCTCATCGGTCAAATTTCCACGTCCGGCGGAAACGGTCATGTACTGGAATTTCGTGGATCGGCGATCGAGCAGTTGTCGATGGAACAGCGGATGACGATTTGCAATATGGCGATCGAAGCAGGCGCACGGGCAGGACTCATAGCGCCAGATACGAAAACGTTTGATTATCTCCGAGGACGCGAATTTGCGCCGGCCGATTTCGATGCGGCGGTTGACGTTTGGAAGCGTTTGCCGACAGATGCCGGTGCGAAATTCGATCGAAGCAAGTCATTTCATGCACGCGACATTGCCCCGCAAGTAACCTGGGGAACGAATCCCGGACAAGTCACGTCGGTGGATGCCTGTGTACCGAACCCGGCAGACTTTGCCGACGAACACGATCGACAATCAGCCGAGTCGGCCTTAAAGTACATGGATCTTAAACCGGGCACGCCGATGACGCATATTTCTGTCGACCGGGTTTTCATTGGCTCGTGCACCAATTCCCGTATCGAGGACTTGCGCATCGCTGCCGAGACCGTTCGTGGCAAGAAAATAGCGAATTGCGTATCGGCGATGGTCGTTCCCGGAAGCGGTATTGTGAAACGGCAAGCGGAAGATGAAGGCCTTGACCGGATCTTTATCGACGCCGGATTCGAATGGCGCGAAGCGGGTTGCAGCATGTGTCTGGGGATGAACCCGGATCAATTGGAATCGGGCGAACGGTGTGCTTCGACCAGCAATCGGAATTTCGAGGGACGTCAGGGCAAGGGAGGGCGGACGCATCTGGTTTCCCCGGCCATGGCCGCCGCGGCAGCAATTACCGGGCACTTTGTAGATATTCGACATTACTAGAATCAGGGAAACGGTATGCGGGCGTTCACGAAACATAGCGGGCTGGTGGCGACGATGGACCGTTCCAACGTTGATACAGACCAGGTCATTCCAAAACAGTTTCTCAAACGAATTGAGCGAACGGGTTTTGGCCAATTTCTGTTTTTTGATTGGCGCTTTTTGCCAGACGGATCGCCCAATCCGGAATTCGAATTGAATCGACCGGAGAACAAAGTCGCGTCCGTTCTGGTGACGAGGCGAAATTTTGGAAGTGGTTCCAGTCGCGAACATGCGGTTTGGGCGATCGAGGATTTTGGGTTTCGAGCGATCATTGCCGAGTCGTACAGCGACATCTTTTTCAACAACTGCTACAAGAACGGCGTGCTGCCAGTCGTGCTTGATCCGGAATTGATCCAGAAGTTGATTGACAACAAGTCGCATTCGCCAGGCTATCGGTTGACGATCGACCTGGAAAAGCAAACAGTTACTGACGAATCCGGATTTCAAGGATGGTTTGAGATCGATCCGGTTCGCAAGGACTCGTTGCTCAACGGACTGGACGATATCGGGTTGACGATGCAACACGTCGACAAGATTGCCGAGTTCGAAGCGCATCGCAATATGGTTCCGGTGAAGTGCGGGTAATCGTTGGAAAGCGGCTCGAGGGTTTCAGGCGAAGTTTCGGGCAAACCGGATACGCCGATCGAAAAGAAAGTACTTCGTCGCGTCATTGAATTTCACTGGACGGTGAGGCCAGGCGAAAAGCCGGGAACGTCGATCGATGCAACGCGTCGGCAAGTGGTGATTGACTTGAATTTTAACAAGCTTGCCTGCGAGTTCGCCCGTTGGCAAGTACACATTCAGTCAGATTCCTGATTCACCCAGCCACCAGCGTGGTTTGGGCTTGCCACGAGTCAAGCCAAAAGTCTTCATGGCCACCGACGTGATTTCGTCGGCAATTCTTTGCGGATCGTCACTCAAAATGAAGCGATCGATGTCTTCCTGGTCGATCGTTCCGTTTTTAACCATTACGACCTTGAGGAACTCCAGCAGGGGCTCCCAGTAGTCTGTTCCGGCAAGGATTATAGGGAACTGTTCGATCTTTCCTGTTTGAACAAGTGTGGCGATCTCAAACAGTTCATCCATGGTTCCGAATCCACCAGGCAGTGCAACAAAGGCATAGGAGTATTTCGCCAGCATCAGTTTGCGGATAAAGAAATACTTGAATTCGACTGACACATCCAGATAGGGATTTGGATCCTGTTCATGTGGAAGCTGAATGTTGCAGCCGACACTCCGTCCTCCTGCCTCTCGCGCGCCCCGATTGGCGGCTTCCATAATTCCTGGTCCGCCGCCAGTCATCACCGTGAATCCGCTTTTTGCCAGAGCCCCGCCAATTTGCCGGCCAAGTTGATAATAGCGATGGTCTTCGTTGAATCGAGCAGATCCAAAAACTGTAACGCAAGGGCCGACGAAGTGCAGTTTGCGAAATCCATTGATGCATTCTCCCAAAATGCGGAAAACCCGCATTAATTCAGCAAATCGGCTTTGTGGCCCCTCCAGCAAGAGGTGATCTTCGTTGTCAATTTCCGGATGAGTTTGCAAATCCAGTTTTGTGTTCCGGGAACGAAATTGCGACATGATCCTGGTAAAACCAAATAGACCGAATTGCCAAATAAACCTGATTGTCCAATTGTCCCTGTTTGGCCGTTTTCATCCTAGACCGATATTGCCCGCCAATGACCACCAACACAGGTGTTTCACAAATTAATGATATTGGTGGATCAATTGCCACAAGTCTTTCGCTCGTCCCCAGCCCGGCAAATGGTTCTGGTTGCCTTGCCATTTGTTGGTCAAGCCCCGACAATGGCGAACAAGTCCCTGTTGAAATCGTAATCATTTAAAAACAATGAACGACGCATCGCAGGCCATTTTTTCCGGTCCGTGGAGCAGCTAAATGTCAAGTTTGAAACTATGCCAGATGATGCATCGCGTTGGAACTTCGATTCAACTGGTTCCGTTTGTTGCAGGAGTCCTGCTGGTCGTTTCAACGTCAACTGGCCTTGCAACGCAAAAGCCGGCAGATGTTCCGATAGCTCCATTAGTTGAGCAACAAGAGCGGGCGGCAACGGGTGCACTATTCGAGAAGGTGCGCGAACTTATCGGAAACGGAGATCTTCGTGACGCGGCTGAGGAAATCGATCGTGTTGTCGCTTCGGCTGATGCCCGAAAGCAATCGGCTGACATCCACCGGTCGCGCCGGATGGTTGGATTGGCATTTGCAAAGATCAACAATGGCCGCGATGCGTGGGACGAACAAAAGAAATTGCTGGATTTCGAACTGGCCGATCTTTCGGATACCCTGTCGTTGAATCAGGTTCCGACAACATTGATCGGTATGTTGCAACTTTCAGTTCCGATTGACCGCCAGTCCGCGACCCAAGACGCATGCAATCGGGCAGAATCGCTGGTGGCAGCAATGGCTGGCGACGGTCCGGTCGGGGTTGCGCGGGACGTCTTGTCACAAATTCGTTTCATCAAGGCTCGCATAATGATCCAATTGGGCGAACCCGACAAGGGAATGGAAATTCTGGAAAGTGAACGAACCCAGTTGTCCGCACTGGTCGCTGCAAATGAAGGCAATCGGTTGCCATTGGGTTTGTATCTTCGGGCGCTGGCACAATTGACCGCGCAAACAATGGACTTTGCCAAGCGCGATGCCCTGTTGGCTGAGCAACAGGAAATCATGGCAAAAGAAATCAAATCGATGCCGGACAATCTTGAATTGTACAAACAGTTTCTGGCTATGGTCGCGGCGAGAATTCAAATTCAGTTGTCGCAGGACAAAAGCGGCGACAAGGGTGTTTTGGTGAAGAACCCCGAAGCAGCGATGGAACTGGTAACGATTGGCCGTGCCGCGTTTGATGAATTGTTCGCGGCCAATCCATCGGCAGAACAGGCCATGCAACCGTTTCGGGCACAGTTTGACCAGTTGGCATCGGTGGTGGAAAACCAGGTGAAGTTGCCAAAATTGGTTGGGACGAAAGCTGTTCCGCTGACGGCGACTGCATGGATTAACGGCGATGGAGTCAGTGAAGCAGATCGGGAAGGCAAAGTCGTTTTACTGGATTTCTGGTCAGCCTGGATTGCCCCAACGCCAGGTGTTTTTGCTTTTAACAATTCGTTGCAGGACAAGTACGGCAAACAGGGCTTGCAGGTCATCGGCGTCACACGGCACTTCAACATTCGATGGAATTTTACTGACAAGGTTCCGCAGCGGTCAGAACAACCGGTGCCTGCGGAGGAAGAAAACGACGCGCTGGAGCTGTTTCTGGAAAAGCATAAAGTAACATGGCCGACAATGATCGCCGGAGACCTGGCACAACTGCAAGAGAATTACGCAGTCAGCGTGTTGCCCCACTCTGTTTTGATCGATCGCAAGGGAAACATTCGGATGATCAAGGTTGGATTCAACTCGACCATTGGGGCCGAAATCGAATTGACGATAAAAGAACTGCTGGCCGAAAGCAAATAAGCATTCGCATGCCGCCGATGACTGTGCCGGGTCAGTTGCCGGCTTTGTGTTTGGCGACCGCGAGACTGATTCGTTCGCGAAATTCATCGTCTTTGACTCCCAGGCGTTCAGCAAGAGCCTTGAGCACGACAAATTCCGGTTCATTTACGTCACCGTTTGCCAGCACGCTTTCCAGCAGGATGTCGATGGTCCTGACCGGTTCATCACGCAGGACTCCAAATTGGGTCTTGTAAAAGTCCGGGTCTCGCTTGGCGCGATTCATCATGGCAGTGAGCGATGCATCCCCCACTCCAAGAGCATGTGCCAGTTTCTTCAATTGGGCAAGTTCCGGTTCCGAGACTTCGCCATCGGCGCTGGCGATACAGCAACTGGCGCGAAGGATTTCAACTCGCTGCAAATTGGTCATGTTCATGGCCGGGGCCTTTCCTTTTATTCAACGTCGTTTGACCGGGAGTCAATTTCCTCATTGGCTGATAATTTACCAAATTTTTGGGAAGTGTGCATTCCACCTCGACAATTGTTGGCCGGGTGTTGAAAATAGGGCATGGAAAAAAAGCTGGTAAATTCGCTGTTGCACACCAAATCGGTCGCGTCACTGGAGGGGCTTTATGCGGGTCAGCAAATTCCGGCAGAAAAAAAGCCTTTTTTGATTTCATTGCGTGAATCGTCGGGTCCGCTGATGGCTGTCGATGGGGGTGATGTCATTCTGGACGTTGCGTCGCAAATTGCCTCCCTCGCTCTCGGTTTCAATCCGGGCGTTATGTTTGGTACCGTTCAATTTCTGGAATCGTGGACGGGGGCGACAAATACGATTCCAATAAAAACCGTTCGTCAGGCACTTGCTGCATTATTGGCGAGGCAACTTGGCTGGAACGATTTAAACATGCACTTGTGTCATTCAGGAGCCGAAGCGAACGAGTGCGCGCTGGGAATGTGCTACGCGCGCCGGACCAATCGCGATGCCCGGCACGTCTTGGCATTTCGGCAATCGTTTCATGGCCGAATGATGGTGGCCTTGTCGGCCACCTGGAATCCGGCAAAGCGCGAGCCGTTTGCATGGCCGAATTGTGAAGCGGACTACGTGGATTATCCCGAGATGCCTGATGGTGATGACGCAAGCTCAATCGTTTCGCCCGCCGATTGGCAAGCACTTTGGGCCTGTGCGCCCCGCATTGATTTCGAGCAACAATTGAATCGGGCGTTTCCACAATCTGATTCATTGTTGACCGATGAAATTAAAAGCTTGTTACAAGTGAGGAATTACCTTGGAACGCGGCGGCACTTTGCCGTTATTATCGAGCCGATGCAATGCGAGGGAGGGGACAGGTACAGTTCATCGCGCTTTCACAACGGTCTGCTGGCGGTTTGCAAGGCATTTCAGATTCCGTTGATTTACGACGAGATACAAACGGGATATGGACTTGGGGGCGATTTTTTCTGGCATCGCAAGTTTGACTTGCGTGATCACCGGGGTGATTCTTCAGCGCCAGACTACGTCGTTGTGGCAAAAAAGGCCCAGGTCGGAGCGGTGCTTTCGCATCACAAGTGTGAGTATGAAGAGCAATTCAACGCCGCGTCGCTGGTCCGTGGATTCGCACAAGCGTCGATGATTGACCAGTACCGGGGCGAGATTGCGGCGATGGAAGTTCGAAATCGACGGGAGCTTGCAGCAATCGTCGAGGAGTTTGGGCCGGCCCTTTCACGACCACGAGTCTGCGGGATCAGTTTTGCATTTGAGTTCGCCAATGCCGAGACGTCCAAGCGCTTTGTCGAACAGAGATTTCAGCACGGTCTGTTGTACTATCCGGCTGGTGATCGGGCGGCACGATTTCGCTTCAACCTGGCGTTCCGTGGCAAGTGGCTGGATGTGGCCTGGCAACAGATTCGCGCTGCGCTTCATGCTACGTTGAAACCGTCGGCAGATCCAACGACAGTTGACGGGAACCGATCGACGTCCGTGGAGGCATCCAGCACACGTTCCTATCGCGATTTTCATTTGGAGTTTCTGCGAGGCAAGCTCACAGATTTGGCAAAAAAACCTTTCCGTTCAATCGAGGAAGCGAAAGCGTTTGTTCAGGAATCATTGAATAGAACGGGACCGGGCCAGCTTATTGTCAACTTTCTCGATGAGGAATCCTGGCCAGACTACCGGGATGCGGTTGAACGATTGCAACATGAAATTTACGAACCGCTTCGACAAACGCCGATCGAAAAATTTGACCGCTTGATCAAGGCGAAAAACTCGTCGGCGATTGCCGTGACCAGCGGCGATCGAGTGGTTGCGATGGCCTTTGCCGCACCGTTGGCGAATTTCCCGCGCGAACGCGGAATGCGTGGCGATGAGTTGTTTAAGGAGCCTCTTGCCACGTATATGCTCGATCTGACTGTCGTTCCGGAATACCGGGGACAACTGGGACGAATCATGAAGCAGGCTGTTTGTCTGGTGGCGCAAACAACAGGAATGAAACATGTAGTCGGTCGTAATCGTGACCGGCTGGCACGAGGAATGTGGGCCATCAACCTTTCGTTAGGCAGCTATATTACCCGCGTAATCCGGGAAGACTACCTGGACGATCAGTCGCATCGGGACTGTTTGATTTACCGCTCCGACCTGGTTTGGGATGAACCGGCCATTGATTTGTCGAGTGCAGTACCGCAGCCGATGGATTGCATCGACTTGTCCGAGTCGTTTGTTCAAACCAACATGCCGTCGCTTGTCAACAAGTTGACGCTGTCAAACTTCGTTACGCCAGACTTTGTCGAAAACCTGAACTTCGTTTTTTCCTTGTTGCCGGAATCGTTACGGCACGGGTATACCACGAGCGGAATCTCGGAATGTGTTGACAAGTTGATCAAGGTTCTGTGGCTCAAACGAAAACCGCATACTCGAATGATCACCATCGAGGGGTCATACTTCGGCGAAGGGAGTTTTGCGGCGCGAGCGTTATCGGGTTGCACGGATGCGTATTTCCCGGTTGAAATCGTTCCATTCGTTGATGATTCACAATGTGTGAGTGAGCTTGAAGTCAAACTGGCTGCTCCCGATACACTGGCGATGTGGGTTGAGCCGCTCGGCTGGAAAACGGGGCGGCGATTGTCGCCGGAATTGTTGCAATCGATTCGGAAACTTTGCCGGCGTTTTGACGTGCCGCTGGTGTCACACGATTCGGGGGGACTGTTTTATCGATTTGAAGGGAGCAGTTTTGCGCCATCGGGAATGGACGGACTTGTTCCGGATGCCGGGCTCATGTCGCTTGGCGGACAAATGGCGTTATGCTACACCACCGATCGGTACTTCGATTCGACTCCCCTTCAGTTTATCAGTACTTGGGATGGCGACGTGTTTTCGCTCGCCCAGTTTTGCGAAATTGCACGACGGACCGTCGGAGATCGGACCGGATTCGAATTGCTGATTGAGCAGTTTGAACGGTTGTTGTTGGGCAAACTCGCTGAAAACGATGTGAGCCAGTACGATTTGTATCGCGGAACCGGCTCGTTTCAGGGACCCGTTGAATCTTCGTTGTCTGAAATGTTCCAGGTTTCCGGGGCAGGACGACATGTTTGTCTGGCATGTCCTGGTGCGATGCGGCGATTCATTGAATGGGCTATTCGCTAACGTTATTTGTTCACCACCCAATATTTTCCAATCCATTTGAAATACAACATGAGTGATCAAGGCTTTCCGGTTATCAAATACGAACGATCGCATTCGCCGCGCGAATGGGGACGTATTCACGGCGAGGCGTGGCGTACGGGGATTTCCGAGCTGATCGAAATCCGCACAAGGTTGATGCGGGAAAAGAATCCAGGGTTGACCCCGGCAAAGATATTCGAATTGGCCACAATGCAATGGGCGGCCAACCTCGCCTACGATATTGAGCTGACCGAAGAACTGGCCGGAATCGCCGAAGGGGCAAGCGTTTCGACTGCCGACATCACAGTTCTGAATAACTACACGGACTTTCGTGACATTCTGGTACCCGATCAAGGTTGCTCGGTCGTGTTCGTTAGCTACGACGGTCATCCGATCGCCGGTCAAACATGGGATATGCACGCGTCGGCCAAGCGCTACGTTTGTTGCCTGTCGGTTCCATGCGAAGGATATGACCAGCCGATGATCTTGTTTTCACTGGTCGGATGCATCGGGATGATGGGCTATCATCCGTCCGGTCAAATGATCGGAGTAAACAACATTAACACCAATGGAGCCCGGGCGGGAGCGATGTGGCCGACTGTCGTTCGGAGATCGCTGGTCCAATCGGGCCACGCCGCGATGCTCGATGAGTTGACCTGCGCGCCAGTAACGTCAGGCCATTCGTATCTCGTCGCCTCACGCGAGGCAGGTGAGTTTTGGGAAGTCATGCCCGATCTGGCAGACCGGGTTGATGCGATGACGGTCGATCAAAACGGATTTCTGTTTCACACCAACCATTGCCTCGGTGTTCGGTCCAGGAAAAGGGAAACCGTTTTGGCCCAAAATACGACGACTCATATTCGCTACGACTTGCTCGACAAAAAGATTGATCAGGCCCGTGATTTTGATGCTGTATATGATTTGTTGAACGATCACGAGAATTACCCGAAATCGATCTGCTCCAATTTTCAAAGCAACACTCAAGACCCGTCGGTAACCTGCGGCGGGGCCGTGGGTGATCTGAAAAGTGGTCGCGTCAAGATGTGGCGCGGTGATGCGATTTACGACGACAATTTTGTTTGTCACGAGTTTCAGTTGAATTAACAGTTAGAATCAGTAATCGCGCAATGCGAGGGAGAAGTTTTCTGTGACTGATCAGGTTTTTATCACCTGGAACAAACAGGTAGGTGCCGCGCAGATTGATGTTATTGGTGCCGAGCGGGACGAATTCATACTTGCCGACGGCCGGCGACTTTATGATTTTACGTCGACGAGCTTTCAATCGAGTTTTGGTCATTCTTGCGAAGCGATTCGCCGGCGGATTCACGAGCAACTCGACGCCATGCCAATTGCTTCGCCGAAAAGTTCATTCGCCTTAAAAGACCGCGTATCCAGTCGTTTGCTGAAGCTGCTGGAACTGGATTCCGAACGGGGTCCGGGAAAACTGTTTTACACCGTTAGTGGGAGCGAAGCGGTCGAAAACGCACTCAAGATCGCACGGCATTGGACTGGCCGACCGATCGTACTTGCCAGAAGTCGCAGTTATCACGGGGCATCACTTGGGGCGATGAGTGTTTCCGGCGACTGGCGCAGTTCCGGGCATTTAAATTTTATCGACGGCACGGTACGCATTCCCGAACCAGACGATGATCCTAATGGAGATCAGTTCGCGGACATCGTTCGCTCAACGGGTAGCGAGCGAATTGCGGCGGTGATTGTCGAAACGATCAGCGGCGTAAACGGCGTTGTCATTCCACCGCAGTCATGGTGGGACGGTATCACAAAGACGTGCCGGGATTGGGGAATCCTCGTAATTTGCGATGAAGTGCTCGCCGGATTTGGTCGAACGGGATTGCCGTTTGCCTACCAGCATTTTGGATTGCGTCCCGATCTTGTGACGATGTCGAAAGGGATTACCGGAGGATACATACCATTTGGTGCAGTTTGGGTGTCGCCATTAGTTGCCGCCCGTTACGACAAGGAAGTGCTCGCCTGTGGCCTGACGAACTACGCTCATCCGCTGGGTTTGGCAGCGCTGGAAGGAGTGCTGAACCTGTTTGAAGACGATGATTTTTGTCAGTCGAAACGGGAACTGGAAGCGACGTTCGCCGAGTGCATTGCGGCTTTGGCCAGGAATCCGTTGGTGACCGGGTATCGGCAAAAAGGACTTCTTGCGGCCGTTGAATTCCTCGATCGGGCTCCGCAATGGCAAGCCTGCATTGATGCCGGACTGTACCTGGTGACTCGCGAAAAGTCGATCATCATCGCACCCCCGTTCGTTTCCAGGCCGGAGCGATTGAAGGGAGCGTTTGACGCGCTGACGCGGGTTGTCGAGAATTTAGTCGTTTCGGCAAATTGATCGTTGTTCCAGTTTTCGCGCAGGATGTTTCATTCACTTTCAGGCAAATAAGTCCATGGGACAAAGCATGAATGATCCCGACGAACCTTTGAAAGACGATATTTACTCGAAGGAGTCACCGCTTCCGGGCACAGGCAGCCCATTTGGAACACCAGGAGCAAGTGCGCCTCCGAGCTCAAACGCGTTTTCGATTCACTTTCTAACCGATCTTTTTTTCCCATTCCTGTTAACCCATCTGATTTACTGGCCTGTCCTTTGGATCGGACTTGCTGCGGTTTTAGGTCGCGGTGAATCGTATGTTTTGATCTGGCTTCCCGTCGTACTTGCAACGGCAGCATCAATTGTTGGAGGTGCCTGTTACGGCTGGCATATTGGTCATCGGTTTACCAATGTGGCATACATAACACCGGATACGAACCGAAAAACCACTCTCAATCAGGGACGAAGGAACCAGATTTTGATGAGTGTATTTCAGGCAGTCCTGTTCCCATCGCTTTTTTGGGGCGGATGTATGGCGATTGTCTCTTTGGGATGATTTTAGGAAGTAGGCCGTAACAAGCGCAGCGAAGTTACGGCATTACCTTCGATAAGCGTGCCCATCGTTGCCGTAACAGCGCGTTGCTCGTTACGGCCTACAACTACAACCTACAACCAAACACAGCCTCGTGAAGGATTCCAGAAATGACCAAACCCGTCGACAAGTTAGTTGAAATGAATCTTGACAGGGAATCCCCGATAGAGCCGATTGGCAAACTGCGCGGGACAGATCATGTGCCCGGGGACGAATCGAATTCTAATGTCTGGATACTAACGGACTTTATTTTGCCGTTTTTTCTTTCGCAGATTCTATTTTGGTTGATAGCTTTTGTCGTAACGGCGATTTTTGGCGGCACAGGCTCCGACTACGATCGTCAAATGTCGGCTTTGGCGATTGGGGCAGTATCAGGATTAATTGCAACCCCGATTGCGGGAGGCGTATACGGCTGGTTCATTGGTGCCCGATACCTTTCGCCGACGAGACTTGGGAAACAGGCGGATTCATCAAAAGCGCTTAAGTCCGCGAAAAATTCACGATTGAATTTGGTCGTTCTCCAGGTTTTGTACTTCCCGGCTTGCTTGTTCGGAGGATGCGCCGGGTTTGTAACGTTGGCCGGGCTGTTTGGTTAATCGGGATTCAACGATCCCTTCGATGAAGAAATCCTGAAAAGTCCGTGACTGAATGAAACTACTAAAACAAACAACGAGTCTTTGCCCTGTTTGCAGGGAAGCGGTACCGGCGCAAGTTGTCCAGGTAGGCGACGAAGTCGAGTTGCGAAAAACATGTCCGGCTCACGGCGAGTTCGCGGCCGTGATCAACAGCGACGTGCGGCATTATTACCTATCGCTCGGAGCGTCGTCGCGCTCGCAGATCGCAAAGGCCCTCCCCGTTTTAAGAAACGCCGGCGAGGCAAATACCGGTTGTTGCGGCAGCGGTGGGTGCGGATCGGTCGAACACTTGAGCACGTGCATCGCACTGATTGAAATCGTCCGATCGTGCAACCTGAGCTGTCCGACTTGCTTTGCCAACAGTCCCCACACCCGCGAAATCGACGCGCTGGAGTTTGACGAGATAAAATCACGAATTGATGCCGTGACAGCCAGAAAAGGAAACATCGATATTTTGCAATTGTCCGGTGGAGAACCGACGATTCATCCCGAGTTTTTCAAAGTGTTGCGCTGGTGCCTTGCAAACGAGAAAATTGGACATGTGCTGTTGAACACGAACGGATTAAAGTTGGCCGGTGAGGACTTCTTTTCTGAGTTGAAATCGGCGCGCGACGAATTGGGCAAACTTGAGATTTACCTGCAATACGATGGGCCACAATCGTCCGGGCAGGTTGCCTTGAGAGGTGTCGACCTGCGCAATCATCGGCAAGGTATTATTTCTCGCTGCCAGAAAGCGTCGATTCCTGTCAACCTGGCGATGACCGTTGATCAACATAATGTTGGCCATCTGGGCGATTCGCTGCGTGTTGCGATCGAGAATCCGTCGATTAGTGGCATCACGTGGCAACCAATGTTTGGTTCGGGTCGCGCCTACGATGGCTTCAACGGAACGCCAACAACAACCCTGAAGGGCATCACGTCGAACAGGACAGAGACTGAAACCATTCAACGCCCGCCGACTCAACGGTTGAATGTGGCGGACATCATTCACAGTGTTGTATCGCAGTCGAAGGGAGTTTTATGTGAAAAGGATTTCACCCCCTTGCCATGCGGTGATCCAAATTGCCATACGGTTGGGTACTTGTTGCGCCGCGGTCAGGAGTTAATCGGACTATCCGCGTTTGTCGATCTTGCCAATGTTCAGGGTTTCCTGCGTGACCGGATAAATTTCAGTCTGGACGACCTGGCGGAATGTGGATGCGAAAGTGAACCGCTGGGCGCGATTTTAAAGCAGTTGGAAATCGGTCCGGATTCGGTTCTGCGACTGGTGATCAAGCCGTTTATGGACGTCTGGACATATGACCAGCATCGTGTCGATCGCTGTTGCGTTCATGTGATTGGCGAAGGGGGCTCGTTGCAAAGTTTCTGTCATCACTACGCGACAGCTTGACCCTATGGACCATCCGTTACTGCCCGGCAATCCGATTGCAGCCATAATGACCGTCGTTGGTCTGGTCATTTCGTATTATTACTGGTCGAAGAACAAAAACATCACGGATGATCACCTTCCGTTGGGACTGGCGGCCGTCGCCGGAGGCTTGCTCGGCGCCAAACTCGGATTCGTGATTGGCGAAGCACCGATCTGGTGGAACGATGAGATGTTTTGGCTTCGAATGCTTTATGGAAAAACGATTTTGGGTGGGCTGCTCGGCGGTTGGCTGGGGGTCGAGATCATCAAGCGAGTGCTTGGCGTGCGACGTCCGACGGGTGACGATTTCGCCCGAGTTATACCGCTTGGTATTTCCGCAGGACGGATCGGGTGCCTTGTTCACGGATGCTGTCAAGGCAAGTCGCTTACGGACGTCTTTGGGCAGTCGACCGGTGAATGGCTTGGTCGTTTTTCGATTACCCATTGGCCTGCGCCATTCATTGAGATTGCCTTTCAGTTCGCTTTCCTGCTATTTTCGTATACAACGCGTCACGTCAAGTTCCTGCGGAATCAACATTTTCATCTTTACATGATCCTCTACGGGCTTTTTCGGCTTGTCCACGAGTTCGCCCGCAACACCTCGCGATATTCGAATAGCGGGCTCTCACCGTATATGGTTTTAGCTGCGGTTTGTTGTGTCGCAGGTTGTGTCGGGTTTTTGATTAGGGATTCGAGTAGTCGACAGGTGTAGCGAGCCGGGCCAGGAACGGGCCATTGTTGCTTTTGGATCTATCGGGAGCGTGGTGGGAAACAATGTTTTTTGCGGTCATTCTCTTTGAACGATCGACGGAATACCTTAATGGTCTTCGCCACCGTGAACTTGTTTTGGAATTGGATTATGATCATGCCTTAGTTCCTGTTTTGCTATTTTTAAACGTGGAAACGGGACGTTAGGCGGGTCAAGCATTATTGTTGATTTGTATGCATCTCGTCCAGGACGCATTTTCACGGAGTGAAAAGCCACGTGGCCGTTCACTCCGTGAACGTGCGTTTAATTCCCCTGGTTTTCATTTTGAAACATGCAAAACCCAAACCGGGTCGTATCGCTGGCATTTCGGGAAAACAGCCGTACGACATTTGCACTTCGCTTTTTGTCCAGGGATCAATCATGTCACTTCCATCTAAAGTTTTTGCTGACGCCGAAGCGGCGTTGTTCGATATACGTGATGGTATTTCACTGATGAGTGGCGGGTTCGGGCTTTGCGGGATTCCGGAAAACAGCATCGACGAGTTGGCGCGACGCGGGATCAAAAATGTTCGGGCGATCTCGAACAACATTGGCAACTCGGGCCGGGGGCTGGCGGTCTTGCTCAAGAACCGCCAGATCAGCAGCGCAGTATGCAGCTATGTCGGTGGCAACCCGGACCTTGAGGAACAGATGCTAGCCGGTGAGGTTGATGTCGAACTTGTTCCGCAAGGGACTTTTTCAGAACGGATTCGCGCAGCAGGGATGGGTATCCGGGCTTTCTATACCCCGACCGGTTATGCAACGCTGGTTGCGGAAGGAAAGGAAGTAAAGCAATTCGATCGGCCTTGTATTCTGGAGACCGCCCTTCATGCGGACTTTGCAATTATCAAAGCGGAACTAGGAGATACATTTGGCAATCTTTGGTTCAAGGAAACGGCCAGAAACTTTTCACCCTTGATGGCGATGGCGGGACGAGTCACCGTTGTAGAAGTCGAACAGCTCGTCGAACCGGGCGAGATTCGAGGCGAAGATATTCATTTGCCCGGGATTTTTGTTCAACGGATCTATCAGGGATGCGATTATCGAAACGACATTGAAATCCCGGTTTTTGCGGTCGCAAACGGCTAGAGGTCCCCTTGGTATATGACATAGTCGTTGATCGCTCCGCGATCATACTGGAAAAAATGATCGCTGAGCGATCAACGACCATTAGGCGACCATTCAAAATGCGTGTTGAACTTGTGTAGTCCGAAAGCAGCATCGGTGATAAAATGCGAAATACACACTAATAGTACTTCGCCATGTCCCGGATCCCAGTAATGCTAGACCGCCAGTCCGCCACCGACAGCTTTACCCATCGAGAATTTCGCGACGATGAATTTTGGCGCGAGATTCCCGCCTGGGCTGCGGTATCGCGAGAGCAGTTTGGCGACCATTTGTGGCAGTCGAAAAACGCCATCATCCGGCTCAAGCATGTCAAGGAAGTTCTCCAGCACCGGATTTCCGATGCCTTCATAGCCGACATCGAAGCGGCCTTCAAAATCGCTCCGATGAACGTGCGGATGACACCGTATGTGTTTTCGCTGATCGATTGGGACAATCCCGCCGCCGACCCGCTGCGAAAACAGTTTCTGCCGATCGCGTCGCAGATGTTGGCCGATCATCCTTACTATTTGGCGGACTCGCTGTATGAAGACGTCGATTCGCCGGTTCCGATGTTAACGCATCGTTATCCCGATAAAGTCCTTTTTCTTCCGCTGACGACTTGCCCCGTCTATTGCTCATATTGCACGCGAAGCCGGATTATTGGCGGGTCGACGGAAACGGTCGAAAAGGGAACGTATGGCCCCAAGCCCGACAATTGGGAACCGGCCTTTGATTACTTGCGCAAGAATCCGCAGATCGAAGATGTCGTTATTTCCGGTGGCGATGCGTTTAACCTCACGCCAAAGTACATCACCTATATTGGCGAACAGCTACTTGCGATCCCGCATATTCGACGCATGCGCTATGCGACAAAAGGGATCGCAGTTCTGCCGCAGAAAATCCTGACGGACGACGCCTGGGTCAAGGCGTTATTGGGAGTTCATCGCCGTGGCCGGGAAATGGGTAAACAAATTGTTATCCACACGCATTTTTCGTCCCCGCGCGAAATCACGCGCTGGAGTGCGCAGGCGATGGACCGACTGTTTGCCGAAGGGGTCATTGTTCGAAATCAAGCTGTGTTGCAGGACGGCGTCAATAACGATGCAGGAACGATGATTCACATGACGCGACAACTGGCGTACATGAATATTCAACCCTACTACGTTTATATCCATGATATGGTGCCGGGCTGTGAACACTTGCGTACGACGGTGCGGCAAGGGGTCGACATTGAAAAACATGTTCGCGGGTCAACGGCAGGATTCAACGTTCCGACGTTTGTTTGTGATGCACCGGCCGGCGGCGGCAAACGGCACATCTCGTCGTTCGAATATTACGACGAAGTCAATGGAATTTCTATTTGGGCGGCACCGGAAGTCAAACCGAACGATTTGTTTCTGTATTTCGATCCGATTCACCGGCTCGAGTCGGCAGCCCAAAAGCGCTGGCAGAATCCGGAAGAACGGCGTGCCATGGTTCGAGCGGCAATCGATCAAGTCAGTCGGGAGTTGACTCACGAACAGCGGGACAAGATCGCCCATCGACTCGAGGGCATTTCCCGATAAAGCATGGAAGGCTTGCGGGTGCCGTTTGCTGAACGCCTTAAAAATCGCTGGCTTTTCCGCACGATACAAATTCGTGGAGTTTTTTGTCACGTTTCGCATCTCCCGGGCGACTAGAGGAAAACCATGGCGGTTATTCTTTAATGGCGGGAATAAAAATGATGACGGACCGAAATACAAGTACGACGACTTTAGCCGAACAATGGCAACGCGTTCTTTCGGGAGACGTAGAGGCGTTCAAGTTTATTGTCGAGCAGCATCAATCGGCAGTGGCGGCAGTCGCTTACAGTATCCTGGGTGATTTTGCGAACAGCCAGGATGTTGCCCAGGAGGCTTTTTGGGTCGCATGGTCAAGTCGCAACAGTTTGCGTGACGCTTCGCGACTTGGGCCGTGGCTATCCGGTATTTCAAGGAACCTGGCCCGCCAAACCCGCCGCCGCAACAAACGAATGAAGACTAATTCGGATGCGGCGCTGACGATGAAGCAGTCAGTGGCCGATCAACCGCAGGTATATTCATTAATTTCTGAAGAAGATCAACAGGTGGTCTGGAACGCACTGGAGCAGATTCCTGAAAAGTACCGTGAAGCTGTAACACTGTTTTATCGACAAGGCCAATCCGTCGCTGATGTTGCTCTGGCGACGGGCGTTTCCAACGAAACAGCGCGACAGCGATTGAGTCGTGGTCGCTCGATGTTGCGAGGTCGAGTGGCCCAAATCATTGATGGTGTCATGTCCGGCACAGCGCCTGATCAACAGTTTGCAGCGCGAGTGATTGCGGCAATTGTCGGAGTCGGAACGGCAACCCAGGCGGCGGGAACCGCTGCGGCATCGACCGTATCGCTCAAATCTGCTTCGGTTGCGGCAGGAATGGTGGCTGCGGCGGCAAAAGGTGCTGTTGGTACTGGCGTTGCGGCAGGATTGATGGGTGGTGCTGCCGGAAGCGCCGGAGGCCTTTTGGGTGGCTGGTTGGGAATCTGGATTCCCGCTCAACTGGCGGAAACGGAAACGGAGCGGCAACTACTGCTGGAACGAGGCCGTTTGGCGATGCGAATGTGCGTGCTGTTTACGTTGGCGGTATTTGCATTGGCGTTGTCGTTCTCATTCAAGTGGATTCCGGCATTGTGGTTTGTGGCCGTGTTGCTGGGAATTACGATGGGTTTTTTCGTGTTCGTAATTCGCAATACTTTGCGAACCCAATCCCTGGTCCGTGACTTGAGAGCGCAACTGGATCCGCGCACATCGCCCAACGAATCTTCATTGAAAAAGATGATCGATTCCCGGTTTGGTGGCGGGAAGCCGGGCGGACGGTCCTGGACCAGCGCCGTTCGATTTCTTGGCCTGCCGTTTATTGACATTCAAATGTCACCAGCAAGTTGTGGATACCTTGGCGGCAACGCCAAACGCCGGGTTGCTCGAGGCTGGATTGCCGTTGGAGACAGTGCCACAGGAGTTTTGCTGGCTGTTGGCGGAATTGCCCGGGGAATCGTGGCGATCGGTGGTGTGAGTTTCGGGCTGGTCTCGTTCGGCGGACTGGCGATCGGGTTGTTGTCCCTGGGTGGAGGTGCGATTGGCGTTATCGCAATCGGCGGCGGCGCGATTGGCTGGGACGCAGTTGGCGGAGCTGCTGCCGGATGGCATTCGGCAGCGGGCGGCGGGGCAATTGCCTGGCATGTCGCTGTCGGGGGCGGGGCATTGGCGCAGGATTTCGCGGTTGGGGGTGCCGCGTTTGCCAACGAAGCAAACACGCCGCTTGCCCGTCAAGTTGCTGAAACAGAATCGCTGGACTGGCTGATAAACTGGTTACGGGCCAACAGCACTCTCGTGATTATTGCGTCGATTGTTTGCTCGATCGTTCCATCCGTTTTCTTTGCCTGGATCTGGCGAAAAAGCGGAACGGACCGCGCGTAAAAAAAAGGCAGTTGGCTAATGGTGCCAACTGCCTTTGTGATATTCGAATTGTCGTTTTCAGGAATCGAGCTGGATCAAGCGGATTTTCTGGCTGATTCAGGTCGAGGGATCTTTTCAAGTTCCCCTCTCAGAATTACCATTTCGGCCGGTGCCTGAATTCCTACTCGGACTCGATCTCCGGATACGCGAACGAGAGTGATCTCGATGTCGTCTCCGATTCGGATTGTCTGCGTTTCTTTTCTGGAGAGTACCAGCATGTTTGTTCACGCCTCCATGAACTGAAATCTGTTATGACGGGTATGGATAATTTCGGGTTAGAGCTGAACAAGTTCAGCGATTTCAGATTGGTCTTCGATTGTGGGCGAATATTCAAGTTTGGTTGTTTGAAATCTCTCGCCCGATGAGCCGTAAAACAAGATCGTATTTCGTTCGGTTTCCCAAATCGCTGTGAGCTTGACACTCCTCGGTCCATGCAAACAAAAATATATGCCGCAAGGTCTGCCCCGCCGGGTGAGCAATCGCTCAGTGATTTGAAAGACTCCAATTTCGATGTCGTTTTGTTGACACAACGTACAAGAGACAAACTGCCGGATTTGGCTATAGTTGTCGAACTCAGCACGGTTATGCTGCATTATTTGCGAACTCCTGTCGCTTAGCTGCAGCGGCGAATTTACAGCGGCCTTGAAACCAAAACTGCCTTCGCAGGTGAATATGGGAGGTATCGGCAAGGATTGCGGGGTTCAACAAGTGAAATCAGGTAAAAAAGACAGCTTGTTTTGATTGGGTAAAGCCGGGAAAGTTTGTCGTTGAACCTTGAGCAAAACAATTGGGATTGCCGTATAAACCCCTTCATTGTCTGCTTGAGAAAACCGGTATTGCAGGGCATCCCGTCTGGTTCGCCCTTTTTCGTTTTTCCTTCTGGTCAGGTCGTTCCATGAATACCGAAACTAACCCTGAATTTCAGGTGGATCTTGAACTGTACAGCGGTCCCATCGATCTTTTGCTTTATTTGGTCAAGCGCGATGAAGTCGAAATACAGCAACTAACCCTTACCAAACTCATCGAACAATATCTCCAGTACCTCGATGTTATCAGCGCAATCGATATCGACAGGGTGGGGGACTTTCTGGAAGTCGCGTCGATACTGATTGAGTCGAAAATGCGTTCCATACTTCCGTCGACCGGAGATGACGATGATTCTGATCCAGATAATTCCGATCCGCGCGAGGATCTGGTTCATCGATTATTGTTGTTCAAGGACTTCAAGGACGTTTCGATCTTGCTGGAAGAGCAATCACTGGAATGGCAGACCCGCCATCCGCGAATAGCCAACGACTTGCCACCGCGTAAGGTCAGTCTTGGCGAGCAACCCATTCAGGAAATCGAGTTGTGGGATCTGGTGAGTTCGTTTGGCAGAATCCTCAAAAATAACAAGCCCGACCCTACCGCTGAATCAATCGTTTTGGACGAAACTCCGATTGATGCCTACATGAAGCGAATTCACAGCAGACTGGTTACCAGTGGCCATTTGACCTTTTCCGGATTGTTCGAACCTGGAATGCACAAATCTGCCATGGTCGGAATTTTCCTTGCAATACTCGAGCTGGTTCGTCATCATAGTGTGCGGGCGGAACAGGTCGGCGATCACGGCGAAATTCAGATTCTGCCCGGTGAAAAATTTGAGGAGCAGATTACAATTGAAGACCTGACGGATTACTAGCGCGAGTCGTACAGACGAGCAGCGACTGTCCTGCTCGTTCTGCCGACACAATTCAGTAAACCGTCGCCACACCAAAGTGAATCGCGCTTCGGGCTATGTTCACGATGGGCTTTTGGAAATTTTGTCACTCTCGAACAACCGATCTGACCGGAATCATGCCGCTCAAGGTAATTTGTCCCCGTTGCGGGACCCTTCATCGAAATATTGACAAGTCGCTGTTGGGACAACGGTTTCAGTGTTCTTGTGGCAAAGTCGTTCGCCTTGGAGCTCGTAGTGGATCAATTGTTCCACGACCCGCCCCGAAACCTGTGCAGCGCGAGTCACGACCCGCTCCCGCGCCCGTTGCCAATCCGGATCAAAATCTACCCGTTGCTCCGACGCGAGTGGTTCGGACGTCGCAGCGGCCAGTGCCCATATATGAAGTGCTGGACGATGAGGTGGTCGAAGTAATCGGCGAGGACGATGTCGTCGAAACGGACGAGGTCATAGTGATATTGGAAGCAGATATTGTTATACCCATTCCAGCAAGTCCAAAATATCCAGCACACGAGCAACAGATCGTGGCACCAACGCGGATCATTCGGCCAGGCGGGCAGAGTCCCTGATTAACAACGATCAGGACGTCCCGTTTTGATTCATTCCTTGCCCGGTCATCCGATGGAGTTCCTGAAAGTACTCAGGAAACGTTTTGTTGACACATTGCGGATCCTGAATCACAACTCCCGGCTGACTGAGTCCGGCCATCGCAAACGCCATCGCCATTCGGTGATCATTCCATGTGTCAATGGTTGCACCGCGCAATTCGCCCGGCGTGATTCGCAGGCCGTCGTCAAGCACATCGACAAGACCACCGAGCTTGCGCAATTCCGTCGCCAGGTTCTCGATGCGATTTGTTTCCTTGTTTCGATTGTGGGCAATTCCGGTAATCGTCGTTGGGCTTTCAGCAAACAGCGCGATCACTGCAAGGGTCTGCGCCGTGTCGCTGATGTCATTCATGTTCACGTCAACACCGTATCGAGCGCGCCCGCGAACGGTAGCACTTGACTCGTCCGTTTCGATCTCGCAACCCATCTCTTCCAGAACCTGCAAGAACCGAACGTCGCCTTGCAGTGAGTTTTCATTAAGTCCCTCAACACGAACCGAGCCGCCTGCAATTGCGGCGGCGCCCCAAAAATACGAAGCGGCACTGGCGTCGGGTTCGATCTCGAATTCTTTTCCGATATATTTGTGACGGGGATCGACGGAGTACTCGCCAGCGTCGGGCATTTGCATCACGTCCACACCAAAGCTTCGCATGACCTGACACGTAAGATTGATGTATGGAATGGAAACCACTTTGCCAATCGTCTTAATGACCGAAAACTCGCGGGCACAGGGAAGAACCATGACCAGCGCACTCAGGAATTGGCTGGAGTCTTCACAGCGGATTCGTGCCGAACCGCCCGGGAGTCCCGCTCCGTTGACCAGCACGGGTGGACAGCCGTTTTGACAGAAGACATTGGAGCCTAGTTGATTCAGGGCCGAAACCAGGTCGCCGATTGGCCGCTCACGCATTCGATCGATACCATCCAGTTCGAATCGCCCGATCCCCAGCGCACATACAGCCGTCAGAAATCGCATCGACGTTCCGCTGTTACGCAAATCCATGATCGCCTGGTCGGCAGGGAGGTTGCCACCGCACCCTTCGACCCGAATCGACTTGCTGGACCAGTCCGGTTCAACTATGAGCCCCAGCGTTTGCAGACCGGCAATCATCACTTCGGTGTCTTCACTCTTAAGAGCACCGTAAAGTTGGCTGGAACCCCTGGCAAGCGCTGCGCAAACCAATGCACGATTGGTGATGCTCTTGGAACCCGGTGGACGAATGGAAGCCGAAAGGGGACCGCACGTCTGGATTTCAATGCTTTCCACTCAACGGTTTCCTTTCAGGGCCGACGTCAAACTACGCCGGGTCTTTGGCGAACTTGTACAAGTATTTGTCACTCCGAATAAAAATCGCTCCATGCGATACTGCCGGGGACGCCAAAAAGACTTCATCGGTAAACGTATGTGTGTACAAAACTCGCTCATCGTCATTGGCAAACGAACCCGACAACGCGACGACCGAGACCTTGCCATCCTGGGCGAACAAGTACATGCGGTCATCCGCAATGATTGGCGTTGACCAGAATTGACCACCAACCCGCGATTGCCATGTTCGCTCGCCGTCAGCAACATTGAAACAATTGAGCACACCTCCCCGTGCCAGCGAATAAAAGCTTTCATTGTAAACGACATTACTGGCTGAACCGGCCGTCGCTCGCGATGAGGTCCATCGTTCTGAAAAACTTCCATCGTCGTTCAGTTGAATTGCTGTTGTTCCATCCAGCGGCAAATAGATTTCGTTTCCTGCGATCGACGGCGAAGGAATGGGGTTGGATCGACCCATTTTCTCCCAAACCGTTTTGCCGGTTACTAATTCAACGATGGTTGCCCGGTCGGCGGAATTTAACAGGCAAAGTGCCCGTTGATTTGCATCGGCAAATATGATCGGCGACGACCAGCTTGCATCGCGTGCCCGTTCGATTTCCCAAATCGTCGCCCCGGTGTTCTTGTCGATCGCCGTCACAAACGAGTCCCCCTGGTTTTCAACCTGGCAGACGATCGTGTCGCCATAAACCGCGGGTGAGGAAGACATGCCGGTATCATGGCCTGCTTTGGGATGATCAACCGCCAGTCCGCGAAACCACTTCAAGTTTCCATCGAGGTCGAGGCAGACAAGGTCGTTGGATGAAAAGAACGCAAACACCGATTCGCCATCGGTGCAGGGTGTCGGTGCCGCGTTTGCGCTGAGCGGGTGACAAAAACATCTTCCAGTGGCACGAAACTTGCGCTGCCAGAGTTTGTGTCCCTGGTTGACGTCAAAGCAAACCACATATAACTGATCTTCGCCAGCTCCTCCCGAGCACGTCACAAAGATCCGGTCGCCAACAACGATTGGTCCCGAAGGGCCGCGACCCGGCAATTCGACTTTCCAGGCAAGATTGTCGGTATCACTAATTTCGACTGGCAGTCCCTTTTGTTCCGAAACACCCGTCGCCTCGTTTCCGCGAAAGCCGCGCCAGCCAGGCTGCTGAGCCGACAATGGCGTCGTGGCAAATGTAAACAGAATCAGGCCAAATCCGGCAGCGTATTTTTTTTGCAAGGTTGTCATTTTCATTTTCAGTGTTGATGAGGATATTGGCGTTTAGGTCACTGTTCGGACGTTGCAGGAGGTGCCGGCGCGATAGCCGATCCATCCGGATGGCAAATTCGCAATTGAAACATCCAATCCTGTGCCCACGGCTCTTCTTGTTCGTTTTGGCAAATCTTGATCAGGATCTTGTTGGCTCCTTTAGCGAGTTTTCCCGGACCGGAAAACTGGTCAGGCATCATGCCGACATGGTAAATCTCGTTACTCATGACTTCCTGGCCGTTCAGCCAAACCCTGGTAGCATTGATACAACCAATTCGCAGTTCGCAGTCGGCTTCTTCGGTCGCTTCGAATTCCGCATAAGCGTAGGCGGTGACCCCTTTGAGTTTGCCAAACACGTCGATCAAATTCAAAACGCCGGCAGGTTCGACCGATCTGTGCGTCGTCCATCTGGCTGGTGTCCCATCCAGCGTATCAGAATAAGTCGCCCCCACATCGATACCGTTAATATCTATTTCGGGGCCCGCCGCGCGAGCAAATCCTTCTTCCTTTCGATTGTCAAACGGACCAACGATCTTCCATTCGTTAATGAAGCCCAGTTGGCGTTGTAAATCGATATTGACCCCACGTTTGGCCAGTCGTTTGGCAATGTCCTGGACCTGATCCACATTTCGCGCGTGAGGAAGTGTGGACGCTAATTGCAACACCGCATCGGATTCGCCAGCTTTTTCTGCGTTCCCGATATACCAGGCAATCGAAAGTTGCCGCAATGGCAAACATGGATCATCGATGAATTTCGGAAGTAGACTGTCCGAAAGCTCTGGCGAATCCTCTACCAGTAATTCGTAGGCTATCAATCGTCCCATATCGCTGCCGGAAAGATCATCCAGAAAGTTGCGAATCGATTCGACCGGCAACGCATCGGAACCAGCCAGTGCACTTTGGATGGCACCGCGAATCCAGTTTTGTGCAAGTTTGTTCCCACCGTCAATTCCACTCAACAAAACAGGAACTTGTTCGGGCGTCGCCGAATTCAGAACTTTGATCGCCACGATTGCCTTTTCGTGCCCGACACCTCCTGGTTCGATATGGTTGATCACCTCCAGCGCCGACTTCAAATCGTCGAGGTCAACCTGGGCCCTGGCCGTCGATGACAGAAATATGGAAATGATTATCGTCCCTACGAGCAGGAGGCCACCCTGATTGGCCCGCACAACAAGTGGGGCACGTTCGATTTCTGTACTCTTCATCCGTTTCTCCAAAGCTTGCTGCATGGACCTGAATTCGCCACCGGGGTGGTGATGGCTAATTGTAGCGAACATCGATTTGGTCAGACACCAATGGACCGGTATTTGCGAAGTGACCAGAACAGGAATATACTTGCTGTGATTCAATAAATAACTTGTCAAAAACTTCAAAACCAGGGAACCAACCGATGTTTCAACCAAACCGACGGGAGTTGTTGTGGCACGCTGGCCTCGCTGCGGGGGCAATTGCCGGTTGCTCCGTTTTGCCTGTCCGATTGTTCGGCTCGGCACAGAACCACGACAACGAGCCGCTGTTCCGAATTTCACTGGCTCAATGGTCGCTGCATCGAGCGCTACGAAGCGGAAAAATGGACAACCTGGACTTCGCCAAAGTCGCCCGGGAAGAATTCGCAATTGATGGAATCGAATATGTCAACCAATTTTTCATGGACAAGGCTGAGGATGAGAAATACCTTGCGGAAATGAAACAACGATGCCAGGACCATGAAGTACAGTCGTTGCTCATCATGTGTGACGGCGAGGGGCAATTGGGCGACCCGGACGAAGCCGCCCGAACGACCGCCGTTGAAAATCACTTTCGTTGGGTCACCGCCGCCAGGTTTCTTGGCTGCCATTCCATTCGCGTCAATGCAGCCAGCGAGGGAACGTACGAAGAGCAAATCGAATTGGCGGCGGACGGACTGAGGCGGCTTTCCCGGTTTGCCCTCGATTATGGATTAAATGTGATTGTGGAAAACCACGGCGGATTAAGTTCAAACGGAGCATGGTTATCCAGGACCATTGAAAAGGTAGGTTTGGAAAACTGCGGTACCTTGCCTGACTTTGGGAATTTCCGGATCGGAGAGGGCGAAATGTACGATCGATACAAGGGAGTAACCGAGATGATGCCCTTTGCCAAAGCGGTGAGTGCCAAATCACATGACTTTGGCGACGACGGGTCGGAGACTCATACTGACTACACACAGATGATGAAGATCGTCCTCGACGCCGGTTACCGAAGCTGGGTCGGAATTGAATACGAAGGGGATCGGGTCGACGAATTTGCGGGGATTCGGGCGACCAAACTACTGTTGGAGAAAGTTAGAGAGGCTTTGACGTCGGAATACAAGTGAGAGACAAAAGGCACACTTTGCCACCTGATAAAGTCAATCCTGGTAATTCAGGAAAGAACGACCGACCACATTTGGCCCCGAGTCACAAGACTTGGAGCCTTTCTCATTTTTTGGCGGCTAAATTTAGCTTTCTCGTCGATTCGGAACGAAATTATCGAAGTGGACATTCGGTCGATGCAACTTTTGATCTGCTTAATTCTTGAGCAGTTTTCTGGTGCCTCGAAAACAGGCAATAGTGCATCGAAGATTTGCGTTTTTTCCGAATCGACGTAAGTGCAAGCAGCGTAATGACATTAGCTTTCGCATTTGACGATGGCAAATCATTGGAGCGAAAGGTCGACAACGGAAGCCGGCCGTACCCCAAACCCTCTTTCATTCCTGTTCAAGGGCGAAAAGGAGTATCGAAATGAACGAAGCCATCGTACCTCAAAGCTTTGAATCTCGTTGCCAGCGCGTACTACAAGTTGCAAAGCAGTTGTTTCAGTCGAACCCCGATTGGGTCACATTCTTTCGCGAAGTCCTTGGAGTTGACGGCGCAGCTAGAACCGTTTTCGCAGATCAAAATGACTACGTCAACTTTGAAAAATCGGAGCAATATAACGAGATCCAACAAATAGTTACCGCTTTGAGGCAACGCAAAATCCCGGGCGGTGGAAATAACGAGGCGACCCGAGTAATAACCGTTCGTTTGCCGGAAAGCCTTCATGAAGCCCTGAAAGCTGAAGCCAATGACCATAATACCAGCATGAACAAGCTGTGCATTTCCAAGTTGCTGCAAGTGTTGATTGAAGAGGAGCAAATGGCCAACGCCCGTCGCAACGCGATGCCAACTTCGACTCCGTCGCCCATGGCAGCAGTTCCTCATTCCATGAATCGGGGAGTCGTTATGCCTTCCCAGGTTGCCAAGCTTCCCGTTCCCATTCCTGCTCCCGTTCCACGGGGCAACGTCGGCAGTTACTCCAACCTTTAGGACAGATGGAATAGATCTATTTGGACTCAGGCTTCCGAACCCGATACCTGACTACAAGCGACCGGCTGATTTGGCCGGTCGCCTGTCAGGTTGGTTCGATTGGCCAGTTGGAAAAAAGACCTAAATCGATTCGGCGTTTGAGTTATCGACGGGTGGTTCAAAACCATCGACGAAACTGGCAAGCGATCGGCTTCGATAAGGCTGTTGCATTTTGCGAACGGCTTTGGATTCGATTTGGCGAACTCGTTCGCGAGTCACCGAGAAAATCTTGCCAACTTCCTCCAGCGTGTATGCGTAACCGTCGGCAAGACCGTAACGCAATCGAAGGATTTCGCGTTCCCGATAATTCAGGTGTTCCATCGCTTCTTCGATCCGAATTTTCAGCGCTTGCTGGTTCGTTTCGTAAAGCGGATCATCTTCGCGATGATCTTCCAGGAACTCGCCAAAATAACTGTCGTCGTGGTCGCCGACGGGCTGATCAAGTGAAAGTGGCTGGCGGGCCATTTTCATGATCACACGAGCGTCATCCAGTGACAACCCCGCCCGCGCTGCGATTTCGTCGGCCGAAGGCTCCCGCCCAAGTTCCTGAACGAGTTCCCGCATCACGTTACGGACTTTGGTCATGGTGTCGATCATATGGACCGGCACGCGAATCGTCCGGCTTTGATCCGCGATGGCTCGGGTGATTGCCTGGCGAATCCACCACGTGGCGTAAGTCGAAAACTTGTATCCGCGGGCATGTTCGAATTTATCGACAGCTCGCATCAGACCGGTGTTACCTTCCTGGATCAAATCCAGGAAGCTCAAGCCACGGTTCCGGTACTTTTTGGCGATGGACACGACGAGGCGAAGATTGCCGGCAGACAAGACTCGTTTGCAACGGTCCTGAGCAAATTGGTAACGTCGCGTTTTTTCCAATCGACGATGCAGGGTGTGCGGCGCTTCATGGGTCTTTTGCATCAGGAAGTGCAGATCGGCGCGAATTTCATGGATGGGACGGTTGTCAACAAATCCAGTCTCCGAACCCTCCTGCAATTGTTGATACAACAACTGCATTCGATCACTGACGTCGCACAATTGCAAAAACAGGGGGTAAAGGCGATTGATACGAAGATTCATTTCTTCGACCAGTCGCACCGCTCGATAACGACGATTGACCAGGGCACGCCACGCCTTGCGACGTTTTTCGGCCGGATTGTTGCGGTTAATCGCCATGCGATAATCGACGTGGTTGGCCTTGACCAGCAGCTTGAGCGTTTCCACGTTGGGAACCAGCCGTTGCAGGATCCGCTTCTTTTCAGCCTTGTTCGTAACGGAAACTTCGATCGTCCGGTCCAGTCGCAGTTTTCCATCACGAACCTGTTCCAGCAAATCGATGGCGCCGACCAGCATGAAATCCGTCGCCATCATGACGTTGCGATAACGCGTTCGTGTCGCCTCGATTTCCTGGGCCGCTGCGACTTCCTCGTCCCGTGTCAGCAATGGAATGCGTCCCATTTGCATGAGATACATGCGAACCGGATCGTCGAGTGAGTTTTCAAGTTGATTGTCTGATTCCAGCATTTCGGAATCGGAAGGGCGAGTTCGGGTGGGCCGCTGAGCAGTTGCTGAAGTCATGTTCCTGGATCGTGGAGTGGTCATAGTTGGGGGTCACGTAGGACAAGCGGGTTGGATTGCTCCCTTTCGAATTGCACATTTGATGCCGCGTTGGGCGCCAAAGTCGAACCGGAACAACTAAACCCCTGCTATACAACGACTTAGGCCGCAATCTGTACCGAACCATTCACAATGAAACGTCCTGATTTCGCAACATAGAATCATTTTTGAGCGCGGATGTTGCGTAACGTCAACGTAGGGAGGTTCTTCGGTTGGTATTGCGACCCTGCTTGCCTTGCGATCGGTTAGTCGATGAACTAACCTGCAAGTCGTCGAGTCCTGTTTGCCGACAAACCTAGGTTGCAAGTGACAAGTTCGGCGACAAAACCCGGAGAAAATAATGCGTCGCGTGACGGTTCTTGTGCTCATTGCTGCATATTTGCTACTCGATCAATTCGTATTGCATCGAGGAGGTAACGCGACATGAACGACGGGAACCTGCTCTCCCGTCGGGACGAATTGCCGATCCGTACAAGATGTTTGGTTCCATAAGCCCTTCGCCGAATGAGAGGACGCCGCCCACCCACTCGTCCTCCTGGAAGTGAACCGAACGCAGTAGTCGAAGGTTCCATGATTCAGCTTCATCATCTGCACCGGAGCCCCGTATCGAAGCCGGACCTCCGCAGCCAGGTCGTCCCCGAATACCTGCATCAGTTCGCCATCCGGCGTGCGAACATACGCAGGCAGGATTGGCGGGGCACCCGATGTTTGTGATTACCGAGTCGTGACGAGTGGTTTTCCAGGCTAAATGCAACTGCCTGTATTCAGGACTATCGGCGTGTCGGGAATTGGAACCGGGTGGCAGTATCCTGTTCGGTGGGCTGTGCGGTTTCGGGATCTTCGCCTTCGAACGGATCTTTTTCAAAGTTTGGATCGACCGGAGCATCGGCGTCCGGTTCCTGATTTCGTTTGATTCCATTTTCAACGGGGACATCGGCATTGGTTAGTGGACGGACTCCTAATCCAACATTGGAATCGGTAAACAGGGAACCAACTCGACCGTGTTCCGGATCCGTTCGGCTGTAATTGCTTTGGAACATGGGGTACTCGTAGTCGTTCGTTCCACAGCACATGGCACATCCGGCAACAAAGGCGGGGACAATAGCTGCGCCTGCCAGTGAAAGTTTGCAAAGGACCGAATACCATTGGCCGGTTTCGTTCGGTTTTTTGATTGATGGTGTCATTTTTTTCGCGACCTCGGTTGACTGGTACAAGCCGTCGTTGTTGTTTGTGTTTGCAATGTCCCAATGACAGATCGGATTTAACGATCGACTGGTTCTTCGTAATTGACCTGGCGAATTACGGCTTGAGTCTGGTTTGTGTCCGCATCCGGGCGACTGAAACCGAAGCGGTTCCAATCGACGTTGGTTGGCGTTGCATTCGCGCCCATCGGAGCAGGCCTTTGCTGAATTTGACTGCCAGTGGGAGTTTGAAGTACTGGTGGATTGATTGGTTTTGGAAGTGATTCAAGATCTTCCGCAGGAGTGGGTTCCGCATTCCCTGGAATTTCTTCCAATTGGGGATTTCCGTTGTTTCCTTCGGGAACCATTTCGTAGTCGTTGTCGGCCGGGTATTCGTACGATGGGGTTCCGTCGTCGTAATAAATTTGTCCGGGGTCACCGGCGTCAGGGATGGCGCCGCCGGTATCGCCGGCTGGTGGGTAGATTTCTCCAAGGCTGATCACCTGGGGGCGAGTGAAACCGTAGTTGACTTCGCGGGAGGCGCCACGTTGGCGAGCGTTTTCCGAGGCATCGTCATAAGCTTTCTCGGGCCAGCCACCTTCACCCATGAAGATGTTGTTGTAGGCAAGGATCGTTCCCTTGCGGCGATGAATCAGGGCAATCAATTTGTTGTATTCCATGATTGCCTGATAATACTGATTCTCGCCTTGGGCCCGGCTACGCTGGGCATCCAGCAAAAACGTGATCGGATCGCTCCCGGCCTTGTATCGTTCCACCCGGGCTTCGAGTTCGGCGGTGTAGGCGGCCCAACTGTTGAAGCTTGTTTGTGCCAGTTGATACTGGGCTTCGAGCGCCTGCAAGGCCTGTGTCATTTCGCGTGAAACGTCGAGTTCCATGTCTTCCATTCGGGCCAGTTCCTGGGCCAGTTTTAGCTGGGCATTGCGGACATTGGAAAGTTCGCGACGGAATCCGACGGGCAATCCAAAGTCAAGTGAAAACTGTAACTCGTTGTAGTTGCCATCAAACATTTCGTTGACCGCTCCGGAACCTGCTTGAGGGAATTGGGGAGCGTTGGCGTTGGAGTTGATGTAGTCGTCCCCCAGTCCAAGCCATCGGTAGAGAGCCGAAACATCGAGGTTGGGGAGCAACGAGTTCTTGCTGTATTGCAACGAAAGTTCTTTCTTTTGAATCTCCCAACGTTGCTGCCGAAGTTCCGGGCGATAGACAAGTGCTTCATCCATGGACTGGCACCAGTCAAACGCGACGCGGGCCTTGGTCGGTTCATTAATCGGTCGAATCAATCGCCCATCGGTGGCTGCCAGACCGAGCAGGTACCGGAAATTGCCTTCGGCAATCAACAAATCTGCCCAGGCTTGTTCAACCTGGCTTCGGAAAAAGAAGTACTGTCCACGGGCTTGCGATTCATCTTGCAAAGGCACTTTGCCAGCCAGGAAGTTTTCATTGACGGTTCGCCATGTGTCGAGCGCGGCGTCGCGACCCGCTTTGGCAGTTTCCAGATTGCGGTATCCGCCGTGCAGGTCCCAGTACCGAATCTCAACATTGGTGACCATGTTTTGCATGGTGGATTCGAAATTGGCGATCTGCTGATCGGTGTTGATTCGCGATATCACAATCGGCATCCGGTTGATGAACTCACCACGCCCTCGCAATAGCGGTTGGCGAATCTCAAATTCAAGTGCCGTTTGGTAGACGCTTTCCAGAGGTTGAACGGTGGCGGGAATTGTGTTCGAAGTGTAACTATTTACATTTCGGAACAATAACTGGGTGCCGCCGGCGGTTCGCTTGGCAAGCTGAGTTGTCCAGTTGACCGAATCTTGCTGGAATACGTTGGGTGTAAAAGCCAGACCGACGCCGGCAACGTTGCG
Source organism: Pirellulaceae bacterium (assembly GCA_031414755.1). Classification (GTDB taxonomy): domain Bacteria; phylum Planctomycetota; class Planctomycetia; order Pirellulales; family Pirellulaceae; genus CAJQPP01. Next base: position 23,221 of record JANNWJ010000072.1, on the reverse strand, counting down.
CGGCTGATCCGATTTTCCCCAGGAAACATTCGACGTAAGTTGGGCGTCGAACTCTGCAAGGGCTGCTTCGACTCCCTGATTGGAATCGAGTCCGGTGTTTGTATTGATGGTCCCGGGATTTGGAAGTTGTCCTGGTATTCCTATAAAACCAGGTTCGGTTTCACGAATTGCGATGCTGTAGATAGTGCTCGCTCCACCGGGACCGTTCGCCAGATTATCGACGCCGGCAGCGACTCGCGTTCCCTGCAAACCGGGAGTGCCGTAACCGCGGATCACTTTCGAGTTTTGCAGGGCAATCGCCACAGAGTCTTCAAGGCCCAGATCCCAAAATGAATCGAAGTTGGCCTGGCTGTTTGTAATGGGCGTATGAGCTTGCGTGACTTCATCGAGAATCGCCGTCTCCACGTCGGGATAAGCAATTTCGGTCGCCTGATCGACATAGTACGTCGAATCACCTCGATCAAATCGATAGGCGGGTTTGTGTGGCTGACAGCCGGTTGCCAGCAAGCAACAGGCGAAGGCAACAAACAATTTTTGGATTGGGCAGCTCATGGTAATCCGTGACCTGTAAGGCTGTTTATCTGCGGTCAATTCAAGGTGCAAATGCCCAAAAACCGACCTAAATCCGGCGCAAAATACGCCAGAAACAACCCCCCCAAAAACCAAATTCCGACTCGCCCGGACCCTGCGCGTTTGAATCGGTAGAATCGGTATCGTCCTCCCAACCGTCAGACTTTTGCGGAATGTAAAAGTTTTCCTGATTGCACTTGCTTCTCACGTTTGCTGGCAAAAAACTGCTGGTTACGAAAGGTACTGGCAAAGTGAACCTTGAATTCGATCCAGTCCAAAGAGAGGTGAAACAGCATTGAAATCACAACATTTGCCGTGAAAAATGGCAATAAATTCGATTTTCACCCGTTGAGAGGAGGAAATAGATCTGGTACGATTCCCCTTTCAAAATCCGCAAAAAAATTAGTACAGGTTGAGGCTCTTCCGATGGCAGTCCCCAAACGAAAACAATCCAATGCCCGAACCGGATCGCGCCGTGCTCATGACGCTCTGAAAGGGCGAAATCTGACCGTATGTGCTAAATGCAGTACGGTAACGCCAACCCACGTCGTGTGCCCCAATTGCGGCACTTATATGGGCCGCGTTGTCGATCCGCAAAAAAGCGATAGCTAGTCGTTCTGCCCATCAGGTCTATGATTTCGTTTTGCAATGATCTGGCCGTTTGAGCATGAAACGGATTGGACCCAACATCGGAATGATAAAAGTGACACAAGCATTCCTTCCTTCGATCCAGCGGTTCACACGCGCCCGAAGCACGGCTCGCTGGAGCGAATACCGATCTTTGTCGGTTTTGGAATAATTGTTATTGTCCTTGCCGTGTTGGTTCTCTGCTTATCCGTATTGCAATGAGATGGCTAACAATGCGATCGACCTAAGTCGAGGATCTGCCGTTTCCTGATAAAGAGTTTCGTCCCTCGACCGGGAGACCTCGGTCGTTCGGCGACTTGGGTCAACCTGTTCACGCCGCAGACGATGAAAATGGTTTCCCGAAGTCTGGAGTTCAATATGAAATACGTTGCCTTGATTTTGTTTTGTATCATTTCAGGCTGCAGCGTTCCAACATTTACGAATCTGGGTAACGGAGTTGCTGTTCCAGTTAATTCCATTGACAAGTATGCCTCAGAACATGGCGTGACACATGCCGAGGCGCGTGCACAACTCCGAAGCGACTCCGATAATCGCCGCATCAAAGAGCACTCAGCACGTTTTGGTATCTCCGAAATCGAGGCGAAAAGGCAAATTGAACATTCGGAAAAACAACAGAACGGCAACTAACAACTGTTTGTTTACGGTTACGGCTTACCCAGGAAATGGCCAATGATTGCTGAACACACGATGGTTGTACTGAACTTCGATAAACCGTCATCCGGCTTGCATGCTGGCGACGTTGGAGCAGTAGTCCATGTATACGGCGATGGGTCTGCGTATGACGTCGAGTTCGTCGATGGGGATTGTTCTACGGTGGCTTGCATTACTCTCCAAGCGAACGACGTTCGACCGATAGTGGGTGGCGAGATGCTCCACATTCGCCGCCATGCCGAGGGGACGAGCAAAATGTTGGACCAACGCAAAAGAAATACCGATTCCTGATGGCCCGACAGTTCAATTCCTGGCTCTGATTGCAGTTATTCTTTCAAGTTGGCTACTCAATGCCTGGTGCAGGTTTGGCAAGGCTCAATCGTTGTGGGCAAGCATCGACCCACGTGCTGTCGTTCGCGTAGCCGGTTGCCAGCAATATATCGCCGGCCAGGTCCCAAAAAAGCCTTGCATCGTGCTGCGTAAAGTAATTTCTCCAGTCGCCTGCAATTCCACGACGGGACTTTGAAAGAGGCGCAGCATCACCGGCAGCCCGCCCGGTAGTTTGTTCAAACGATGTTGCCTTGGCGCACGAGGATGCGAGTCCCGCAGTGTTATCAATTTTAAAATCACCGAACAATTTCTCAAGGCATTTTGGCTGGTCGATCAACATTTCTTCGTAACGAACCGTAATTGCCGGGGCACTTGGGACCGCGAGTTGCGTCGAATCCATGCTGAGGGCTTTGAATGGTTCGGTCCAGTAACGCGACCATGTTTCGAGTGACTCATCGTCAAAGAATCTGTCGAGCGTCGCACCCGGATGGGGATCGAGAAAAAACTGATCACGCTTGTGGGATTGTTCTGAACATGTTTCGGTCGGCTGACGGCCGAGCCAGTCAAATACGCCGCTGGTCGCCACGTCCCGTCCGTCCCGAATCAACTGGACAATGGTGGCGTCGGGAAAGTACTTTCGAATGCCGGAAATAACAAGTCGCGACGTTCCAATATACGGGGTGATCTTGTCTACGACGATCGATTTGCCCGATCGTTTCGCCAGGAAATTCGTCAGGAAGTCAATCCATTCGTGCAAAAGGGAGTCGCTCATTTCCGTGGCGGATTCGAAATTGAGGTCGCGCCAAAAACTGTGTTGGGCGATTCCCTGAAAATACTTGTCTGCCGTAATACGCGGCGAAACATGGCCATTGCGGTTTTTCCAGAGCTCACAAAATTGTCCGAAGAAGCGGTTTTCCGTCGCCAAGACTTGCGGATGTTGATTCAGGGCGTTGGCCAACCATGTCGATCCGCTGCGCGGTGCCGAAATGATAAAGTGGACTTGCGGGTTGTCGTCATCGCTCATGATCAACCCAGTCCTGCCCGCAGCAAGTCATGCAAGTGAATCATGCCGATCACGATGTCGTTGACATCGACGACTGGCAGTACCGTGACCGACCGTTCACGCATAAGATTAAGGGCTTCCACGGCGAGCCGCCCGCCGTCGATGCGAATCGGACTGGTGTTCATCGATTCCAACACTGGCATGGCTAAGGGGTTTTCGTGCCGTTCCAGCAATCGCCGCAAGTCGCCATCCGTCACGATTCCCAGCAACTTTCGTTCTGAGTCGCAAACAAGTCCGGCACCCAGTCCTTTGTTGCTAATAACAACGATCGCTTCGCGAAGTGACGTTTTACAATCGATGAGCGGCAGTCGATCGTCGCGATGCATCAGGTCAGCAACGGTTAAAAGCAACTTGCGACCCAACTGGCCGCCCGGATGAAATTGCGCAAATTGTTCGCGGGTAAAACCACGCTTGTGAACAAGGGCAATCGCCAGGGCATCGCAAATCGCCATCGCGGCGATGGTACTGTTCGTCGGCGCGTCGGTGATTTCATCCGCTTCCCGATCGACACCCAATGTGATCGCACAGTCCGCGACCCGTGAGAGTGAATTGTTTCCCGCTCCCGTAATGGCGATAACGGGAACACCATGGCGTTTTGCAAACGGAACCAGAGCAATAACTTCCGCTGTCTCACCGCTGTTGGACAACGCCAGGATCAAATCGTCACTGGTCACCATCCCGAGGTCGCCATGATGGGCTTCCGCCGGATGCAAATAGGTGGCGGGTGTTCCTGTACTGCATAGCATTGCCGAGAATTTTCGGGCCACGGCGCTCATTTTTCCCATCCCCGTAACGATCACGCGACCACGGCAATCAAAAATCATTTGAACGGCGCGTTGGCTGTTTTCGGGTAGGTGTTCCGCCAGGCGACGGAGGGTTTCTGCCTCGCTGCGCAACACTTCACGCATGATTTCATCAACGGAACGTGCAGAGCGTTTTGGGTCGGTCATTGTGTCGGTTTGAGTCAGGATTCTTTATTCAGGTCACCTATTATAGCCTGCGGATGTCCGTGCGTAGCGTGCCGATCAATTGTCAGGTTGACGTAGTTGATCACGTTGACCGCGCAGGTTGCCCAATTGAACCAGATGCGAGAACCACTGTCGGGTATCACGCCGGAATCGGGTCAGCCAGTACGATCGGACGTGATACCGAATGTGCTTTTCGATATCGGAAACACTGTACGTGGCGAGTCCGCGTTTCACCCAGGTTTGGCCTTGCCCGAAAAAATAGTCATAGATGTACTGAGTGGTCATACGCGACTTGGGAATTAAATGTTGAACCGGTGCCGCGGGCACCCATCGGCCGGCGTATCCGTCGTTGACCATTCGGGAAAGCACATCGATTTCGTCGTAGCCACGAATACCGGTACCAACTCGCCCAAATTCACCTCGAAACGGGTATTTTTCCTGGATCAATCGGCGGGTGGCAAAGTTCGCACCAAATGGCAAATTGTGCTTACCAAGTTCAATCGGCTGGTCTCCCAGTTGTCTTCGAGCAAAAACGCCATCACACGTCTCCCGATTTTGCTGAATCCAGCGAGGAACTGCCGCAAGTAAAATGGGTTCGATTGGACCGCCAAAAAAATCGACATCCGGGAACAACGCCATTGCAGCGCGGTAAGATGCAATCCAGTTAGCGGGAACCAGAACGTCATCGTCTGTCCATAAAATGAAGTCGCCGGTTGAATTGGCAACAGCGCAGTTTCGGCTAAACGAGTGCCCCTGTTGACGTTCGGAAACGATTCGAATGGGCAACGACGACGAAAATTCCTTGCAAACGAAAGGTGTCGAATCAGTACTGTTGTTGTCCACGACAACCAGTTCCCAGTCGCCGGACGCATTCGAATCAAGCTGAGAGAATGACCGCAACGTCATTCGCAACAGGTCCGCTCGATTCCAGGTGCAAATAGCCACGCTGATTTTCATTGGACCGATCCAATCCACGATACAAGATTGGCGTAGACAGTGTCAGGCGAGAAATATTTCGTGACGGTTAAGTGCGCGTCGCGGGCAGCATGCTCCCATAATCGTCGATCATCAACAATCGAAATCAGGGCGGCGGCGAAATCATCCCAGGTGTCAGCGACAATCGCTCCGTGACCGATAGCGACCGACATGCCGGCGATTCCGGCCGGAGTTGTGACGAGCGGGATACCCCATGCCAGCGCCTCGAGACTTTTGATTTTGAATCCTGAACGAATTGTTGTGGGGTTGATGGCTATGTCGATCGAACCATAAAAGTCCGCGAGGCTGTCGACGACACCAATAAACTCGATGTTTGATGGTTTGTCGGTTTCGAAGGGTCGGGTGTCGATAGGCCCGGCCACTCGAAGCAGGATGGAATCGCCGAAGTGGTCGGTTAGTTTTGGCCATGACTCGCGCAGGAAATCGGCAAGTCCCATCCGGTTGGCATCGCCATCGGATCCAATGAATCCCAGCGTCGTTTTATTGTTGGCTGACGGCGCCCCACCTTGTCGGGTTTGCGGGGGAAGGGCATAGGTTACTTTCAAAACCGGTTTTCCGGGAACAAGAGCCTGTAACGACTCCTGGTCTTCATCAGAAATCGCAATTGCAGCGTCGCAACATTCGATTGCCGTACGCTCTTGTTCAGCGTTAACCTTCAGCCAGGAGTTCGTGCCCATTTCTTCAAATTCCGCGTTTCGCAAGTGCATCACGTCATGTGTGTCAACAATCGTTCGTGCATCAGGGCATTGTCGCCTGACATACCCGGAGACATAAGTCAAAGTGATATACTGGATAATCACGACATTGATTCCCAGGTTTTTGGACAGATCGCCAACGTATTGGCCTATAACTGCGGACCGAAACTCCTCGATCTGCATGGGTTGTTGTCTGTCGAAAGACTTCTTTCGGTTTGGTTCGACAGGATTGCCGGATTTGAAGTACGCCGGGAATCGCTCCAGGCGTCGAGCTAGTTTCGACGGTTGACCTGGTCCAAAAAAAGGAACCTTGAAAAACCGCTCTGCTTCGTTCCATCCACGAACGGGCATCTCACCCACGTAACAAATCGAAACGTGAAAATGCCTGATAAGGTATTCGATCATCGACACGATTCGACGGCTTGAACCGCGATCAAGCGTCCAGAACTTCACATCGGTCACAACAAGCACTTGGGAAAGTGGTCGCACAGAAACGACGGAAACGGGGGGACGGCGTTCGGCTTTTTTCATTTCACCAAGTCAGTTTGTTCTTAAAAACCGTCCGGACGCGAATGTTGAATCGGTCCAGGTTGGCAGGACAATTCCAGCCTATTCACACTGGCCGGTTGCCAGAGGCAAAATTCGCATTTTCCTGCCTTAAATTGGTTTTTCCGGATGAAAATGCAGGGGGTTCGGTAATCCGGCTGATTCCGATAGTTCCAATAGCGGGATTTTGGGCCGTTATAGGAAAAAAACAACTCCCATTCCGGTTAGTCGGACGTTTCCAGATGTTAAGTCCGTAGGTTCCGTCGCCTGGATGGACGATATTTCATTAAAGCCTTCGCCAAATCGAATCGACAAGTTTTCTGATACTTCAAAAAATGATTTTGAACCGAATCGTCGGGGATTTTGTTGGGAAACAGGTCTAATTTGTGGTTGAACCCGGTCGCCATGGAGTCGTTTCAGTTCTGGTTATTCGTTTTGGAAAGGCTGAAAACAACAGGCTGATTGAGTAGAATAAACAGCCAGGATGTTTACTATCGACACATGTGCCAAACGGCGTTGTCCTGGCTGGCAGGATAATCGTTAATAAATACGGGTTTTGGATAGGCAATTTGCAAGCTACTAATTCCCGCCAAATCAGTCTGAGTCGAACGCAAAAAGAATCAGGAAGGTGTTTCAATGCCCGTACCAAACTCTACGAACCGCGTCTTTTCGCGACGCGCATTTACCTTGATCGAATTGCTGGTCGTCATGGCAATTATCGGAATCCTTGCCGCATTGTTGTTGCCAGCGGTTCAGTCGATACGAGAAGCGGCCCGCAAGACGGATTGCCTTAACCGGATACGTCAAATCGGAATTAGCATTTCCAGTTATACAAACTCCAACTTGCGAATTCCTCCATCGCGCGCCGCAGATGGTTACCTGACCTGGACGGTTTTGATCATGCCCTTTCAGGAAGACAATAATCTTTACCCGTTGTTCGACACCAAAGCGCTTTACAGCCTGCAGGCTCCCGACGTGACGACCAAGCCGTCGCCATTATATTTTTGTCCAAGTCGTCGCTGGCCAGGCGACGTCAGTACTTTCGAAACGTTTGGCGAACCCGTTGGTGCCGTGGGCGACTACGCAGGAAACGCCGGGTCCGATAAATTTTTCGACCCCAGCGGAGTTGGAACGATCTACACGGGTGAATGGTCCCTGTTTCATCAACCCGTGGACGGGGTTTTTAACTCCGGATTTGCCAATGACAACCAGATCGACCCGTCCACCCTGAAATTGCGACGAGGTCCCATTGGCCGCTATCGACTCAAGGATGTTACCGATGGCTTGAGCCATACGATCTTCATTGGTGAAAAATCGGTTGACACAAACCATCGTGCTGTACCGGGCGGTTGGGCCGACGGCAGTATTTACAACGGCAACGAACCAGGAACTTTCATGCGAATCGGCGGCTACGGTTTGCGGATTGAACAAAGCAGCGACATTCCATTTCCCGGTCCGGGCTCTTATCCAACATTTGGCAGCGAGCACAAATCAGTGACCAATTTTCTGTTGGGTGACGGATCCTCGCGATCGCTGCATAATTCGATTGGAGAAGAAGAACTGCGTCGCCTGTGTTCTCGTAATGGTGGCGAAGTTCCACCGGCGCTCGATTAGTTTTTGATCCTTCGAACACCCGAATCCCGTTGGCGAAAATTACTCGCCAGTTATCCACTCCCACCAGTTCCGCGTTTTGGCCATTCGCCAGTCGCGTACGTTGAGGCGAAGCAGGCCAGGTGCACGACTACCGGATTTATTACGTTGGAACCGAACAGGAAGTTGCGCATCACGCTGCGCCGCTGGCCGAACGGATTTCGGTTATTGTCATTGAACCGGAGCGAGTCGCCGAAATTGCCAGGCCGGGCGATCTGGCGATCTTTTTTTCGGAACACTTTCATCGATTCCGAAACGCCTGGTACCAGTTGCATTCCAAAGGCTGTTTGACGCTCTATGCGATCGACGGGATTCTGGAATGGCGGAATGCCTGGGAAAACAGTTCGGAGGAGCCAGCCTGTCCGTGGACAATGCGCCCTGTCCTCAGTAACAAGGTTGCTTGCATCGGAAATTCGCAGGGGGCAATACTTGATTCGTGGGGCAATGTTGGCAAGACGGAAATTGTCGGCCTTCCCCGTCTCGATGCAGGCATTGTGGCGGCGCTAAACGCAATTGGTCGACGCGATGGCACAGACACATTTCATGTTTTGGTGACGACAGCCAAGTGGCCGGGTTACACAACGGAGCAACGAAACACGATTCGTCAGTCGCTGGTCGATTTGCACAGCTTTTCCCTGGCCAATCAGCGCGTACAGGATCGATTGTTGCAATGGACCTGGCGATTGACGGCCGGACTGGCAAATGAAATCGGTGTGGAAAATTCGTTGACGGAAACGACAGGACGGGAACTTTCAGGATTGTTGCCAGACGTCGACGCCGTAATCACGACCCCTTCAACGGTCATGCTGGAATCAATGTTGAATCGCATTCCAACGGCCTTGCTCGATTATACCAACAGTCCGGAATATGTTTCGGCTCCGTGGCGAATCAACGCCAGGCATCAAATTGCCGACGTCGTTTCTCAACTGGCCTGGCCGGCCGCATCACGCATGCTCTACCAAAAGACGTTGCTGGCAGAGGCATTGCAGTTCGAAGTGCCAGCCAGCGAGCGGATGGCTCAATTGTGTCAGTCCATGATTCAAATCGCCCATGATTGCCGGGCCAGGGGAACAGCGGTCGCTTTTCCAGGACGAATTCTGCCTCCCATTCAACAAGCGGCTGGATTCGATGCAAACGCGATTTGGCCGAAAGAAATTGGGGTTATTCCGCAAGCGGGTTCGGCTGAATTTTATGCACTGGTTCGGGAAAACCAGCGAGTATTGGCAGTTTTGCAGAGGCGCATCGAGTTGCTTGAATCAGAATTGAGTCGGGCGGCAGAAGGGTTCGAAAAGATCGCCAGCCATCCCATTTTGGCTCCGTTGCTTAAACTCAGGCAGACCGCCATGCGGTTTGGCAACCAGATTGGCCAAGTCCTGTCTCGAGACGAACGGAGCAAGGGAAATGAGTCCGCGATCAAAACGGCTGAAGGCGATGCATCAATTAGTGATCGGATGTTTGATTCCAGAGCGCATATAAAAGATAACAAATGATTTTGGCGTCACCCAATTTGATACCCCGCGTTCAGGCTGCGGGGGCGGTGCGCCATGACAGGTCGCTTACGGAAGTGACCGTCGTGTGTGCCTGTGATGATCAGTACGCGATGCCATTGAACGTCATGCTGCATTCGGCAGCCACGACACTAAGTCGTGGGAGCCGGTTAACTGTTTACTTCATTGATGGTGGCTTGAGTGAATCAAGTTGGGTCGCGCTTCGGGAAACGCTGACCGATTTGCCAATCGACGTGTTTTCGGTAAGGCCCGACTATTCGATGGTTGAACACTTGCATACTTCGCACCATGTCACAGGATCGGCGTACTTGCGATTGTTATCGGCCGAATTGCTGCCGGATCGAGTGGGGCGGGCGATTTACCTCGACTCCGATTTGCTGATTCGGTCGGATCTCACCGAATTGTGGGAAATGGAAACCGGAAACAATTACGTCCTGGCTGCACCCGACATCGCCTGTCCGTTTATCGATGCAAAGGTTGGCTGCAACAATTGGCGTCGGGCGAGTCCGCATTTGGCTTCGTTGAACCCGGTTCCCAATTACCGGGAATTGGGTTTGGACCCGCGCGAGATGTATTTCAATAGTGGTGTCATGGTATTGAACGTCGATTTGTGGCGTCAGGACCAGGTTGCCGGACAAATGCTGGAATGTCTGGACAATCACCGGCAGCACGTGTGGTGCTGGGATCAATATGCCTTGAATGTCGTGTTCCATAAACGCTGGGGAAGGCTTCCCGCCCGGTGGAATCAGGGGGCACACGCTTTCGAATTCGAATCGATTGCGAATTCGCCAATTGAACAACACGAGTTTAGGGAAATGTTGCATAGCCCGGCAATCGTTCACTTTACAACTGAATTCAAACCCTGGCAGCACGAGTCGATGCATCGTCGGGGTACCGAGTTTTTTAAGGCGCTGGATCAAACAAGTTATCGGGGATGGCGTCCCTTTGCGTCGGCATTTTCCTGGAAATCCTGGCGGCAGCGAACTGGAGTATGCCTCGCTCGATGGTTCGTTACCCGATGGCGCAGAGTTTCAATGATCTGGACGGTGCGCCCGAGATGATTCAACGAAATGTTTACAATTCGGTCTTATCGCACAAACAGGAATCGGGTTTTCGTTTAGCAATGAATGTTGGCCGATCAACCGCACAGCCCTTGTTAACGATTTTCGCAATCCCCAAACCATTCACGGGTCACACCGCTACGATTCAATCGAATGCCATTCGCAGTTGGGCAAGATTGGCACCATTTGTCGAGCTGATTCTGTTTGGAGACAAATCGGACGAGATCCTGGCCGAACTCGTAAATGAAACAGGTGCATCCCTGGTGCCGATTGACCGCTCAGAGGGTGGCGTACCCCTGCTGGACACCGTGTTCTCCCGAATCCACGAATGCGCCGAAGGTCAATTGTTGATGTACAGCAACGCCGACGTCATTTATACGACAGAGTTGCTCGATGTAGCAAATCAATTGATTGGATGCGAGCATGATTCTTTTTTGGCGATCGGTCAACGTACGGAACTTGTTGTCGAGTCGGCTATTGATTTTAGGGACGCACGCCAATGGAAAGAATTGATCGAACAAGCACGTCAGGAAGGGCGGTTGGCTTCCCAGGTTTGCAAAGAGTTTTTTCTGTTTAGTCGCAACTTGTTTCGGGAAGTTCCGGCCTTTCGTGTGGGCCGCGGAAACTGGGACAACTGGATGGTATGGCAAGCCCATAGCGCCGGGGTTTTGGTTGTGGATGTCACGCGCCGATTGTTGGCACTTCATCAAAACCACGGATACGGGCATTTGCCGGGGGGGCGGAGAGCCGCTTATGTCACCGGTATCGACGCGCGACAAAATCAGAAACTGGCAGGCGGGCAACATATGCTGGTCGGAAGCCGATCGATCTGGGAATTGACGGAATTCGGCGTTCGGCGAAAACGCCTGCCGTGGCTCCGCAGAGCCGCCGATATTCCCCGATTTGTGCGGCTTTTGCGGGATTTAATGTTTTTAGGGTACTTTTTTGGGGCGATGTCGTTGCAATTGTAAATTACCCAGTATCTAACACGAACCTATGCCAGCAATTAAGATAGTGGAGTTGCGCGGAAACTGCCGATAGCAAAAACGAGGTAACTAGTACACTTGCAGGTGATCGCATTGTGATTAACCCCAATTGCCAGGATCCCCGATTTGCTGAGTTCCAATTGATAATACTTCCTTGATTAACCCGACCAGGAATTCAACGAAAATCATACAGGCGGGTTGAAATGACTTGCTTGTAGTTGCGATGCAAAAGTCCCACGGGCCGAATCATTGCAACCGTTGTTTCGCCAATACCCACCGGATCCAGCCTGAATGGTAATTGCATCAATCATAGCGGCCAGTTGCCTGACTGGATTTGCGTTATTGCATGCAGTCGCTGCCAGATTTTTTTCGGTGGTCATTGTTAACGGCAAACGTCCAGTAAATCCGGCATTTCAACCGCCCACAGCCGTATTGTTGTCGGTGCGCGGTTGCGATCCATCGCTCGACAAGTGCCTGCGGGGATTGCTGGATCAAACGCGCATCAATTACAAAATCTACGTCGTTGTTGATCATGTTTCCGACGAAGCGTGGGGACGTGTTCAACACGTCAAGCGAGAATTCGATACGGATAACAGGCTGACGATACTTGAACTGGACAATCCGCTGAACTCATGCAGCCTCAAATGCAGTGGACTTGTGCAGGCAATTGGGCAATTGCCTGAAGAAACCGAATTGATTGTACTGACGGATGCCGACGTTATTCCCCATCAGGAATGGCTGATGCAAGCCACCAGTCCGCTTTGTGATCCCAAAGTTGGTGTCGTGACGGGGAATCAATGGTTTGAACCGGCCGGTGACGCCTGTGGTTCATTGTTGCGTACGCTTTGGAATGCCGGTGCCCTGGTTCCCACTGCGGTACTGGCAAATCCCTGGGCGGGCTCTTGTGCAATGCGGCTCAATGACGTTCGGCAATCGGGACTGGTAGAAATCTGGAAGCGATCCATTGTTGATGACGGCCCTGTTCGCAATGCCTTCAAGCCTATTGGCAAGCACATCGTTTTCAATCCCGAGTTGATCATGGTCAATCGTGAAAACTGCACGGTTGAATTCGTCAACCAGTACGTGCCGCGAATGTTGACGTGGTCACGCATTCACGAAAAGACCTTTATCAACACGTTTTTGTACATGGTCGTGTTTGAGTTTTGGTTTTTTGCGACAATCGTCATCGGATTTGGGGGGGTAATTTCCGGACAATTTGCGGCTGCGGGGATCTGTCTGGGGGCGATGATGGCAAATCAGCTTTTGAATTTATTTGCCTTCATCACAACACGCGGCAGTATTCAACGGATTGAAAGTCGCCGCGATGAAGCCGATCATCAACACTACCTTGAGCCACTTTCCGGCAAGCGGATTCTCAGGTTGCTGTTTTTGATTCCCTTGTGCCAACTGGGATTTGGATTTTGGATGATCCGTTCGGTCCTGACACGTCATGTTAACTGGCGTCAGATTACGTATGAGATCAAATCGCGGGACAAAATCCGCATGGTGCATTATCGGCCCATGAACGTCCCGCTCGATTCGAGTGTGTCCGAAGTTTCAATCTAGAGCTGGAGCGGCCCTGGATCGACCGGCTTTGGGATGATTCCGTGGTTATGCGCGCAAGCCGGTCGGGATTGGCACGAGTTTCCCCCCTTCGTCGCTTCTACTTCTCGCGGGCTGCCAGAATGATGACGAATTTTCGATTCCCGATCTCCGTTGGCATAATCGGAATTCGGCATGCGCAGCGGGAAAAACCCAAAAAAATCCCTAATTGATGTCAATCTGTTTTGTTTTTTTGCGTTATTGCAAATATAATCGACTCTTCCTGATTTGCAGTTCGTTATTAATTATCCGTCTAAATCCGCACACCACGTCCCTTCCAGGAGACTCCTCAATCCAGGAGATTCATCATGATTCGTAAATGGTTAGACTCCGGTCGAAAAAGTTCCCCGCACAAGCCACGTGGCAACAAGTCAAACTTGGGTGGAACAGAGTTTGGCCAATTCGAACATCTGGAAGACCGGCGGGTTTTGGCATTCGTCGGATTCTTTAACGGCGTCACGCTGGACCTGATGCAAACGATCGATCACGGCGATGCAGTCGTCGACAACAGCGGTCTTGGCAATGCGTTTCGGGTTACCGACAACTCGGGAACCCTGTCGTTTGTTGCGTCAACCAATGTTTCGGTCACGATGCTGAATGGCACCGCCAACCAGTTGAACTTTAACATAAACAATGCTCATTCCGGAAATGCTGTACTTAATCTGGGGAATGGTCCGCGTGACGTGTTTTTCTCCGGTGGCCTGAACACGATTAACGGCAACCTGACGGTCAATGGCGGGACCGGTCCCCAGAATATCAACCTCGCACCGTTAAATGGAATTCCGATCCGGCACCGCACGAACGGTTCAGCGACGTTCAATCTCGGCAATGATTTTGATATAGTTTACAACAATGAAAACTTTGTCGTCATTGGTGGCAATTTGAGTATGACCGGTGTGAATTTGTTCCGGTATACGGACTTCCGGTTACCGTTTCCGCTTGACGCCGACCTGAAGGTTGGTGGCAACATGACGATGGACACGAGCAACGAAAGTACCGAGTCGTTCTTGCTCGAGGGGGGAACCTGGCATGATCCTGCCCCTCTTCAGAATTTGCGTTCCATTATCAGTGGAAATTTCACGTACATTGGCGGTGACGACATCGATCACGTCAATTTGAATGACACTTTTGTCAGGGGAAATGTGAACATTGATTTGGGTGCCGGAATCCCGTTCTTTGGCGATCCCCAAAATGTCACAACAACTTTGACGCTTCAGAAACTAATCGGACCGTACGCGGAATTCGGTGGAAACGTTGAAATAAAGGCGGGAGATTCCAACCTGGGCAACGTTATCAATCTGGACGGCTATATTACCGGCAATACGTTCAAATATACGGGTGGCGACCTGGTCGACAACGTGACTTATTCGTTGATCGGTACGCAGGTTAATATTACGGCCGTAATGGGTGGCGGCGATGACATATTTACGGTGAAGCGATTGAATTTCCCGGCTCCACCAGCATGGCCTGGCGTCAATGTGATGGACATCGACTTTGGTAACGATTCCGGTGACATGATTGTCAACAACTATGGCAAATTCACATTCGATGCCTTAATCTCGAACTACCACTGGTTTAATCACGACTATACGGTCGGTGACAACACCCTGAGGTTAACACAATTGATCGATACCGGCGACGTAACGATTGACAACAAGGGTGGGCTGTCCGGAGTTGACTGGCGCGTTCTGACAAACCTGGGTATTCCTGGATCGACCACAACGGCCGCAACTTTGATTCTGAACATGCTTGATAATACAGGGAACAATGTTTACATGGATTTGGACAATCCAGTCCTGGCGTTCATGACCTTGAATCTTGGAAACGGTGACCGAAACGTGGAATTCACCGGCACGTCCAACAATCCGCTTCGCGATTTGAGCATCAACGCGGACGTGGGTATTCAGAACGTCGCACTTTCTGTGAATGCACCGTTGGCTGTTGCCACATTAGCCATCAATTTGGGTGCCGGATTTGATACCGTTGTTGACAATGCAAACAACTTGTTGCTTGCTGAAGATCTTGTTTTGCAGGGAGTCAATAAATTCCAGAATAATGGCATTTTGTCAATCGCCAGGCATGCCGTCATTATGGTGGGAGCGGAGTTGGAAGATACTTTGTTTGCCAACAATGCAACAATGTTTGTTGGCGGCAACTTCACTTATGTTGGTGGCACTCGACTGGATGAAGTTCGTTTGAACGGGGCAGGCGGGACGACGATCACCGGAACCACGATAATTGACCTTGGCGACAATACGGGAGCCGGTACGCAAACCGCCTTGCTTAACGGTAACAACAATATTTTCTCAGGTCCATTGACGATCAATTCCGTCGGTGCCCTTAACCCTGACCTGGTTTTGACAAGTGCCACTTCCACCCTGGGAGGAACCGTTAAGGTCAACCTGGGTGCCGGCAAAAACGATGCCACGGTCGTTGGCAAGTTCGGTGGGTTCCTTGTGCAGTACGACGGAACCAGCGGGGTCGACACCGTGACGTTCGGTACAACGGTGGCCCCTGCTGACTACCTCGTCAAACTGGGAACCGGTAATGACACGTTCAATTTGCTGGCCGGCGCGGTGATTGCTCCCCGGTCGTTGTCTGTCGATTTCGGTGGTGGACTCGACACGTTCAACAACAGTTATGGTCCGTTCAACTTCAATGCATCGTTACTGGGATTGAACGGGTTCAATCACGTTTATACCAATTCGACAAAGACACTTGTATCGACCCAGGTATCGAGTACGGGACCTGTCACAATTGACGACAATGGTCCAAGTCAATCGATTAGATTTAACAGTGGTACCACAAGTATTGTAACACCGGTCAACAAGATGACCGTCAATATGCTCAACAATTCAGGTTCCAATCTCAACGTGGATCTTGATAATGCATTCGCCGGCGAATTGGCGCTCAATTTGGGTGATGGTGCCCGCGCGCTTAACCTGACTGGAGCCAGCAATTCGTTTGGTGGTAATCTGACAATCACCGGTGGCAGCGACGCACAGACGGTGGAAGTCGCGGTTAACAACGACTTGTCTGTGACTGGCAATATGATTGTTGATTTGGGGCAAGGCAACGACAGTGTTGACGAAGATGGCCGAATGATTTCTGTCACTGGAAGCCTCACTTTTGCCGGCGTCAATACATTCGACAATGGTGGCACAATGTCGGTTGGCGGAAACGTTACGGTGAATACGGCAAGCGAAACGGCTACGACCGTGTTTGACAACGACGCCTCAATGACCATTGGCGGCAACTTTACCTACACAGGCGGCAACGGACGCGACGAGGTGACCCTGGATAGTGCCGTGGCAACGACCATCGCTGGTTTTGCAACGATTGATCTCGGAAACAACACGGCTGGTGGGACACAGATCGCTTCGCTGAATTCCGCAGCCACATCCGTCGGCGGAGCCGTGACCGTCAAGTCAACCAATGCATCCAGCCCCGACAGTTTTGCGTCGCTTGCCGGGACGACGCTGGGTGGCGACATTGATATCAACCTTGGTGGCGGCTTGAATGACGCTGCGATCCTCGGTTTGTTTGGCGGAACGACTGTGAAGTACAATGGTGGAAGTTCAACGGACAACGTCACTTTTGGGACGACCGGCAATGCCGCCGATGCTAATATCAAGCTCAGCTCGGGCGACGATACGTTCCTGCTGAAAGCTGGTACTTCGATTAGTCCGACTGCCGCGTTCCGTGTGGATTTCGGTGGTGGGAATGATACGTTCACCAATCAATATGGTGACTATGACTTCGACGCCAAACTGCTGGACTGGCAGGGCTTTGATCGCTTTTACGATTTGGCTTCGGACAGCCTGAACATTATCCAGGTTTTGGGCACCGGCAACGTAACCATTGACAACAACGGGGTCAGCGGAGCGATTCGATTGATTGGCAGTACGACTACGGAAATGACGCCGGCAACCAATTTGCGCATGGACTTGCTGAACAATACCGCCACCAACGTTGTGGTTGACCTCGATTCCGCTCTGGCAGGCAACCTGATTCTTCAGTTACGCAGTGGTGCCCGAACAGTTTCTCTCACAGGTTCGAACAATTCCGTCGGTGGTTTGCTGCGTATCGAAGCGGCCGATGGAGTACAAAACGTGACGTTGGCGACCAATGCCGATTTGGTAGTTGGTGGCAACCTCGTTGTCAACGGACGGGATGGCATTGACGTTGTCGACGATGGAAACCATGACATTAGTGTTGCCGGTTCAATGTTCCTGAGAAGTGTAAACAACTTTGAAAACGATCACGTCCTGGCGGTTGGCGGAGATTTCAATTTCGTTACGGTGCTGGAATCCCAAGCGACTCAGTTCAAGAATAACGGATCGTTTTCACTGGGGGGCCATTTGACCTACCTGGGTGGTTCAGGAGTCGATGAGATTCTGTTTAATTCCGGTGGTGTTAACATCAATGGAACCACCTACATCAGCCTGGGCGAGGGGATTGGATCGGCAGTTTCACAACGGGTTCGCTTGACCGGTGGTTTCTCAACAGCCAGCCTGGCAATCGTTGCCGGAACAGCGACGGGTGGAAATCGCGTTATCACGGATGCAGCGACCAACATAGCGGGTGATGTAACTGTGAATTTCACGGGCACGACAACAGCCAATTCGGCATTGTTCTTCGGTAACTACGGTGGAACCTATGGAACCTACCGGGGCGGTTCCGTTGACGATACTGTGGTTTTCGGCGCCGTAGCCAGTAACATGTATTTCGTATCGCTTATGGCAGGCGGAAGCGACCATTTCACGCTGGAGGCTTCCACAGATCTGGCTCAAATGCTGCTGAACTTTGGAGATGGGGTCGATACATTTGTCGATAATTTGGGGCAACCATACTCGTTCCCGGCGGTTATCGTGAACCTTTAGGCAATTGCTGATCAGAATATTTTGAAAACCAACCGGCTGGTGTAAGTTCACACCAGCCGGTTTTTTTGCAATTGGATCCGTTTCGTAGTCGATCTAATACAAGTCAAAATGCAACGCGTGCAGGTAGCGGCCTGACATGATTGTCCGCTGCTCTCCTGAAGACGTTCCTTTCTTGATTCAGATCACGCCAAAACTTCCCTGGTCGAGCTTATTGGTCTTTGAAAACCCAGTCGGTACAATCCCGGATTGTATCGCCAGATTGTTCAGGCGAGTGCGTCCCAGCTCTGTTCCGTGGAATGTAATGTTATGCCTCAAGCGAAAGTTGCAATCTGTCTGTTCCTGTTGTTGGGACTGGTTTTTCAACCAGTGTTACCGGCACAGGACCTCGTTCCTCCGCACCCGACAAAAATCGCTCGCGAACTCGCGATTCACGGAGACGTTCGAAACGACGAGTATTATTGGCTAAACGATCGTACGAATCCGGACGTCATCAGTTACCTGAATCAGGAAAACGTATACACTCGCGCAAAAATGGCGGATGTCGCGGAACTTGAAACCCGCCTGTTCGATGAAATCGTTTCCAGAATCAAGCAGGATGATTCCTCGGTTCCCTACGAAGATGAGGGGTATATTTACTACACCCGATTCAACGAAGGGCAACAATACCCAATCTATTGTCGGAAAGTCGCAGTCGAAGGGTCGGAAGAAACGATACTCCTTGATGTCAATCTGCTTGCCGAGGGGAAGTCCTATTGCAACGTCGCTGCCGTCCAAGTGAGCAAGGATAACCGACTGTTGGCGTTTGCGGTGGATTACGTTGGGCGTCTCCAGTACACACTTTTGTTCAAGGACCTCGTAACAAATAAGTTGCTGGACGATTCGATAAGCGAAATCAACGGATCTGCAGAATGGGCCGACGATAACAAGACGGTGTTTTATACCCTGAATGATCCGCAAACGCTTCGTTCCTGGCAGGTCAAGCGACATCAATTGGGAACGGACGCAGCCAGTGACGATGTCGTATTTGAAGAAACGGACGAAGAGTTCAATTGCGAAATCTACAAGTCACGATCGCGTGAATTCCTGTTCATTGCGTCGACTCAGACGTTGAGCACCGAAGTCCGAATGCTTTCCACAGATCATCCAACTGGTGAATTCGAGATCTTTCGGTCGCGCGAGGAAAACCACGAATATAGCGTGGATCATCTGGGCGGCAGATTTGTCGTTCGCTCCAATCTGGACGCACCGAACTTTCGATTGTTTCAGGTTTCCGGGCAGGATTTTCGGCCTGAAAAATGGGAGGAATTGATCGGCCACCGTACGGATACGTTTATCGAGGACTTTGACCTGTTTGATCGTTTCCTCGTGGTGTCAGAACGGACCAATGCGTTAACGCAATTGCGGATCATCGCCAATGATGGCTCAGCGGATGACAGATTGCCATTTGCCGAGCCAGCTTTTGTTGTCAACTCATCGCCGACTCCGGATCCGGAATCCCTTTGGCTCCGATATCGGTACACGTCATTGACGACACCCAACAGCACATTTGAATACAACATGGCGACTCGTGAAAAGCGATTTCTCAAGGAAGAACCGGTGCTGGGTGATTTTCGCCGCGAAAACTATCGAACGGAACGAGTCTGGGCGACGGCGCGCGATGGTGTTCAGGTGCCAGTTTCGATCGTCTATCACAAGGACACTCCACGGAATGGAACAGCACCTTGTCTGGAATACGCCTATGGTTCGTACGGTTCTTCGATGGACCCGTCGTTTCAGGTTACGCTGTTGCCGCTGCTGGATCGGGGTTTCATTTATGCAATTGCTCATATCCGCGGTGGACAGGAAATGGGGAGAAACTGGTATGAAACAGGAAAGTTGCTTCACAAAAAGAACACCTTTACGGACTTTATTGACGTTGGAAAGTTTCTGATCGAAAACAAGTTCGCCGACCCGAACCGATTGTACGCGCGGGGTGGCAGCGCTGGAGGTTTATTGGTGGGAGCTGTCGTGAATATGGCTCCGGAACAGTATCACGGCGTGATTGCCGATGTTCCGTTTGTCGATGTCGTAACCACCATGCTGGATGACACGATCCCGTTAACGACATTCGAATACGACGAGTGGGGCAATCCGAATGAAAAGGGCTATTACGATTACATGTTGTCGTATTCCCCTTACGACAACGTTGTCGATGCCCGATATCCGAATTTGCTGGTGACGACGGGATTGCACGATTCCCAGGTGCAATACTGGGAACCGGCGAAGTGGGTCGCCCGCCTGCGCGATCACTGGAAAGGGGACAACTTGTTATTGCTCAAAACAAACATGGATGCCGGTCACGGAGGAGCGTCGGGAAGATTCGACCGGTACAAGGAGGTTGCGTTTCGTTATGCGTTTCTGCTGAAACTCGCCGGGATCAAGGAGTAGTTGGCTGGTTGGACGAATGCGATTCGTAGCCGGATTTGCAAAACCGATTAGGTTGTGTTTGGCACCCAGCGAGAATCCGCCAGGCTGGAAGCGTTGAAACCCAATCCTGGAATAATTAACAATGCACACCGAATTCCGGGGAACGTCTATCGCGGCAATGGCATTTTTGATTCGTTCGATCCTTCCCGCCATTTCTGTAACGATCAGGATATTGGGAGGAAGCTTTGTAACAACGTTTTCGGTAGCGTTCTGCGGGTCGGTTGCTGCAGCACTGGCGGCGGGCATGAAGTCCCGCAGAAACGCTTCGGCGGCATCGGGTGAAATGTGCGTCAACGAAAAAATGGCCGTTACATAGTCGCCGTTTTGCAGTCCGGAATTCAGTTCGACGTTATCGTTGGCATCGCGTCGCGGCACGAAAGGGCGGATATTGGAAAGCGGGACAATTCGGTGAATTCCTTCGAGATCGGACGGGACAATGGCATATCCCCGGTTGCGAAGCACCAATTGAACAAACTGAAAGAACTGTTCACCGGGTTGAAGTTTGACTTCGCCAAAAAACAGGAGTTTGTCGGTCTTGGGAAAGTCGTCCTGATCAAAATAGATTTTCAAGTTCTCTTCCGCCGCCAGCAATTTGACAAGCGCTTCCAGATCGAGCCCTTGTCCCTCGGCTGATTTCAGATCGATGACATCATCCTGAAGGACGGGCGTCAGCCCTTGCGCAAAACACGTCCTGGAACCTTGGCAAAGCGCAAACGCCATCGCCACCAAGACCACACAGATCAAGAAAATACGAGTTGCCATCAATGCAACCTGACGATTAGGTATCCGTCTCCCGCGTTTTCGAACGAATCGCGGTATGTTGGAGAACGTGGACTTATGAAGAAAAGGGTGAGAATCGTCAATAACGACTATCGTGCTAGCAAGGCAAGCGACCATCGGCGAAGCCGTGTAAATTCCGCCGGAAATATTTCGATGCTTTTGGAAGATTCTCGCGATGCGTACTCCACTCAGTATCGCAGCAAATGGACGTCCCTTTTGCAACAAGGAGGTCTCCGTCACATCGGCAAAATTGCCTGTATGCCGATAGACAACTTGCGCGCCGACCCCATTCTGACAGTGCCATTCGTGGAAGCCTCCTTTTGTCATTTTACTTGGCCGAAGCAATGCGTCATAACAGAATTCATCGGTACCGACGAGCGTTCCGCCCGAGTTGCAGTATTGATTTTCTCAACCTACTTAGATTTGGCAAGTTCCTTGATCTTTATTTTTGTTGCGGGATTCGGCATTTGTTCATTGGAAATTCGTACGACATCAGTCTCAACAAGCAATTTTAGTTGGACGGACGGATCTGTCGAAAGCGATAGCGGGCTATTCCACACATCTGAATCGACAACTTTGCAAAAGTCATAGATCTCCCAATGCAGGAATTTTCCGTCCTTTAAGACTCCTATCAGCAGGTAATCGGGAATTCGATTTGAAAAATACTTTTTGGAGACTTTGAAGGGATTCGACTTCTCGGTCGACGAAAACCCCGAAACTTGTCCTGATTGATTTATAGAACTGCTCAAAACCGACGACAATTCTCCAAACGAAAGTCCAGAAAGTTCCTCTTCACTCAAATCATCTGCGAACGAAACTTCGATTTGAAAGGCGCTCTCACGATCTTGTCGACAGCCGCAAAACGCCAAAACGATTACACCAGTAATAAACCGAGCCCATTTATGGTCGCCATTCTGTCGAAAAAAATAATTTGTGGAAGTCCCATTGGTGCTCCCAATCCTGGTTTTTCGGACGTAGTGTTTTTCGAACATGTTTCGCCTTTCGTTTCGTTTGTTCGTTTTCCATCGACACAACGTACAAGAAGTCAACTCTAGACTGAAGCTCGCACAATCTGAAAAATAGTGGGGATCGACAATCGAACCGTTTTTCGTTTACTCACTTCTCATTTCATGGACTCTCAGAGAACAATCGATGCAAAAAATATCTAACCGCAAAAGACTACTTGGGATAAATCGATGTATCAAAATCGACGTTGCATTTCATTGCTTCATCTCGCATCCATTGAAACGATGCCGGATCCGTTCCGGTTTGTCCATGACTCGAACGCCGGGTGTCTAGCCAATCAAAAAATTCGGTCCAATCCATTCCATTCGGCTTATCTGGCCACTTGTCGTGTTCAAGAACGACAGACGG
The DNA here is from genome assembly GCA_031414755.1 of Pirellulaceae bacterium. Classification (GTDB taxonomy): domain Bacteria; phylum Planctomycetota; class Planctomycetia; order Pirellulales; family Pirellulaceae; genus CAJQPP01. The sequence goes on along the minus strand of JANNWJ010000072.1, from coordinate 444 downwards.
ATTTACCCACAAATCGCCTATGACATCAAGTCCTTCGTACCACACAGGGCGAAAATAAAAAACTTGCTTGGCGCTGGTTCGATACACTGCCGCCGAGTGGTTTACGTTACTTGGAATACTTGATTTTTCATAACCCCATTCCCAGTGCATGCTTACGGGGTCAAACAAGCCTAAAAAGTTGACTTGGACCGGTCGCCATCGCAATTTCGTCGTTCCAGCATAACCTCCGAAAAACCATCCCCATTTTACTGCGGGCACATCACATTTGCAGCCATAGTCATTTAACCATTCTGCGACTTCAACGGTGTCCGTTCCGCGAACCACACGTTTTATTTTTTGGGTTGGGTGGCCATGCTGGGGCTTTTTGGAAAGGAGCCGTGGGATGGCGAAGATGTTGCGGAGCGTGGAGAAAGAGTCGTACTGGCGGGAGGTGATCGGTCGGCA
>JANNWJ010000071.1:0-31311 GCA_031414755.1 Pirellulaceae bacterium | reverse complement strand
GGCGAAAGTGACGCCGTGCCCGGCATGCTGTTCGTCGAGATAGCGAGATTTCATCAAAAGATCGAATGCTCGCTGGCTGCCGCCAGTCTGAATACCGGCGACGCGTTCCATCTTGGTTGGGGTTTCCAGGTTTTTGAAATAATGAGCTTCGTCAATGAAGATGTGATCGACGCCCAGTTCATCGAACACCAGGCCGTCGTCTTTCTTGTCACCGGCGAGCAAGTCCTTCAGGCGTTCGCATCTCGCGGCCTTCTGCTTCTCGATGGTTTTGATGAGGTTGCGGTTCGCTCCCTTGGCGCCCGCGTGTTCAAGCAACAATGCGTCGTATTCGGCGATCTGCTCGGTTAGAAACTTTTCCTGATAGTCACGCGACATGCCGATCCGCTCGAATGAGGAGTGCGTGACGATGATGCCATCCCATTCGCCGCTGGCGATCTTGGCGGTTAGAAACTTGCGACGGTCGCGGCCCAAATCTTCCTTGGCGGCGACAAGCAACCGGGCATTGGGGTAGAGCTGCATGAACTCGCGGGAGAACTGCTCCAGAAGGTGGTTGGGAACTACGTACATCGGCTTCTTAACGAGACCGGCCTGCTTCATCTTCATGCCGGTGGCGGCCATCGTGAAGGTCTTGCCCGCGCCGACGACGTGGGCCAGAAGCGTGTTGCCGGAACTCATGCCGCGCCAGACAGCATCGTTCTGGTGGGGCCGAAGTTGAAGGGCTTGGTTCATGCCCGGAAAATCGAGATGCGAACCGTCGAACAGGCGGGGACGCAGATTGTTGTAAGTGTCGTTGTAAAGCCGCACGAGACGTTCGGTGCGATCCGGCTCTGTGAACACCCAGGAGCGGAAGCGTTCCTTGATGAGCTTTTGCTTTTCGCGTGCGGCCATCGTTTCTTCCTGGTTGACGATGCGCTCCTCGCGGTCGCCGTTCTGGATCGTGTCGTAGATGGTCGGCGATTTCATGTTGAGCGCCAGTTCCAACAGCCAGGTGCCGTTGGCCCGCGACGTGCCAAATTCTGATGTTGCGGCAACCGACGCTTTGGCGGCGTAGCCGGCGTCCATGCTCCAGACGGCATCTTTTGCCAGGTGGGCGACCGGAACGCTGGATGAATCGACATTGAAAAGCTCAGCCGAAAACGCCTGAATGTCGCTTTCCGGTATCCACGGTGCGCCGAGATTTGCGTCGATGTCACCGGGCAGCACGTCCTCTGGCTGCACTTCGCGTAGGGCACTGACATTGCGGGCATAGGGCGGGCCGGCGCGTTCGGCGCTCGCGAGCTTCGCACGCACGTTGCCAGAAAGATAGGCATCGGCAGTTTGCCAGGTTCGGGAGTCGGGGTCAGGGAAGATCAGGTCGCCAAGCTCGGCGACAATCTGTGCTTTCGGCTTGCCGTAGAGGGTTCCAATGAACGGCAAGTCCACCGTGCCATGCTGATTGAGCGAGACGAGCAACCCCTCCTCGGCGCTTTGCACCCGCGTAATGGGCGGAGTCTTGCCGACTACGTCGCGGGTCATGATGGCAGCCTTGGCGGCCTTGCCCGTCACTTCGTCGTAGTCCTCCAGGGACATGACGAGCATAGCATCCGGGTCTTCCTTGAACTTCACGATGTTCGGCATCCGGCGGATGACGTTGCCATCGGCGGTTTCGCCGAAAGTCGTCTTGTTGATCGGGCCGTAGGTGCTGTGGAAGCGGTCGTAAGCCCGATTGAGTTCGCGGCGTGTCTCGTCGCGGTTTTCATCGGGCCAGCCTTCGTTCTGCGATTGCAGGACGCGGCGGGCATGGTCACGCAGTTCCACAAGGGCGGCAAGTCGCTTGCCGGTCAGCGTGCCATTGGCTTTGAGGGCGGTGCCGCCGTAAACGACGGGCACACCTTGTCCACCCTGCGACTGGTAGATGGCGCGGTCATCACCGATAAAGAAGCTGCCTTCGCCGATATGGCGTTCGGGCGGCGGCGGTACAAAGGCCGGTGCCGCTTCCACTTCGTCTGCCGTTGCCTGCATCGCTTCGAATTGCGGAAGCCGTTCAACGGCACGGCCGAGTTGTCCGGCCAGGTCGCCGTTGCTCTTTACGCTGAAACCTTCGCCTCCGTAGAGCGTGTCCTTACGGGACCATTCGCCCAGGACCATTTCGGGATGGTTCAGGAAGTAGCGATTAACAGGAACCTCTGCGCCATCTATCTCCAGCGGGGCAATGCCGAGCCAGTCGTCATCAAGATGTTTGGCCGGCACCCCTGGTGCCCGCTTGCGAAGAAAGATGATGTCGGTCACAACGGCGGTTCCTTCGCGCTTGAAGGCGTCGGAAGGCAATCGGATCGCTCCTACGAAATCGGCACTCGAAGCCAGGTATTCGCGGATGGCAGCATTCTGCTTGTCGAGCGTGAAATGCGAAGTGACCAGTGCCAGCACGCCGCCGGGCTTGAGGGAATCAACCGACTTGGCGAAGAAGTAATCGTGCAAGGAAAGCTTCTGCCCGCGATAGTCGAGCTTGAGATCGGCGAACGGCACGTTGCCGATTACCGCGTCGATACGGTCTTCAGGCAGGCGCGTGTCTCGGAAACTTTCAATGCGGATGTCGTGTTCGGGGTGAAGGGCTTTTGCAATGCGCCCGGAGATGGAATCCAGTTCGACGCCGATGAAGCGATGCCTGCTCCCCTGGCTCATGAAATTGCCGATGCCGCAGCCGGGTTCCAGGATCGTGGCGTTGCTCGGAACGCCGAGACGCGAAATCGCCTCGTGGATGCCAGCAATAACGGTCGGCGACGTATAGAAGGCGTTGAACGTGGTGCGCTTGACGCTGTCGTATTCTTCAGGCGTAAGCAGGGTCTTTAGCTCGTCGCCCAGTGTCTGCCAGCCAGCGTCCTTGTAGTTGCCGGTGACGGGATTCGGAAAGATGGAGAGTGCAACCGGCCCGAATCCGGCGAAGCGGGAGAGCGCTTGTTTTTCTGCCGGCGTTGCCGGTCGCTGCTCCTGCTCGATGGCCTTGACGGTACGAATGGCGGCGATGATGTCTCTAGCCTTGGTCTTCTCGCCGCTGGCGATGCCCGGTAGGCCGGGCGGCCCTGACGTTGGTTCGGATTCTCGTGGCGGCGTGTGATGCGATTCTGTTTCCGGGTCCGGCACCCATGCCGGTGGTGGCGGTGCGTCGAACAGCAAATCTAATTGTGTGCCCATCATGGCGTGGTCTCCCTCTGGCGTTTCCGGCCCCGCAATTGGGGCTTGACGGAACGCGCCAGACTCAGCACCAGTCCGGGGCTCCGCTCGCGCAGCGACCGTGCCAGCGGAAACTTGGGGGAGACCTTCAGGGGGAACCGGGTTTCCGCTTGCACGGCCCGGCGTGCTGAGTAGAGTGCCGTCGCCTATTGCTGGCGGGGCCGGCGTGACAGGAGGGGGATCGTCGGATTGGGAATCAAACAGCGTCGGCTGCTGACGTGACTTCTTTATCCGCGCGACGAAGGACTGTGGACGAACGCCATTGCCTGGTCGAGGGAGAGTGTCTCGCGCTCGTCCGTTGGTGACTCGGGCGGCAAACGATCCTCCATATCCTTGAGCGCCATTTCCATCGCCTCGCTCGCGATCTGGTTCGAGTCGCTGCCCGGCTTCGCCTGGGAGAGTTGTTCCTTCCAGGCTTCGTGACTCTCCTTCAATTCCTTCGCGTAGATTTCCAGCGTCGGAAGTAACTTCCGCTCCTTGCGGAGCTGCTCGTGCATCTCCGGTCGTTGTTGCAGGAGTTCGAGGATGATTGTCTTGTACTGCATGTTGGCTTCCTTCCAAATTTGAGGTTGCGTTGTCTTGAGGCTCAGGCGGTTCGGCTGGGTCGTTTGGAAATAGTGAGGGCTGTCGCCAGTCTGGTGGCTTCCGTGCCATCGTCGGGAACCGTCAGTGGAGGACTCCCCGGCCGTCGGTTCCAAGTGGCGGATGGGGGTTGTCTTGAACGTGCATAAATCGCTCGAAAGCTAGAGTGAGTGCCAGTTACAGGGTAGCGCGTTTTTCCATTCTTGGCAACAAAATGATAAACGATGACGCCGCGAAACCCCAGCGTTCCTGCGGGTTTCAGCGTTATCGCGTGGTCATTCATCACCACACGCGCGGTACACAAAAACGCACGAACTGGAAAGCGAACGGCAGCCAATCGAGATGGCTGAGCGGTCGGCTTTCTCCGGGAAAGTCAACCTATGCAGAGCATAGGGAAGACGCCTGTCAACTTTTGTTCTGGAACATGCTCGAAAAATCATTGGCGTGCTGCGTCTGGACGCAACACGGCGCGTGCGAGGAAAACAGGGCGGGGAGAAGAGGAATGTTGCACGCGGAAAGAGGAGTGCAAGCTCTGCCGCAAGCGAAGGCTTCCGGCAGACGAAATGCCGCTCGTCATGGACGGCGGCTGGGGTTAGAGATGGCGCAATCGGCTCGATGGCCGATGGCTGTTAGGTCGTGAGTGATTGGGGATGCGGCAGCCAAGCGCCGGTTTCAGCCAGCGCTCGGAGCTAATGATGATTGACGGCTTCGCCCATTACAGCAGGGGGAAGGGCAGGACGATTCCGACTACTCGCACAAGTCGAGTTCGTCGTCGTCCTTTGACATGGGAATGTGAACCTGGATGGTGACATCATCCGGGATGGGAATGGTACTCAACAGGTAGCCAATGCGGTTGACGAAATGAAAGCCGCTGGTGACGTACATGTCGCCGTCTTCGCCGTCCACGAGCGTCCAGATTGTACGAGGGTCTTGCCGCCGCACGAAAGCGACCTCTTCCCCGAACGTCTCGAAGAGGCATCCGGGGCTGTCGCCATACGCCCAACTGGCATTGGGATTGAGATGGTTCTGGACGAGCGGGTAGCGGAAGTCGAACTCGTCCTCGGTCAGTTCGATAAAGGTCTCGGTCATGGTCATCCCTCCATTTCCTCCCAAAGCGCGATTGCATTTCGCAGGTGCGGTTCGTAGTGGTCGCCTCGCCAGGAGTTGACGCCGAATGTGATGTTGCCAAGGGCCAGCTTGGCAAGGTTGAGGACTGCGACGTGGTGCCCCGCTTCAAACACGACGCCGAACATTTTGCCCTGATCGGGATCGTGGAAAGTCAGGACGTAAAAGGGAGCGCCGCACACGCCATTGCGATGACGCTGGATGTTCTCGATGCAAAGTTTCATGGTCGCCTCCTACTTCCTGAATCTTGCTGGAACGTTGTTGTCGATCCACTCACCAACCGCATCCTCTGCGGCCAATTGGAGGGCTATCGTTGCTCCCGGCGAAAGATCACCTGTCTTCGCCTGCGGGTAACGCTTCACAATGACTTCCCAGAAAGCGTCAAGGGCTTCGTCGGTCATGGATCGTAAATCAGCTTTCTTCATAATGGATTCCTCTAGTTGATGGTCGGGCACTTCGGCCCGCCGGTTACGTTGATGGGGAAGAAGCCGGCGGACGGCAAACCGTCTCGCCGGCATCCGGGTCAGGCGGCAACCGCCTGGGCCGATTCCTTGCGGCCTTTTGCGTCGGCCTGGTGCTGGTGCATGATCCAGGTGTGGGCCAGGTCTAGCAGTTTGCCCATCGTCAGCAGGTCGTCGAAACCGAGACTGTCGGTCTCCTTCCAGGCGTCTTCCACCTTGTAGCCGCGACTGGGAATGACGCTGTACCAGTTGCCCTTCTCGCCGTGGTTTCTCCAGATCGTGACTTGCAGAGCGCCGATGCGGAGTTTGTGTGCTGGTTGTGACATGGTGTGGTTCCTTCTCTAGTTTCCAGCCGCGACTATCGCGGCCTGATGGGACCGCAAACAAAGTCGCCTCAGTCCGTGGCGTAGCGCACCGGGCAAGCGAAAGGCCGAAGGCTTCCGCGTGCGGAAAGCGGCCTTGGCAGCTTGAGCGGCTCGGCGGCGGCTTTAAGCGTTCCCGAAAGAAGGCCGTGGGTGCGGATGGCTCGGACGAAGAAGGAACCGGCATGTTTGACCAGCGAGAAGAGGTCAGCGGATGTGGGGGTCCGATCATTTGGGGATGGCAGGTGGCAAGGCGACGGAGACAGCCGACCGCATCAAATCGGTTGCAAAGAAGGTGCAACAGGCAACCTACCCAAGTGTCTTCAAAGGCAGGCGAGAATAATTCGCCGAGATGCCCTCAACGGTTTGAATCCGTCGTCGCCGTGGACTGACATTGCGGTAGCGCGCGGGTGGTATTGATGAACGAACGAACGCCGCAAAGTGAGGCTGGCTGCGGTGGAGCAGAGATTGGTTAAGAAAGAATTAACGAATATGTGATAGCCTAAAATAAGGCATGATCCGCATCACGCAACAGGATAGTGCCAAGTCCGCCAAGTCGTATTACGCGACGGCGGACTATTACAGCGAAGGACAGGAACTCGTAGGTTCCTGGGGCGGCAAAGCCGCGTCCCAGCTTGGGCTGACCGGGATGGTGGACAAGTTCTCCTTCGAGCGGATGTGCGACAACCTCGATCCCCAGACCGGACAACCGCTGACGGTGCGAACACGCTCCGAGCGGACGGTCGGTTACGATTTCACGTTCTCGGTGCCGAAGTCTGTCTCGCTGCTGTACGCCATGAGCGGCGACCAGGACATCATGGATTCGTTCCGTAGCGCGGTCGATGAAACCATGCGCGAGATGGAAGCGGAGATGAAAACGCGCGTCCGCAAGGGCGGCCAGGACGTTGACCGCACCACGGGCAACATGGCTTGGGCGGAATTCATTCACACCACGTCCCGGCCCGTTGATGGCATTCCCGATCCGCAATTGCACGCCCATGTCTTCGTGTTCAACTCAACCTTCGACGAGGAAGAAAAACGCTGGAAAGCGGGCCAGTTCCGGGAGCTGAAACGCGATGCCCCGTACTTCCAGGCAGCTTTCCGCGTGCGTCTGGCGAACAAGATCCAGGACATCGGCTTCGGGGTCACGAGGAAACGGGACGATTTCGAGATTGCCGGAATTCCTGCCGACGTGCTCAAGCGATTCTCGCGGCGCACCGCTCTCATCGAGAAGCTGGCTGAAGAAAAAGGTATCACCGATCCCGACCGCAAAGCGGAACTCGGTGCGGAAACCCGTGAAAAGAAGGGTTCCGCGCTTGGCTGGGAGTCGTTGCGAAAGGAATGGAATGCACGCCTGACTGACAAGGAACGCCATGTACTGGCAGCGGTTCACCGTCGCGAGCGGGTTTCAACTCGGCCAGAACGCATCGAGAAATTGGCGGTCGATCACGCCCTCGAACATAGCTTCGTGCGTGAAGCGGTGGTGCCGGAACGCAAGCTCGTCACCGTTGCCCTTCAGCGGGGGCTTGGTGCGGTCACGGTCGAGGACACGGCCCGCGAGATGCTTCATCGTCCGCTAATCCGTAGCGATGTCGTCGGGCGCAAGATGGCGACGACGAAAGAAATGCTGGCGATGGAATCGAAGCTGATTGACTTCGCCCGAAAGGGTCGAGGGCGGTGCCGGCCGCTTGGCAATCCTGACCGAGAGTTCTCGCGGGAATGGTTCAACGACGGACAAAAAGCGGCCGTGCGCCATGTGCTCGGTTCCCGTGATCGGGTGATGATTATTCGCGGTGTGGCCGGCACGGGCAAAACGACGCTTGAACAGGAAATTGGGGAGGCCCTGGCCGAAGTCGGCTTGCCGGTGGTTGCGCTGGCGCAATCGGTCAAAGCGAGCCGTGAAGTGCTGCGTGAGGAAGCTGGTTTCGCGCAGGCCGACACGGTGGCCCGGTTCTTGAAAGATCAGGAAATGCAGCAAGCCGCTCGCGATGGCGTCATCCTCGTCGATGAAGCAAGTCAGCTCGGCACGCGCGACATGCTCCAGGTGTTCAACCTGGCCGAAGCGGTCAATGCTCGCGTGATCCTCGTGGGTGATCGCCGGCAGCATCGCAGCGTCACGGCTGGTGAACCGCTCAAGCTGCTGGAAGAGGCGGCGGGACTGAAGGTCGCGGAAGTGACTGAAATCCTGCGGCAGCAAGGTGACTACAAGAAGGCGGCGCAGGCGCTGAGTGAAGGTCGGACGGAAGAGGGATTCGAGGAGCTTGATAAGCTCGGCTGGATCAAGCAGGTAGAAGATAGCGAACGCTACAAGCAATTGTCCGCCGCCTATCTGGCAGCGGTCGCTGAAAAGAAGCGGGGCGGTCAAACCAAGTCGGCGCTCGTTGTGTCGCCAACGCACGCGGAGGCGGATCGGATCACGCAGTCGATTCGTGCCGGGCTGAAGGCCCAAGGCAAGATTGGCGAGGAACGCATCGTGAAGGGATGGGTTGCGACTCACCTGACGGACGCACAGAAAGCGGACTCAACCGAATATGAGCCGGGTGATCTGCTCCAGTTCCACCAGAATGCACCGGGTTACAAAAAAGGATCGCGCCTGATCGTGAACGAGGGAGCAAAGCTGCCGACGGAACTTGCGAAACGGTTCGAGGCATACCGGGCGACGCAGTTCGCCCTGGCCGCTGGGGATCGCGTGCGCGTCACGGCGGGAGGCAAGACAAAGGACGGCAAGCATCGCCTCAGCAACGGCTCACTCCTGACCGTCCAGGGATTCAACAAGCGTGGCGACATTGTTGTCGATCACGGCTGGGTCATCGACCGGGATTTCGGTCATTTGACACACGGCTACGTCGTTACCAGCCATGCCAGCCAAGGGGTCACAGTGGACAAGGTGTTCGTCGGCGTGTCGAGCCAGTCATTCCCGGCGACCTATCAGCGGACGGCGTATGTCGCCGTAACGCGAGGCAAGGAACAGGCCCAGATTTTCACTGACGACAGGAAAGAACTCTTGAAGGCGATCACCAGGCCGGACGATCCGATGTCCGCGACGGAGCTTTCGGAGTCCACGGAACAGAAACCAACTTTGCGGGATCGGTTGACGAAACGACTAGCGTTCGCACGCGGACTTGGCGTGTTTGCGGCAAGGAAAGATTCACTCCAGCCGGGCAGCGAGAGAGACGCGACGGTGCAACGGGAGATAGACAATGCGCGATGACAAACCTACCCATCAGGAACGATTGCAGCGAAATCCGCATCTGGCGGGGCACACGGGCAATTCCACGAACAAGGATAATGACGGCGACGGGGGCGAAGCGTCGTGCGCGGCGTTCGGTTATCTGCGGGGCATCCGGGAGCGGGCCGATGCGATAGAGTTCCGCTTGCGGAGTGGCAACAGCGTGTGGTTTCCTTACGGTTGGTTGGGAACCTGGTGGTTCGATCCTTCCGAAGGCTTGTTGCTGAAATTCTCCGGCGATCTGGTGTACCTCGTCCTGATCCGGGGGAGCAATCTCGACAAGCCGCTAACGGAGAGTACCATCGACCTCACGCACGCCGGACTGCAAAGGCATCGTGTGCTTTGGGTCCGTGAGATGACGGAAGAGGAAATCAGGAAAGTGGGGGAGACGGGACCGACTATCGACAGCATCCAGGTGATGGAATTCGAGTCGCACGCCGCACTCAAAGAATGGCTCGGCAAGACCGCTCCGGCATTCCTGCATTAGAAAACATGCGCGACGAAGTCTCGACGCATTCTGCGTAACGATTACTTAACTATTCGTATGTTATGAAATTCGTGGTGGCACTTGTCGCACCAGTTAGAGGATACTAACTATTTTTTAGGTTTTGACTGTGGACGCTTAATTGTTTCCACAACCGCTTTATCGCCAAGTTTTTTGGCCTTCTCGACGGGAATGAATCTTCCATTTCCGGCGTGTCGTCCAATTTTGACTTTACGATCTGTCATAGCCTTACCCCCTTTCGCCTTTGGCAGGAAAAAGCCTGCACACTACGAAGCGTTAGTGCTCCGTCTGCTCAGCCGGATACACATTAACGTCGCAGAGACTGAGGAGGATGCGACAAGTACCAGAACGATAGTAGCTGTATGGTTGGTGTTGTCAAATAGGAAACCAGCCGCCGGATTCATCCGTCGGCCAGCAGCGATTTAGGCGTTCCAAGGCTTGAGCCAAGGCCGCACGCCTCGCTCAAGCTCCTCTACGATGTGTGACGTAACACGGGTGTAAACGTCGGCGCGGGTGGTTGTGGCCGTTGAATGATTTTGCATTCATTCCTGATTTTGAAATCTCCCCTTACGCGAAACGCGCCAAGAGTTTTTTGGCGGAAGGGGGACGAAAGTCCAAAGGGAAAGGGGGAGTGCAGTCAAGGACGACCGGCGCGGAGGGGGCACCCGGTCTGCACAAGCGAGGTTCTGGGAGCGCGGAAGATCGGGGAGGAGGCCGCAGAGGTCGCTCGACCTGGTCCTTGACGGCACGGGGGATTCACCCCCGTGTATTTGTGTTTCACACGAGAGGGCGAGAGGGGGCCTTAACCGTCCGATAGGACCGCAGCGAAGCGAAGCCCGGAAGCACCCGGTCGCCCGGATGGCGACGTGCCAAGAAGTAGGCCATGAACGGATGCACTATGAAGCAGTCTTATGGTGTCGCTTTTTTTCTAGATCGTTGAAGTCGAGGTCGTATCTCTCCTCCAAGAAGTCGATCACGCTGGCCAGTGCGCGGCCTATAAAGAACTTATGAGCGCCAAATGCGTAGTAGGAACGCATGAATTCCGTTGGATTCCACTCGCCGCCTCTTGTCAGAACCGTGACCCCATCCTGTCCGTTGTGCCATCAGAACGTGGAACCCTTAGCGGATACCGGTCGGGGCCAGTTTGCTTCGTGTAGCCGCTCGCATCTGCGTATCGGGCTATTATGTCTTCAAGCTCCCAATACAATTGCAGCGGCCTCGCAAGGAGTCTACGGTCCTCCTCCGTTTCGTCTTCCCATCTCTCACGATAGATATATGATAAAACATGATTGTTGTCGGCAAACGTGCGACAATACGTTTCAAAGCGCTCGGTCATGAGCTTCTGTAAGCGTTGGTCTATCTCCTTGCCAATTGTGTCCCACAACGCTTCACAGACCCTACGCTCTTCATCTACTGACGCTTTCGGTCTATGCTCTGGAACTGCTTCTAAGTATTGCCTGGCATACTCAGGCAGCGGTTTGGCTGGCGCATTCATGGTACTCTCCACTCGTTGTATATCGCGCAGAGAGATTATCGCATGAGTGTGATCAATGGTAGCGGAATGTTACGACCAGCACCTGTTGGCTTGTACGCTGTAACTGGCTCTGAGAGCCACTTTCAGCGCGACAAAGCGCTGGACATCTGATATACTTGAGGTGTAAGAAAGAGTTACTCGGTATGGGACGACGCGATTCAGATAGGTACTCGCCGCACAGCCATGACAAGCAACTGCAAGGCATAACGCTCGAAGCGGTCATGGAAAAACGCAGGCTCGATCAAGCACTTAACGCCAAGGAGTTCGCTGTTTGTGCTGGTGTGTCGTATTCAACGGCGCGTAGCTGGTTCCACCTGCCTGGCTTTCCTGTCTTTCACGGCGTTGCCTTCTGGCAGGATTTCGTCCAGTGGCGCGCGGACCAAAACGGATTAAAGAACTCTTCCCTTCCGCAACACACCGGCGACACTTTCATCGGCCCTTCCAACCTTCCTCCGCGTGCCGCTCAACTTCTTCTCGACGCCTGAAGTGTTTGTTAGTGCTTGGGCACCGACACACCTCTTTAGTCGCGGCTTTACTGCACTCTTACTGCACTGCCGTGTAAGCTATTGATAAATAATGGAGCGGGTGAAGGGAATCGAACCCTCATTACTGGTATAGTGGTTTATAGTGGTGCAATACACTATGTTTTGCTAGACATTGCCGAAGTTGTGCAGTACGTTTACTGCACAAACTGCACTCGGCTTATGGCATCCATATACAAAAAACCCAACTCTCCCTTCTGGTTTGTTCAATTCATTGACGGCGACGGCAAGCGGCGCAACAAATCCACCGGCTTGCGGACGGACGATCCCGGCCAAACGGTCAAGGCTCGCGCCCTGCGCGCACAACTCGAAGCCAAAGAACTCAACCGTACCGCCGGTGAAATTAGCGGCGGCGGTTGGGACACTTGGGTTCCGCAATACCTCGAACGGCACTGCGAAAGCCCGCTCACATTGCAACGCTACACCGGCTGTTGGTCTTGGCTGGCGTTCTGGCTGCAAGAAAACCATTACCACTCGCCCCGCGCAATCACCTACCGCAAGGCCCTCGACTATATAGAATGGCGCATAAGTTACAAGAAGAAAACGGGCAAGTCGGTCGGGCGCAACACGGCCATAAAGGAGGTGAAGCTCCTTGCCATGATTATGGGCGAATCGGTGCGCCTCGGCCATGCCGACGCAAACCCGCTGGTGAGCCTGAAGCTGCGGGGGGACAAACCCGCTAAAAAGCCTGAACTGACGGACAAGGAAATCAGCGAGATTCGAGAAGCGTTGAAAACCGAGCCGGAATGGATGCAAACCGCTTTTGACATTTCCCTACATACTGGCTGCCGGTTGCGGGAAACACGGTTGCCGCTCAACTGCATTGATTTTGCGGAGAACAAAATCACGTTCCCCTCGCCAAAAGGCGGCGAAGATCGGGCGTTCTCCATTCCGATGCCGTCCGCGCTGCGTCCGTTGTTAGGGCGCATCCGCAAGGCCAAGCAGAAGTTCACCGTCGAATTTCCATTCCAGCCATCGCGCCGCTGGCAGCAATTCTTCATCAAAATCAAAAAGCCACATTTATGTTTTCACTGCCTGCGCGTTACCTACGTCAATCGTCTGCGCCGCGCGGGTGTGCCGCGTGAAGCGGCCATGCGGCTGGTGAATCACTCTTCCGATTTGATTCATCAGGTTTATCAGCGTGAGAAAGTCGAGGACGTAGCACAGTGGCGTGACGCGGTGCAATTTCCTGAGTAGCTGCACTGGCCCGGACAGGCACGGGGCATTGACTGCCCACGAAGCACGTTCGCCTATCCAGGCACAGTAGGAGGTCCATGCAGGAAGGCTTCGGTGTGAGATAAGTAGGTCAATGCGCTTAAGCGTGCAATGGGTACACCGGGCTAATCCGGCTCAACCGGTGGTGGCCTAAAGACCAATATCATCCGTTCTGGCACATTAAAGAAACAAACGTCCAAAGCGGAGAGTTCCCCGGCTCGAAGCTTCGCAGAAATTGCACTGGCGTCACGATGACTCAAGGTCATGTTGATGAGCAGCCCACCATCCGGGGCAGTCGGAAAGTTATCATTGCGGCTCGTGCCGGGAACCACTTCGTCTCTCAGTGGGACGAGCATACGCAACTGGTCCAGCACCGATTTCTTAGTCACACGCCGACTGTCCGTCGTTGCAACAATGATGCAGGCTTTGGCTCGTGATGTGTCGCCCGCGCGTGGCGGCGCTTCGGCCTTCGCTAGAAGCGTCTTGTAGTCCACCTTCAATGCCTGCGCAATGCTGGCCAGGGTGTTCACGTAGACGTGCTCACCTCGCTCGACGTTCTCCACCGTCTTGATTGCGCAGTCCGAGTGGCGTGCGAGATCATCTACACGCCAGCCCTTACCGAGCCGAGCGTTCCTAACCGCATCTCCGTCTGGTGTCACAGATCGCTTACTGGCCATGTCAGTCCCAACTTACGCCAACTTACCGGCAACGGGGATAAAGCCTTCTGTCACGCTCATTTATCATTCTGTTGTCGAGAGGAAATTTAACCAGGAGACACAGATGACTCAATTGACGACCAAACCCCTGAACTGGTTCAAAGTCGCCCCGCAGGCGCGGCGGCACTTCGACGAGGCGGACCTCCGCCAACTCGGTGAATCGCTCAAAGCCAGGCAACTTCAACCGGTGCTTGCCCGTTCCGACGGAACGCTGATCGCTGGGGAACGGCGGTTCCGTGCAGCGGGCCTGGTCGGTCTGCCGGACCTTCAGGTCATTATAACCGAGGAGCCGCTGACCGACACACAGATCAAGGTGATCCAGCTCACGGAGAACCTTCACCGGGCTGACCTGCGGGACAACGAGAAGTGGCGAGCCTGCGAGGAACTGCTTCGCCTCAATCCGGGCTGGGCCAACAAGGACCTGGCCGCGCACCTGAAGCTCGGCGAATCGACGGTTACGAAATACCTCGCGCCGTCTCGCTGCATTCCCGAAGTGCAGCAAGCCCTGGAGACAGGAAAGATCGGGATCACTGCCGCTTACGAAATCAGCCGGGTTCCTGCCGAGCAACAGGCCGAATTGCTTCGCCTGAAACTCTCCGGCACGTCGCGCGATGGCCTGGCCGAACACGTCCGCAAGCAAAAGCGCGATGCCGCGCCGCAGGTGCGGGTGAAGCGCATTTCCTGCCCACTCACATCTGGCGTCGGAATTGTCGTCACCGGCCTGGAGCTTTCTCTCGACGACCTCATCGAGGCGTTAGGTGAGGCTCAAAAGGAAGCAAAGAAGGCCCGTGAACTCGGCTACACCGCCAAGACGTTTGCGGCGGCAATGAAGGACAAATCAAAGGCTGGCAATTAAGGGTCCGCAAGACAGGAGAGCACTTACATGACACTCACTGAAGACCAAGTGTATGGGTTGATCTGCATCGGGGCGGCGATGGCTGCTTCCTACGGCATCCGGCGATTCAAGGCGGCACGCGCCGGCCTGCGCTTCGCAAAAGACCCGCTCGATTCCGAGTTGCTTCGCTTGAGCGAGAGTGACCCATTCACCGTCCGCGATTTGCTCAATGGCGGCGTGGTGATCTTCGGGCGCACCGGCTCCGGCAAGACCAGCGGCAGCGGATACCAGATCGGCAAGGCCATTGTCCGCCTGCCAGGCAGCGGCGGTTTGATCCTGAGCAGCAAACCTGAGGACAAAGAGTTCTGGAACCGCATCTTCCATGAAGCCGGGCGGAGCAAGGACTTGCTGGTGTTCGAGCCGTCCTCCCCGCTGCGCTACAACCTGCTCGACGGCGAACTGAAGGCCGGCGCAGACACGCGGGAAATCACGCAATTGATCATGACAATCGGCGAGACGCTCAAGCGCAACAGCCGCACGAAGGGCGGAGAAAACGATTCGTTCTGGGATCAGCTCAAAGAGCGGACGCTCTACAACGGAGTCGAGATCGTCAAGAAGGCCACAGGTAAAGTCAGCGCGAGCGACCTTCAACGATTCATTACCGGTGCTGCCAGCAGCCCTGCGGAGATCGCAAGCCCAACATGGCAGGAAGGCTTCCATAACCAGTGCCTTGCCCGCGCCTACTACGCGCACAAGACGCCCGCCGAGCAGCACGATTACACCCAGGCCCTCGATTTTTGGCTGAAGGAGCATCCTGCGCTGGACTCAAAACCTCGCTCGGCGAGCCTGGCCGATGTGCTGAACGTGCTGCACGTCTTTTGTAGCGGTGTCGTGCGGCAACTGCTGTCTGACAAGACCAACGTGAGCCCTGAGCTAATGGACCAGGGCAAGTGGATTCAGGTTCACATGCCGATCCCCAGCTTCGGGACGGCGGGCGCGTTCGTCAACGGTGCCTGGAAGTACGCGGTGCAGCGGCACATCCTGCGGCGGCACGCGATGCACGACGCCAACCCGATCATCATCTGGTCGGACGAGTATCAGAATCTCATCAACAGCTTTGATGCCACGTTTCTCGCCGAGTGCCGTTCGCACCGGGGCGCGATGGTGGTGCTGACCCAGAGCATCCATAGCTTCTATGCCTCCATGCCAGGGGATGCGGGCCGGCATCAGGCGGACGCGCTGCTCACCAACTTCGCGGCGGCGAAGATTTTCCACGCCCTCGGCGATGACCAGACGGCGGCCTACGCCAGCTCGCTGGTAGGCAAAAGCCTCCAGACGTTCATCTCCGGCTCGACCGGTCCGCAGGGAAGCATGTACGACGAGTTGTGCGGGGGGCAAAGCAAATTCACCGGCTCGTTCAGCCAGAGACATGAGCAGATTCTGCAAAACAACGTCTTTGTCAATGGTTTGCGGACCGGCGGCAAGGCCAATGGCCTGCTCTGCGACGCGATTGTGATCCGCTCGGGCGAACCGTTCAGCAACGGGCAGTGCTGGCAATGGGTGACGTTTTCGCAGAAGTAGACCGCGACATGTTTCGGTCGCAAGCAATCGAGAACGTGAAGAGGAACAAGGACAGTGAAGAATCAGTGGAACTCAAATCGGCCTGTTGGCCGGGAAAGGAGGAGCGGATGAACCGGCGGCTAATCAACCAGGCTGCCTTTCTGATGGCCTGCGATTTGGCGGGCAAGTTAGGCAGCGGCCTCGGCGAGGAAGAGCTGAGGCAAATGTTCGAGAAAAGCGTCGAGGCGTGCCGGCAGGGCCTGGAAGCCTACTGCCTGCAAGAGGAACGAATGCAACAAAACCTTCCATTGGAGGAACGACATCATGTTCGATCAAAGGCAGTCTGAGCAGCGGGACAGCAGGCAGGATGGGGTCAACTTTCTGATGTGGTGGCTGCGAGCGTTGGCGGCCATCGGCTGGCCGTTCACACGCAAGGACAACGGCCACGAATGCCCCGGCTCCTGTGCCCTGGGCACCATCCTGATGCTGGTCGTCCTGGCAATCTCGACGAATTCCTTCGCGGCTTGGCTCGTGCTATGGCTCTGGATACTCGGCCTCCTCCGCCTGAAAGCCAAGCAAATCCAGAATCGGAAGAAGGGCATCATTCCCCACAGGTATTGGGATGGCTCTCCCTGGCTGGCGAAGCTGCTTTGTCCAGGCATCCGGGACATAAGCAACCTGAAGGCCGCCGAGGGATTCGGGGTTATGGGCATCGGCGCCCTGCTGACCTACGCCGATCCGGCGCTGGGTGGATTGGTGGCCACTTCGGGCATCGCGAGCATTTGCATTGAGTGTTTCGCAGTTCAGGCTCGCAAGAACCGGGTCGGTCGCATGCGAGAGGCCAACATGGAAATGCAGCAACTGATCGACGATTACGAGAACCGCTTTTGAAAGGAGGTGAAACGTGTCTGACAGACCGAAGATCGGTGCGGGCCATCTGGCCGCAATGGGAAGGGCGGGCTTGAAGGAGCTTTCGCAAGCTCTGGTGGCCTTGCCCGACAGCAACATCCGTCCGGTAGAGGAACCGGGGCTGTACGGCAACCTGACGCCACAGGAGATCGTGGCGGGCAAGAGTGAGTACGACAAGATGCTCTCGGGTTATGTGGCTCGGGGCCAGCAAGCTCAAGAGCACGACAAGGGAAAGGAGATCGACCGATGATCGTCGCCGACATTCAGTCCACCATTGGCCTGCTGGTGGCAGTCCTGATGTTCTTCCTCGCCATCGCGGGGTTGGGAATCGGACTGATCGCAAGGCTCGTCTTCCGGAGTGTCCGGGACGGCTACAGGAAAGAGGGCGGTGCCAATGGCATGGCCCGAAAGATCGCAACGAAGGGTGCCGCTGAGTTGCTCAAGCGGGTCATCCTGAAGAAACGGTAACAACCAGAAGTTCTGTTCAACCTCATTCACGAAAGGGTTTCACAATGTACAAGCATCTGATCGAGTACGAATGCCCCACCTGCTCCGCCGAGTACGGGGCATATCCCGACAAAGCGGGAACCAACCACAACTGCGGCTGCTGCAAGACCGACTTCACGATCCCCGTCGGACTGGCTCCAAGGCTGGTGTCGGTGGGCGGCACGTCACAGGAGGAAGAGCAGGCGTGCGAAGAAACGTCGCTGGTGCCGGCGCGAAGGGAATCGCCACGACACATGCCGTCGGTGACGGAAGCGTCGCCTCCGGTTCGGAGCGGAGTCGTCCCCGCAACCCGCAAGGTCAGGATGGCACTGCCAGGGGATTACGGCGCACTCGATGTCGAAGTGACGCAGGAGACGGCGGATAGCCTTGCGAAAACCTTCCTCGGGGGCCTGCTGGTCGCCATCGGGGTCTTCGTCGCCGCCATGATCGGGATCAGGAAGCGTTAGTGATTCATCAACCATCAACCGGGCGGCGGGGAGTTGCTCCCCGCCCCCATTTTCCAGGAGGTTTATTGCAATGCTGACTCTGCTTATTTCGCTGCTGTTCGTCGGTGCCCTGGTCATGGCTGGCATCGGTATCTGGAAGGCGTTCTCCCAGATTGCCGCGCATGTGCAGGAGCAACCCGAAGCGGGCAAGGCCATCTTCGAGCATGTGTTCCTGCCACTCTTCGGGCGCAAGAAGGAACCGACCGCCAGGGACCATCCCGCGAAAACGGACTGATGACCATGAGGTAATCGAAGTGCTTCACTGACGCGGGCGGGGACTGATAACCCGCCCGCGTTTTTCAGGAGATACGAGCAATGACCAACCTGGAAGAACGGCTGGAGAAAATCGAGTCCATGCTCGCCGTGCTGGTCGAACGCCAGCAGGTGCGTGAGTGGTATTCGGTCGAGGAATTTGCTCGCATCGTCGGTCGTTCCGAATTCACCTGCCGTGAATGGTGCCGCCACGGCCGCATTCACGCGGAAAAGAAATTCAGTGGCCGGGGCGCTCATGCGGCCTGGGCCATTTCACACAGCGAATTGCTCCGCGTCCAGCGCGAGGGATTGCGGCAGCCCTCGTCGGTTTGATCGTGTCGCGAATCGTGCCTCAACCCTGCTGAGTTCATTCACCCCTTTGTCTTTTCCGGTGGTGGTGTCGAGTCATGTCCCGAAGCAATCACAAACGAGATTGCGAAGTCCAGGAGGGTGCTCGAAGCATCGTCCCGGCCGGGGCACCTGACTGGATCACGCCGGAACTGGTCGAGGCGACGATTCGCGTCTGGCAACCGTACTACCAAGCTATCGTCACGCCCGAAGAAGCCGTTACAATGATCCTGAACGTGGGTCGGTTGTTTGACGCGCTTTCTTCGAGGACTCCGCCATGAAACAATTCGTCGCACTGGCACGGGTGAGTAGTCGGGAACAGGAACGCGAAGGCTTCAGCCTCGAAGTCCAGGAAGACGCCCTGCGGCGATACGCGACGCAGGCTGGTGGCGAAATCGTCAAGTTCTTCCGCATCGCCGAGACGGCCAGCAAGGGCGACGAACGCAAGGCATTCCGCGAACTGGTCGCCTACGCCAAGAAGAATGCCGCCTTCCTCGATGGTCTGCTTTTCTACAAGGTGGACCGGGCGGCTCGCAATCTTTTCGATTACGTCGAACTCGAACGGCTGGAGTCGGAATACGACCTGCCGTTCATTTCCGTTTCGCAGCCGACTGAGAACACGCCGGCCGGTCGCATGATGCGGCGGACGCTCGCCAACATGGCGAGCTTCTACACCGAGCAACAGTCGGTCGATGTCCGCGAGGGGCTGGCCCGTCGCGTCCAGGAAGGCTGGTTCGTCTCGCGTGGTCCCTACGGCTACCGCAACGTCCGCAAGGACGGTCGCGGCATGGTCGAGATTGAGCCGCAGGCTAGCGCGAACGTCAAACGCATCTTCCATCTCTACGCCTACGAAAATCTGACGCTGGACGGTTTGGTCGAGCGGGTCAATTCCGAAGGCATGGTCTTTCGTGCGTCCCAGCCGAAGTTCCCGCGAAGCACCGTTCACGCCATCTTGAAGGATCGGGCCTACATCGGCGAGATTCTCCACAAGGGCGAATGGTATCCCGGCAAGCATGAACCGCTGATCGACCGGGCGACGTGGGACCGGGTGCAAGCCCTGCTTGGCGGACACATCTACCAGTCGCACGCGCTCACCTACGCCGGCGACCTGATCCAGTGTGCCCATTGCGGGCATCCGATCACCGGCGAAAAAGTCAGGAAGAAGATGAAGTCGGGCGAGCGGTTCTACACCTACTACCGCTGCACCTATTACACGAAGCCGGGTCATCCGCGTATCCGGGTCACGGAAGCCGACATCGACCAACAGGTGATGGCCGTCTTCGACAAGATGCGGGTTGAAGACGAGAAGGTCAGGGACTGGTTCCGCCTGGTGCTGGCGTCGCAGACGCGGGACGCCCAGGCCGATTCCCGCGCCCAGCGTGCGGAGCTACAGCGGCAAGAAACCCTGATCGTTGCCCAGCAGGATCGCCTGCTCAACATGCGGCTGGCCGAGGAGATCGACGAGGCGACGTTCGCCCGCAAGCACACCGAGATGCGGGACCGGCTCGCCTCGATCAAGCTGCAACTCGACGTGCTGGACCGCTCACACGACGAAACGGCGGAGTTGGCGGCGAAAGTTTTTGAACTTTCGCAAACACTGCGGCAGCAATGGCTTACCGCCGACTATGCTGCAAAGCGTCGAATGCTTGAAATCGTGTTTTTGAACTGCCGCCTCGATGACGTAACTCTCGTCCCCACAATAAGAAAGCCCTTCGACGTTCTCGCCGAAGGGCTTCTTTCTGAAAATAGTCGGGCTGACAGGATTTGAACCTGCGACCTTTTGACCCCCAGTCAAACGCGCTAGCCAGGCTGCGCTACAGCCCGAATCGTGACCAAAATAATTTTGGTCCACATCTCGGTTAAAATACATCCTAACGCCGCCGACGGCAGGATTCCATATGTGACAACCGGTTACGGAAATGGAAGCGTGTGCGGATTCAGGAATTCTTGCGAAGCGACCCGGTTTGATTCTTGCAACAAGGCTCCGTCAACCAATTGTCCACCACTCAAAGCTCCGTCAAGGAGCCTGTTAGCGAAGTTTAACGAATGGGAGGGTCATTACTTGCATTTCGGAACTGTCATTCGTGTCGGTTGTCCTGGTTTGGCAAACGGGACTCTCAATCACGAAGAAGTCAATCACGGGAGATGATTGTCACTTTAACGATTTTTCCAATTTTCAGGAAAGTCGATGGTTCGGTCCAGTCGATAGGGGATTCGGATCGTTAGCCAACGAATGCCGTGTTTTTGCCCGAAAAAACGACATTTTGGCCTCGCCCTCCATCGCATCGTTACTAGAATAAGCCGCTTGAATTCCCGTTGCGTCCGCCGCGTATGCCTTTAAGGGCCAACGGTTCGATTAACCCTCATATTGTTTTGGAGTGACATTCATGAAGTCCACACTTTGTACCTGGGAGGACGAAATCTGTAATCGTCAGGTCCAGTTTTCGATCGGCTACTCGAACGAAAACGGGACTGTTGAGATCAACACGGTCACTCCACAAAAAGTTTCTTTCATTTGCCCCACCAGCAACTCGGTGCTTCGTTGCGTCGGTGTTAATACCGATGCCGGTCGAAGTCTGTTGGCCAATAAATTCCGGGCTTCCAAAGCGTTTTCCAAATTGACGGCTGTGATTGGGAATAACGTCAACGACATGACCATGCCCGGCCTTGAAATCCGAACTGACGTTTGTTCGGCATAGCGAGTAAACACCAACCGGCGCGTCGTTTCAATTCGATTGCCGGAATCAAACCAAAAAACATCGAGCTTGTCGCGAGTGATCGTGACAGGCTCATTTTAATGGCTGAAATGGCATCACGTGTTGATTCACCGGTTTAAGGCAGAGCCCTCTCAACCCGTGTTGAAAATGCTGCGTGCGACCCCAACCATTGGAGTCAACGACAGCTAACTTTCGTCTCCTTTGTGAAGTACGGCCATAAAAGCCTTTTGCGGGATGTCGACCGAGCCGATCGACTTCATTCGCTTCTTCCCTTCTTTTTGTTTGGCCCAAAGCTTTTTCTTTCGCGAGATATCGCCGCCATAGCATTTGGCGGTCACGTTTTTTCGCATGGCTTTGACTGTTTCCCGGGCAACGACCCGGGTCCCGATGGATGCCTGTACGGCGATTTCAAACATGTGACGGGATATTTCTTCCTTGAGTTTTTTGGCAACCGCCCTACCCCGTCGCTCGCTGTCGTCCCGATCGCAAATGATGCTAAGGGCATCGACTCGTTTACCGTTTACGAGGATGTCCAGTCGAACAAGCTGGGCTGGTTCATAGCCCTTGAATTCATAATCCATCGTTCCATAACCGCGAGTCGAGCTTTTAAGCTTGTCGTGCAAGTCGTAAATAACTTCGGCCAGTGGCAAATCATAAGTCAGCATGATCCGGTTTTTGCTCAGGTACTCGGTTCCGCACTGGATGCCCCGCCGGTCCTGACAGAGTTTCATCACGGCACCAACATAGGCTTCCGGTTGAATCAAATTCACACGAACAATGGGCTGACGAAACTCGGCAATATCGCCCGCTTCGGGGACTTCCTGGGGCCGGTTGACTTCCAATTCCCGGCCGTCCCTGGTTGTGATTTGGTAGCTGACGTTAGGTGCCGTTTGGACCAGATCAATATCGGCTTCGCCTTCCAGCCGCTGTTGGACGATTTCCATGTGCAGCAAACCGAGAAAGCCACAGCGAAATCCAAAACCCAATGCTTCGCTGGACTCAGGCGAAAACTCAAAGCTTGGATCGTTGATGGACAATTTCGTAAGCGCATCGCGAAGCTCGGTAAAATCCTGTCCGTCCGACGGATACAGTCCGCAATAGACCATCCGCTTCGGAGGTGAGTAACCTGGCAAGGGGTTCGCGGGATTCGCGGCGATAGTGACCGTATCGCCAATGTGTGCTGCATCCAGGGATTTGATATTGCAAATCAGGTAGCCAACTTGCCCGGCGCAAAGTGACTGGGCGGGCGTTTGTTTGGGTTGAAAATGGCCAAGTTCCTGGACTTCGACCGTTTGTTCGGACCGCAGGAAACGAACCTTATCCCCCTTTTTCACGGTGCCATTCATAATGCGGCAATAAGTAATCGCGCCGCGAAACTCGTCGTAATGGGAATCAAATACCATCGATTGCAGTTTTTCTGTTCGGCTGCCGCGCGGGGGAGGAATCCGCTCTACAACCGCTTTGAGCAATGCTTCGATGCCAACGCCAGTTTTCGCGCTGACTCGAATGCACAATTCGGCATCCAGTCCCAGGGCTTGTTCCATTTCCTCGGCGACTTCATCGGCCCGTTGATGAACCAGGTCAATTTTGTTGATGACCGGGATGATTACAAGATCATGTTCGAGTGCCGCATAGGCATTGGCAACGGTCTGGGCCTCAACACCCTGAAAAGCATCGACCAGTAACAAGGCGCCCTCGCAGCAAGCGAGCGCTCGGGAGACTTCATAGTGAAAATCCACGTGGCCTGGTGTATCGATCAGGTTCAGTTGAAAAACCTGACCATTGATGGTGGCGGCCATCGTGACGGCGCGGGCCTTGATCGTGATTCCTCGCTCGCGTTCCAGAGCCATGTCGTCGAGAACCTGGTCCTGCATCTGCCGCTTGTCAATAGTCCCCGTATATTCCAGCAAGCGATCGGCCAAAGTGCTTTTGCCATGATCAATGTGCGCGATGATGCAGAAATTGCGTATGTGCTCGTTTGCAACTCCGGTGCCGGGCTTGCCGGCATTTGGACTATTCATTTACCACGCTCAGTGATTGTTTCGGTGCGCTTCCATTTGCGCTATTCAAAAAGTAATCCCGTTTGGCCAGACCTGCTGCACCAATCCAGCCGGCGGATCCGCCCAGCTCTGCAAACTCTATCTTTAGATTTTCGGCGATTTGTGAAAAGACATTTTGCCGAACGCCCTGGCGAATTCGTTGCAGGAACCGTTGGCCGACCGGATCGACCTTGCCGCCAAAATCCATGGCACCACCGAGCAAGACAATTTCGGGATCGATCGTAAACGCCAGGTTTGTGATTCCACGCGCAAGCGAATCCGCCACGCCGTCAATAATAAGAAGTGCCTTGTTATCGCCAACAGAGGCTGCCCGGTAAACATCAAATGCTGTCAACGCTCCCGTTTCGGCAAGGGTTCGCGCAAGCACCTGGCCATTACCGTCTTGTTGAGCGGCCAATTCCGTCGCTATTTTCGAAACCGCTGTGGCACTGGCATAGGCCTCCAAATGACCTCTCATTCCGCAAGGGCAAATCCGGGCAGCAACATCATAATCGACCGTCGAATGGCCGCATTCCGCAGCATGACCTGTACCACCGACAATCAGTTGGCCGTTAACGACGATTCCGCCGCCAACTCCGGTTCCAAGCGTCAACAGGACCAGGCCGGAAAAACCTCGGCCTGCTCCCTGCCAGTGTTCTCCAAACGCAGCAGCGTTGGCGTCGTTGGCAAAAGTAACGGGCAGGCCTGTCGCCGCAGAGAGTTCCTGACGAATGGGATAGTTCCACCAGCCTGGCAAATTGGACGGGGTTAATATCATTCCGGCATCGAGATCAAGTGGTCCGGGTGTTCCCAATCCAATCGCTCGAACCGGGTTGGACTTTGAAGCGATCCATTTCGAAATCGAGTCGATGACGTCACGAATCGCGATAGACGGGGAAGCCTGGGGACTGGTCGGCAGGCTCGATTCCGCCAATCGAGTTCCGTCTTGTTGAATCCATCCTGTCTTGATTGTGGTGCCACCGACATCAATCCCAATGAACGACTCGTCCGTCAATTCTGTCATGCCTGATTCGTTCAACGGAAAGTAAATTGGGTAATAGCTTTAGGAGATCGAGTGTGACCGTCGTTTTGAAAGTGCCTTGACTGTCCAACGATCCAAGGCCAATCATAGGGGTCGATTATAGGATAACCGGGCAAAACCTCAATGTTCAGAAACACCTCCTGCTGATCAAACTGAATTTTATTTACAATAGTTGACTTACGTGCGGGCCAGGCGACCCGGGCGGAACCGTGAATCAGACCGAACCCATACGATTGAATGTCCCCAGTCCACGTTCCAATTCAGCACCAAGCGAACATTGATGCCTGCCAGGAGCGGCTGGGGTACCGATTCAAAGACCCGACCTTGCTGTACGCGGCCCTGACTCACGCCTCGGGAGCCTCGGATCGATTGAACTCCAACGAGCGGCTTGAATTTCTCGGCGACGCGGTACTTGGGTTTTTAACGTGCGAGTTGCTGTTCAACCGGTTTCCCGATTATCTGGAAGGCGATTTGACACTGATAAAATCCAACCTTGTTAGTCGTTCGACTTGTGCCAGAATTGGAAACGATCTGGGCCTGGCGAATTTCTTGTTGTTAGGCAAAGGCATGGATTTGCGTCGCGGGCTGCCCAAGTCGCTCGTTGCCAACGCACTGGAATCAGTACTTGCCGCAATCTTTCTCGATGGCGGAATGATGGCGGCACGGCGTTTTCTGATCGAGCATCTTGTCTCCGAAATCCAGGCAAACGAGGACGACAGCCTGCAGCTCAATTTCAAGTCTTCCTTGCAGCAATTAGCCCAGCGCGATTTCGGCGCCCCTCCGTCCTATCATGTGCTCGATGAACAAGGCCCCGACCATCGAAAATCCTTTCAGATTTGCGCACAGGTTTCAGGTCGCAGATTTACCCCCGCCTGGGGGAGTAACAAGAAACATGCCGAACAGCGCGCGGCCGGAAATGCGATCGCCGAACTCGAGGGGAATGCGCCACCCTATATCGAGCCCAACTGAATCGAGCTTTGGCACGCCCAACGTTTAAGTAATCGGCCGCTTCACTGCTCGTGTTGCAATGAAAACCGCGATTCGTTTTGACAGGGGATCGTGGCCCCCCCAACGATCTTCGAACAAATTCGTCAACACCAGGCCAGCACGTAATTGTCCGCCGAGCAAATCGCCCAGCTCGTGCGCAAATTCGACGGGAACCGGATCGCCCGGTTCGCCGTACACGACCGTACACGGGATCTGGTTGGCGACAACGAATCGGCCCCGTTCCAACGCAACGGGATCGAACAAGTAATTGATCGGATTGAGAAACCCGGTTACTAACACACCACCTGGACGCAATACTCTGGCGACTTCTTGCCAAACAGGATTTACTTCCGGGCAAAAGTTCAGCGAACATGGGTTAACGACGAGGTCGAATGTATTGTCGGCAAAGCCGTCGAGCGAACGCATGTCAGCAACCAATGTTGTAATGACTAAATCAAATTGCCGCGCAATCGCGTCGTCAATCGCCAACTGGTTGCTGCTGAAATCGGCGACCGTGACGCGCGCTCCGGCGGCGGCAAGGATCGGTCCCTGATGTCCGCCCCCTCCCGCCAGGCACAATACGTCACGATCTCGAACTTCCCCCATCCATTCCCGGGGTACAGGCAAGGTTGCCGTCACTGAAATCAACCAGTCTCCATTGCGAGCTCGTGTAATTTGATCTGCCGTCACTGGCTGAAACCACTTCGATTCGGAAACGGCAATCGAGTCCCAAGCCCTTCGATTTAGTTCCGTCGACTTGTCACTCCCCATCGAGACGTTCCTGAACTGGCGCTTTCGAATCGGTTTGATAATTCAATCGCTCACCATGCGTGTCCGACATCAAACTGATTTCCATGATTGTTTTCAGTCGCTCGGGCGTAAGTTACGGGTGTCTATTCAAAATGGCCTTTGCCGCACAACGTCCGGGAATTCCACTGACGGCGCCGCCGCGATGAGCCGAAGCGCCTGCCCGGTAGACGCCTGGAATATCCGTTTCCACCCCCCAGGTGCCGAGTTGTGATTCCTGATCGGCAAAAAACCAGGTTAGCGTGTTATGAAAGATATTTCCCAGGTCGAGGTCAAGTTCCTTTTCCAGTTCCTGCGGAGTCTTGATTTCGATGCACGGATTTCCATCTCGATCAATGGCCAAACAATCCACAAACGACTCATCACAAATCCGGTCAAGTCCTTGAAGGTAAAGCTGCTGGACTTGTTCCCGACGAATATCATGATCGGAATTGTCAAACAAACGGTAAGGCATATCGAGGCCAAACAAGGTCAGGGTATGAAAGCCCTTGTCGCGCAACTCGGGCGACAGGATCGAATCGTCAGTCAGTGTGTGACAATAAATCTCGCCAGGTGCGGGATTGGGGACTCGGCCTGCCAATGCACAGCAATACGCCTGTTGCATTTGCTCGTATCCTTCGTCGATGTGGAACGAACCGGCGAACGCTTCCGATGAAGAGACGCCTTGAGCCTTGACCCGCGGCAATCGACTCAACAGCATGTTGATCTTGATGACGGAGCCTTCGTCGGTCTCGATCGGTTGCCAGGTACGGCCCAACAATCGTGCAAATGTCCTTGGTCCGGCATTTACCAGGACGTTTGTCGCATCAACCGTTCTTTCCTGTTCATCGCAATAGAAGGTAACCGAATGTTGGCTACTGCCAATTTGTATCGCCGCCGCGGCGGAATGGGTGCTGATCGTGACACCAAGTTTCAGACATTTTGCTACAAGTTCATCTACTAACGATCGCATTCCTCCCACGGGAACGCGCCACTCCCCCGTTCCACCACCAATGACGTGATACAGGAAACAGCGGTTTTGGAGCAGCGACTCGTCGTGCGGGTGCGTGAAGACCCCGATCTTGCCATCCGTCATCACCAGTCCGCGAAGGACATCGTGGTGGATGTATTTTTCAATCGCTTCTCCCAGGGGACGTTCGATGAAGAGATCCCATGCCTCATGCTGGTCCTTGCTTGTCAATCGGCTGCGGAAATGTTCGCGTGATTGCAGTGGATCCAGCATGGACGGCCATGCAATCTCTGCCAGCGCCAATTGCAGTCGCAAAAAGCGTTGGTAGTCCGTCCAGTCTCGGCTATTTCCTGTCAACGCAAGAACGGAATCCCGTGATCGACTTTCGTCAACATTGGACATCACCAATCCCCGCACCATCCCGCTCTGATCGTTATATGCCGTGAACGATGCAGTCGTTCGCCGGCGCGTCTCAAACTTCAATCCAAGTTCGTCGACGATTTGATGTGGCAACAGCGATATGAGATAGGAGTAACGGGAAAGATACGCTTCGTAGTCCGGGAATACCTGTTGCGAAGCGGTCGCGCCACCAATCGTCGTATTTCGTTCGAGCACCAGCACAGACTGGCCTGCAGCTGCCAAATAAGCTGCCGCAACCAATCCGTTGTGCCCGCTGCCAATTACAACGTTGTCGTATTTCGTTTTATGATCAAGGATTGATGGAATCATAATTTGGTTATTTTACAGTTCGATTGGCGCTGGAAGAAACAATCCTCTTGATACGCCGCAATGTTCGCATCGGTGAGCAAATCATTGAGTAGATCATTCGTGGATAGCCTTGTAGCGGCTTTTTGTCAAGGATTTCGGCCATCGCCACACGATACTGACTGACGGAATAGCAATCCATTTTGAAAAACAGCGATCGCGGCCATTTCTTCGCAGGATGATTCGCCCAGAACTCGTCAAAGCTGATTCGAGGAAGTTTGACATGACGTCGCCTTGCCAATTCGCAGGCAAATTCATTGTGCAATTGTGATTCTGCCATGCGCCGGCCATTGATACTACCCGAGTGAAATCGAAAACTGCCAACGCTGTGCGGCAAATTGGCAAGCCGTGAAACTTCACCCATGCGCAGGAAGAAGTCCCAGTCTTCGGAAATATTGTATTCCCAGTAACCGCCAATTCGCTCAAACAACGCACGTCGAAATATCGTCATGGAGTTACCCAACGCATGGCGGTTGTGGATCAATTCGTGATAAATCTGTTCGTGCGCGCAAGGCAGTCGTGACTGGACGCCAGTTCCCGAATTGCCAAGGTAAACAAACTGCCCACCCAACAGCCCGATTTGCGGGTTGGCATTCATAAAAGCAACTTGCGATTCCAGGCGATCAGGTTCACAGATATCGTCAGCGTCAAATCGGGCAATCAATTCGGTCGAACACATGCCGATCGCCCGATTGGCAGCCACTTGCTGGCCAGCGTTCGACTGATGGATAACCTGAACGCGCGGGTCATTGAGTGCATCCAGCCATCGGCCCGTTTCGTCCGTTGAACCATCATCGACGACGATCATCAACCAGTTTTTCAAAGTCTGATTCAGGACCGATTCAATGGCCGTCGGTAAATACGGCATCGCATTGAAAGCCGCCATAACCACCGTAACCTGTGGAATGGTTTGAACCGAACTGCCAGTCGCGTTCCTGCTGGTCCGATCGAATTCGGCCGTACTGCCGACTTCACGTGAATTCGAATTCGCTTCACTCACGATTGGGACCAATACAATCAGTTTCGGGAAAATGGAACAACACAGGCTGGGTGGTGAGGCAACAACTACCCATCATAACATCAAAGGCCAGAGGTGCCGAGCTTCGAAATGAAAAGCAAAACGGATGGAACAGGCGGCAATTCGCATCAAGTTTTTTCCGTTGATGATTGCGACATCCTTGGGAAATTCGAAGTCAACTTATTCGGTTTGGCCGCGATCACGAAACGAGTTCTTTCCACAACAAGGAAGTAGAACTCAGACAGGATAATCAAAGAAACTGACGAATATTCGTTCGATTTCGGGCTGCCACAATTTTGACAATCCGTTTGCGATGGTGACGTCCGTGAACTCGTCCACCAATTTTGAAGAACAGTTTCGATTCACCAAAAACCTGTTCCGGGTTCGTAAGTCAGTGACATGCCAGACTAGGGAAATTTGATATTTCGAAAGTCGAAAGGAAACTTTTGGCCGGGATCAAGATCGGTGATTTCCAGCCACAACGCGATGTTCTTCGGAATAGGTTGCGAAAAGCCTTTGGATATTCCGTTGCCATTACGGCCTTCAGAACTTGATTGAAGCAACTGACCAGTGTCGGACACGACATGCCAATTCCGTATTCTGTTTCTTACTTCGTCGTTGCCGGACAATTCGAGTTCGGGAAACCTGCCATCCTTTACGTCTACTTTCAATTCCAGCCCCGTTAGTAACGGGTGCTCTAGTTTTTTTCCAACTCGCCCGCGAACGTCTTCGAACCGAATTAGACGGGTTGAATATTCAAAGACTTCCAATTCACC
Source organism: Pirellulaceae bacterium (assembly GCA_031414755.1). Taxonomy (GTDB): domain Bacteria; phylum Planctomycetota; class Planctomycetia; order Pirellulales; family Pirellulaceae; genus CAJQPP01. Next base: position 1,834 of record JANNWJ010000071.1, on the reverse strand, counting down.
GGCCAGTTGCTGGATTTCCGTAGCCCCTAAGGCCGGTGCATCCAAAACAAAGCCGACTACAGGTCCGCTTCTCCCATCTCGTTTGTTGCAGAATTCCCTGGCTGAAACGGGAACTCGAAGCATTTCAATCCGGCTTCTGCGATTATCGGTTGTCAACACCAGGCCGGTACTGTCCTTGATGTCGCGTAGCTCGTTCATGCGTATCAGGAACCCGCCCGATTGATGTTGAAAGGAGGCCTGAACATCTACGAATAGATCAATTGACATATTCGTGATGTCTGCGTGCACAACCGCTACCGCAGCACGTTTTCTTTCAAGCGTCAATCCTTCGATTTCGACCGAACCGTCTATTCCAATAGGTGCGACCATATCATCGAGCGGAGGCTGCATTTCAGGAGAATAAAACTGCAAAAATGAGTTGGCGACAGCATTGACGGGAAACTGATCCGGAAATGGATTTGAGCTCCGTTCCCGTTGTTTATTTCGGGTGTAAATAGCAAACAACTGCCTTCGGCTATCGGAAAGCTGAATCATGTTTTCCGACAGTACGTTGATTTCAACGGCAGTTTGCGAATAAAAGCCGGTACGCCCTTTAATCGTTTGTTCATTGGAAATCCCAAGTTCAACCGGTTCGGCGGTCTGGTCACCGTCATAGAAAATGGTGAAGGGGTCAAATCGCACTGTTTCGAATTTCTTGATGTGCCGAAGTGTGTCCGCCGAGTATTTCGTGAGGAATTGGGGCGGCACTTGAATTTTCCACACGGCTTTCGACAACGCCTCATCCAGACGCCATTCGCCGGCAATCGCGTTCAACGGATTGTTTTTCTCCAGAGTTGGGCTCGCGGACTGTCTTTTGTATGCAAGCTCAAGCGGACCAATCGCAGTTGCCGGAACGGAAAGAACAAGCAAATCGGGATTCTTGACCTGGAATTGCATACTCCAGGTTCGACCGTCATGTTCAAGTTCCAGCGTCAGCCGTTTCGATTCACTGTCGAATTGTTTTACAAGGAACTGGAAACGATTTGGGACTCCATCAAATCCAACATCGCTTGCGGCGAAGTCCAAATTGGGAGTAAAAATCGGCATCATCGGAAGTGTATCCACAGAATCTTCGAGGAAGGTCCCTTTCCAAAGCTCGGCTGTCGCCTCGTAGTCAATTTGCCACGAACCGACAATGTTTGTTTGCCAGTCGATCTTTTCGACCGCGCCGGATTCTTGAGCGGATGCAATCGCCAAAGTCATAACCATTGTCAGGAAAAAAACCAACAGTGAACGAAATATCATTTGAAGATTCCTAAATCCAGGCAACGAGTTTTGCAATGGCTGGTGACGCCACATGGCTGTGCCGAAAATGAACGGGTTTCAAGTCGATGCATCATAACTTAAATCGAAACACCGCGATTCGATCTCGCCTGGTGGATGTGAAAGTTAATAACGGCTAGAGTGCGATTCACTGCAAACGCAACGATTTTGACCGTACTCGCATCGTCACGTGAAGTTTCAGCGACAATCCGAAATTGGACAGGACAGCTCTGCCAATTTCACAAATCGCAATTGAACTGTATAGTCCAGTTCCGGGAGGCTTGGCACTGGACGGACGATTCGCGCCGGAATCGGTGGAAGTGATTGCTCTGATGTACCATACGAATTTGAACGGTAAATAATTATCGCAACAAAGTAAGACGGAATCACTTTAGGCTATGTCAGAAAACTCGTATTGTATTGACGAATCGAAAAATGCGAAACTTTGTTTTTCGATTTTTGTTTTACAAGGACGGACTATCATGGCACGGAATCGCTTGACGGACAAACAGTGGAATTTGATTAAAGACGT
>JANNWJ010000070.1:0-12623 GCA_031414755.1 Pirellulaceae bacterium | reverse complement strand
TTTAATCAAATTCCACTGTTTGTCCGTCAAGCGATTCCGTGCCATGATAGTCCGTCCTTGTAAAACAAAAATCGAAAAACAAAGTTTCGCATTTTTCGATTCGTCAATACAATACGAGTTTTCTGACATAGCCTAGCACCGTGGTTCACCCCGGGGTGACAAAACGCAAAATCAATCCGCCCGTTTACGGGCTTCGCGCGGTTCGGTTGACCCACGTTTCAGAATGCCCGTAAACGGGCAACGGCGATTTTGGGGTTACCAGTTTCCCGTCGTAAACGACGGGCCTATTATTGTTTCAATTCGTGCGTCGTTCGTTTCGATTCGTGCATTCCACTATTAGTTGCTACTATTGGTTGACTGGACATGATGTGAATCCGCAGTCACCGTCAAGCCAATTTGTAAAATCGGCGGAGGGACCAGCGGAGACACAACACGAGGACGAGCCAGCCGGTGAGCCACGCGGCGAGACGGCGCGAGAAACCTTGATCGCTTGTACCGGGAAGCCACAGTTCCTGGTCGACCGCCCTGATCATGGCCACCAGGCCAGTCGCACCCGTCAAGGGAATTCGATCGCCGGATCCTGATCGTGGATCGGTTTTTGAATCGGGCAGGTGGGCGATCGCCGTGCCGTCGGTTTTCAGTTCGGAGAAATAACGGCCACCCGTTCCATCGGCGATTACTTGCAACAGTGCGTCGTTGCGCTGCGGATTGACTTTCTCCAGATCGGGAATACTGGCTTCGACTTCCGCCCGCAGTTCCTTGCCGGCGCTGTCGCCTGTCAGTGGAAATCGGATCTGAAAAACGCCTTCGTTTCCCGCAAGAAACTGCCCTGAAAAACTCCCGTGGTTCGTCGCGTCCCGGTCGTTGTTCAACGTGATGGTTAGCGCCGTTCCGTCGGGCCGGTTGACGGTTGCCTGGACGTTATCGGCCAAAATCGGATTGCCGGCTGGATCATTGACAATTGTGCGAACAACGACCTGATCGCCGACCCAGCAGCGGTTGCGATCAACCAGCAAGATCGCTTGCTGCGACTCTCGCAACAGCCGTCCCTGCGATACCCAGCGCATCAGATTCAAATAATAACGCTGGAAGTAATCGACATTGCCGTCCCGCAGCCGCCAGATTTCACCACTCCCCTGAAACACGACTCGTCCGGATCCGTACAATTGCGAAGCGAGCCAAACCGGCTGCTCGCCATCAATGCTGGTTTCCGGATCGGAGAACCTGGCAAGCACATCGGCACCGCGCCTTGTTTCGTTGACCGCGTAATAACCAAACACCCCATCAAAGGATTTCCAGGCGAGCACATTGTCGGCAAGCGTATCAACCAGTTGCAGGTAATCGGCTGTCAGTCCTTCTCGCGAAAACTCCAGCGGGAAGGAGCGAACGCCGCCGAAGCGTCCGAGCTTGAGCGCAGCCGATCCCTGGCTGTAAAACGAAACAGGATACAATCGGCGAATCAAATCCATCGCTTCATCACCGCGTGGCTGACGGGTCCACTCCGGTGTGTTCACCGGCCCGGCGATTACGATCATCCCCCCCGCTTTCTGCGAAATCCAGCGTTCCAGCCAGCGCGCTTGTTCCGTCGACAATTTTCGCCAGTCGGGATCAAAGGCCACCAGGCAATCGTATTCAAAAAGCTTCCCTGCCGTTTCCGGAAAGGCAAACAGCATCTGATCCGATTCCTGATCAGCGCCTGGCTGCGTCAATTGAAGCCAGACATCCAGCGTGACATCGTCATCGCGAAACAACTGGTTGCGCAGGAACTGGTAATCGCGTGTCGGACCGCCGGCAACGAGCAATACCCGGGTCTTGCGGGTTTCGATTTGAACCGAAGCGCGGCGAATGTTGTCCGTCGCATCCAACTCGCCGGCAACGGGCAATATCCGAACGGCGTAGTTTTGCGTTCCTTCCAGTTGTGAAGTAATTGGAAATTCAATCGTCTGCGGCTGGTCATTATCCCCCAGTTGCCATGGAATTTCATCGACGACCGTGAGTGCGTCGACCGATGCCGATTCATCACCGGTCAGTAACTGAACGCGCGCAGATTGATCAAGCAGTCCCGTCGATTGAATCACAGCGCGAACTTCGAAGCGGTCACCTGGAAAAACTTTTTGTGGAACCTGAATGTCGCTGAGGCGGGCATTTTGAATCGCTTTATCACTTCCTGTGCCGACAACATAAATCGGCAAGTTCGCATCGGCGACCGCAACAATCGCTTGAGTAACCGGCGATCCCTGATTGCTCCTTCCATCGGTCACAAGGAGCAGTCCGGCCGTCGCGCGACTGCGATAACTGGAAACCAGGTCCAGCAATGCGTCACCCAATCGAGTCCCTGTCCCTTGAGGTGCCAATTCGGTTGACCAGTTAACTTGATCAAGCGTTATTTGTTTCGTTAGGGCCGCCTTATCACCTGGGATCTCCCGCAACGCTGCGAAGTTTGACGTTGTATCGAACCGTGTGACCTCGGCAACTGCGGCAAACGAAAGGCCAACAAGCAGGGCTGACACGCCAAATGCCACTCCCCAATCAACGACGATCTGATTCGCACCAAACGCTGCCCCGATCCCGATTACCAGCAGCAATGACACTCCGGCAATCAATAATCCGCCATCCAGCCAGAAAGGGATTAGTCGTTGCGTTTCGCGATTGAGGATGGCCTCACTGGCTGATGATTCATTCACCGAATCATTTGGCGACGATGTTCGGGCAAACGATGCGACTTCCTCGACTCGTTGCGAATCATCAAAACGAAAAACGCGAATCCGGTGATGTCGATTCAGTTCCACGAGCAATTCCTGTCCCTGAAATAATTCGATGACCGGATCGATTCGTCGTCGCGACGGCTCAGTCGGTTCATCGTTCAATCCCATGCTGAGGCTGGTATCGACAAGAACCAACAGCTCCGATGGCTGGACGATACGCGTTTCGCCTTGCCGCTGGACTCCCAGAAAAAACACCAACAGCCCAAGGACAGGCAGTACGCTCAAAACAAGAAACGTCAAGAATGCCGGGCGTGTCATCTTTTCGGAATCGCGGCGACAAAACACGATAGCCGCGCCCGCCAAAACGATTCCGGCCGCGACCACAAGTGCCCAGTGCCACGCCTGATTCAACGGCAGCAGCGGCACCAGCTCATAGTGCCATTGCAGTTGCGGTGTTGTTTCGGGAACTTGCATCGATTCGTTTTGTTAAAGTCGAATTGTTTAAATTCAAATCTGGCACGTTCGTGTCAACGAGGCACTTGCCGCTTCAGTGGTAACTGTTGGCTGAGGCCAGGAAATGCTCGGCGACCAACACGAGCAAAACGACAAAAAACAACAGCCTCGTCAAGTTGCTATTTTGATTCAATTTGGCACCCGGCATAAATTCGTTGGCAGAAGTAACGCGATCGGTTGCGCCGCTTGCCAGTCCGTTCAGTTCGCCCGCATTCAATAGCTCGGGTTCGCTTTCCCGGGTGTCAACATTGACCGCTATTCGTTCGACTTGCATCACCCCCGCTTCATCCGGTTGCCAGATTTCGTAGACACCAGGTTGGGTCGATTCGTTGGCGGCGACTTCGACAAAATCGCTTGACGATGGATTGCCGATTTTACCGGCCGATCCTTTGGGCCAAACCACCCGGTCCGATGCAACGGAACCGGGGACAACGATCGCGTATTCGCTTGCAACATTTGGATTGCGGCGGGTTTTAACGATTGCATTGCCGATTTGATGGAAGGCGGTTTCATTTCGATTGCGGCCAACGTATTCCTGCATCAACAGCAGACTTGCCGGAAAGGTACCGTTGCGACACCAGTTGTTCCACAGTGGACCAGCCGATGTCAAGACGGCGAGCACCGTGCCTTTGCCGATTTTCTTTTCGACCATCAGCGGCATCGTTGAATCGCCGCGTACGGTCGCCAAAACCTGGACGTTGTCGGTTTCCGCCGACCATTCCAGTGCGGGACGTAGCACTTCCCGGACTTGCACCAGCGCCAGCGGTGAGTTTTTGACATCCAGCACATGGGACCAGACAGGATGCCGTTCGGACTGGATATCGACCGTCGTTTCATCCGAGTCAACAGGAATTTCGACGGCGCTGTCGAGAGCAACCGGAAAAATGCCGTTTCCGTTTTTATACAGAACATCGTTCCATGCATTTACATCCACACTCGGACCAGTGAAGAAAACGACTCCACCCCCCGCTGAAACATAATCGTACAGTCGATTTGCCGCTGCTTCCTCCAGTCGTTCCACGCCCAACAAAAAAATCGCGTCGCATTCTGCAAGTTCCTGTTCCGTTGCGTCGCGCAAGGCGGCTGCGGTTGCAGGAACGGTTGCAATTCCGGTCATGTTTCCAGGGTTCAGGGCCAGCGAAACGATCGAGGTGTCGTCATCAGTCGAATTGCCAACAACAAGGACGCGTGCCTGTGCCTTGACCGGAAGGACTACGAAGCGCTCATTGTCGGAATCCATCGCATCATCCGGCAATTTCGCAAACACGGCGTGCTGGCCGGGCTGCGCAAAGTAAACCGAAAATCGCTGTGTAACTGTTTCGCCCGGTTCGACGTTTTCCACCAGCAGCATTGGCAAATCCGTTGGGGTGACCCGGACCAGATCAGGAGCCGCGCCGGTCGATTCCGATTCGCTGTACGACGCGGACTGCAGGCGGACCTGAATATTTCGAATCGTCTCTGCCGAAAAATTCCGGATCGAAATCGTCATCATTATCGGGACACTGGCCACGCGAACGGAGCTGTCGATGGCCAGGTCAACGATCGCAAGATTGGCTGAACAATATTCGGTTGTGCGGACCAGTTCGATGCTGGCTCCGGAGCGGCGCAGTCCATCGAGCGATGTCACAGCGCTCGTTGCTTGCCCCCAGTCCTTTTTACGAAAATCGGAAAGAACATACACAACGGGCGTTTCTCCCACAGGCTGTTGAATCAAACGGTTTGCCAACTCGATGGCATCGTGCGGGCCGCACGACATTGAGCTGACCGTTATCCGGCCAAGCAACGACTCGAGCTGGCTTTCGAATCCCCGATCAATGACTTGTCCGTTCACATCGAGCACCGGGAAATTGTTTTCGGCACCGGGTTCGCGGATTTCATCGGAACGCGCGGCAATTTGTGCCTGGGAAAACCGGACCAGGCTGATACGCTGGCCGTTTTTGACTGACAATTGACTGGCAAGTACCCGCAGGGTCTCTTTGCATCGATCAAAGGCCGATTGATCGCCGTCTTTTTCGCCCATCGAGTAACTGTCGTCCAGCAGAACATAATGATGGATTACCGAGCCACCAAGCCAGCTAGTCAATCGATTCTGTTCGCACCCGACTTGCGCGACTGAAAACAGAATTAGCAGCAGTGCCACTATCCGCGCGGCGACAAGCAGCCACTGCTTTATCCAGACTTTCCGCTGGTTGCGACGATGACTGGCCAGCAAAAAATCGATGGCCGCAAATCGAATGCGCCGATAACGCAATTGATTGATGAAGTGGATCAGGATCGGCAAGGCCAGCATGGAGGCGATCAAGCCGCCCCAAAGCCATGGTGAGCTGGTAAGCAGATTTTGAAGCATGGAAAAACACTTGTAAAAATTTGAATTGAACCTGCGCCGTTAACGGCCAACCCGTTTGCCCAGCCGTTTGTTGAGGTAAAGCGGCAATGCGGCATCTAGCGCATCACTTGTTCGGATCAGCGCATAGTCGACACGACTATCGGCACAACCACGTCGCAATTGATCCAGAAACTTTTGCAATTCAGCCAGATAGCCTTCGCGCAGTGCCTGCGGGTTACAGCGCAGAAACTGGTCCGTCTCCATGGAGTCAAAGCGTGTCGGACCGGAAAAGTCAAAATCCAGTTCGGCATCGTCCATCACATGGAACACCAGAACATCATGACCCTGACTACGCAACAGTTTCAGTCCGCGAAGCGTTGCCTCGGTATCGCACAGAAAATCGGAGATAATAATCATCATCCCTCGGCGCGGAAAAATTGCGGCGGCTCGCTGCAAGATTCCGAACAAGTCGGTTTTGTTTTGCGGGTGGTCCATGGCAAATGCATCAGCGAGTGTCCGCAGGTGCTTTCGCTGGCTGCGCAGCGGCACGCGCTGGCGGATCTGCGCATCAAAAGTCATCGCGGCAACCGCGTCGTGTTGTCGCAGGATCATGTAGGCCAACGTCGCGGCAATGGTCGCGGAATATTCGTATTTGTTGAACACTCCATTGCCAAACTGCATGCTGGCCGAAACGTCGACGAGTAAATGAACGCGAAGATTGGTGTCTTCCTCATATTGCTTGACGACTAATCGATCTTGTCGCGCCCAAACACGCCAATCGACATCGCGCAGGTCGTCTCCCGCCGCGTATTGCCGGTGCTGCAGGAACTCGACGGAACGACCGAAGTACGGACTGCGATGCGTTCCGGACAAAAAACCCTCGACGATATGCCGGGCGCGAAGTTCCAGTCGTGAAATTCGGCGGATCGCTTCAGGATGCAAATATTTTGCGGAATCGGGCATCGTTTAACAGCTCATCTTCGCGGGCAGGAGTTTCGTTGATCAATCGCTCGACCACATCGTCAGTCGACACGCCATCACTTTCAGCGGAAAAATTCAAAGTGATTCGGTGCCGCAAAACGGGCCCGGCCAGCGCCTGGATGTCCTCCACCGACACATGCGTTCGACCATGCAACAAGGCCCGCGTTTTGGATCCAAGCAAAAGGTTCTGCACAGCGCGAGGACCAGCCCCCCACTGCAATTGGCTTGTAATGAAATCCGGGACTCCCGGCTGGCCTACGCGCGTTTGCCGCACGATTGACAGCGCGTATCGCACAAGGTGTTCGGCCAGAGGTACTTCCAGAACGGTCGCTTGCAAACTCACAATGTCCGCCGCCGTCAACACGGGCACGACATTGTGTAACGCGGTTTGAGTTGTTTGCCGGGCGATCTCAAGCTCGTCATTAAACGACGGGTAGCGCACGTGGACCTTGAACATGAAGCGGTCCTGTTGCGCTTCCGGTAACGGGTAAGTTCCTTCCTGCTCGATCGGGTTTTGCGTGGCGAGTACAAAAAACGGATTGACCAGCGGGTGCCGGACACGTCCGACGGTGACCTGCCGCTCCTGCATCGCTTCCAGCAAGGCCGCTTGCGTTTTGGGTGGAGTACGATTTATTTCGTCGGCCAGGACGATGTGCGAAAAGATCGGCCCTTCCAAAAAACGCCTTTCGCGGCCGCCCGTACTCCGGTTCTCTTCGATGATCTCGGTACCCGTGATATCGGCCGGCATCAAATCGGGAGTGAACTGAATTCGACTGAATGAAAGGTCCAGAGTTTGCGCCAGTGTGCTAACCATCAGGGTCTTGGCCAAACCCGGCACTCCCTCGAGCAGGCAATGTCCGCGACTGAAGATTGCAATCAGGATTTGCTCCATCACCTCCGTCTGCCCGACGATTACCTGACCCAGTTGCTGCATGATCCGGTCACGCGCGTCGGATAAGCGTCGGGCGACATCATCATCCAGCTTTTGTACTATGGCGTCGCGGGTCATGGATGTGCCTCCGTTCGGACTGGAAATCGGGAATTGCTCAGGGAAACTTTTTCGGATTGTCGTCAGGCGTGGCCGCTGGCTGCAACAATCTGCGAATCAATTCGCGTTGTCGCTTCACGGGATCGTCCACACTGTCGGCGATCGCTTTTTCACTGACAATCTGGTTGATTGTAAATCGGTCAGTCAATTGTGCCGGTGCCGACGGAGGAACCGCCTGGTCGGTCAACTGAATCAGCAACTGATAGTCACCGATCTGGACTTCCATCGTACTGGACTCCGGAATTCCGCGAATTGAAAAGCGGTTGATGTCGATCCCGTCCGGCTTGACGACACTTGCCAATCGGCCTGATCGCAGATCGATTGCGTAAACCTCCAGTTGTACCGAGCCCATTCGACGATCGCCTGGCCGGGCAATGCGAGTCAAGGGCATCAACGGCAAGTCCATGGGCTGCTGCAACGGGACCGAAAAATTCTCAACGCGCACGGGTGACGGCCAGCAAAGCCTTTTTTCGACGGGGTCGACACACACCATGGTTCCGTTGAAAAACTCTGTCGAAAACGTCGTCGACTCCAATTGCCATCTGCCGTTGGATGAAAGCGTCGTACGAACGGGCTGACCCGATGAGCACAGGATTAAATCGCAATCCCGCAACCTCTGCACCTGCACCGTCTTTGCTTCGAGATCACCGATGTCCAGGCGGCAAAGTACTTCGCCCGTTTGCAAATCGAGATAATCGATTTCGCCGGACCACTGGCAAATCACCATCGTCCTGGAATCACGAAGTTCTCCCGAACAACTTGTCGGGCAGCGGTATTCCCAATTTGTGTTCCCGTTACGCAAATCGATGCCACGTAACACATTCTCCCGCCCCTGCACCAGTGTCATCACCGCAGTACTGTCGAAGCCATGCCAAAGCGTTTGCGCCGAGACTTCGCCCAGTCCTGAACTTCCTCGCAAAAATCCAAACGTACCATCAATCTCAACCGCGTTTTCAACGCGGGCCGCGCTGGTCGATCCCGGCAACGGTGTCAATAGAAACACGGATTCCTTGTCGGCAAGAACTCGCGAATATTTTGGGACATTTCCCCGTTGCCAGCGCAATCGACCTGTCAACGCATCCACGCAGCCCAATTTCGTCCCAGTGACAAAGTAAACATTGTTCGCCGTGGCGGCAAAGTTGCCTTCCAGAGTTTCCCCGGGGCCGATCAGTTGATAGCGGGCACGCCCCCACGGGACGTCGTAATACTGTGTTTGCATGCCGCAAAGTACATCGCGATCCGATATCGACACTTCGTCCAGCAAGTTTCGATGCCAAAGCGGTTTGGCAACGCCGTTTCGCAATTGATTCAGGTCAATTCCGACCAGATCGAATCCACAATTGGCCGTCAACAAGTGTCCGTGTAACGAGTAGTGTCCGACCGACATCCGCGATGGGTAATAGCTCGATGAATACCCGGAGGGATCTTTCAATTGACAATCGACATATCCCAGTCGATTCCCCAGGGAATCGTACACGAACAAGCGCTGCCCGGTGATGTCAACAAGAACCGACAAATCATCCGGCGCATTTTCACCTTGACCAAGGCAATCCAGTTTAATCAAGAACGCACTGCCATCGTCGCCACCCGACTCCTGCCTCTCGATTGTCGAAGTGGCCAGTCCGTCCGCCCAATGGCTCCATTGATTCTTGCCTACGGATTCGCCAAACCAGCGCGACGCCGTATCGCCAACCGGAAACGTACCTTGTTTATCCGTTCCGGAGACCTCCGGATGCATGCTGGCAAAAGTCTGTATCCTGGCGATCGCCTGATGCTCCCAACCCGCCGTGCGGAGCAAGCGGCATTCCAGCTCAAGATTCTGAAAATCATCAGCGCGTTTTTGAAGTCGGGCAACGGTCCGCCCGCATTCCAAAAACTCGCCTTTTACCAATTGCGATTCGGCCAGGCCGCGCAATGTGTCGGCGGAAAAAGCGTCATCGCCTATCCAGTCGATCAAGCGCTTGATTGCGTCGAGTGACAATTGGCGCTCTCGTTTGGCAAGCCAGTCGGAGACGGTCAACTGGCTCGCTGCGGCATCCAGCCCACCTCGATTGCTCGTTGACGAAGCGTCGCGAAACAGCATTCGCAATGCCTCTTTGCCTGTAACGCGGTGACTTCGGTCGAGCCCGAATTCACGGGGTGCTGAAACCAGTTCCTGCTCATCGATTGTCACGTTGCCGCCAGCAACAAACTCCAGCGCATCAGCAATTTCGCCTGTTTCCAGCGATCCGCGCAACCGAACCGCGAACCACTCCGTTGGCGCAAAACGTTCCAGCAACTCACGATGCCGCTCGGCAACTTCCCTGGCTGAGGAATAATCGATTGTCAACCAGTCCAGCAATTGTCGCACCATCGTCTGCCTGGCCAAAAATCCGTCTTCGCGATCGAGGACACTTTCTACCGTGCTGACCGCTTTCCTCAATTCGCCATCAAACGCCAGCAATTGAGCACTCAATACAACCTGCCCGGTGTCCGCTGTGTTTTTGCTGGTTTTCGCCAGTTGCGCGCGAATCGTTTCGGCCTGATGATAAACGCTCAGGAAGTCGTGCCCTTGCGAAATCAGGTCGCCACGATGACTGATCAGGTTTCCTGGAACATGACTGGTCTTGATCTGCCGCGTGATTTTTCCTGTTGCTACGTCGCACTCGAGAATCAAGGAGTTTTCTGTTGGCAAAAAGTACTTGCCATTGGCCAAACATCCACGTCCACTCGGCTGTCCGAACGTGTCCAGCGACAGCTCCCATCGCGATTCACCCGTTTGTAAATCAAGCCCCCAAACCCGATCACTTCCTGTGAGTACAACGACATCATCGGCGACACAGGAGATAAACAAACCGTCAAGGCGCGGATGGCCGATTAACCCGTCAGAACCAGTCCAGTTGGGTTGTCCGGAATTCAAATCGAAACAAAATACCCGATCCGATTCGACCGGCAAGATAATTACGCGATCACCGGCAATTGTGACACTGGAATCCATTGCTGGTGTTCCGTGGTCGGACACATCGGGCGGGGAACTGGTTGGCCAAATCGACCTCATCGATTCCATGCCGATGCCCGAAAGCGTCGGATAACGGGAACCCCACAACAAGGACCTTGTGTGGATGTCCAGAGCGACCAGGCAACCGGCTGAAGTAGGACAAACCAGGACGCCACCTGATTCGGACGGTGTTGCGCCACCAAGCCGGCGAATCGGATTCTCGCCCAGTTCCATTCCTGCATTGAATGAACCAATTTGCTGGGACCATTCGAGTTTTCCGGTTTCCGGATCTAGCGCCACCAGGCGACCTTCGCTGGCTTGTTCGCAAATAACATACAACAACCCGTCACTTGCCAATAAAGGCGCGCCCAAAAAAAAGGCCCCTGCCAGCGCCGGTTCGGCCCCGCCGCTTTCGCCTCCGACTTCCCAGCGAAATGCTCCCTGGCGATCAAGTTCAATGCACTTAAGCGCGTTGACAACCCGATCACCCAGTGGATCGTCGATCGAACGGTCACCCGGAACGATCAGACGGCGGACACCTGCTTGCGAAAATCCGGGTTGGTCCACAAAGTACACATCCTTGCCATTACTGCTGAGCTGCCCGTACAAGTGATCGTTCCATATCCGCTGCTCGATGTGGCGCTGCGTCGTTTCTTTCATCCGTTCATCAGCAAGTTGTTCATCGACCGACTCAAATCCAGGTAGCCACGCCGGATATTCCCAAATCCGCTTGCCGGTTGCCAAATCGATTCCTGTCAGTCGATCCAGCGAACGTGTTACAATGGTGTTGCCAATTGCCAAAGGCTGGATCGATACGGGCAACACCTGAGCGGATTGCCGACGCGACTGAAAAAGCGTAGCAGCGATTAATTCATCGCGAGGTGAATTGAGAGTCGGTACCCACCAGCGCGGTGTCGCCAACGGCAAACTTGCGACTTGCGAAGCGTTGCGCAAGGCATTGCCGCGAAACATTCTCCACTCGCTCACTATTTCCTGGCGGACCGTCGACACCTTTCCCATGACGCTCGCCAGCCATCGCGCTGCCTCGGAAGCATCCCTGAAAGCCGGGATCAGGGTTTCATTAAAAAATATCGGTCGGGCACGATTGCGCTGCGTCAATTCCAGCAACGAGTCGCACCCCTTTCCCTCTTCGCCTTCAAAGTAATAGCAAAGTGCCAGCATGATCGAAACATCGGGATCATGTCCTTCAACGAGCGCGGGGATCGCAACGATCTTTTCAAAATGCCGCCGGGCGGCTGTCAGATTGCCCGTATCGAAATAGTGGTGGCCCAGCAAAACCGTTGCCGTTTGTCCTGCCGATGTCAGGAAAAAGCTCTGGGAGACTTGCGCCAGGGCTTTCGGGTCGTTTGTTTTTATGGCCTCCTGCAACATCTGGCTGGCGACAACCGAATAGCGCAGTTCGTAATCGGACCGCGACGAGACAGGAATCGTGCCAAGCAACTGCTGGGCTCGAAGCCGGATGCTGGTCGCCCGAAGGGGGTCGTCCGGATCGACGAAAAAAAAGTCTTCACTGGAATGGTCATCGAGGATTCCGCTCAACATTTCGATGGCGAGACGAAAATCCTGTTTTTCGATAGCCTCTTTGGCTCGCATCAGCGGCCGTTGCAACTCGCGTGGTGGCGAAATAAACACTTGCACTTCGTCAACAGATTCGACCTCGTCGTTATCCTGCGCGGCAAGCTCTGCTGACAGAAGGCCGCAAATCGCGACCAGCCACAAGATCAAGGAATTCAAAAAGTGCTTTTTTAATGGCATAATTCAATCACAGAACACGGCGCGAACCGAAATGAATCTGGCCCAGCCAGTCTAACCGATCCCGGTCAATGCCGTAATACAAGCTGGCCTCCTGCTCCTTCGACTGGTTTTTTTGGCAAACAGGATCAGGACGCATGCACAAAAAACTTGCCAGTATTAGGCTATGTCAGAAAACTCGTATTGTATTGACGAATCGAAAAATGCGAAACTTTGTTTTTCGATTTTTGTTTTACAAGGACGGACTATCATGGCACGGAATCGCTTGACGGACAAACAGTGGAATTTGATTAAAGACGT
>JANNWJ010000069.1:0-41672 GCA_031414755.1 Pirellulaceae bacterium | reverse complement strand
CGTCTTTAATCAAATTCCACTGTTTGTCCGTCAAGCGATTCCGTGCCATGATAGTCCGTCCTTGTAAAACAAAAATCGAAAAACAAAGTTTCGCATTTTTCGATTCGTCAATACAATACGAGTTTTCTGACATAGCCTAGCACCAATTTCCAAATTCCAAAAAATGTTGTTGATTCAATCGTCATCAGTCGTTACCTTGTGCCGGTCGACCCATTGCAGCAGTGCGTCAATCTCTGGAGTCATTTTCTTCTTCGGACAAATGAATTTCTTTAGGCGCTCCAAACTGGAGATGATGAAGGGAGTTACGTGAATCTACGTCCCATTCGTCGAGCTTCAAACTGGACTTTTGTCTTCGTTTCGAACATCGCACACCATCGGAGAATCCTTAAAACCATCATTCGGGGATCAGTGGTTTGATAAACGCTACTCTCGTCATCTTGATGAACACGCACAAACCGACCTGGCTTCACTTACTCTTTGCCGGGCAACTATCGACCGTTGTTAGGCCCAACATCGTAGCCCACTCGGGTTCGGGTAACGGCTTCACCCTTGCTGGCTCCGTCGGATGCACACCGGTTTTTGTGCTGAACTGTTCACATTCAAATCCATGGTAATGAACAGACAGCATATCTTTCAGTACTTTTGTTTCATCATGTAAAAACATGCAAATGATAGCTGTCGCGTAATCCTGATTCCGCGACTTCGGTTCACCGCTTTGTTCGCCCATCGTCCTTATTCGCCGGTGTTGGTTCAAATATCGGTTCCGGTGTTGGAATGGATTGGCCGTAGAGGATCTGCACGGCACGGATATCGAGTGGACTTAGCAGCCCGTCATTATTCCATCTTGGATTGCAGTAATTCATAATCGAATCCGGATCATAGATCGTTATGTACCAATCACCGTCTGATCCTTGCCGTTCAAGTTTACACCACTCGGGTGCATCGGTTCGATTCTGTTCATGAGCAAAACCGATTGCATGTCCAAATTCGTGCACCGCGATTTTTTCGATGCTTCCCTTGCGATCTATGGCACATGACGGGCACCATGTTTGGAATGTAAAGTTAAGCACCATACCATCAGGCATCCCATCCAGATGACGGCCGAGTCGCTTGCAATGCGGTCCGTCCTCAGCAATTCGAATGCGAATTCCACGTGACGAAGGTGTTGTTGTTCCCCAACCGGTGAATCGAATACCGCTGTATTGTGACCACGTACGCTCAACTACATCTTGGACCCACTTGCGTTCTTCAGCGGGAGCCGCGTCCGGATTTTCCCAATTAACTTCAATTGTGCGTGCCGGCCAAACAGAATTGCGAAGCACATTACCGCGTTCGCCCTGGTCTTGCATCATCAGCTCGATGCGATCGAGCTGAAGCTCTTGCAAGCTTTGTTTCAGCAGAGTGTTCTCCTGTGAAATGCGTTCAACTTCAAATAAGCTCATTCCGATCTTGCTCTGCGATGCTTCATCGCCAAATTGAAGAAATTTAGAAAGCGTAGGGGGAACGCCCCTATCTGGACCACCGGTACTTTTAATTTGTTCTTGTGCATAACTGGAAATATTAAAGGCGGAAGCTAAACCCAACGCGACGAATATTCTAAGAAACATTGTTAATCTCCATCATTCTCCACAAGTGACTATTGGTACGAACGTAGCGCTATCTATTCTATTTTTATTTCGATGTTTGTTACTGAAACGTTTCCGCTACGTCGTGCCGTCGATTTGACAGCGTCATCGAATAGGGAGTAAGGTTTCACGATAACTTTGAAATCGCTTGGCTTGAGTTTTATTTGTCCCAGGACTTCGGTAATATTAAATCGTTGGGTAACACTTGGTGATTTCGAGGAATTGTGGCTTGCATGGTGACGAGCCCCGAACATAGACAAATTTCCGACTGAAACCGTTTTCGGTTTGTCGTCGTCATTGCCAGTCATTTCAAGTAAAACCTCGAACCCAACATTCGGAACCGTATCGGGAGGCAGGAATGACACTTCCAACATCGTTTGTGGTTCCCGTTGGGGTCTTTCGACACGAGGCGTCGCCGACATCAGTTTCTGTGATGCTTCAACGCTGCCTACAACATTCAGCGTAAATTCCAAGGAAGAATCTGCGGATAGAACCGCTTCAACGGTCTTTTTTCGGCAACAGTCGCACATGGGGAGAATTTTAGCAGTCGTCTTGCCCGTTATCGGGTCGATTTCAAAGTTACGTGGCAATGTCGCTAAAAAAGAACTTGTATCATCCAGTTCGAATGGCAGCGAATCGGTCAAAGCTTGAGCAGTCGAGTCAACGTCGTCGAACGAAACGTCGAGATTCTTGCCAGCTAGGTAATAGGAACGCGGATTGTTTTGTACCGAACCGTCAACGTCGTAAAAATACCACGGACGATCGACAAACCATGACGCGTTCGGAAAATAACCCCAGGACCGATCAGGTAGTCGATCCCATTTTGCGAAGATTCGATCAATATTGGCATGATGCACCCAAAATATTGGATCAAATGCCGCCGTTTGAACTTCTGCCATGAGACCACTGAGGTCGTCGCCAATAACACCGCCGATAGCAACATGAAGATCGTTGTGCGGTCGCCGTTCGATCAAACCCATCGTTCCCGGATTCGAATCGTAAACCCCTCCGGCTAAACCAGTATCTTCCGTTGGACCAAAGAATTGCTTTTCGGAAAGTAGTCGTTCGAGCGCTAATGTTGTAACCATGTCCGACAAGGTCGTGCGACCCACCATAAACGCTCGGTCGCGAATAGATGAGTAAAGTGGATTTTGGGGAATTACGTCTCCATCGGCAATTTCAGGCACAGCAAATGGTCGTGGGAAAGCGATGTCACCGCCCGTGTAGTCCCAATACGGCAAGCTGAGCGTTGGGTCTTCCGCGGCGTCGCGTAGGATGCGTTCAAAATAATAAAGATATGCGCGATGCCACACGAGAAAATCTGCGGAAGGTGCACCGTCATGAGGGCAACGGTTCCAGAACACTGCACGCTGAACGCTCAACACTTCAGGGTCACGATCGGCGGCTAGAATTATCGCCTCGTCTGTGACGCCATGAACAGCCGATTGAAAGAACCAGCTCTTTGGGTCCGATGGCTTGCGTGATTTCATTACGCGAACGCCTTTCTTGAACGATTCCAAGCGGCGTTTGGCCTCAGGCGAACGTTTATCTTCTGTCTCGCTTAATACCCCATCCTCATTTTCATCGACGTACAGGTGAAACTCGGCAAAGTCCCGCAGATTCATTCTCGGCGACAATGACGACGGTTCATCTGCTCGAATCTCGAATAGAGTTGGGAGCATGACTACCACAAGTGCCAAAAACTTCATGGGAATCCTCGATCGTTGTTAAGGAGTGCTTCTGTCCGGCGAACGTCTGAGGTAACGGGGAGCGAGGAGAAGAGCTTTACTTCTGGACCGACTGCGCCGCGCCCTCCCGTTCACTGCATAGTTAGATTCGCTTGTCTAGGGTTCGATTTCGAGTTTCAGCTGCTTTTCTCGAGATTGCGTAAACAGCATCGAGCATATGGCTAAATCATGTCGTCTTGGCTCGGTAAAAAACGCGAGAACATGTGTACATCCAACCTCAACGGGAATTCCGAAATCGTTTGTTCGTTCTTACAGACGCCACCAGTTACGATTTGATTCAACAAAAAAATGAATTCGAAAGATTTTTGGCTTTTCGTACTATGTGACTGAACAAAGCGGGAGCCATAATCGCAGAATCCGCTCGGAAACAGAAAGGTTTGACGATCGGCTCAGGACAAGTTCCGCGATGTCAAAAAAATCGATTTCGACGCCATCGCCACCGCTTCGAACACCTAGAAGTTGTCTTCCATAGCCGGATTCTTAAATCGCAATCTCTGGAATTGACGATCTTCAGTTCCAACTTTCGTCCTTCGCGGTCGATTTTTGTTTGCGGAATTGATTTGCATAGATGGTCAGCCCAACCATAGAATTATTGTATGTAGGTGGAACATTCCAGTTCTTGGCACAATTACTGGCGCGCGAGCCTGCCTTCGTCATCTGTTGAGACAAGTGAGAGATATTCAGATGTTTCGCGATAATTCGCTTGTTGTTGACATACGTGCTGCACAACAAGGCGACAGCGGGGCGTGGGACCGTCTTTTCCTGATGTATCGCCCTGCCTTACAAAGCTGGGCAGGTAGATTTCGCGTGAGCGGTGAGATGAGCGAGCACGACCTGATTCAGGAAGCGTGGATTCACGTGTTCAATGGCATCGGCAGGTTCAATGGAGTTGATTCAAACCGATCGGATGAGATGCCTATAGTGTTTTATAAGTGGTTGCGCGTCACAGCCCGCCATGCGATGTTAACAAGAATCAAGTATTCACAAGCCGCAAAACGACATCCCGAAAAACCGATAGTACGGAATGAGGATTTTGAACTAACCGATCATCAAATCAGAACTCCCAGTTCAATAGTTGAAGGAGACGAGCAAGCAGAACATCTTCGCGTGGCGATTGCCGACCTTCCTGAGTTCAGCGACAGGCAAATCATTTCGATGTCATTTGAAGACAACCTGTCGCTTCGGGCGATCGCATCCATTTTGAACAAGGATTACGCAACCATTCGACGACGATTTCATTTCCTGTTAAGACGATTGGAATACGTCTTGACGAAAAATCCCAACAAGATTGAAAAGGACGACTGATGGAAAGCAACTATCTCGTATTTGGTGACTCTAGCCAGGAAGTTTTGGTAGGAATCGAAGTCAAAGGAGTTTGGTCAACTGCATGGCAAGCTGGGCCTTTTACGCCTGAAGAACGCATTGAGGCATTGGAATGGCTACGCGTTGAAGGGTTTAATTTTGTTTTCTCAGTTCCTCCAGGTGAAAGCCGTTGGATTCAGAGACACGACGGTACTGTAATATTCCTCGACCATAAACCTGCAGGGACCATCCAATCGTGTGAAATACCTGGACACGATCGTAAATTCAAACACGAGCAAATACCTGATCTTGGCCACCCCGTCGGTTTTCACCTTATGTGCGAGTGCGCGGGAACGTGGATATCTTGCCACTCGGGCGAATCGGGCGATTGTTGCCCGTAGCGAACTCGAATATGAGAATATGTCCAGCTAACGGTACGGGTCGAAACGTGCTTGCCTTGCGCAGTCTCGAAGTTGACTTGGGTTTTTGCTGCGCTGGAGACAAATGCTGACCAATACGCGAAGACATTTGGTTTGTCTTGGCAGATCTTTGCCTGAGTAAATCACCTCTCATGTGAAACCATGAATAATTCGGATTCGACCCCGGACAACCCAAACGGCGATTCCAATTCCTCAGGCGATTTGGTCGATCAACTGGTCGAGTTTACGCTGGGGCAATTGCAAAATGGCGACACTGTCGATTTTGAAGAAATCAATCGCAGCCATCCAAAACTGCAGCCTGAACTTGAAAGCCGGCTAGAGACTTTAAAGCAAGTTTTCGAATTAATGCAACAGTCCGATTCAGGAGGTGTCTCGGCGAATTCACCAACATTTGCTGATTCCAGCGAAGTGTTTTTTTCGGTTGATCAAGGCGCGCTATTGAAATGCCCGCATTGCGGAGCCGGAATTCAAATCGTTTCCGAATTGGACGAGGTAACTTGTCGCAACTGTGGCAGTTCGGTTCAATTGACCCCGGTCAATCGGGGATCCGCTACCAGCACGTTTTCCCAACAACTAAAAAAACTGGGTCGATTCAGACTGCAGGAAGTTGTCGGACGAGGTGGCTTTGGCGTCGTCTACCGAGCTTTTGACACTGAACTGGATCGTACGGTTGCCATCAAGCTGCCTCGTGGAGGCACATTTCTAACAGCGGAAGACGAGCAGCGATTTCTACGGGAAGCCCGCCATGTCGCTCGACTGATTCATCCGAATATTGTTCCAGTCTATGAAATCGGGCGATATGAGGGCTCCCCGTTTATTGTCAGCGAGTTTATTGACGGGATGACACTAAGCGACCTGATACATCACCGTCGAATCGACTTTAGTGAATCGGCAGCGTTGATGGCAAAGGTTGCCGACGCGGTAAACTATGCCCACAGTCAAAAAGTAATTCATCGAGATTTGAAACCCGCCAACATTCTATTGAACCACGACCTTGTTCCGTACGTTACGGACTTTGGACTCGCCCGATCGGATGCTGGCGAGTTCACGATTACCCTGGATGGCCAGGTCCTTGGCACGCCTTCGTATATGTCGCCGGAACAAGTTAGTGGTAGTTCCGCGAAGGTGGGTCCACTTTCTGATATTTATGCGCTCGGTGTTATCTTCTACCGAATGTTGACCGGGGAACTACCGTTTCGCGGTGGCAAACGACTGCTCATGCATCAGATAAAGCATGAAGAACCTCGTTCGCCCAGAACTCTAAACGAGTTTATTCCGCGCGACATGGAAACCATTGCTCTTAAGGCAATGGCCAAAGAGCCTGGAAAGCGTTACGCGTCCTCGGGCGAACTGGCTCGTGACCTGAGGAATGCAATCGAAGGAAAGCCCATCATTGCCAGACCCGTTTCTCGAATGGAAAAATTCTGGCGAATTTGTCGACGATATCCCGTTGCCTCATCGCTTGCTTGTGTATTGGTTGTACTGTTACTGGCAACTGCAATTGGCGGAACCGTCTGGGGCGTTCGTGAAAATCGCTATTCTTCTCGAATTGAACAACAGAAGTCATTAGCCGAATTTGCCAATGCTCGAACGCTCGTGTCAAAAGGTAACGACCTGATCCTCGGCGGCGACAACGTTGGAGCATTGCCCTGGTTGGCCGAGGCATGGGATGTTGAATCTGGCAGAACGGAGCGAGAAACCAACCATCGAATTCGAATCGGTACGGTTCTTTCTCAATGCCCCTGGCTCGTCTCGGTAAAAGCCGGAACGGTGCCGATTATCCAGTCTGTACTTAGCCCGGACAATCGTCTTGCCGCCTCCGGATATCGAAACGGTAGAGTCATTGTTTGGGATGTTAAACAAGACGTTGTATTGTTCGAAGAAACCGCGTTAAACGATATCACGTGTATTGTATTTAGCCACGATTGCCGTCATTTTGCGGCATCCAGTAGCGAAGGAACGATTGCAGTCTGGAATGTGGATTCTGGCGAGTTAATTGCAAAAAATAACAATCATTCGAAACGCATTTACCAGTTGAGATTTGACCGGTCAGATACCCGTATTCTTTCCGGTAGCGCGGACGAGTCCGCTCGCCTTTGGAATTTTCAAACGAACGAGCCGGAACTCGTGCTTCGCCATCGCCTGCCTGTTTCCCAGGTAATCTTCCTGACAAACGACCGATTGGCGACTGTCGAATCCGAAGTCGACAACCAACAATCGACGCTATTTATTTGGGAAACCCGTGACGACAAGGAACCCTGGGCCAGCTACACGTATCCGCAGCAGCTTATTGACTTGTCGTTTGACGAGGCCAGCAACCGACTTCTCGGGCATTTGCGAGATGGTCGTATTTTGGTTTGGGATACGGGACTGGAAAAACCCGGGGAAGCTCGCGTCGTTGAGGGTTTTGAAGAAGTGATAAAGGTTCAATTCGATACGTCCGAAAACCCCGATGGTCCAACTTTATTGGTTGCGACAAAAGACGGAGCCGTTCGACAAGTTTCACTGGCAAATGGCGAGACCAAAGCCGAATTGTTAACTGGTACAACGATCAATGCGTTTGCGTTTGATCCAAAGCACAGATATTGCGCCGTTGCTGACAACGTCAATCGTGTTTTTGTCTGGAGTCTTGATTCCCAGGCAACGGTGTGCTCGGAGATGTGGCATTCGAACAAGGTTAGTGACCTTCAATTCACGGAAAACGGGCACTATTTGCTAACGTCTTCACAAGACGGGTTTTGCAAGATTTGGGACTTCAACCCTCAAAACGGTTCGACAGCCACCATTTCGGGCACCAATCACTTTCACGGTGCGCTTTCGCATTCCGGAGACCTGGTTGCGGTCAGTCATAGTGACGACCACAAAAGACTTGTAATTATTGCAACTGCAGGAGGTAATACGGTTTGTGAAGTCGATCTACCCTATCCGGCCGGAGATATAAATTTTTCGCCGAATGATTCCGAAGTCGTTGTCGCGTGTACCAGCGGTAACGCAATGATTGTCGATGTCAAATCAGGACGACTACTTGATGACATTTTTTCAACCGGCGAACAATTAACTCATGTTGTTTTTACGCCGGACGGAAAACGTGTCATTGCCGCTGAGGGACGCGACCTGTATCAGGGATTACGACCGCAACTTGAATATCCCAACGCGATAAATGTCGTCGTTTGGGACCGCGAGACAGGTCGAGAAATCGCGAGATGGCCTCACAACAATTTGGTATCCAAAATCGTATTTAGTCCTGATGGCCAGTACGTCGCGATCACTTGCAACGATAAATCCGCGAGAGTTTTCGACCTTAACACGAATACTCAGGTTTCTGATTTACTGCATAAGGGTGAAGGATATGTCGAGGATTGTGCATTCAGCGGCGACAGTAAAACCCTTTTGACTGTATGTGAATCCGTTCAGGTAGCGACAATTTGGAATTTCATGACGAGCCTTCCGGTTCGAGATCCGCTGGTCCACTTTGCCAAACCCGTGCGGGCCCGCTTTTACCCGAAAACCAACAATCCGGTGACAGCGACTCAGGATGGCAGAGTACACTTTTGGAACCGGGACGGGACGATTTCAAAAACCATCGAAACGTTCGGCACTCGTTTCGGGCAAATTGAATTTGGCAACCAGAATGAATTGTTTTTGACCAATACAAATGACCCGCCACGGTCTCAACACGACGGTAAACGAGGTAATGGGGCCATTCAGCTTTGGGATTTGACGACTTTTGAAATGGTCGGCCCGTTGTTTAGTTCCGTTGATCCAATAGACAAAACATTTTTCAACCCTCACGGCCGCTACATCGCTGGTTCCAGCGAAACGAGCGGATTGGTCACGATATGGCGAATTAATACAGACTCCAGGCACATCGATGTTGTCAAAGACTTGTGTCATGCTCTCTCTGGTTACGAAATCAGGGACCAGTCGGGCTTCACGCCGATTCCAGCGAATCAATTTATGAAGCTCTGGAATAGATTGAAAAATCAACATCCCGAAACTAGGCCGTCATCTTATTCTCCAGTCACAGAACGCCATTAGTCGAAGGTAAGGTCGCTGAAAAAGATAGGCGGCCAAGAGGATGACTGATGGATTGAGATTTCCTCGAACTCGGGAAGAATATAAGTAGTCATGCACGTTTTGCAAATCCAATAGAATTTACACTCGCACGAACAGAATTGCTGTGGGATGTTCCGTTTATTGTTAAAACGTGAAAAGTGGTTTCCTGCTTTGCGAGATTCAATCAGTCGGAAAATATCAGGTTTTAGACAACGGTTAACAGCCATTGGGGAGACCTCAATGAGTACGTGTAATTTGTTTGGCAAGCTTGGACATGATTCATGGATCGAGCGCGGCAAGAATTTTCGGGATTTCATGCACGGTTAAATTTGGGAGCTTGTTGGACGAGTTTTGTCTGAACAATTAAATGTGTTTTGCGGGCCGAAAAGTCAACTTGTCCGCGATAACAACTTTCGGTCTGGGAGCAAGTAAAGTCGTTAAAACAATTCCAGCAATTCTTCACCGAACCAATTTGGTACGAAAAATGCCGCAACCAGATCGCTTTTCCTTTCCGAAACTGCACGAAAAGGGCATCAGCCTGGCGATACCCGTCCACAATGCGGGCGCGTGGCAGAACTATTGCCGGACCACACCTGGGCTGACTACGAACTTTGAGCAGTTGAGAGCTCAAGCAGCAAAGCTATTTCCGGCTTCTCATCGTGCGTCGATCTCAGCTGCCGTTTCAGACGGACTCGCGATGGAATCCGAACCGACGGCCGAGCGAATAATCGAGGACGAATTCCCGGAGTGCGGAGAGGATGTGTACCAGAATTTCTTCAATGCGTTAGGCAACCCCGCTTTTACCTTGGCCGAACGCCGACTAATCGAATCCGACATGGATGGCGCAATTCCGGAATTTGAACAGGAATTGATGACGGATCATTTCACACTGAAGTGGACTAACAGTAGCGAAAATGTTGGCGACAACATTCCTGATCGCGCCGTTGTTGAGGATACCGCATCGTTTCTTGAGACTGCGTGGAACAGAATGTCTTTGGCATTTGGGCGCTCGCCATACGTCCCCGAGGGCGGCGAACGAATAGAAATCCTGTTTCGGGATATCGAAACGCTTGGATACGCTTCACCTCCCGATGGCCCAATAAACTTTGACGCCGCCAGTTGGATATCTACGCCGGGAATTCGAAAGCCAACATCGGCTCATGAATTGTTTCATAAGCTGCAATACGCGTTTGGGTATCGCACGAAATGGACACCGACCGAACCGTTTCAGTGGTTTTCCGAAGGTAGCGCTTCGTGGGCTGAGGCGTATATTTGGCAGCAATTGAGCCGTGCGTCGAAGCTTACGAAGCTGTTTTCGACGCCGGATTTCGGCTTATACAACAGCTCCTATGATTGTCTGCCATTTTGGATGTTTTTCCAAATGCGGCAATCAGATGCTTCAGATTCCAGCCCAATGGTTAGTTTTCTTGAGAAATATGATTTGATCGGTGATGAACAATTGGCGCTACGTCAGGTCATTGAGGAAAATTGGCCGCTAACCGATCCGCTTCATGAATTGCATAATTTCTTTGCCCTGTTTTCATTCGAAAGGATTACAAACAATTGGCGAAACAATTCCAATGGTGAACCCGGCTATCCTATCATACTGGGGCCAGATGAATCCGTGATTAATACGATGCTTTCGATATCGGAAAACAACCTTGGCGTTGGAGCCGGCCTTCAATTCGACAACAAAGTAGACTCCTTAGCTTCAGACTATTTCCGATTTTTGATAGATGCTGGTACTACTGCGGATTCCGTGCAAATACAGATTGACCCTGCCGTTAACGTAAAGTTGTCATGTTCAATTGCATGGGAGAGTCCCGGCGATGTTCGGCAAACGAGATATTTTGCGTCAATTACACAATCGTTTTCATTTGCAGAACCACTTGTTCTGACTAATTCCAACATCCTTCTGGTTGTCGTCACCGGACGAGAGTCAGCCGGTCAATATTCACTCAGGTTGCAACTATAGGTCGAGCAGTAACAAAAACATTCATACGGAGAAAAACAATGCGAAAAAAAATCGAACCAATCACCTTTGTCCTCCTGATACTTTTTGTTTCAATCGGTGTTTTAATGGGGTGTCAGCCGAGCAAGCAAAATGGAACTGCGTTGAATTCTGGAGAAGCGAAAGCGGGCGAGCAACGCAGTAACGAAAAGGCCGCAAAAAACGAAAGCGGCAGTACTATCGATAAGGACGTAGCCGGCGACGTTCCGGCGGTCGATCCGGTTGTAAGAGTTCAACGGGAATCCACATGCGAATGCCAGGATCCTGCAGACCAGGATATCGTTGATCTTGAAGAAGAATCGCTGCCCCCGTTTAGTGAACGGGAAATCAAACCCGGCGTAAGAATGGCTGTGGGCGATGCGGATGAGGCACTCGAAGTTTTTTTTGGGAATTTGCACAGTCATACAGCCTACAGCGATGGCAGTGGATTGCCGGGGGAGGCGTTTCTCCATGCTCGCGAAAACGGCGAACTTGATTTTCTTGCGCTAACTGAGCACAACCACAAACAAGCCGGCAGCGAGAATGGTATGCGCATCGCAACTAACAATGAGCGATATGTCGGTCCTGGATCGGAAGCGCTCATTCCAGTTGCGAACGGCATGACCGAGACAGGGGTTTTCGTGGCGATTTTTGGACAAGAGTTTTCCAGCATTGGCAGCGGCAATCACGCCAATGTTTTTGATGTTCCCAAAGTGATCGATGAAGAAGAAGTTTTGAACGGCGACTTTGCATCCCTCCTCGACTCGTGGCTGCCAAACAATCTTGATTCCAGCGGAAAGCAAGGCTTGCTCCAACTAAACCATCCTTGGAACGGTAGCAGTCCCAATAATATAGAATACGGCAGAGATGACTACGATGACTTTGAAACGTGGCGTTCAAAGCTTGACCAACAGGCCCAGCTGATCGAGGTGATTAATGGGCCATCTCATTCGTCAGCCAGTGGCGTCAAGCCGACAACGGTAAGTGCATCCGAGTTTCGACGATATCTTGGCATGGGATTTCACCTCGCGCCCACGGCCAATCAGGATAATCATTTTGAAACATGGGGAACGATTACTGATGCGCGAACCGGGGTAATAGCAGGCGAACTGTCCAAATCGTCGATTTTGGACGCTCTGCGAAATAGACATGCCTACGCTTCGTTGGACAAAAACCTTCGCCTGATTGCAAAGGTACAAGGGAAGCTTGTGGGCTCAATCATTACAGACGCTGTCGCGTCGGGTACTGAGCTATCGATCAACATTTCGATCAATGATGATGACGAACCTGTCGCGACCTATTGGGTAGAAATCTTCGCCGACAACGTGCAGGGTGAATCGGCGACAAGCCGTGCCAAGTTGGTGGAAACATACGGTCCTTTTGAAACTGTCCAGGGCGTCAATAACACCTGGGATATCGATGGTCTTGAGTATGGGGAATGGGACTACCTTTACATGAAGGTATCGAGGGGAGACGCCAACTCGCCAGATGAAATGGCTTACATGGCCCCCGTTTGGTTTGAATCCGAGTAAGGGAGATCAAGTGTGAGTTGGTTTGCCAGGCGAAGTAAAGGCCTAACGAAGCCCCTCAAGCGTGTATCACTAGTTGAACCAATTGTATGATTACCGAACCATCAGGCATTTAGTCAAAATGAATTCAGAATTTTGACTTGCGCCCCACTGAACTGGCCTTTAAGCCATTCGTGGAGTAGCGCAAAGGCGGCTTGAGAGTAACCGACCCGCAATCCTTGCTCGGCTGCAAACTGCAACGATGCGATTTGATTGCGAAATCGCCACACGGCACCGGACGTACCAACGAATAAGACATCATCTGCTCTGCTTCACCGCGCAAGACACCACGCATACCGCTGCATTTGAGATGAACATCCGCCACACAAAATACCTGTCTTCATTCCGGATACTATGTTATCTTGAAGTCCTGTTCGTTGAGTGGAATTAATTGTACCGAGGGTCACGCAATGGCAAAGAAGAAAGCGGCAAAGAAGAAAGCGGCAAAAAGAAGACCCAGCAAGAAAGCAGCTGGAAATAAATCGTCGAAAAAGGGCACCGGAAGCGGCGGGCCACGAGGACCCGCGAAGAGAAAGAAATAGCGTGAATACATGCAACTCAAAAATGCTCGAGAGAATTACGAATATTTTTCCGGCAAAGCGAGCGATCTTGTTCGGCAACTTGGCTTTGCTGGACTAGCGACAATTTGGATCTTCAAAACGGTACAAAAAGGTGGCGAAATAGCGATTCCGCCTGAGTTGGTTGGCGTCGGAGCAATAATCATCGGGGCCCTTGCGTTAGATTTTCTCCACTACGTATATGCGGCGGCCGCTTGGGGGATTTTTCATCGGAAGAAGGAAACTACGCGCGACGTGGATCAGGATAGTGAATTTGATGCACCGCGAGTAATCAATTGGCCACACTTAGGCTTGTTTTGGCTAAAGATAATTGCGATTGGAGGTGCTTACGTGTTGTTGTTGAAATTTTTATTCAAGCAATGGGTTTAATTGTTGATGAATTGTGAAATACAGTTGGCCAGCTTTTTCCTGAAAAAACCATATTTTTCTTTGAGGAGAATCAGCGGTCGTTCTGACCGTGTTGCTTTGAGCGTCCTGTGCCGATCTTCAGAGGGCGGTTGCCGTGGACCGGTATTCGAAATAACCTGGATGGATGTACCGTGCCCCATGAAGAACGCGGACCACCTGAATTCCTGCATCGACTGGTCGGTAGTAAACCAAATATTTTTTGCGAACGACAATTCGGCGGCATCCAGGTGCCAAGTCGTCAGCGGAGATTCCGACGTCGGGCAAGTCCGTCAGCATTCGAATCGTCTTGGTAATGTCGTCAAGCAATTTATCGGCGGTAACGGGACTGTGGTTTTCGGTTGCAATGTAATCCCAAATGCCTTCCAGGTCGGCCAGCGCCGGTTTTGAAAGCTCAATTCGAGCCATTAACTCTTTTTGGCCATACGTTCACGCGCGCGCTGCTTAATTTCGTCGGTGTTGAGTTCGGTGACGTCGCCACCATGAATCGCGTCTAGGCCTTGGCGTAATGCCGACCTCGTGTTGTCGTCGATGATCTGCCGTAAGCTTTGGTCGGTCATGACATAAAACACACCGCCTGTTTCACCTTCGGTGCGAAGCGGCTCGTCAGGCTGGTTACCGACAGCTTTTGCGAGACTGGCTGGTAGCTTTGGTGTCATGAATGAAGTATACCACGGTGTGCCGCGATGACGAAGTTGAAATCGACTCGAAGTATACCCCTATAGCTTGTACGACAGGGGTGCGTCGATCTCTCGATTTATTCTCTGACCATTGGCCTTTGCGATGTCGTTTTTACAGGCGAAGTCGACGACCTTGTTTCAAACGACCACAATTCCCTTTTCTCAGAAATCGCCTCGATCCAGGCCGGCCTAGACGATGCAAGATTGACGAAAGCGTCGGCCAGAAGATCAGAACTCTGTGGGTTACCGCTGGGTTTGCCGGAAACGTTGAGAGGCAAAAATCCGGTCAGCAACTCGTACAGGACAACACCGAGCGAATAGACGTCTCCGGTGGTTCGGACGAATTCTCCATTGACTTGCTCTGGACTGGCGTAATCGATCGATACAAATCGATTCGCCGTTGCCGTTGGGGCAACTGGTTTTTGAAAGCTGATCCCTTCGTTTATTACCTTGGCGATTCCAAAGTCGACAATTTTTGGGTTTCCGTCTTCCATGACTAGAATGTTACTTGGCTTAAGATCGCGGTGGATGACCCCGCTTTGATGACAATATTCAACAGCAGCGCAAACTTTTTGGAACAAGACGAGTCGTGCAGTAATTCCGAGCTTTGCGTCTTGGGAGTATTGCGTTATTGGCTTGCCAACAACGTACTCCATGACGAAGTAGGGTGTACCGTCGACCGTACCACCATCGAGCAAATGGGCGACAGCGGGATGTTTCAACGCAGCCTGAATTTGCCGCTCGTTTTCAAATCGTCTTACAATTTCTTTGTTTGATTGCCAGTTGCCACTAATCAACTTGACCGCAACGACTTGCTTGAAATCTCCGTCGCGATGAGCGCGATAAACCGTCCCCATGCCGCCAGACCCAATTCTCTCGATCAGTGTATATTGGCCGACTTTCCTTCCGACCATTGGGTCGATCGGCTTGGACTCGGCCAACTGTTCACTGATGTTTCCTTTGATTGGCCTAAGAAAGCCGTCATCTGGTTTATCAACATCATCCAATATGGCTGCGATTCGAATCTGGACTTCTAGCGCGAGTACGGCGAGATACTTTTCCCTCAAATCGTTCGACAGGTCACTTGCTTCAATGGAAATTCGGCTCAGTTCGTTGAAGTTCATTGTTACGCCACCGATCCAAGTCGCACTGTCAACCAGTTCTTGGCAATAGCCCATAAAAGCTGGACTCGCTTTATCTCGACCTCCATTATTTCGGCGATTTGTTTGAACTGCATTCCACCAACAAATCGGAACCAAACAACCATCGCAGCTAGTTTATTTTCTTTTTCCAACGAATCGATGACGTCACACAGTTCCCCAAACGAACGGCCGTAACGATCGTGAACTTCGGCCAATAGCAGATCCCACGGATGCTCCGATTGCGACAGCGAAAGCGAGTCCAATACATCGGCGTCCAACCGATTCCATTTTCCTCCACGCTTTTCCTTCATTCGGGCTCGTTGGTGCTCGATCAAAATTTGTCGCATTGCCCGATTTGCTGAATAAAAAAAGTGCTTTCGATTTACCGGAATTGCAATGTCTGTTTTTGTCATCAATCGCAAGAACGCTTCGTGCACAAGTGCCGTTGGTTGAAGCGTATGATGATCGCCTCGCCTTTCTTTGGCCATGAAGTTTATGGCCGACGAGTGAAGTTCCTGATAGACTAAGTTCATCAATCGATCAGAAGCCGAAGAATCTCCGTTCCGAATTTCGGCTAAAAGTTGCGTTACAGTAGTCGTCGATTGAGATGAGTTCGCCATAATAATGGTCCTCGCGGTCTGTCTCGAACGTCGAATGAGAAGTGTTCATTACGATTGGCTCAAATCAGAGGGCGTGGAATTCTATGGACCAATCGACTCGGAGTAAACAGTTTACGAGACACAATTCTTCGAGTGCCAATACTAAAGAGCTGTAAAGAAATAAACGATAATTGTCGAGTTTGCGAAATTGAACACCGTTGCGAAATTGAACACTCTGCTGGATTCAGTGGCTTTCAACCAATCAAATTCGTAAAAACGCACCAGTTGCCGCGAACAAAATCCCATACCGCCTGACGCGTTTGAATGTTTTTGGGTTTTCCTAATTTCTTACGTTCATCCGACGCCTGATCTTTTGGCTGGAATCCGGATCGGTTTTTCAAAACTCCGACATCCACTTTGTAAGGTGGACGGGAAAGCAGTAACTCTCCCGTCCGGCACCAAGCCGCCAAAACAACGTCCACGAAGAACGAAGACGGTTGATGCTCAAACAGAATGCCCGATTTTCGGGCCAAGCGCAATCCATTCGAATGCTCTGTGGACGCCACCTTTTTGTTGAAAAGGGAGGCGTTATGCCAGTTACAAATTTGAATGGCCCTAATTGCCAACACGGCAAATTCTTGGAATGCCCGAAATGCTTGCGGGCTTTGATTGAATCGGGGATTGCGATCCTCGTACAAACTCTTGGATCTGACTACAAGAAAACGTTTGAAATTATCGAAGATCGTTTGCTTCGGAAACTACACGTTTTGACGCATCCGGAGGCCACGTTGAATGCAGATGTCGACGGCGATGAAATCATCCGACAATTCCTGAATTAGTTCCGGAAATCGAACTGAAGGGGTGGCTTTGCCACCCCTTCAGTTTTTCGGAGTAAACCTCTCAACACCATTCCGCGAACATTAACTATCGACAATGCGTCGGGAACAAATATAAGGGAAGCTCAATATGGCACGTACTCGATACCATGATCCTCAGTCGGCAATTTTTCATCGACCGATTCTTGGCCAAGCCGACAGTCATCAATTATCTTCCGACGAAATCGAGCGAAATCGGTTCTACAAACACCTGTTGGAAGAAAGGCTCCATCAAGAGTTGAAGACATTGGCTGGATCTGATCTCGACCTTGAACTCGCCATTCGGCGTGCCGAAAACGAGCCTATCCGCTTAACCGCAAAACGACTAAACCTTGATCCGTCGACCGTATCACGTCGTGGGAAAAAGGCGATTGAGAGGATTCAAATCGGTGTACTTGCAAAACTGACCCGCGAACAGATCTTGCGCTACGGTCGAGTCGTTGTCAGTGCAAATCATCCTCGAATGATTGATCCCAAGGTGGACTCGTTTATCATCGCACTTGCTGGCTACAATGAGGCGTTAACGACAATTCCCGATTCCCATTGGATCGCGAAATGGTTGACAAAACGATGGCATACGATTCAAGCATCCGTTGGATGTGCCGACGGCATATCGCGGATGCCGCATATTCACATTTGGTATCGGGACGGCCAAGGCGAAATCAATCTCTCAATTGTCGTCGAGAGTGAATCAGTCGCCACGACAATCGCGAACGAGAACAAGCGAGAATTCATCCACGATGTTGCGACCGGGCGGATGATTACGTTTCCGCCGTACAAATAAGCTTCTCGCTCTCCGAGCGGAATTGTAACAACTGCGACCTCGCAAAAAGTGTCGCTAGTAGGCGAGCGATGTTCGTAGTCGCTAAGGACGCCCGATCGAACTAGCTGCCGGTGGGCGGCGGGTTAGACAAAACATTCTCAATGATCAAGGGAACAAATTCCCCGGTATGGCTACCGCGACCGTTCAAAAAATGCTTCGGGCGCAAGTTGAGTTGATGACCTAAAAAGAGAACAAAATGATACCCGGAAATCACTGCCTTTCGGGTCATCTTTGTTCCACCTTTTTTATCCAAAAAGTACCCCATGCATTCAAACGTGAGGGCTTCTACGAACTGTTTCGAAAACCCAAGCTCTTGAATCATTGCGGGAGTGTACAGGTCATGCCCATCCAGCTCTCGCAAAAACACCACGAGCTTGTCCCGATCGACATCGGAAAGGCAATTCGGAAATTGCCGCCGGACGAACGGGTCTCCCATGTGAACAAGGACATCCCCAAGTTCCAATCGAACGGCTGGATCCGTTTGGTCCTTAAACAACTGGCGAATATTCGCCAATTGAATCCGACCAAATGGTCCCTGCGTATCATTGAGGATCGTTCGAAATTGGCGGACGTCTTGGGCGGCGCTTTCTTCGTCCTCGTCATCAATTGAAAGTCTCCCCCGCAGCCAAAGGTAGTCTTCGAGAAAACTGCTTTCCATTTGATAACTCCGGTTTTTGTGAGGTCGCGTGCAACAAGAATGATGTCCACGACGTGTTCAACGCCTTTCGGCATCAACGTAAATGGAACAGGTGTTCCAGAATCCGTTCCTGGAACGGTTCCACGTGCTCAACGCCTTTCGGCATCAACGTAAATGGAACTCAGGGAGGACCGTAACGAGCGCGGGGACAGGATCGGTACTCAACGCCTTTCGGCATCAACGTAAATGGAACTTTGAGATAAGAATTGATCTTGTAGAAAACTCGATGTGCTCAACGCCTTTCGGCATCAACGTAAATGGAACCAGCAGCAGCCCGAATCAAATCAGACAGGTCCGCGTGTGCTCAACGCCTTTCGGCATCAACGTAAATGGAACGCGGACGGAACCGACCCAACCCAATGAATGAACCCGGTGCTCAACGCCTTTCGGCATCAACGTAAATGGAACCAAATCTTTGACGCTTGCCAGTGCTTCGACGACGATGTGCTCAACGCCTTTCGGCATCAACGTAAATGGAACTACAAGAGCGGCGGCGGCAACGATACGGCGTTAATGTGCTCAACGCCTTTCGGCATCAACGTAAATGGAACAAGCTGAACGCGACCGGTGCAACTCCAAACATGACGTGCTCAACGCCTTTCGGCATCAACGTAAATGGAACAACATTGCAAAAGAGTTGGCACGTCGAATCAATTTCGTGCTCAACGCCTTTCGGCATCAACGTAAATGGAACAGCGTGTTCGCCAATAAAGTCATTGCATCATTTGCCCGTGCTCAACGCCTTTCGGCATCAACGTAAATGGAACGCTGCAACCTCAATCACAACCGCACTGACCGCGAAGTGCTCAACGCCTTTCGGCATCAACGTAAATGGAACGAAAATTTACCATTGTCCTTGTTGGTGAAGCTTGGAAGGTGCTCAACGCCTTTCGGCATCAACGTAAATGGAACAACGTTGCCGCCACGGTCCAGGAGATTCGTGCGGGTGCTCAACGCCTTTCGGCATCAACGTAAATGGAACGCAAACTGTATTTGCCTGGAATCTTGTGCGATATGTGCTCAACGCCTTTCGGCATCAACGTAAATGGAACTCGGCCCATTTGATCCAGTCGTTTCGGCTTACTTGTGCTCAACGCCTTTCGGCATCAACGTAAATGGAACACCGATAGCTGTACGTCTTTTTTTCGTTTCACTTCGTGCTCAACGCCTTTCGGCATCAACGTAAATGGAACAACAACTTCGGCAGCGTGGTATCACGCTCGATTGGTGCTCAACGCCTTTCGGCATCAACGTAAATGGAACTTTGGCGTAGTTTAATGACGGATCGCGGTATTCGCCGTGCTCAACGCCTTTCGGCATCAACGTAAATGGAACCATCGAAGCGGGCGAGTCCATCAAAGCGGGCGAGTCGTGCTCAACGCCTTTCGGCATCAACGTAAATGGAACACCGGCTTTGGGTGCGGGAAACATTTTATAACGAGTGCTCAACGCCTTTCGGCATCAACGTAAATGGAACAAGAACGTTCGCCCAAGTGTTCCAATCTCATTTCCTTGTGCTCAACGCCTTTCGGCATCAACGTAAATGGAACAATACCATTCGAGTCCGCACCCCTCAACCGAACTAAGTGCTCAACGCCTTTCGGCATCAACGTAAATGGAACCGTTACTTTCTGGTTGCGTTGTCGGCTGGAAAAAGTGCTCAACGCCTTTCGGCATCAACGTAAATGGAACCCAAAGCAGACGCCGCACCTACAGCACCGTAAAAGTGCTCAACGCCTTTCGGCATCAACGTAAATGGAACGTCCCCCCCATGCCGGAAGTACGAACCGCCTGTAAAGTGCTCAACGCCTTTCGGCATCAACGTAAATGGAACGCTTTGATCCAGGCGTTTTCCGCGAGCGGTGGCTAAGTGCTCAACGCCTTTCGGCATCAACGTAAATGGAACGATAGCCGCGTCCTGATCGCGGAAGATTTGCAGGTGTGCTCAACGCCTTTCGGCATCAACGTAAATGGAACTCTACATACGAGTTATATGTGTCACGTAATTTCAGTGCTCAACGCCTTTCGGCATCAACGTAAATGGAACAATGGGAGATCACGGAAGCTGACCAGTTTGCCAAGTGCTCAACGCCTTTCGGCATCAACGTAAATGGAACCACGACGGGGCAACAACGGCAGCGACGGTTTGGCGTGTGCTCAACGCCTTTCGGCATCAACGTAAATGGAACAGCATCCCCTGTAAGTCTAATTCAATAAGGGACTTACCAAGGGTGGAATCACGCATTCCGCCAAACGTGAAAGAATTCTGGATAATAGAGCAATAAGAGTTGGCCAACCTGTCGCGAAAAGTTCAAATTTGCCGCTATTCTCCCGATTCATGTTTCACGTGCTCTCAAAAACTATCATAAACCCGCACTGTACAACGAGATGGCATGTTTCGATGACGGCAAGTGGCCCCCATCCGCCTATCCTTGATTCAACAAAACGCTGAAAAAACGGCATCTAAATCACTCGGTACGATGGAGGATTTCCAGCCCAATCCGATTGATCGCCAGTAGAATGTTCTGCAACCTTACAGGCACATCCATTGCAAAGCGGAATGACCAGTAAGTCGTCTTCGTTCTCCATGATATGATTCAACTCCCAATGCAGTTTTTCAAGCGTCTGGTTATCAACGCGCACGCGAAAAACGCTGAATTGGATTCGCGTGCCGTAGCCTTCCAGCTTTTTCGCAACTTTGCGAAGGCGTTTCGCATCCCTCACATCGTAGGTTATCAAATGCCAATTGCGCAGGGACATGTTTGGGTAAAACCTTCAAATAGACTCTAGGGATTTATCGCAACCGTAGTTGTGCAAACAGACCTTCACATCCTGTCCATTCCTTTTCCAGCAACTTGAGCTCCAATTCGACCATCCGCGCGTAACTCATCGATTGGCCGGTATGCGGGTGCTTGTAAGAATCCTCCAAACGTTCTTCAAACAAGCCGATCGCTTTTTTGCGACCGGTCTCCGAGAGCCAGACTTTTTGAACCGTCACGGCGAAGTCCGCTTCGGGATCCCACTGCAAACGATTGACACTGCCGATGAGAGGCATTTCCCAAAGACTCGTGCGAAACAACTCCATCACGTCCAACACCAGCGGCGGGGCCGCCGAGCGCGGACGATGATAAAATCCGAACGCGGGTTCCAGTCCCACAGCCAACGCGGATCGATGCACAAACCCGAACAGCATCCCGTAGCCGAAACTCAGAATCGCATTGAAACGGTCTTTGGGCGGATGCTTGGAACGACCGTGCGGAATCAACGCGAGCGGAACCTGTTCGGCCAACAGCGAAGGGAGCGCGGCGAAATAGGCTTTCGCCGCCATGCCTTCCAATCCCAACAGCGACGCGGTACAGTCCGCTCGTTCAAGACCGCTCAGCGATTGACGAATCCGCTCAATATGTTCGTGCACCGTCGCGCGTGCAGACTCGCGGCCCCGCGTCGCGCGCAACAAGTATTTCAATTGAGTTTCGACCTTGGCATGGACCAGCGTCTTGGCCAATCGCAACCGCGTCGGTTCGTCGCTCAAGGCCGCGTATTGCCGGATCCGTTGCTGCACGCGGCCAGGCGAACTGGCCGTTCCCGCCGCGAATTTTCCGCCAAACGTCATCCATTGAACGGCGACCGATCGGCTGGCACAGAGATGAATGGCTTGCGTGGTAACTTGTCCGAAGCCATGGATCACGACCGAGTCGATATCTTCGATTGGGACACGTTGCTTGACCGGTTTGCGATCCGCATCCTCGCTGGTGACCACAAGTGCTTCGCCAGATCGGCCGACATGCGCCTTGTTAGAGCAAACATGCAGCGTTTGCTTTTGGCGAATGCTGGGAAACAGTTTGGGAGTACGGGGCTTCACCTCATCATCCGTGTCAGCACCATCCGTGCCTGCGTCGGTGTCCACATGATCCGGTGGCAACGATGCATCGGAAACCAATCGTTCTTCTTCAGGCAAGCAGACGGGGGCCAACGAACAGCGCAGGCAAAGATTCTCATTCTCGGTCACCGGTGGACGAGCGGTTGTTTGCTGGAGTTGCCGAGCCCGCTCGATTGCAGCTCGCAAGTCATGCAGAGCCGCTTCGTCGACTTGAATGATCGCAGTCACATTATCAGCATGGTATCGCACGCGAGCTTCGGTGACCGGTTCGCCGAGTGCTTCGGTGAGGAGGACGGCATACGCGACGGCTTGAATCCGATCACTGGGCCAGGGCAACACTTCTTTCGCGTCACCACGTCGGCAGCGACCCCGTTTATGTTCGTATGCAATCCAAGTTCCATTTCGTTTTCGTACCGCATCGACTTTGCCCATGAGCCCCCAGATTTCGCTAGCAACTTCCAGGCTGCGCCGTTCGTGCGTTTCATCATCCAGCGGCACGACATCATCATGCAACCGGCGACCGGCATAGACAGAGCCATCCGCAACACGAATTTCTTCAATCTCTTCAAGATAGAAAAGCCGCTCGCAGTAAAGCAGCGCATGTAGCGACATAACTCGCAATGGAGTTGCTTCGATGGAATCTTGAACAAGAATGTTCATATCACTCGTACTCTGGAAGAATTTTGGGGAGAGAGTGGACATCTGGGGGCTGTTGCGGCTGCCAATCGACAAGATCGCCAGTCGCGTAACGGGTCTTCGCCGAGCCTACGTGATCGACCCAGATAGGAAGCGTGAGTCTGCCTCGTTCTTTGAGCATAAAGGCCTGGGCTGCATACTTAAGTCGATCGGGTTCTCGCTCAACTATTCGTGCCAGAGGAGTCACCTCGTCGACAAGATGCGTGCTCTCCCCGAGCGAGAGTCCGCCGAACCGCCGGATCGATGCGGAATGACTTAATGCTTGCGATGCACGTGCTTCAAGGTTTGGTCCTTCGCTCGATTGTTCATCTTGCGAGTCGAGCCAGATCACGAGTTTCACTTCGGTGAGCAGTTGCTGGTAGTCCGGGCGCGTGTTTCCTGAAGAACCGAGCGGCATCTTCTTCACCCGCCAAACCGTCCGCAGCACGACACTGGTTGGCGGTTTACCTAACAAGACCGGAGTGACACGGCACCCAATATGACGTCGGCGATCGGTTTCGCCAACGAGCGACAACAGGAAACCGTAGCACGTGGCTGGCGGTGGAATCGCTTCGGTTTCGAGGTATTCACGGGCTAGTCCCTTGCGAAAGCACGCGACTGGCACGCTGACGTAGATACCGAACATGCGTTACTCCTTGACTTTGAGTTTCTGGTTGATGAGTTTGGTTGCAGCTGCACAGGCAGATTTGATGCCGGAAACGTGGTTGAGTCCAACATCGCGAAGTTGTTTGGCCAGAACAGAATCAAGATCGCTGACTCCTACGTAAAGCTCGCTTGCATCAACATCATTGGCCTTAATGCGTTGGATGAGAGCGTCAGCTTGGACTGTCTTTCCATCGTCTTGCGTTGAGAAACAGTACAACAATCGCGGGGCCGGATCGTCGGTGATACGGATCACAACGGCATCGGGTGAGAAGTCAAACAGGAATCGACCGTGATTTCCTGCTACTGTGCCGAGCTTGCAAAGTGCGTCGAGGGCAATAGCCGCTCGCGACTTTTCGCGCAACCGCTCTGGTGTCAAAGCGATACCGTATTGATACCGCGTTGCGTGCAACTCGGTGCCGTACGGGACAGGGTTCTTGCTCTTGTTCTTGTCTCCCTTGGACGCGGAAGGAGTCGCTCCCGGGGAAGCGGCGTTGAACGTAACATCTCCCGCCCAGGGTGTGAGTGAAACAGCCCGAGTGACTTCGAGAACCGCTCGGCGAACATTGGCTGTGCCCTTGCCGTCGTCGCTGCCATCTTCTTTGGCAGCTTCGGCGATCATGAATCCGAGTAAGTCATCGTCGATGTGCGTCTTTCCCTTATCGCTCGCCCAGCCCTTAAACGCAGCGTCTTTCCAGATATTGGCGCGATCATTTTCGTCCCACGTACGATTTGCACCCGAACTCTCCACCCCGTCCAATAATCGCCGTAGCGCGAATCGAATCGCCTCGGCGCTGACGGTACTGTGAGTTTCTCCTTGCCAGAGAAGTTTCTGAAGCGTCGTGATATTACCTTCGTTTTCAGCTCTGTTGTTTGCTGCGGTACCGAACGGGGTAACAAAATTGGCGAAAACGTGCAGACTCATGGGGGTTCCCTTTGTTTAATGGGTTCAAAAGATCAGGTGATTGTTGAAGCTGAATTGGTTTTGTCCTGATCACCCTTGCTCGCATAGCTTGCGAGGGCGAGCAACCCGAGGTCACGGGCGAGCTGCCAATCCTGTCGAAGTACTGGAAGGACTTTTTCCCAGCCCGTACGAAGTACCGAGTTATTTCCGCCGCGACTGAAAAGGTCGGCTAATGCAAATCGGACGTGGGCAGCCGTTTTTGATCCGGCAAGGTCTAAACGCAGCTTGTCGCGGAATCGTTCCATGCGATTTTGCATGGCCTTGGTGTTACCTTGGTTTTCATCAGCAATTTGAGCATAGCGCATGCTCATTGCTTTGTGGACCGCTTGGACGATGAGCTTCTCGCCTTCTTCGTCCCACATGGTTGGATCACTGATCATTGCATTGAGTCCTTTTTGTTCGAAGGAAAGTTGTTTACGGAATGGCTTATCTGTGGCCGGATTGATCTTGGTCATTAGGCGGATAAATCCGGCATACCAAGGACGACCGAGGGCCAAGTTCTCGGCAATCAACGGACGGACAACGCTGTCCGTCCGAAATGATTCAACACGCTCAATAACGACTTTATTTTTTCCCCTTCCCGTCGATTCTTTGATTGTTCGTCCAACGACTCGTGTGGGGAGGTGATTGAGTGCCCGTTCAAAGCGATTTAACGAACTTGAAGGACGATCCAAACTTGAGATGTGAATCGTGGCGACTCGCGATTTTTGTTGACTGGCCCATGGAGTTGGCGTAAAGGTCATCGCAATACAACCGGGAATTTTCGTCCCAGCGGACATTGCATGACTCTTAAGTCGCACTTGAGCTTGCAGTGCACCATCTGCCGCGTTAGCAATCGAACATTCCTTTGGCGATGATGGGGACATCATCGGACGATCGACCTGAAATTCGAGTAGGTTTTCGACTTCTGGTACCAGCAAGACTCCAACTCCGCGATTGACCGGCAATGGCATGCATCCGACCAAGGCAAAATAGAGCGGAAGCATTCGCGATGGCGGGTCCTCTGCTGCCGTGGCACCAGTGAATGCGACGTGCCGAACAACGGAACCCGGACTGACGGGGCCATCGATTCGAATAGAAGTTGTTGCCAAACAGCCGTGTTTGTCAATCAATTCTTGCCAGCCCTTCTGATGCTTGAATCCTGAGCATTTGCGATATTCGACAACAATCCCCGGCAGACCATCGCCATACGTTACATAAGTAGCTGTGGTGGGCTCCTTTGCCAAACTGCGAACTTTGCCATGTTGTAGAAAAGTAAGAACGAGCCCCAACTGTAAATCAGCTAAAACTGCCGCAGAAGGCTCGTTCCGGTACTGACCTGGAAGGCTAATGAGCCCGTCTTTTCTTACGAGAAATGCAAATGCAAACAGCCTCTGCAAGTAATCGCTTGCGTTCTCTGGTTGACCGAATTGAAGAGTTATCGATTGTTCATCGAGCTCCCATGGCGGCTCGTCGTTTACAAACGGCGCTGGTAGAGCTTCCTCGGAAAGCAGCCCGGATTCGAACTGTCGTTCTATTGCCCTGAGGGTACAGGCTAAGCCGCCCAAGCCTGCCCGGTGAATTGCCGACATGCCGGGAGCAAACAGATTCATCGTCAAATGATTCGGGGCAAGCGATTTTGGAGGCTTAGGTTTCGAAGTTCCTTTAGGTTTTGTACCTACTTTATACTTTGCCATTCGGCACCTCTCAATTTGTCGTAGGTGATCGTGTCAGCTGGTGCGACGGGGATTCCGCGCTCATGTTGCCAATTCTTCCAGTTCAGGTTTCTTGGGGGCGGGGGCATCGGCAACACGTACCTTCCTAAATTACGAGGACGTACTTGTGCGGCTTTCCGATCAGATTCCATGAGCACTGAAACACCAGGAGATGCCTCGCGTAGTTCTGTCACAGTAGTCGCCGGTCCTCCATCGAGCCACGCACTTTCGATGAGAGCGGGTGGTTGATTGCCAGCTTGTTCCCAGAGATCCGCCAGATGCCGCTGCGAAGCGGTCGGCATTTTTTCGAGTGCATCAAGCCATGCCCGCGCGGAATTGAGATCGGCGAGTGTGTATGGAAGGTGTCCATCCGGCTCGATGATCTTATACGGCTTAGTGAGATCACCCGCTCTTGCTCGGCGATTAAGCCTCCCTAGTCGTTGAATAATGGAAGGAACCGGCGCAAGATCGGTCACCAACAAATCGGCGGAAAGATCAAGTGACATTTCGGCGACTTGTGAGCAGATTGCAAATGCCGGGCCGATTCCTTTGAATTCATCGATGACGGCCTTGTGTCTGGCGACCCGATCCTCATATCGAAAACGACTGTGATAAATCAACGGTGCGATTCCGGTGGCCTCCGCGCGATTCGCTGCTTCCATGACTCGGCCAACGGTATTGCACACCCAAAGTACTTTTCCTCCTGAGTGCAAAGTCTCGACGATGAGAGGTAGCGGATTGTTTTGGTAGCAACTCGCACGATGATATCTTGGCAGTTCCTCCAGTTCAGTAGGACCGGGAATTGATGTGAGTGATTGGCGAAAGGTTTCAGGACGAAGCTTTTCAAGCACCCGACGAAGCGCTTCCTCACGAGCCGTCGGAAGACTGGCGGTCATCAACAGCACAGGTAACCCCGGTAGGTCACGCAAGAATCGAAGCAACGCTCCAAATAGCCGGTCGTCGAAAGCGTGGATCTCATCGAACACGAATGTGGATTGAGCTAGTGCGGGCCAGCCCATTAAACCGCGTCTGTTATTCTGGACGATCCCCAAAACTGTATCGACAGTACAGGCTATAATCGGCGTCGACCAACCTTCCAATGCATCGATACGAATCGCCGTTTCTGACTCTGTGCTCGGAGTGTCGGCTCCCGCTGTCAGGATGATTTCGAAGTCAACGTCTCTCCGGCTATGAAAAAGCTTTGCTCCCAATGCACGGACACGTTGAGACTCTGATGATGAATCGTCGTCCGAAACCTCCACGTCAGGTGGAAACAGGTAGTCTTTAAATCCTTCCGTTGCTGTTCCCGTTGTAGGGTAGCAGAAGTAAAGTCGACGTTCCGGATAATTCTCAGCGGCCCAAAGATAGGCCGCGAGTGTCTTTCCGCTTCCGCAACCCGCTTTCACATAGGTCACCGATGTTTGCGATTGCGCCACCGCTTGCTGAAAATCTCTTGGCGAGTTGGCTCCCAATCGGAGATTGGCAATCATCCGCAGATCTCCTGGTTTTGGACGAGAGTTAAATGACTGATCGATCCAATCCCAAAGTTGATGGTCATCCGATGCCAGCTTGGGGAGCGCCGATCCGGCGATGTCCGCGGCAATGAGGCAGTTTTTTACAGCTGGGACCAAACGACGATCTCGGGATCGGTTGAGTGAATCCCATTTTTGTATTGCGTTTCGTTGCCACATTGCGATGGTTTGGTAGACGTTGTCCGTGCCAGTTAACAATAATCGAGAATCTGCGAGGAACTCGGGAGCGTCCCCTAGATCAATACCCAAAGCCGTTGTCAACCATTTAAGTACTTCACAAAAATCCTTGTGACCGATTTGAATACAGATTTCAACGCCGGCTCCATGCGGACAAGTCCGCGGCGGACTGTGGTGATCGGCGGCTGGGTGATGTCCGGCAACCGCCCATTCGGCAATAGCGAAATCGAGTTCACTACCATTCACTACTGGAAGGAGCCATTTTCGCATGTGACTCATCATCAGTATCGTAACCCATTCGTGGCGAAGTCCCTGCGGTTCAACACGCGAATCACGTTGGCCTCGCAACATCCCTTGGAAATGGTTATTGGCTTTTCCCAAGTCATGAATCGATGCGGCCAATCGCACGATGCGGTTGAACCGATCGCGGTATTGTTCGGTCGGCAATCCTAGTGCGGCCAATTGGTCGTCTCCAGTTGCCGCAAGGACGCGATCCGCTGCTGCGAGAACGTCCTTGAGATGTTCAACGAGGTAAGCACTGCGTGGAGGTATCGTATGAGTGTGATTGTCCCAGCTTTTCGCCCAAAGCCTCTCAGGATTCATGTCGATCCTCATTCCGAATCACGGGCATGAAGATCCCACAGCCCATGTGTCTGCGGCCGCCGAGGCCGGTTTCTTGGATCGAGAGCGATTCTTCGGCGGTTAGGGCCTCCAGGGTCACTTCGTAGCCAACAATCTCTTTGTCTTTGATGCGCATCGTACGCCGCTTGCCAATCGTGAAGATCGCTACATTGGAAACGCTCAAGGCGTCGAGTTGTCGGCGCAGTTCAGTTTCGAAGCGAACCTGGTCTTGGCAATTCTTGGTGGTGACCAACCGGCTGCGAATTGCAGTTGTTGGTTGCAAAGCAAAGACCTGTGGGACGCCGATGCGGACTTTTGCTCCGGCGATGTCCAATGTTTTGCCGGGTAGGGCAAGCCAGTGCGGAATTTGGTCTGCCGATGTTCTGATCGCAAGTCGACTGTGCTCGGTCAATTGTAGTTGGCGATCGCCGATCTGTTGGCCGCAGATCGGGTGAATGCCGATGCCATTGGACTCATGGGCATTAGGCAAGAGTCGTGAAATCGCGGCATACAAGTGATAGCTGTGGTCCGCGTTGATTGGTGACGCAGCTTGAACGGAAAACGTGAGGTCAATCGATTGGCGCATAGGATCGCCTATTTTCTGCTGGAGGCTTGGGTTGAGCGGTTAATCTAAGTTCCAGTTTGGCATTTTTGTCGTAGACTGGCATCGGTAAAAGAGCGGTCTGGCGAGAAGAATTTGGAATATCAACATTCAAGTTCCACAGCGAACGGCAGCCTCCCATGTATCTTACCG
The DNA here is from genome assembly GCA_031414755.1 of Pirellulaceae bacterium. Lineage (GTDB taxonomy): Bacteria > Planctomycetota > Planctomycetia > Pirellulales > Pirellulaceae > CAJQPP01. The sequence goes on along the minus strand of JANNWJ010000069.1, from coordinate 12,184 downwards.
AATCATTCGTGGTTGTGCTGCAGGTTTTTCAGCCCGTTTTCATCAGGCCCAGTTTTAGCACGTTCGAGTCACTGATGACCGGTTGGATCATTTCGGCGAAGGCATCGCTATGTCACTGACTTAATCGTCTCCAGCGACCGAGGTGGTTGTGTCAGGATTACCGGCGAAGATTGTCGGGCAATGTCATTCAGACAAAGTGACACCTGGAATACTTGTACTGCATGGCTCATCAAAGCGTCAACGAAATCGAATCAGGCTGCCGCGAGAAGATATATTCCAGCCGATATCGGGATGCCCGACTTCCTATTGAGATATCTGTTCGAACATGTTCAGACAGTGGTCCAGACAGGGTCCAACCAAAAATCCCCTGTCGCAAATTGCGAAAGGGGTGGTGCTGCTCTCCCGGCTACGGGAAAAGTAAAGTTAATCCGTTGTTCAGTGATTCTCGAAGATCCATTCTTGAGCCTTGTTTAGTGCGTAAACGAGAACTGGAAGGTCGGCGGGTCGCAAGGACTTCACCTTTTTCCAGCCGTCGCCGTCACGGTAGTTTCGGGAAAATGTGATCGCATGGACGTTGACCTTTCGGTCGTCCTCGACAACAATTTCATTTATCCACACGGCAACTTCAATTGAGTTGCCATTACCGCTTGAGTAGGGCCCAAAACTTGTGACTGGAGCCTTGTTCGAAGCGGTTTTTTCTTTGGTCTCGGACACGCCGGGACTCCTTTCAAAAAAAAGTTGATTGACGCCAATCCCTAGCAAGCCAATGCTTTGTCATCCGGGCAAAGCAACTTTTGCAAACTGATCGTTTCGTATGCCGCCTTGAGCGGATACTTTTCAAAGCGTCCCTTGAGCACCTCGGTGAAGGCGTTCAACAGCGAATACGCTGTTCGTGGTTGAAACGCTTCGTTTGATGGTGCCCGCCACTCGCGAAGCACTTCGGGAATAGCTCTCCAGCCGATGACCCGACGTTCAGCCGATTTGAGAATCAGACTGTTCGCCTGGTCTTCGGAGAGCTCTTCCGATTTCATCGATTCAATTCGTCGTGTTTCATTTGCGACGAACTGCGGCAAGGTCGATACGGCGTTGGCGATCCCTTCGCGATACCTGTTTTCACCGAATCGAGTGTGCTTTTTTGCAATGACAACTTCTGACGAGAATGCCAGGTTGTCACAGACAAAAGTGCGAGTACCGCAACAAAATCCGAGCGGAAAACTTCGATCATTTGAATTCCGGATTCCAATCGAAAGCGATTCGGACTCGCCGATGTGTGACTGGAGGTCCAGAACGCCAAAAAATCGCAATCCTTCACGAGAAACTGACAAGCGGGATTTCGTAATTGCAAATCCGGCTCGATCAAGCGTCCCTTCAACAGCATCAAGTACCGTCGAATGTTTTACAGGGAACCAGGTCGTCGTGGACGGTGGCGCAAAGATATGCCCCAGATCGTCACGCGCAACTTCCTGAGCTCCACAATGCAGAATGAGTGATGTACTCACGGTGTAACTCCGTTGTTGTGAGAGAACAGCGGAAGGAAAGATACCTGAATCGATGCATGGCTGGACGTAAGTCGCGGACTTCGGCAACACAATTCAGGAACTTGCCTGATTGATGATTGTGATTCAGGCTGGGCTGCAAATGGGAATACCGGAATATATCATTGGCGAGGGACCACCTGACCGGCCGAAACGGGTCCGGCAGAAAGAATACGATCCGTTGCTTGATCCCATTGGATATCCCTGGCCAGCCAGTCGATTGTCGGCAGCGAATATGAAGGTGCTGAAAAAGCTCAGCATTGAGACGAGACGCCCCATTACGAAGTTGCTCCAGGAGGCGGTTGAAGTTTTTTGCGAAGCAAACCGCAATGATCAAACGAAGTCGACAGAACCAGTCACAGTAAATGAAGGCCACAATTCGAACAGCGAACCCGTCGACAATAAACACGCGGGGACGTAATCCACGATTGGAAAAATAAAGTCATGACGAGAAGCGACACTTCCCATCATGACTTCGAAGAGGATGCGGTCGAATACTTGGGGATCACTTCCCGTTTTTCGCCGGCTTGTCCTTCTTGACGCTTGGTTTGGGCTTCTTGGATGTTTTTGGTTTCTGGGACTTGTGAGGTCCTCCGCCGTTGGCCATTTTTGGCTCCTTTCAATAAATCTCGTGTGAAAACGCCCCGAAATAGTCCAAATTGGACTATTCCACACTGGACTCTATGCTCTGCGGTCATGAATGGCAAGAGCCGGGGTGAAAAATCGATTTACACGCGGGAATACCGGGCAATGCTGCGATTGCTCAGGGAATTCCGTGAGAACGCTGGAGTTACCCAGGTCCAGTTGGCAGAACTCCTTTGTCAAACCCAGTCGTATGTCAGCAAAATCGAGCGAGGCGACCGCCGGTTAGACGTTATTCAGCTCCGGACAATTCTTGCGAAACTTGGTGTGCCGTTGCTTCTGTTCGTGAAATCGTTGGAATCGGAACTTGCGGGTCGTCGATGAATTTTTGAATTGTCCGGTCTAATCCATCGTGTTCAACAACTGTGCCGTCCTTGTGTAGTACTTGCACAAAGTATCTCTGGAGGTCAGGAAGAAAACGGTTTCCAATCCCACAAAGCCGATATCAACCAAAACTGTCACTCCGGCTGAGTCTGGTGAAATTCGGAAGCAGAGATACGCAAAAAAAGTCGCGACAAACATGTTTGCGTAGAACTGGTAATGCCGGTAGTGGATTTCTATTAGCAAATTGAATGCATCGACTTTGCCGGGGAGCGATGAAAAGTCCAGGCGAGGTGGCTTTAGACCGGATATTCGATGAATTGAATCGACTCCGGCCCAGCGCACCGCAGAAACAATCATACCCGCAGCTACGGATGCAAAAGTCAGATACAGAAAACCGCCAATCGTTGGCAAGTTTCCTGGTGAGGATGCAAACCAGGATTTCAGAACTGGCGAAAACTGTGAACATCCCCAGAGCGCCGTGGCACCGGGAACGAGATAAGCGATTAACGGGCCGAAATTTGAATTGGAAATCGACTGCAATGGACGAACATTGTAGCACACCCAAAACTGAATCGGATTTGCCGTTGGTCAATCCTCCGAACCAATGGTTAATCTCTCAATCCTGATTCTGGACATAATCGATGGAACAAACCATTTGCTTTGTCGCTGGACAGTGCACGAGGTCAATGGCCGAAAACGCATCGGGTTTGGAGTTGCGCGGGTAGCGGAACATCAGTATTCTTGAATCATGCCGCCAAAAATCACGCTCAAGACCGTTTTGGAACATATGGTTGCCATGGAACAACGGATCTACGATCGCTTCGAACATCGCCTGGACAATTTGGAAAAACGGATTGCGTTGGCCGAAAGTAATCTCACTTACCAGCTTGACGCCATTGACTCACGACTCGATGACCTTGAGCTTGCGGAACTACCGCGGCGTGTATCGCTGCTGGAGTCCAAATGAAAAGATATGTCGTGTCGCGGCAATTTGAGTTACGTGGGGTTAGATGATGTTTGCCGTGAGGCAGAAAATCGGCGGCTTGAAACACGGCGAATGGTTTCCGCTCTTTCATGGTCAAATTCGTTTTTTGGCGCAAACGTCGTCATTGAAAATGGGTTGGATGGCAAACCGTCAATCAACACACGAGCATACGCTGTGTATTTTGGAAGTCCGGTAAAATTCTCAGCTCCGATCTGGCCGGGATACTTGCCAAGTTGCCGGGCAAATGTTTCTGCGTCGTCACTGCCAACCTGGAAGGCGATGATAGAGCCGACGTTGCCGAACACGGCGTCCGCGGTTTCTTCGTTTAATTGCGAAAGGTATTGATGCGCGATGATAAGCGACAATCGGTACTTGCGCGATTCCGATAAAACTGCCGCAAACGACCCGGTCGTAAAGTTTTGGAACTCGTCGACATAAAGCATGAAGTCCCGTCGTTCCGATTCCGGGATGTCGGCACGAGTCATTGCTGACTGCTGGAGGCTGGTAATCAGAAACGCACCGAGTAGAGTTGAATTGTCTTCGCCCAATCGTCCCTTGCTGAGATTGACAATGAGGACCTTCCCTTCGTCCATGATTCGGCGCAAATCGATGCAATTGCGAGGATTACTGACGATGGCGCGAATGTTTGTATTGGTAAGAAACGGACGGATTTTATTTTGGATCGCGGCGACCGCCTCGGTTCGATAATTGTCGCTCCAGCCGGCGAACTCATGAATCCAAAACGAGCGAACAACCTCATCGCGGATATTCGGGACGATCTGCTCACGGAAACTCTTCTCGCCGAGCAGTTTCATCACCGACATCAAATTGCCGCGCTGCTCGACAATGGCAAACACCGCGTTGCGGAGAGTGTCTTCCAGTCGCGGACCCCAGGAATCGTTCAGTTTTTTGAACGCGCTGACCACTCCAGACGTAACTTGATCGATTCTCGAATAATCTGGGCAATCCAAGGGATTGAAGCCGACCGTGCATTCCCGGCTGGCGGCGTCAAACAAAATCACGTCATTGGTTCGATGCCTGGGCACAATGCCGGCAATCGATTCAGCCAAATCGCCGTGCGGATCGACAAGACAGACTCCCCTGCCTGCAGCGATATCATCGGCAATCATGTTGTTCAACAAATTGGTCTTGCCCATACCTGTCTTTCCAACAACATACATGTGACGTCGACGGTCCTCCTGCCCAAGCACAACTGGTCGCGAATCACCGCGAAACTTGACTTGTCCAATCGTCACATTTCCCACTCCTTTTTCTGAGTGGAATCGAACTGGAGCTTCCAGCTCCATGAATTCCGTAACACGCAATCGTTCAGCGGCAGCCATCACCGTTGGCGGGTGCCAAATCGTTGCAAGCTCTTCATGGCTCATCAAGAAGCATTGATCGCTATGGCGACCTGAACCCTGAAAGGGCTTGCTCATCTTAAAAGTGGCAAGTCGCGATCGCGTAAACGTACCAAGTGTACCGACGATGGTCTTAAGTTGATCAAATGCAAGTCGATTGTGTCCCTTCGGTACGGAAACCGAAACGCGGATCGACGTTTCAAAGAGATGCCCGCCGACCTTGTCCGCAGCCGCTTGCAGGTCATCTTCACGGTCGTGGGCACGACTTCCCGTTGTGTCGATTGCCGTGTGTGTCGGAATCTCGCTACGGGCGGCAAGCCGACCAAGTAATAGGGCAGCCCACCGGTAGCGACCCTGCACTATATTCCTTGCAAAATATCGCGCCAGGCGATGGTGGTCGTGAAAGAATTTGCGATCCAGCAACTTGATGGCCTTAAAGGCGCGAGTCGACTTTCTGTGAGAAGCTCGTCGCAAGGTGAATTCGATGGAGGCCTGAGCCTCATCATTACGCAATGCCCGAAGCAGACTGCCTAGCGGATCCGCAAACGAATGGTTCAGCATGTCTTCGAACTGCGAATGCCGAAGTATCGGAAATAACTCTGGGGTTAGGCGAACATTTGTGCTCCAAGCTTCTGTGTCAGAACGGTCGGCCCGCACCAGTTCTTCGGTGATTGCACATAGAGGATAGTTCGCCTCGATCGGATCAACGACTTTTTGCCGCAGGCTTCGCGGGCACCGCATGAATAGCGCAACCTGGCCTTCCGTATTCCCGAATCCAACAGAAAACGATTCCCATCGAGACAAGCCCTGATGTATGGCCGCAAGTGCCTTCTCCATATATCTTGGCGACCGCTCGTTGTTTGCCGGTGCAGAAACCGAAAGATGCACTTCTATAGATTAGCGCATCAATCCGGAATCAAAATATCCTGATGTCGGGTACGAATTAACCCTGTTCATTCTCGCAAGCCTCCAATACGGTAACAGTTTTCCCGAAAACCAACCTACTCAGCGCCGGTTTCGCTTTTTCGCCATATGGTTGTTTGGATTCTGGGCAATCGATGGACTCCAGACGAATCTTGACCTCGTTCTTGGCATCATTGAGGACTGTGCAGGTATTGGTTGTCCTGTTCTTTGAGTGTCTCAAACGGTTCCGCATTGGCACCGGGGCGTTTTGAAGGGTGATTTGCCTAATGACCGTTTTCAGTCAAAAATCTGTTGGCAAGAACCGATCATCTGTAACGAATACGAATTGGGACGAAAGTTTTGAAAATGGAGGTACTGGATGTCAGAAGGGAATAGTTTGCTCGCGAACGAAGAGGTAAGTGAAAGGGCTAAACGTCGGCGATATTGGATCAATGTTTTGCTTACGCCGGTGGTGGCCATTGTAATTTTTGGTTTGGGTGCCATTGCGACAGTATTTACAATGCAATATACAGCTGCCGAACAAAGGGCTGTCAATGAATTGAAGCCGGAACTCGATGTCTCGCTCGCGTTGACTCGAACAAACTTTGGCCCCAATGAACCGAGGATGTACAGCGGCCTTATCAGTTTCAATAACGGTTCGTTGCGTAAAATCAAGATTATTAATGTTACTATGACGGTTTTCTCCTGTTTGCCGTCGGATGACGTTGTTGCCCGTGTAGACCAGTACTCGGAAATCGAACGCCTGCACGTTCTTCGGGACTATTATGTCGAGGAGAAACTCCATTTGAAGGAAACCGCCAAGGCAGCTGGCCAGACGGGGGACACTCATCCGATACAGGTGGCGGCATTTTTGGATAATCAAGAGTTGGAGAAGGGTTTCCACGTCGACTCAGGCGGGCAATACCAAGGATTCGTCGCCCAAACATTATTTGTTTCCAGTGACAATGAGGGTGAAACCCAACGTTATGTTGACCTTTGTGATAAACGTGTCTCTGAAATCGAAGAGCAGATTGAATCACTCTCACAGGCAAAACCAGATGTATTTGTCGTCGTATCAGATCTAGTCGGCGATTATGAATTTGAAAAAATCAGAACAATCGAATTTGGTAAGGAAAGTGAATTACCTTCGGGCCAAAAGCTGGACCGGTCGTTTCAGGTTGTCGAAATCCCACAAAAAAATGATGGTCTGCAGTCGTGGTGTTTTTACCGATTGGACATTTGCTTCATCAAGGAGGGTAGTTCCGAGTCGGAATCGATCTTTGCCGAATGTTTCACTAATGGCGGTAACACGGAAGTTGGATGCACCTTGATCGCTAACTAGACAGGGGTGTAATCGTCCAAAACATATTGATGAAGTGATCCCCAGAAGGCGGCCAACTAGAAAACCGCCTCGTTTGACGTGCGTGAATCTCCCGAGGCGGTGCTGAGGGCGTCTCACGGACGAAGACCCTGTGCCTGGTTCCATGGGGGTGGAAGAAGGGATGCGGCTTGGTACCCGCGTCGGGGCCATTCGTGCGAACACATCAGCTTGAAAAGGGTATCAGATGACTCGCGGAATCGCGATTGGTGGAGTGAGCCGAATCGGTGGACGGGGTGCAAAGCCGGATGTTGGCTGCGCATTGATCATGGCTTGCCAGTGACCGTGATGGTCATTGAGTATGGGTGTGGTCACGGCGTGGGGACAATTCAAAAACGAGTCTTGCGTTGTCGCGTAGACCAGACGTCGGTCCTTGTTGCGGGTAAGCGATTGAGCAAGCCACAACATGTGATTGGCTCGTTCGGCACCTTTGGTGAGAAACACGACTCGAAAGCTGGGTCGTGTGCCGACTCGTCCGGCGTTGTTCCAGCACCGAATGACCCAGTCTTGATACGACTCGTATCCCAGAATCTTGGTACGGATACTCTGTTCACGCCGCGAATCTAGCGGCTCGGTCGAATTGTCGATCTCGAACAACGTGTTGAAGACTCGGCCACTTTGTTCCAGCTGAAAATGGCAATCGGGTTGTTGCCGATACTCCCCTACTTCCAATGTCAGCCGCCCATCGCCAAGGAATTGCAGAATTCGGACGCGACTGGTATGGCACGACGTGAGCATGTGAACGATCACCTCTGTAGTCATCATTGTGTGCTGGAATCGCGATGGAGCGATTTCGGACAGTGTGCTTTTGGGAGCAGGTTGATCCGAGTCGGGATGAAGGGCTCGATAACCGGCAGGGGTGAGCCGGAAATAATGCGACAAACCGCCGCCGATCAACGACGCCGAGCAGGTCTTGGTGAAACTTGCCTGCGACAGCGTTTGCAATCGTTCGCGGACTCGCCGTTCGTCGCGAAACGGTTCGCCGGAAAATGTGACGCTCGCCTTGCGAATCTGCGTTGCGGTGGCCGGAGTCATTTCGAGAAGCCGGAGCAAAGCAAAATCGCGTTCGCTAAGTGTGACAACAATCGACATGTTTGCCGAACAGCATAGCAGTTGCTACGATCTGGCTCACACAATTATGGAACGTCCTGGTGGCTACATCGACGTAGACAAACTGCAGGCCGAAACGACGCTGGAAGTAGCGGCGGGCAAATGCGGCGTGTCGCTCAACACAAAGGGATCGGGAACCGAAGTCCGCATGGATTGCCCCTTCAATTGCCCTGGCGATCATGCTGGTCGCAAGGAAATTGCGATCAACATTAATAACCCGCAAAAAGTCTTTCAATGCCACGCTTATCACTGCGAAAAGTTTCGCGGCAATCTATTGACACTGATGCACGGCTGGGTATCGGGACAGCGGCCCTTGGGGGGCAAGCTCAAAGGGGAAGAATTTCAACGAGTCAAGCGAATTCTTGCCGGAACCGATACCCGTTCGAAGAACCAATCGACAGAGACCCAATTAGCAACACAAGCTGATGTTGCGAAACCGTCGATTCCGCCACTTCGAAATGTGGCACTCATTGACTCGGCTGATGAAAAAGTCCGTGAACTTCACAATATCGATGAGAAGTTCATCACGGATATTGCGGCTATGAACCCTGCGGCGGCGGCGTACGCCCGTAAGCATCCGTGCCTAACACCCGAGTCCATGAAAAAATGGCGAGTCGGATATTTGCCAAACGACGGTGGCGGCGACAAACGGGGATGGAGCCTACGCGGCAGCATTGTGTATCCGGTGTTCAGTGAAGCTGGAAAAGTCCTTTGTTGGGTCGCCCGCGATGTCCATCACGAACAAAAGGAAAAGGAGTTCCAAAGTCTGGTTCCCGGCGAACGGGGCGACCGGCAACCGCCGGCCAAACACCGATTCCCCAAAGGCTTTCATCGCGGCCAGGAACTGTTCGGCCAACAAGTCAGCCGCCTCGATGAACCTGGCTATCGTGAATTCATAGCCAAACACGGACTGATCATCGTCGAAGGCTTTAACGATGTCATAAATCTCGATAACCTCAACATCCCATCGCTCGCCATCATGTCCAACAACATCACTGAATCTCAAGTAAATAAAATCACCGGCTGGGCGAAGCAGCTTGCAAATGGGCGGGTCAATCTTATGTTCGACAATGATCCTCCCGGCATTGAAGGAGCCAAGGAAGCCCTGTGGCTTTTCACCCAACAAAAGCTCGATATGCGCATCACATGGTCCCCAACCATGCGCAACGGTACATTCGACAACAAGCAACCGGAGTTAATGACAACAGCAGAAATCACCGCTTTCCTGTCATGATTTCGTTCAGTTTCGCCGTCACCAGTTCGCCAGCGTTCCTTAATTGGAGGCATCGGTCGATGTGACCGAAGCATGTTGATGACAAAACATCCTGTGTGACGCGAGTCTCTTTTTTATTCGAACATCTTCAGGCAAACAACGATTGAATTCCTTCACTCGCCGCCTCCATCGTTTCGTGAGTCAACCGGCCAAACAGAAGTGCATCAGCCCGATAAAGATTCTCCACCACATGACGATTCAACTCTTCACCCGCCGGAATCACCCTATGTACACAACACTCTTCCAAAGTCACATTTATCGAATACCTTCTGCGGCCGCGCGGCCGTCTCCTGTACGAGGCAATTAGGTGTAAAACGTCAAAGAAAAGTGAATGCCAACCGAAGCGCGATCGGCGTTGTTCACTGAACAAGCATTCACTAGCAGGTACCACAAAGTTTCGATTGTGGATTTTTTTGCGACAAAGAAAAGTTAGGAACTGTCTCAATAAAATCGTTGTTCAACGTCGCGTATCGCCAAAGGACTAAATCAACAACCGCGACCGAATCCCCGACAATTTCACCAATTCGGCAACACAACTCCCGAACAGAATTGAAGCCTGTAAAGTTTGCAAGCCGCACCAAATGGCGATCCGGTTTAGACGTTGGTATTCCAAGATTCTTTGCCAAATGAAACGTCGTAACAGGTCCAATAAACGGGAATCTCTTAAGGTATTCCGTCGTGTGTTCCTTGATTTCCTTGCGAATTGCGCTAAATCCAATTTCATGAACTGCCAAAGCAATTTGAGCAATCGCTTGGATCTTTGGTCTATTTCCAAACACGGCAATCGCTTCCGAAATGCAATAATCGACATTTTCTGCAATTCGATTCGCGCATTTCCAATCAAAGAATGCATTGCTTATTCGCGGAAAAAATGAACGAACAACCGATTCGCGAAAACCAGAATTCAAAACTACCCAAGCCGCTTCTCGGAGAAAGTCCGTCTCGGTAGTGTCGTCAAAATTGAGTTCAGCTTGCCAGTCGATTTCGTTTTCGAATCCAGCATCTAAAACGAATTCCTTAAAGTCCAAATACATTGTCGCTAAGTTGACATCACTAATCGACAACATACCGTTCTGGTGCATTCCCTAGTCCTTTTTTTCTTGAATCCCTTTTCAGCTTGGCCTAAATCTCAAGTTGGCTGGTTTGGGTTATCCGACTAACGTTTGCTTAACTTTTGATTCGCCTCAATACAGAGGATCATACCCCAATTGATTGAATATGTCGTCACGAGCAAACGCCAAGACTCACAAAAACAGTGAAGCCCCTACGAAACGCGTATTCAGAAGCCCCCATACAAAATCAATCGTCAGAATGACGAAAATCCCCTGCCTTGTTCGCTTCCGACTATTCATCGAAAAGGCCTCGCCACCGGTCGATTGATTGTGCGCCATCGGCATTTTTTACTCGCCTGCCAATTCTTGAAAGTGCGTCGGCAACAATTCGTCGCTGAAGGCTGTTTGCCTCTCCAAGGTACGCATCCGTATGCACTGACTGTCCAGTTGAGTCCTTAATGGGTTGCCGAATAAACTCCGACGATTTTTCGAAGAAATGCCGCAACATGTCTTTCGTGGTCTTTGCCCCAGTGTAGTTCTTGAATACCTCGATGGCCAGCGATTCAACATGGTATCCGGTTAGCTTTCGTTGATCAGGAAGGTTTGATAAAATCCCCTTGATAAGCTTTATCGAGGGGACAAGTTTTCCGCTAAGTTCCTTGTTGGACGAGATCAGTTTCTCGATAAACTTTTGAGGATTAATCTTGGACCAGCCATTCCCTGTACTATCGGCAATCTTTAGGCCCTTTTTGTCACGTAGCGCCGGAAGTATTTGAATCTCCTTGCCATCTCTTTTGACCGTTACAGCTAGTTGTCCCTTGTAAACGGAGTCTGCTCCGTACCGTTCCGACAGAATCCGCGAAAGCGTATCCTTAACTTCATTCGGCGACGAATTTGCAAGTTCGCTGTTATTGAGAATCAACAATGTGTCGATGTCACTCAAACCGTCAACATACGTATGCTTCGCAACTGAACCTCCAAACATCGTATCAATCGTTCCTTCGATTTCATCTTCAATCGCGTTCTTGATGTCTTCCAGTGTCTTTCGAATTCCCTCGACATCACGATCATTAAAGTCAGCTAACTGCTCCCCGAGAAAATCCGCGACTTCGATTTCGAATGCTTCGTTCATCGCATTCTTTTCCGCGTCTCGTGCGCCTTTCGCAAGTTCTTCAGCGGACTTTCCGCTGGAAAAGTACCCACCTCCGCCTCCACCACCCATTAGCGTGGCCTCCCCAATTTAGTGTTAAGCGAATCGACCGCATTCTTAAGCAGTTCTTCATGGGGCGACAATTTCGTAAAGTCCTTCGTGTGCTCAAACTCTCGCAGCCGATGTTGCAGGTCTTGTAATGCATAATAGTTGTCGCTCAACGCTCGCACCTTCACCATGTCATCGCGTATATTTAGGCCGTACTGTGCGACTCCATGGTTATGCATGTAGACACTCATACCATTCGAATACGCATATCGAATCCATGTGTGCGATAGCCCAGTACTGGTGGACTCCGGTTTTGTTGTTAAGCAGCTAGAGCTGCATGGTACATTCTTTCGAATTCGTCGGGGGTCTGATAATCCAGAGTTTGATGGATTCTTTCTGAATTGTAAAACGTTTCGATGTATT